>JBBRYB010000015.1:0-89631 GCA_038238115.1 Propionibacteriales bacterium | reverse complement strand
CTGCTGGTCTATCAAAAGCACACCCAGTGGTCGGGTCCCGGACGCACCAACAACAACGTGGTCGGCTACCCGCTGATGCCGGTCTACATGGCCAAGGCCGGCGGCTTCTTCTTCATCGTCTTCGGCGTCACCGCCCTGATGAGTGCCGTGTTGGAGATCAACCCGATCTGGATGTACGGCCCGTACGACCCCGCCCAGGTGACCGCCGGTTCTCAGCCGGACTGGTACATGGGCTGGCTCGAAGGTGGGCTGCGCATCATGCCCAACTGGGAGATCCATCTGTGGGGTCACACCGTCTCACCGAACGTGTTCGTGCCGGGGCTGCTGCTGATGGGTGTCCTGTTCACCGTGTTGGCCGCCTATCCGTTCGTCGAGCGGTGGATCACCGGTGACCGTCGTGAGCACCACCTGCTCGACCGTCCGCGTAACCAGCCGACTCGGACCGGGCTCGGGGTGGCAGGCGTGACGGCGTACGGGTTGCTCTGGATGGCCGGCGGCAACGACATCCTGGCAGTGGAGTTCGACCTCTCGCTGAACCAGATCACCTGGTTCATGCGGATCGCGATCTTCGTTGGCCCCGTGCTGGCGTTCATGCTCGCCAGACGCTGGGCCATCTCGTTGCAGCGCCATGACCGCGAGACGCTGCTGCACGGCTACGAGACGGGCGTCATCGTCCGCTCCCCAACCGGTGCGTACAGCGAGATCCACGCTCCGATCAGCCCCGACGCGGCCTACACTCTTACCGCCCGGGACCGGCAGGTCCCGCTGCAGCTGCCTGCCAGCGAGGACGATAACGGGGTGGCTGCACCACGCCAGGGCAAGCAGCGTGTGCGCGCCCGGCTTTCACAGTTCTGGTTCGGCGACGACATCGAGAAGGTGACGGCGACCGAGCTGGAGGACGGCGCCCACCACGCGGCGGCCGAGAACCACGGCATCGGCGACGGCCATCACGGGATCGAGACCGGTGGCCAGGTCGGTGGTGACCAGTTCGCGCTCGAGGAGACGCGTAACCGGCAGTAGCGACGCACCTCAGCGATCAGCGCTGGGCGAGGTAGGCGGCACCCGTCTCGCGCAGCCGGGCATGCACACCGTCGTACACCTCGATGCCTGGTACGTAGCGCTTGGCTATCTTGGCGACCATCGTGTAGTTGGGGTCGCAGACATTGCCGACGGGTGCCGCACCAGCCTGGCTGACGAGCTGGTAGGCGTCGAGGACGTCGAGATCGGCGTGGCTGCTGACCCAGGAGACGAGGTCTTGCTGGCTGATCCGGAAGGCGTCCTCCAGGGGTCGGCTCGAGCCCGTGCTCATGATGGCCTCATCGGTCTCCAACCGCGGCCACGGGGTTGAGCCGTGGCGGCCTTTGACGACGTCCACGACCACGACGGTGTTCATCGCCGCCTCGACGGCCGTGCCGCACACCTCACCTTCGCCTTGGCGGCAGTGACCATCGCCGAGTGCGAACAGCGCGCCCTCGTGGTTGACGCCGAAGTAGACGGTGGTGCCGGCACGCACCTCTGGAGAGTCCAGGTTGCCGCCGTGAGCGTCGGGCGTGATGGTCTGCCTCGCCTCGAACCCGGCGGGGGCTACGCCGACGGTGCCGTGCATCGGGTCCAGGGGAAGCTCGACCGATAGGTCGCTGTTGCGGGCCTGGTAGGTGACCGTGCGGCTGGCCCGGTCAACGGCATAGACCCACACCCGCTCCTCCAGCGGAGGGTGCAGCATCGCTGTGTTGTGCGTCGTGGTCAGGGCGCCGAAGTGAGGGAACGTCGAGGACACCGCCCAGTCCCGTGCGGGCTCTATCGACACGAAGTGCAGTGCCAACGTGTCACCCGGCTCGGCACCGTTGACGTGGAAGGGACCGGTCACGGGGTTGAGGTAGGGAAACTCGCAGACCTCCGACGGCAGGTCGTCGATCGTCCGCACGCGGCCACCGAAACAGTCCTCGGTGAAGAGCTCAAGCACCGTCCCCGGCTCGATAGCCCGTACCGCCGGGATGCCGCCGAAGGCCCAGGCATAGTCGCCCACGCCTGGGCGGTAGGTCACGACCTCGAGACCGCCGCTCATCGCGCCTCCTCGTCGCCATGAGAGCCGCCGGTGCCGTCTGTCGATGGCGCCGCCGCCAGCCCGGCGAGCTGGGGGCTTCGCCCGGTGGCATAGAAGAAGACGAGAATGGCCACACCGATGGCCAGCCACGTCAAGCCGAGCCGCTGGGCCGCCACATTGGCCTCGATGATGACATAGGCGATGATCACGAACCCCAGCACGGGGGCTACCACATGTCGCCAGACCTCGTGGCTGCCGCCGCGGATCACGTAGTGGTTCACGACTGAGGCGTGCAGCAGCAAGAAGGCGGTCAACGCACCGAAGTTGACCAGCGTTGACAACACGGTGATTCCATCGTCTCGCTGCGCCATGTAGACGCCTACGACGACCGACACGATGGCGACCAGAAAGGTGGCATTCTCGGGAACCCGGTGCGTGGGGTGGATCTTGGCGAGGATGTGCGGGAGCTGCCGATCGCGAGCCATCGAGTAGAGCAGACGCGACGTCGCGGCTTGAGCCACCAGCGCGTTCGCGAACCCCCAGGCAATTGCGGTGGCGACCGCCGTCAGGACCGACAGCCAGTGCCCGCCGGCGAACTCGGCAGCGTCGTAGAACGCCGTACCTCCTGGGTCGCCGGCGCTCAGCAACTTGTCCCGATTGGGGACGAGCAGGGCGGCAACCCAGGTCTGCACGATGAATAAGCTGCCAGCCAGTACCAGGGCCGCCACCGTCGCGCGTCCGATCTGGCGAGAGCCTTCCTTGTTCTCCTCGGCCAGCGTGGAGATCCCATCGAAGCCGAGGAAGGACAGTACGGCCACCGAGACAGCGGAGAAGACCAACCCGACCGAGAACGTGTCGGCGTCGTAGATCGGACGGAAGGAGAAGCCGTCGCCCTTGCCGCTGGCGATGGCTCCGATGCCGATGACCAAGAAGATGACGAGCACAATGATCTCGGCGACCAAGAGCACGCGGTTGACCTTCGCGGTCGTCTCGATGCCGAAGTAGTTCACGACGGTGTTGACCAGGATGAACAAGATCACCCATCCCCACACGGGGATGCTGGTGACGAACGAGTTCATGGCGACGGCGGCGATGATGTAGAGCAGGGCCGGCACGAGCACGTAGTCGAGCAGGATCAGCCAGCCGGCCAGGAAGCCGGCGGCAGGATGTAGTCCACGGCCTGAGTACGCATACACCGAGCCGGCCATCGGAAAGGCGCGCGACATCTGGGCGTAGGAGAGCGCGGTGAACGCCATCGCGACCATACCGATGACGTAGGCAAGCGCAACCATGCCACCGGACGCCTGGAAGACGCCACCGAAGATGCCGAAAGGCGCTATCGGCACCATGAAGATCAGTCCGTAGACCAACAGGTCGGTGAAGGTCAGGGAGCGCTTGAGCTCCTGGTCGTAACCGAAGCGGGCGACATCGTCACCCGGGGCCTGTTCGGCCTGATCTGCCGCGCTCACACGTCCTCCAGCACCCGTCGCCCGCCCCGCGTTGCTCAATGTAGCCGCAGGATGAGCACCCCGCATGTCAAGGCGAGGCAGCGCCTACAGGGCAGAGGCGGACTTGTAGTCCTTCCAGGACCCGTTCCAGTCGGTCCACCCGTTGCCGTCCTCGAGACCGCGGCTCGTGCCCGTCACCTCGACAGGGTCGCCACGATGCGTGACACCGAAGAGCCACGCGCCATCCTCGGTGCTCATGCCCACGCAGCCGTGCGAGACGTTGTAGGCGCCCTGCGCGTAGACCGACCAGGGGGCGGCGTGCAGGAACTCGCCGGTAAAAGTGACGCGCTGCGCGTACTGCACTTCGGGGATGTTGTAGTACTCGGGGTCACCCGGCTGGACCCCGACGGTGGCCGCATCCATGCGCTTGCTCTCGAACTTCTCGACGATCAGCTTGGTGCCGCTGCGGGTCTCGTAGCCCGGCTTCCCGCCGGTGATCGCTATGGTCCGCGCGAGCGAGCCGTCGAGCATGACCTTCATCTCGTCGCTTTGCAGATCAGCCTTCATGATGACCGACTGGCCGATGGTGAAGTCCAGCGAGCGGTCCATCTGGCCGTAGATGCCGTTGCCGGCGTTGACACCGTTGACGTCGACGTCGACGTGGACGACGGTCCCGCTCTTCCAGTACTGCTTGGGCCGCCAGTGGACCTCCTGGTCACTGACCCAGTGCCAGGTGCCGACGGTGGCCGGCTTGGCCGTGACGTGCATGTGGCGCTCGAACGCCGCCCGGTTGTGCACGGGTACGTCGAACTGCACGATGACCGGCATGCCGACGCCGACCGTCTCATGCTGGAGCGGTGTCAGGCTCGGATAGGTCTGCTGGTCAAGGGTGAGCGCCTGAGTGGTGAAGGGCGTGCGCGCCTTCGAGACGCCGCCGCCCGAGTTGCTGGCCTCGGCTGACACGAGGTACTGCATGCCCGGCTCGAGCAGGTCGCTGGCGGTCCACCTGGTCTTGTCGGCGTTGAACCTGCCGGCCAGCGTCTTGTCACCCCGGCCGGCCTTGACGTCGACCGCGTCGAGCGTGCCGTCTTGGACGCTGACCGAGACGGGCGTATCAACTGCCACGTCCTTTGCCCCGGGCTCGACATTGGTCGACAGGGCGGCTGGAGGCGGAGGGGTGTCGCTGTTGCCGGCGCCGCTGTCATTGCCGGCCGGGTCGGCGCCTTGGTGAGCGGGCGCCTGTCCCGCTGCAGCAGCCTGCGTCTTCGAGGCACCGCCCTGCTGGCAGCCGGACACCGCTAGGCTGAGCGCCGCGACGGCGACAGCGGCCGCGGCGAACTTCGATCGGGTCCCCCGAACTGACATTGACAACTCCTTGAGCGCACAACTGGGCACCGCCCAGCCTAACGTGCAACCGCAGCAGCACGAAACGCGCGCGCAATAAGGCGAGTCAGCGAGTCACCGACCACCTACCCGGCGAGTCAGTGGGCGTGCTCGCCCCGGTAGAACTCGAACACCCAGCCGACCAGCGCGATCGAACCCGCCCCGACACCGATGATGAAGAGCCACCAGCCGAAGACAACGCCGAGCACGCACACGGCGAGCGCCGACGCGCACCAGAGGGGCCACCAAGAGTATGGCGGGAAGAAACCCAGCTCCCCCGCACCCTCGTAGACCTCCGCTTCCTTGAGGTCCTCCGGACGGGGGTCCATCTTGCTGGCGTGGAAGCCGAGGTAGAACGTCACCAGCAGCGCCAGCAGCGTGGTCATGATGAGGGCCGCTGTGCCGGTCGGGTCCGACGTGAAGAACCAGTACGACGGTGCGACGAGGGCGAAGAAGAGTCCGTTGATCCCGAAGACCCACGCCTCGATCTTCACCTCTGCTCTCCCTCGTCGTCGATGTTGCCCTGCGCCGGAGCGCCGTCGACCTGCTCCTGAAGATGCCCGGCGCGGCCCTCGACCTCGGGACTGTCGGCGGTACCACTCTCGTCGTTGAGCTGGCTGTTGTGCTCCAGCTCCATGAGTGCAACCTCGGGGTGGTGCAGGTCGAACGCCGGGCTCTCGGAGCGGATGCGGGGAAGCTCGTCGAAGTTGTGCCGCGGCGGCGGACACGAGGTGGCCCACTCCAGCGAACGTCCCCAACCCCAAGGGTCTTGCACCTGGACCTTCGGACCGTTGCGGGACTTCCAGACGTTGTAGAGGAAGGGCAACGTCGATGCGCCGAGCACGAAGGCACCGATACTCGAGATCTCGTTGAGTGTCGTGAAGCCGTCGGTGGGCTTGTAGTCGGCGTAGCGGCGCGGGAAGCCTTCCACACCGAGCCAGTGCTGCACGAGGAACGTGGTGTGGAACCCGAAGAACAGCAACCAGAAGTGGATCTTGCCCAACCGCTCGTCGAGCATGCGGCCGGTCAGCTTCGGCCACCAGAAGTAGAAGCCCGCGAACATCGCGAAGACGACGGTGCCGAAGACGACGTAGTGGAAGTGCGCAACCACGAAGTAGGAGTCCGAGACCTGGAAGTCGAGCGGCGGCGAGGCGAGGATGACACCGGTGAGACCGCCGAAGAGGAACGTGACCAAGAACCCGACGGCCCACAGCATCGGCGTGTCGAACGACAATGACCCGCCCCACATGGTGCCGATCCAGTTGAAGAACTTCACCCCGGTCGGCACGGCGATGAGGAACGTCATGAACGAGAAGAACGGCAGGTCAACCGCGCCGGTCACGAACATGTGGTGTGCCCAGACGGCGACCGACAAGGCGGCGATACCCAGCGTCGCGGCCACCAGGCCGACGTATCCGAAGATTGGCTTGCGGCTGAAAACGGGCAGGACCTCGGTGACGATGCCGAAGAACGGCAGCGCGATGATGTAGACCTCGGGGTGGCCGAAGAACCAGAACAGGTGCTGCCACAGGATCGGTCCCCCGTTGGCGGCGTCGAAGATGTGGGCTCCGAGCGCACGGTCCGCCTCGAGGGCGAGAAGGGCGCCAGCGAAGATCGGGAACGCGATCAGCACGAGCAGCGACGTGACGAGGATGTTCCAGGTGAAGATCGGCATCCGGAACATCGTCATGCCGGGAGCCCGCATGCACAAGATCGTCGTGACGAAGTTGACGGCGCCGAGGATGGTGCCCAGACCGACCATCCACAGGCCCATGACCCACAGGTCGCCCCCGACACCCGGCGATTTTACGGCGTTGGACAGCGGCGCGTAGCCGGTCCACCCGAAGTCGGCCGCGCCGCCGGGCACGAGGAAGCCCGACAGCGTGATGAGGCCGCCCATGAGGAACAGCCAGTAGCTGAACATGTTGAGACGGGGGAACGCCACGTCGGGCGAGCCGATCTGCAGCGGCATGATGCAGTTGGCGAACCCGACGAACAACGGGGTCGCGAAGAGCAGCAGCATGATCGTGCCATGCATGGTGAAGAGCTGGTTGTAGACCTCGTCGTCGACGATCTGCATCCCCGGTTGCGCGAGCTCGGCCCGGATCAGCATCGCCATCACGCCACCGACGAGGAAGAAGCTGAACGACGTGATCAGGTAGAGGTTGCCAATGACCTTGTGGTCGGTCGTCGTGAGGTAGCGCACGACGATCTGGCCCTTGGTCGGCGGCCGAGGGCGAACCGTCGTCGTGCGCGAGTCGATCGCCGTCATGAAGCGCCTCCTTGAGCCGACGAGTCGAGACCCGAGACGGTGGTTGAGTTGCTGCCTCCGCGCAGGACACCGACCTGCGGCGGGTCGGCCTGAGTGAGATCTCGCATGTGCTGGTCGAACGCCTGTCGATCCGTGACGACGACGGTGAACAGCATGCGTGAGTGATACAGCCCGCACAGCTCAGCGCAGCGACCCGTGAACTCGCCGATCTTGGTTGGCGTCATCGAGAAGGTGTTCTCTCGTCCCGGGATGACGTCCATCTTGAAGTAGAACGACGGCACCCAGAACGAGTGAATGACGTCGGGCGAGTGCAGGTCGAACGTGACGGACTCGTCCTTGACCAGCCACAGCTCGGGGAGTCGGGCGGGCGTGCCGATGTCGTAGACGTTCTTACCGTTGACCGCTGACTCCCCGAGGTAGTTGAAGGTCCACGACCACTGCTGTGCGGTGACCAGCATCTGGTGGTCGGGATTGTCGACCGGCGCGTTGATCCGGTCCTGGGACTTGACGGTGTAGAAGAAGAGCACGGCCACGACAATCACCGGCGCGATGGTGTAAAGGACCTCGATCGGAAGGTTGTAGCGCACCTGGGTGGGGAGCTCGTCGTCGCGGCGGCGATAGCGCAGCGAGACCCAGATGATCAGCCCCCACACGAAGACCCCGACGATGCCGGCGGCGATCCACGAGCCGATCCACATGTCATGCATGTATGGCGAACGATCGCTTCCGGGCTCCGGGAGTCCCAGCCGCTTCAGCTCGTCAGTCGTGCCCTGGGAGCAGCCCGTCAGAACCAGGAGCAGCAGCAGACCAAGGGCCGATACGACCGCGCTGCGCCCTCGCTGGCGAGCGGTGGTGCGCTCGGTGAGATTGGGGCCCACGTGGCGCCTTCCTCGTCGGTGTGCCTGATGCGATCGTTCAGCAGAAACCCTACTCCAGCGTGCCTTCGTTGGAGTCAG
Organism: Propionibacteriales bacterium; assembly: GCA_038238115.1. Taxonomy (GTDB): domain Bacteria; phylum Actinomycetota; class Actinomycetes; order Propionibacteriales; family Nocardioidaceae; genus JBBRYB01. Next base: position 81,528 of record JBBRYB010000015.1, on the reverse strand, counting down.
CCGGCCGGGCTCAGCCAACCCGCGGCTTCCTGGCCGGCCTCCTCGCCGTACGCCCCCCTCAGCCGCTCGAGGAACTCGGTGACGCTGAACGAGTACTCCTGGGTCCCGACCCGCTCGACGACGTACGCGGCGAGCACACAGCCGATCTGTGCGGCACAGCCGCGCGACAACCCCGCGACCACGGCCCCGAGAAAACCGGAGCGAAACGCGTCCCCAACGCCGGTCGGCTCGACGGCGGTCACGCCAGGGACCGCGTCGACGGTGATCGGCTCGAAGTCGGCACTCTCGACCCGCACACCGTGGCGGCCCAGCGTCACGACCCTCGCCCCGACGCGGGACAGGATCTCCCCGCTGCTCCAGCCCGTCTTCTTCTCCGTCAAGGCGGCCTCGTACTCGTTCGAGAGCAGGTATGTCGCCTGATCGATCAGCTGGCGGATCATGTCGCCGTCGGAGAAGGCGAGCTGCTGCGAAGGGTCGGCCGCGAAAGGGTAGCCCCGAGCTTGGCACTCCTTGGTGTGGCGAAGCATCGCCTCGGGGTCGTTGGGCGCGACGATGACGAGGTCGAGGGCTCCGACGCGGTCCGCGATCGGCTTGAGTTCGATCCGCCGGGCCTCGGACATGGCGCCGGCGTAGAAGGAGGCGATCTGGGCGTGTGAGGAGTCCGTCGTACAGATGAACCGCGCTGTGTGGCGGGTCTCGGAGTAGTGCAGCGAGACGCAGTCGACGCCGTGGCGCTCGAGCCAGGAGCGGTAGTCGGCGAAGTCCTCCCCGACGGCGGCCACGAGCACTGGCGACGCCCCGAGGGCGGCCAGCCCGAACGCCATGTTGGCGGCGCAGCCACCGCGGCGTACCTCCAGGTCGTCGACCAGGAAGGACAGGGCGATCTTGTCGAGCTGGTCGACGACGAGGGAGTCGGCGAACAGGCCGGGGAAGGACATCAGGTGGTCGGTGGCAACCGACCCGGTGACGGCGATAGGCACGTCAGCGAAGACTACCGGTGGGTACCCCTAGTCGCGGCGCGAGTATCCGACCTAGCGTGGTCTGTGCTCGCCGTGAGCGGCCACCCCACCCGGCGCCGCTTCGGCGGTTCGTGGCTGCTGCGAGGCGCTTCGTGAGTGCTCAGTTGACAGTGACCGCACAACGCCCCGGAGCGCGAGTTCCCGGTCCGGGGCGTTGCCCGTGGCTGGGTTATGCAGGGTATCCGCTCGGGATTCTGTGGCGATCGCCCTCAGTGGAAGGAGTCACCGCACGCACAGGAGCCCGTGGCGTTGGGGTTGTCGATCGTGAAGCCCTGCTTCTCAATGGTGTCGACGAAGTCGATGGTCGCACCGTGCAGGTAGGGCGTGCTCATCCGGTCGACGACCACGGCCACGCCGCTGAAGTCACGGACGGTGTCACCGTCGAGGTTGCGCTCGTCGAAGAAGAGCTGGTAGCGCAGACCGGAGCAGCCGCCGGGTTGCACGGAGACACGAAGCTGCAGGTCAGTGCGGCCCTCCTGGTCGAGCAGCGCCTTCACCTTGCCGGCGGCGTGGTCGGTCAGCAAGACGCCATCGACGGAGGTCGTCTCCGCACTGGTGGTGGCTTCGTCCTGAACGGTCATATCGGATGCTCCATCCGTCGATCTGTGTGCGCGGGTGCGCCTTGCCTGCGGGGACAACCTGCTCGTCCCCAGGTGCATTCCCATCGTGACACATGACAGACCACGAACGTTAGCGTTGTGCGCGGCGTGTGGACGTTCTCGCATCACGGCTCAGCGTGACCAGGTGCGGGCCACCCGTTCGGCGAGGTTGCTGAGGCTCGCTGCCGGGTCAGCCGTGGCAGCAGGCTCACCGACCAGGTCGACGACGGCGTACGCAGACTCCACCCCGAGCGTCCGCATCTCTCGCGAGCCGACCAACACGTGGCCCGCGAGGGCGATGCAGGGACGGATGGCGGCGCCCGCGATCGCGGCGACACCGTACGAGACCTTGCCGGAGCGCGACGAGAAGTCGAAGGCACCCTCGCCGGTGACGACCAGGTCTGCGCTGCGGGCCAGGCTGGGCAGAGCGACCGCATCGGCCACCAGGTCCACACCTCCGGCGCAGCCGGCTCCGGTGAGGAACATCGCGAAGCCCAGCCCTCCGGCGGCGCCGGCGCCCCTGACGTCGGCGCACGCACGGTCGGTGAGCTCGGCGAGCCGTGCCAGCTGTGCGTCCACGTGCTGCGTCCTTTCCTCCGGCAGGCCCTTCTGGGGGCCGTAGACGTTTGTTGAGCCGCGCAGCCCGAGTAGCGGGTTGTCGACATCGGAGGCCGCCACCAGCTCGATACTCTTACAGCGTTCGTGCGCCCCCGACACGTCGACCGCAGTCAGCAGTTCCAGCCCCCTCGGCCCGCCGAGGAGTGCGCCGGCGGGCACCGCGGTGCCACCCAGAGCGGCCAGGAAGCCAGCACCGCCGTCGTTGCTGCCCGCGCCACCGAGCCCGACGACGACACGCCGGGCTCCGTCGTCGATGGCCGCTGAGACGAGCTGACCCACGCCGTAGCTGGTGGCTTGCTCGGGGTCACGTCGGTCCGACAGGTGCAGCCCACATGCCTGGGCACACTCGACGTACGCCGTCTCCTCGACCCTGAGTACGGCGGCCGGTGTCTCGTCGCCGTACTGGTCGAGAACCGTGACGGCCAGCAGGTCGCCACCCAGCGAGGCGTGGAGCGCGTCGACGAAGCCGGGCCCACCGTCCGACATGGGCGCCAGAACCAGCTCGTCGCCTGGGGAGTGACGCCTCCATCCTGCCGCGATCGCGGCGGCCGCCTCGACGGCGGTCAGGGTCCCTCCAAACGAGTCCGGAGACACGAGTACACGCATGCACCCATCGTGCACCCTGTGACTAGGCTCGCCGTCGTGCTGATCCGACCGATGACGACAGCCGACGTACCCGCTGTGGAGGCAGTCACCGCCGAGTCCTTCTATACGCTCGACCTCACGACCCGCCCGGCGGACTGGCCGGCCCCTGAGCCTCGCCCAGCCCAGCGCGCCGAGTCCTGGAAGGCACGTATCCAGCACCTCGTCAGACACGACCCCGATGGTTGCTGGGTGGCTGCCGACGACGAGGACCGCGTGGTCGGAGTGGCCGCCGCCCTCATCCGCGAGGGCATGTGGGGGCTGTCGTCGTTCGCGGTGCTACCAAGCCTTCAGGTCCGCGGGCTGGGGCGCTCCCTGCTCGATGCCGCCCTGCGGTACGGCGCGCCATCGATGCCCGGATTCATCTGCGCCTCGCACGACCCGCGGGCTGTCCGGCTGTACCGGCTGGCGGGCTTCGACATCTACCCGGCGATGCTGATGTGGGGCCAGGTACGTCGAACGGCCATCCCGGCCCTGGGGCGCCTGCGCGCGGCCACTGTCGACGACATCGAGCTGCTGGACGCCATCGACAGGGGTTCACGGGGACACGGCCATGGAGTCGACCACGAGATCATGCTGGCGGAGTTCCAGGCGTTGATAGCCGAGGGATCCGGCGGCCGCGGCTACGTCTACCTCCGCGGTGCTGGGGGGCCCTACCTGTTGGCCGCAACCGACGTCGACACAGCTGTCGACCTTATGTGGGCCTCCCTGGGCGAGTCCGAGCCCGGCGGCGAGGTCGACTTCCACAACGTCACGCAGGAACAGGACTGGGCCATCGACGTCGGTCTGGCCGCGGGTCTGGAACTCCACAACCGGGGCTTCCTGGCGCTCCGCGCCATGTCCGCCCCGACGCCGTACCTGCCCTCTGGTCACTTTCTCTGAGGGTCCACAGACGCGTCGTCAGAGGCCGGGGGCTCCCCACACAGCCATCCAGCGGCCGAGCTCGGACTCGATCGGCAGGTCGCCGCTGAGCACGCCGCGCGTCTGCAGCTCCAGCGCGTTGTCTCGCTTGTTGGCCGTCGTCGGCGCGAAGGGGTAGAACGTGCCTTGCTTGTAGAGATAGACCAGTCCAAGCTTGCGCCCGGCAGGGTCACCGAAGGCCACGAGCGAGCACAGCAGCGACGGGCCGAACCCGGCGTTCTCCAGGGAGCTGTTCACCGCATGAATGTCGGTGACGAGCTCGGACAGCTCGGCCGGCTCGTGCCGCAACAACAGCCAGGTGAACCCGAACTCGTCAGTCGACCTCTCGACCTTGGGCCCGGCGTCGGCGTCGAGGAGCTGTTGTACGTCGGTCTGCGTGGTCGCGAACGCGCCGCCCTCGGCCTCCCGGTAGCAGACCGAACCCAACCCCAGCGGCTTGAAGCCCGACGAGACCTCGAGCGTGATGGCCGCCGACGGAACCGCGAACAGGTCGTCGAGATTGGCCTTCGGCGGATCGCTCCGCCCGAAGACGCTCTTGAAGAACCCCACGCTTCATCCTTCCATCTGCCGTTCGTCACGGGCCCCTGCCGGCCACCCGCCTGGGACGGAACTCGTTGCCGGCCCGCGCGACACGCCGGCGAATGCGGGCCTTTGGTGGCGGATCGGCGGAGCGGTCAGGCGGAGGGGCGGGACAGGTCGGCGGAGATCTTGGCCAGCTGGTCGAGCCGGGTCTCGAGCGAGGGGTGCGTCGCGAAGACCGCGCTGATCGACTCACGGCTGAAGGCCGGAGCGAAGAAGAACGCGTTGAACGCCTGGGCCTCGCGCAGGTCCCGGCTCGGAATCCGCGCCATCTCACCGGAGATCTTCGTCAGGGCGGACGCGAGGGCCGACGGCTTGCCGGTCAGATAGGCGCCCGACCGGTCAGCGCACAGCTCGCGGTAGCGGCTCAGCACGCGCGTGAGCAGGAACGACACCAGATAGACCAAGATGCTGCCCAGCCAGATCACCAAGAAGACGGGCGCGCCGTTGTTGTCTCTGCTGCGGCCGCCCCCGAAGAAGAGGCCCCAGCGCATCACGAGCCCGGCGACCACCCCGAGGAAGCCAGCGATCGTCATCACCATCACGTCACGGTGAGCCACGTGCGAGAGCTCGTGCGACAGGACGCCCTCGAGCTCCTCGGAGTCCAGCCGCCGCATGATGCCGGTCGACACACACACCACGGAGTGCTCGGGGCTCCTGCCGGTCGCGAACGCGTTCGGTACATCGGTGTCGGAGATGGCCACCCGGGGCTTCGGCATGTCCGCGAGGGCGCACAGCCTGTCGATCATGCCGTGCAGCTCCGGTGCCTGGCTGGGGCTGACCTCATGGGCCCGCATCGCCGTCAGCGCCAGCTTGTCCGAGAAGAACCACTGCCCGAGCCCGGCCAGCGCGGCGAGGAGCAGTACGGCGACGGCGGAGACGCCGTAGGCGATCAGCCCGGCGGCCACTGTGACGTAGAGACCGCCCAGCAGCAGCATCACCACGGTCATCCGAACCGTGAGGCCGGCATCACTGCGGAATCGGGTTTGTGCCATGACGGTTCAGCGCCTCACTTGAGCATCGCGATCCATGCTGGATCAGTCGGTTAGTGCTACTGGATTAGTTAACCAGTACGACGTCTGAAGCCCTGCGTTTGTTCCTCGACCGGAACCCGGCGCCGACCGCCGGCCAAGGGACTGTGGCGTCAGCCGTGGATTGCGAGGGCGTCAGCCCGGGATGAGGCCGTCGCCGCTGAGAGCGTCACGTACCTCCGCGAGACTCGCAGTCGGCGCTGGCAGCAACAGGTCAGAGGGCACCAGCGCGTCGAGGGCGACCGGAGTGCCGGACTCCCGGACCCGGTCGAGCAGCGCACCCAGCGCCGAGGAGAAGGTTGCCTCGTCCCCGGCGTCGATCGCTGCCTCGAGCTTGCCGTCGAGCTCGTTGAGCTCCTCGATAGCGTCATCGGGCAGTTCGAACTGGCCCTCGGAGAGAATCCTGATGATCATGCCTTCTCCTCCTCAGACGGCTGGGCCGACTGTACCGGCTGGCCGGTTTGCGCCGGTTGCCCCTCGAGCTGCGGGGGCGCCTGCGGCCCACCAGAGATCTGCCCCTTCATCCTCGCGAGCTCAAGCTCGACGTCGCTGCTGGAGGACACTCGGTCGAGCTCGGCTGTGATGTCGTCCTTGCCGCCCGATATGGGGTCGTTGAGCGCGCCCGAGGCGATCAGCTCGTCCACGGCTCCCGCCCTGGCCTGCATCTGTGCTGTCTTGTCCTCCGCCCGCTCGATCGACATACCGACGTCACCCATCTCCTCGGAGATGCCGGAGAACGCCTCGCTGATGCGGGTCTGCGCTTCGGCGGCCGTGTAGGTCGCCTTGAGCGTCTCCTTCCTGGTGCGGAACGCCTCGACCTTGGCCTGCAGCCGCTGGGACGCGGTGGTGAGCTTCTCCTCTTCGCCTTGCAGGTTCGCGTGCTGGGACTGGAGGTCGGTGATCTGCTGCTGGAGGCCGGACCGCCGCGTCAGCGCCTCGCGCGCCAGGTCCTCCCGTCCGGCGCCGAGCGCCTGCTGGGCCTGGCTCTGCAGCTTGGCCGACGACTGGTCGAGCTGCTGCATCTGAAGCTCGAGCCGCTTGCGGCTGGTGGCGACGTCGGCGAGCCCTCGCCGGACCTTGCGAAGCAGCTCCTGCTGTTGCGTATAGCTGTAGTCGAGCGTCTCGCGTGGGTCCTCTGCGGAGTCCAGGGCCTTGTTGGCCTTGGACCGGAAGATCAAGGAGATGCGTTGCATGATGCTGCTCATCAGGTGGGCCAGCCCCTTCGTATCCGCGCGCGGCTCACGGCGGTTCGGCCGTGTTGGTGTCACCCTACGGCGCTGTCACACCAGATTCCATGCCTCACCGGGCGCGCGGGTAGGCTGCCGCGTACAGAGGGCTCCCGCCGGGCGTCGGGCCCGCACAGATCCGTCCTGAGTGAGGCACATTCCAGGTGTTTGGTCGACGTTCCTCTTCGCCCCAGCCCGAGGTCACCGACGCAGAGCGCGCGGACGGTGGCAAGGGTCGCGCCACGCCGACCCGCAAGGCCGCGGAGGCGGCCCGCAAGCAGCGGATGACGCCTCCGCGCAGCCGCAAGGAACAGTCGGCCCGCAAGCGCGACCAGACCCGCGTCGCCCGGGAGAAGATGCGCGCCGCCATGGCGACCGGCGACGACAAGTACCTGCCGGTGCGCGACCAGGGGCCGGTCAAACGCTACGTCCGCGACTGGGTCGACGGCCACCGCACCATGGGTGAGTTCCTGCTCCCGGTCTTCTTCGTCGTCTTCCTGCTCGTCGTGGTTTCTCCCGCCATGCAGAAGATCGGCAGCTATCTCTGGCTGGTTGTCATCGCCCTCATGACGCTCGACTCGGCGCGGGTCGTGCGCGGCGTGAAGTCCGGCATCCGGCAGAAGTTCGGCGAGGCCGAGACCAAGGGGGTGACGATGTACGCCGTGATGCGCGCCTGGCAGATGCGGCGCCTCCGCCTCCCCAAGCCCATGGTCAAGCCCGGCGACTCCGGCGGCGGCAGCAGCGGCAGCAGCAGGGTTTAGCCTGCGGTTCCTCGGTGACTGCGGGCCTACGAAGCCGAGCGGCAGGTCGAACGCTGGACCTCACGGGTTCAACGATCCGTGTCCAGGGGTCGCAAAGTCGCACCGGTTGGCTGGTGGGCCGCGGTGCGAGAGATTGCAACTGTGTGACCGCTCGGGGCCTCTTCCCGTGCCGCCGGGGCGACGCCGCAGGAAGCCGACGAGGAGCGGGATCGTGCGGCTGGGACTCAAGGCTTGGCCCGTGGGTATGGTCGGGCGCATGGAGTTTCGTCATCTGGGAGCATCCGGGCTCAAGGTCAGCGAGATCAGCTACGGCAACTGGCTGACGCACGGCTCACAGGTTGAGGAGGAGCAGGCGCGGGAGTGTGTACGTCGCGCGCTCGACGAGGGCATCACGACGTTCGACACAGCCGACGCGTATGCCAACACCGCCGCCGAGGCCGTCCTCGGTCGGGCCCTGGCAGGCGAGCGCCGCGAGTCGCTCGAAATATTCACCAAGGTCTACTGGCCGATCGGGCCGGGGGGGCCCAATGACTCCGGCCTGTCTCGCAAGCACATCCTCGAGTCGATCGACGCCAGTCTCAGACGGCTCCAGACCGACCATGTCGATCTTTACCAGGCGCACCGGTTTGACCATGAGACCCCGCTCGAGGAGACGATGGGAGCCTTCGCGGACGTGGTCCGTCAGGGCAAGGCCCTCTATATCGGGGTGTCGGAGTGGACGGCCGATGAGATCAAGGCGGCTCACGCCATCGCCCGAGACCTGAAGGTGCCGCTGGTGTCCAACCAGCCGCAATACAACATGCTGTGGAGGGTCATCGAGGCGGAGGTGATCCCCACGTCTGTTGAGCTCGGCCTGGGGCAGGTGGTGTGGTCACCGATCGCGCAGGGGGTGCTTACGGGCAAGTACCTTCCGGGAGAGCAGCCACCGGACAACTCCCGAGCGGGCCACGAGGAGGCCGGTCACTTCCTGCGCACGAGGATGAACGACGACGTGCTGGCGAGGGTGCAGAAGCTCAAGCCGATCGCCGATCAGGTGGGTCTGAGCCTGGCTCAGCTCGCCGTCGCCTGGGTTCTTGCGAACCCCGCCGTCTCGACGGCGATCATCGGTGCCACCCGTCCGCAGCAGGTGAGCGAGAACGTCAAGGCCAGTGGCCAGCGCCTGTCGGCCGACGTACTCGCCAAGATCGACGACGTACTGGACGACGTGGTCGAGCGCGACCCGGCCCAGACGAAGTCGCCTGAGCGCCGCAACTTCTCCTGACCCAGGCTTTCGCCGAGACCTGGCGGGTAACGCTAAGGCTGTTTGGCGCGAGCTGGTTGGTGCCCTGGCTGGGCGGGCTGGCACTGCTGTCCTGCCTCGGTGACTATGACGGCGGTCAGAAGGTGATCGGCTTCGGGATTGCCATCCCGATCACGTTCCTTTTCTCGATCGCGATCTACCTGATCGCGCTGTGCGTGCGGCTCGACCCGGCCACGGTCGAGGAGCACATCGAGCAGACCCGCGCCGAGGCGGCACAAGAGGAGGCCGAGCTCGGCTAGCGTCTGGCGCGCCTACCGGCTCTACTCCTCGAGAAGTGACATCGGGCCGTAGGCGACGCGGTCGTCCTCGAGCAGGGTCGCCGCGACCGCGCCGGCATCGGCGAGCTCACGCCACACCTCACCCAGCCAAGACTCGGCGTCACTTTGTGAGGAGAACTCAGGCAGGTCGTAGTCGAGGACCACCGGACCACCCTGAGCCGACTCGAACCGCCAACGCCATGCCATGGTCAGGACTCTCTCACAGCCTGTGCCGACTATCTGACGGCAGGCGTCACGAACGGTGGCTTGGCCACGGTGAAGGGTTCGCGTCGACCGCGCACGTCGACGTACACCTCGTCGCCCTCGGTGACTGAGGCGTCGAGAAGTGCCAATGCGACGCCCTGGCGTCTCGTCGGCGAGAACGTCCCCGAGGTGACGACGCCCACCACCGCGTCGCCGTCGAGGACTCGCATGTGCGCACGAGGAATGCCTCGGCCCGCGGTCACCAGGCCACGCAACAGCCGGGACGCGCCGGCCGCCTTCTCCGCAAGCAGCGCCTCGCGGCCCCAGAAGGCGGGCTTGTCCCACCCGACCGCCCAACCCAGCCGGGCCTGGACCGGCGTGATCTCCCGGGACAGATCTTGGCCATGCAGCGGATAGCCCATCTCCGTGCGCAACGTGTCGCGGGCGGCGAGACCGGCCGGCACGATGCCGAACCGCTCCCCCGCCGCCATGACCGCCTCCCAGACCGACACCGCGGCGTCGGTCGGCACGACAAGCTCGTAGCCGCGCTCGCCGGTGTAGCCGGTGCGGCAGACGACGACCGGAGCCCCGTCATGGTCGACCTCGACGAAGGACATGTAGTCGTGTCCCGCCGGGAAGCTCATCGCGTCCAGCGTCTCGTCACTGGACCTGCCCTGGACCGCCAGCACCGCGAAGTCACGGTGCAGGTTGGCCACCTCGACCTCGTCTGGAGCCGACGCGTCCAGACGCCGGACGACTTCGGCCGTGTTCGCGGCGTTCGGGATACAGAAGACCTCGTCGCCGGCCCGCACGTAGACGATGAGATCGTCGACGACGCCGCCGTCGTCGTCGTCGCAGCACAAGGTGTACTGCGCCTCGCCTGGAACGATTCTGCCCAGGTCGTTCGTCAGACACTGGTTGACGTATGCCGCTGCCGCTGGTCCGCGCACGACCGCCTTGCCCAGGTGGCTGACGTCGAACACGCCGACGCCTGAACGCACAGCGTTGTGCTCCTTGACTGCTCCGGAATACTCCACCGGCATCAACCAGCCGCCGAACTCGGCGAACTTGGCCCCGAGCCCGCCATGCAGGTCGTGCAGGGGTGACCTCAACGGCTCAGCGGACAACTCCTCGGACATGGACGCCGAACATACCCCAGGCTGTAGAGTCGCCGACGACCTTTGGCCCCCAGACGAGGGAACTCACCTGTGACGACGGCATCTCTGCGCAACCACTCTCCCCGCACGGTGAAGGCAGACGCCCTGGTGATCGGAGTCCAGTCCACCGGGAACGGCATCGCACCCGCCCTCGGCGCCACCGACGTGAGTGCGGCGATCGGCAAGGACTTCGCCGATATCCTCGCGCAGATCGGAGCAAGCGCCAAGGTCGGCGAGATCTGCAAGCTCCCGGCCGGACCCGCGGCGAAGGCGCCACTGCTCCTCGTCGTCGGACTCGGCCCCGCTGGTGACGTCGATCTCGAAAGCCTGCGCAGGGCGGCGGGTGCCGCGGCCCGGGCACTTGCCGGCAAGAAGACCGTCGCGGTCTCCCTTCCGGCGGCGACGGAGCAGCAGGTGCGTGCCGTCGCCGAGGGTGCCCTGCTGGGCGCCTACGCCTACGACCGCTACCTGACGAAGAAGCACGAGCCGATCGGCGAGGTGGTCGTCCTGACCGAGCTCGCGCGATCAGGCGGGGCCAAGGCCGCGCTCGACGAGGCCATGATCGTCAGCCAAGCCGTCAACTTCTGCCGGGACCTCGTGAACACTCCGCCCAACGACCTCTATCCCGAGTCCTTCGCGGCCGAACTCAAGTCCAGAGCCAAGGGCTCGAGGGTTCGTGTCTCGATCACCGACGACACGACCCTGGAAGCCGACGGCTACGGCGGCATCCTCGGCGTTGGCAAGGGGTCCGCCCGGCCGCCCCGCCTGGTGACGCTGTCCTACAAACCGTCCAAGCCTGTCGCGCACCTCGCCTTCGTCGGCAAGGGCATCACCTTCGACTCAGGCGGTCTCTCGATCAAGCCGGCCCACGCCATGGTGACGATGAAATGCGACATGTCCGGCGCCGCGGCCGTCGCTGCCGCCACGTTCGCCGTGGCTCAGCTTGGCCTACCCGTCCGGGTGACGGCATACGCGTGTCTTGCCGAGAACATGCCCTCGGGCCACGCGACGCGACCCGGTGACGTGCTGACGATGTACGGCGGCAAGACGGTCGAGGTCCTCAACACCGACGCCGAGGGCCGCCTCGTGCTTGCCGACGGGATCACGACCGCCAACGCGGTCAAACCCGACCTGATCGTCGACGTCGCGACGCTCACCGGAGCCTGCGTCGTCGCGCTCGGCGCCAAGGTGTCCGGGGTCTTCAGCAACGACGAGGCTCTCCACGAAGCGCTGCCTCGCCTCGCCGCGGACGCCGGTGAGCTGATGTGGCCGCTGCCGATTCCCGAGGAGATGCGCGACCTCGTCTCCAGCACGAAGATCGCCGACCTCAGCCAGCACAATCCTGAACAGTGGGGCGGCGCCCTGTTCGCTGCCGCGTTCCTTCGGGAGTTCGTCGGCGAGGGCATCGCGTGGGCACATCTCGACATCGCCGGACCGGCGTTCAACGAGGCCGACCCGTGGGGCTACACCCCCAAGGGCGGCACCGGTACGGCGGTACGCACGCTGGTCGCGATCGCCGCCGACCGAGCTGGGGCTGGACGCTAGCCATTTCGATGCCCGATCGCGCTTCTCTCCCCACGGTCAGGTCTTGTTGCGCCTGTTCCACTCACGCATGCGCTCCGGGTAGCCGACGACAGCGGCGTCATAGCTAGGAATCGCGTTCTTATTGCAGAAGTTGTGCGCCCACTCGACGGAGGGGACCCGGCGGCGGGTCCACTCTCCGGTTATCGCGACCAGGAGCATCGTCGTGTCTGTGACAGCGGTGCGAGGCTCCAGGAACCCTTCGATCCCCGACCGGGTCTGGATCCACTCCTTGAGATAGCGCGCATCGTCGGACTCAGCCTGACGAAGCACTCCCGACTTGCTGCGCCGTCGCCGCAGGAACCCCATCGATGTGCTGCCTTCCTCGCCTCTGACACCTCTGTCGGCGTGCTGTGTCACGGCCGGTGCCGTGCGACCAGTATCTCCCATCGCCCAACTCGACCCGGTTTTCCACGCTGCACCACCCGGCCAGACCTGCCGGGCGATCTCGAACCGCAGAGTGGAAGGATGACGGGGCGGTTCTGAGGCTGAGCGACGTGCAGCTCAACGGTTCGGAGGACACGTGACAGACGGTGACACTGGATTCGACCTTGTCATCATGGGGGGAGGCAGCGGGGGTTATGCCTGTGCGCTTCGCGCGTCAGAGCTCGGCTTGAGCGTCGCCCTCGTCGAGAAGGACAAGATCGGAGGCACCTGCCTGCACCGCGGCTGCATCCCGACGAAGGCGCTGCTGCACGCCGCAGAGGTGGCCGATGCGGTGCGTGGCTCGGACCAGTTCGGCGTCCAGGCCTCGCTGCTGGGTGTCGACCTTCGCGGAGTCAACACGTACAAGGACGGCGTCGTCGGCCGCCTCTACAAGGGGCTGCAAGGTCTGGTCAAGAGCCGCGGCATCACCGTCGTCGAAGGCACGGGCAGGCTGGTCGCACCTCACACGGTCGATGTCGCCGGCACTGGCTACGAGGGCAGGAGCGTCGTCTTGGCCTCCGGCTCCTACACCCGCTCGGTGTCGGGCGTTGATCTCGACGGCAGCCAGGTGATCAGCAGCTGGGAGGCGATGCAGCTCGAAGAGTTGCCGGCGCGGGCCGTCGTGCTGGGCGGAGGGGTCATCGGGGTGGAGTTCGCCTCGGCGTGGCGCTCCTTCGGTGCCGAGGTGACGATCCTCGAGGCGATGCCGCGACTCCTCCCCGTCGAGGACCAGGCCAGCTCGGCAGCACTCGAGCGCGCCTTCCGCCGACGCGGCATCGGGTTCGTGACCGGGGTGTCGATCTCCGGTGTCGAGCGAACCGACGGCGGCGTCAAGGTAACTGTCGAGACCGGTGAGACCTATGCGGCCGACCTGCTGCTCGTCGCGGTCGGCCGAGGTCCCAGCACCCGCGACCTCGGATTTGAGGATCAGGGCATCGCGATGGAGCAGGGCTTCGTCCTGACCGACCAGCGGCTGCGCACCAACGTGGACGGCGTCTATGCGGTAGGCGACATCGTGCCCGGTATGCAGCTCGCCCATCGTGGGTTCCAGCAGGGGATCTTCGTGGCCGAGGAGATCGCGGGACTGGCTCCGGCGGTGATCGACGAGGCGGGAATCCCCCGGGTGACCTACTGCGACCCGGAGGTGGCGTCGGTCGGGCTGAGCGAGGACGCGGCCCGGGCCACGTACGGCGATGACCAGGTCGAGACGCTGACGTATGACCTCGGCGGCAACGGCAAGAGCCAGATCCTCAAGACTCAGGGTTTCGTCAAGCTCGTACGCCGGAGGGCCGGCCCTGTGCTGGGTGTCCACCTCGTGGGCGCCCGGGTGGGCGAGTTGATTGCGGAAGCGCAGCTGATCTACAACTGGGATGCCTTCCCCGAAGACGTCGCCCCGCTTGTCCACATGCACCCCACGCAGAGCGAGGCGCTCGGCGAGGCGCACATGGCCCTCGCCGGCAAACCACTGCACGCGCACTCCTGAGGATTCGTCGTAGGCTGAGGCCCGAAGACGTGCGCCCTCCGCGACCCGGCCCGAAGACAAGAGGAACTCAACCCCTATGGCGACTGAAGTAACCCTCCCGGCCCTCGGCGAGAGCGTCACGGAGGGCACTGTCACGCAGTGGCTCAAGTCGGTCGGTGACGAGATCGCCGTCGACGAGCCGCTGCTCGAGGTCTCGACCGACAAGGTCGACACCGAGATCCCCTCGCCCGTAGCTGGGACCTTGCTCGAGATCAAGGCCTCCGAGGACGAGACGGTCGAGGTGGGCGCGGTGCTCGCGGTCATCGGTGCTGAGGGCGAGTCGGGCGTAGACGGAGCCGCGGCGCAGGGTGAAGACACCCAGGGCGAGAGCGCGCAGGACGAGGACGCACAGGGCGAGAGCGCGCAGGACGAGGACGCACAGGGCGAGAGCGCGCAGGACGAGGACGCACAGGGCGAGAGCGCGCAGGACGAGGACGCACAGGGCGAGAGCGCGCAGGACGAAAGCGCGCAGGCCCAGGAGCCAGCCGAGGAGAGCGCCAGCAAGGAGCGCGACGACGGCGGCGATGATGACAGCACCGAGAACACGTCGCAGCAGAGCCAGCCGAGCGAGGACACCTCGCAGCAGAGCCAGCCGAGCGAGGACGCCGAAGACACACAGACGGACGAAGGCGCCCAGAAGCAACCTCCCTCGGAGACGGCACCCGCCGCCCGGGCCGACGCCCGATCAAGCTCCGGGGGCGACTCCGCGGCTGCGTCCACCGACGTCACGTTGCCCGAGCTGGGCGAGAGTGTCACCGAGGGCACCGTCACCCAATGGCTGAAGTCGGTGGGGGACGATGTGGCCGTCGACGAGCCGCTGCTCGAGGTGTCCACGGACAAGGTGGACACCGAAATCCCCTCACCGGTCGCGGGGACGCTGCTCGAGATCAGGGCGGACGCGGACGAGACAGTCGAGGTGGGCGGCGTCCTCGCCGTCATCGGATCGGGGTCACCGCCGGACTCCTCCGGCGAAGCTCCAGCGGCCGATGACGACGCCGAGCCCGAGAAGACGCCCGAGCCGGCCCCCGACGAGAAGCCGGAGCCTGAGCCAGAGGCGGAGAAAGAAGAGGCCGAGCCAGAAGCGGCCAAGGCGGAGGAGTCGGAGCAACAGGCCACGCAGGACAAGCCGTCGGCCAATGGCGGCGAAGCCCGCGCGACTCCAGGTGAAGGTGAGCAGCCCTCATCGACGAGCTCGGACGGCAAGAGCTACGTCACACCACTGGTGCGCAAGCTGGCCTCGCAGCACAGCGTCGACCTCGCGGGTGTCACAGGCACCGGTGTTGGGGGTCGGATCCGAAAGCAGGATGTGCTCGAGGCCGCCAAGGCGGCGGAGCAGGCAGCCCCGGCTCCCGCTGCCGAGACCCCGGCCGCGTCGGCGCCGGCGGCGACACCGAGCCCGTTGCGTGGCAAGACCGAGAAGCTGAGTCGGCTGCGCAAGGTCATCGCAACGCGCATGGTCGAGTCGCTGCAGGTCTCGGCTCAGCTCACCACTGTCGTCGAGGTCGATGTCACCGCGATCTCGCGGCTGCGAGACCGACACAAGGCCGCCTTCGAGCAGCGCGAGGGTGTCAAGCTCTCGTTCCTGCCGTTCTTCGCCAAGGCGGCGGTCGACGCCTTGAAGACCTATCCCCAGGTCAACGCGTCGATCGACACCGAGGCCGGCACTGTCACATACCACGACGGCGAGCACCTGGGCGTGGCTGTCGACACCGAACGCGGCCTGCTGGTGCCCGTCATCAGCAACGCCGGTGACCTCTCCATCGCGGGGTTGTCCCGCAAGATCGCCGACCTGGCCGAGCGCACCCGCAACAACAAGATCAACCCCGACGAGCTGTCAGGGGGGACCTTCACGCTGACCAACACCGGCAGCCGAGGGGCTCTGTTCGACACGCCGATCA
Source organism: Propionibacteriales bacterium (assembly GCA_038238115.1). Classification (GTDB taxonomy): domain Bacteria; phylum Actinomycetota; class Actinomycetes; order Propionibacteriales; family Nocardioidaceae; genus JBBRYB01. Next base: position 65,787 of record JBBRYB010000015.1, on the reverse strand, counting down.
TCAACCAGCCGCAAGTGGCGATTCTCGGAACCGGGACGGTCGTCAAGCGGGCCGTTGTGCTGAGCGACCCCCGGCTGGGCGAGACCATCGGCGTGCGCCAGATGGCCTATCTCGCCCTCACCTACGATCACCGCCTGGTGGACGGCGCCGACGCGGCCCGATTCCTGTCCACCGTCAAGCAGCGGCTCGAAGAGGCAAACTTCGAGGCTGAGCTCGGCGGCTGAGGCGCAGGCGGTAACCGGCGGTGAGAAACAGGGACTGTCCGGCGGCGATCCGGAGGCGAAGCGGCAGCAGGGAGGCGTCCGTCGAGCCAGCACCGGGACCGGCAGGATGGTGACATGCACATCCTTCTCTGCGGCGCCTCCGGCTTCCTCGGCTCGGCGCTTCGCTCCCACCTGGCCGCGGCCGGGCACGACCTCACCCTGCTCGTGCGACGCGAGCCGACGACAGACGCCGAAGTCCGCTGGGACCCTTATCGAGGCGAGCTCGACCCATCGGTTGTGGCGGCCGCCGACACCGTCATCAACATGTCTGGGGCGCCGATCGCCCGCTGGCCGGTCACGTCGTCGTACAAGCAGCAGATCCTGGACAGTCGCGTCGCCGCGACGCACACGATCTCCGACGCGGTTGCCGGCGTCGACGACAAGCCTGCCCTGGTCAGCCAGAGCGGTATCAGCTTCTACGGAGACCGAGGCGATGAGAGCCTCGACGAGGACTCGCCACCCGGCCAGACGTTCCTCGCCGGCGTGGCGCAGCAGTGGGAGGCGGCGACAGCAGGCGCACGAGACGCTGGGGCGCGTGTCGTCATCCTGCGCACGGGGGTCGTGCTCGACGGTTCCGGCGGGGCACTTCGGCTGATGAAACTGCCGTTTCTGGTCGGGGTAGGTGGCCGACTCGGCAGCGGAGAGCAGTGGTTCCCCTCGATCTCGCTGCGCGACTATGTCGCGGCGGTGACGTTGCTTGCCACCGACTCGTCGGCAGCCGGGGTCTACAACATGGTGGCGCCGGTCGCGGCGACCAACGCCGACCTCACCGCCGCTTTGGGCAAACGGCTGCACCGCCCGACTCTGCTGGCCACACCCGCCTTCGCGATCAGGGCGATCGCCGGCGACCTGTCGAGCGAGGTGCTCGGGAGCGTCAACGCCAGTCCTCGACGCCTGATGGAGCTTGGCTTCACGTTCGAGCACCCGACGATCGAGGCTCAGGTGGACGCCGCGCTCGCCCACGGCTGAGGTCGTCTCAGCCGAGGCGGATGTTTGCGATCCGCCAGGCGCCGCCGACCCGTCGCAGCACGAGCACGTGCCGGCTCGGGAGGTCGCGCGGAAGCGAGTATCTCTGCCCGGACGTGCCGACAGCGGTGGTCGGGCCGAGCCGATCCACCAGCTGAATGCGTACGACACCCCTTGTGCGGGATCGCTCGGTGACCGACCCCAGCCGAAGTCGAGCGCCGCGCACATCGAGGCCTCGGGCGGCATAGGCACGCATCATCCGCCGGTCACGACTCTCTACGGTCGAGCCGGCGACGTACACGCTGTCCAGGAGGGTCGGGTCACCGCGGTGCCACGCGAAGCTTCGCCGGGCGACGAGTGCACGGACCACCTCCCGCCACGTCGCCACCTCAGGACCGGGTTCGCTGGGCCGTGAACGGCTCGGCGGGGAGCCGAAAGCCGGCTCCGCGGACGCCGTCGACCCCTGGTGCGGTGCCTGCTCGTCGAGCGACACGACAGCGACGCCGCTCGCACCCAGCGCCGCCACGGCCACGACGAGGACCGCCAACGTCGCTGCCGGGTGACGGGCGCTGGCCGGCGACCGGCTGACATGGCGATGGCCTGATGCGCGCATCCACCTACTCTGCCCTCATCGAGCCGGTCTCTGTCGCCGTTGTCCACAGGCCCCGACAAACCGGCACGGATGGGCCAATCTGATCGTGAGTCGGTGTCGAATCCCTCAGTGAAGCTATCTGGCGCTCGCGGCCCCTAACCTGGGTGCTGTGTCGACAGCCACGACGAGAGATGGGTCCGGTTCGTTGTCTGAGTTGTATGCCGCGGTTGCCGCCAGAGTGGCGCGTTCGGTGGTCAAGATCGCGGCCAGGCGGGTCGACGTCCGCTTCGAGTTCCCGGACGGGACGGCCTGGGGCCCGGCGCCTGGACGGGCGCCCGTCTTCGAGGTGGTCGATCCCGCGAGCTTCTACCGGCGGCTGGGCACCGACGCCAAGATGGCCTTCGGGGAGGCGTACGTCGCCGGCGACTGGAGGGCCGGCGACGGGACCGACCTTGCCGAGCTGCTCACGCCCTTCGCGACCCAGGTGGCCGAGCTCATGCCCGCATCGCTGCGACGGATGCGCGGGGTCATCGACCGCAAGCTCCCCCGCCATACCAGCAACACCCGGGACGGCTCGAAGTCCAACATCGAGGCACACTACGACATGTCCAACGCGCTGTTCAGCGCGTTCCTCGACGCCACGATGACCTACTCCTCCGCGTGGTTCGAAACCGAGCCTCACGCCACGGCGCCAGGCAACATGGCGTCCGAGTCACTCGAGACCGCCCAGCTCCGCAAGCTCGACGGCATCCTCGACTACGCCGACGTGGGCGACGGCACCCGTCTGCTGGAGATCGGCTCCGGCTGGGGGTCGCTGGCCATCCGCGCGGCGGAGCGCGGCGCCCTGGTCACCTCGATCACGCTGTCACAGGAGCAAGCCGAACTCGCCACCGAGCGCATCAAGGAGCGTGGCCTCGACCACCTCGCGGAGGTTCGGATCGTCGACTATCGCGACGTGGTCGGCGAGTTCGACGCGATCGTGAGCATCGAGATGATCGAGGCCGTCGGCGAGGAGTTCTGGCCGAGCTACTTCGCCACGATCGACGCTCATCTGGCGCCAGGGGGGCGGGTCGCGATCCAGGCGATCCTGATGAGTCACCAGCGGCTGATCGAGACCCGGAACTCCTACGGCTGGATCCAGAAGCACATCTTCCCGGGCGGCCTGATCCCGTCGCTGGAGGCGATCGAGGCGGTGTGCGCGGCCGGCACCCGGCTACGGGTCACCGATCGACGCGACCTGGGCTTGCATTACGCGGAGACGTTGCACCGGTGGCGTGACCAGTTCAATGCCAACTGGGAGTCGATCAGCCGGCAGGGCTTCGACGAGGCCTTCCGGCGTACCTGGGAGTTCTACCTCGCCTACTGCGAGGCCGGCTTCGCCTCGCGCTACCTGGGAGTGAGTCAGATCAGGTTCGAGAGACCTGCTGAGCGATGAGGCAAGATGGAGTGGTGATCGCCGATCAGCCGCTCCGGATGGCAGCGCAGAAGCAGAAGCGGTCGGCGACCGTGAGTCTCGGCATGCGCCTCGGCGGCTTCGGACGCAACGCCGTCGACTACCGGGCCGGCTGGCAGGCCCAGCGGGCCCTGCACGCTCAGCGGGTCGCCGACGAGATCGGCGACGTGGTGTGGCTGTTGGAGCACACACCGGTCTATACCGCGGGCAAGCGAACCGAGGCTCAGGACCGGCCCGTCGACGGTACGCCGGTCGTCGAGGTCGACCGCGGCGGCAAGATCACCTGGCACGGTCCCGGCCAGCTCGTCGGATATCCGATCACCAAGCTTCCCGAGCACGTCTACGTCGTCGACTTCGTCCGGCGGCTCGAGGAGGCGCTCATCCGGGTGTGCGCGGACCTCGGCCTTGCCACCGGGCGCGTCAAGGGGCGTAGCGGTGTCTGGCTGGCCGCCGACGGTCTTCGTCCCCAGCGCAAGGTCGCCGCCCTCGGGGTGCGGGTGTCTCGCCGTGTCACCATGCACGGTCTGGCCCTCAACTGTGACAACTCCCTGGACGCCTACGACGCGATCGTGCCTTGCGGCATTCGTGACGCCGCCGTGACCACCCTGAGCGCCGAGCTGAGCCGCGACGTGGGTGTCGGCGAGGCGGTGCCACATGTCCAGTACCACCTGCGCGACCTGTTGGGCTGGTCGCCGTACGACCGGTCGCCAGACCTCTGAGCGACATTTCGACGCGACCCGGTCTGATCCGCCTTCCGGCCGACATGAGGCGTGCCGGACTGCGCGTACCCTGGGCACGTGACGATCTCGCCCGAAGGACGAAGGATGTTGCGCCTCGAGGTGCGCAACGCCGAAACCCCCATCGAGAAGAAGCCCGCCTGGATCAAGACGCGCGCCACGATGGGCCCGGAATACAGCGAGCTGCAGGCTCTGGTCAAACGCGAGGGCCTGCACACGGTGTGCCAGGAGGCGGGCTGTCCCAACATCTTCGAATGCTGGGAGGTCCGCGAGGCGACGTTTCTCATCGGCGGCGACCAGTGCACTCGGCGGTGCGACTTCTGCCAGATCGACACCGGCCGGCCGGCACCGCTCGACGAGGGTGAGCCGCTGCGGGTGGCCGAGAGCGTCCGCGCCATGCAGCTGCGCCACGCCACGGTGACCGGGGTATGCCGCGACGACCTCGAGGACGAGGGGGCCTGGCTTTATGCCGAGACCATCCGCCAGATCCACGCACTCAACCCTGGTGTCGGCGTCGAGATGCTCGCGCCTGACTTCAGCGGCAGGGCCGACTTCCTGGGGCAGCTGTTCGACGCCGCCCCCGAGGTGTTCGCCCACAACATCGAGACAGTGCCGCGCATCTTCCGGCGGATCCGGCCAGGCTTTCGCTACGAACGATCGCTCGACGTCATCGACCAGGCCCGGCGGGCCGGGCTCGTCACGAAGTCCAACCTGATCCTCGGCATGGGCGAGACGCGCGAGGAGATCACCGCGGCGCTCGGGGACCTGCGCTCGGTCGGCACCGACCTCATCACGATCACGCAGTACCTGCGCCCGTCGGTGCGTCACCACCGGGTCGAGCGCTGGGTCAAGCCCGAGGAGTTCGTCGAGCTGCGCGACGAGGCGCTGGCCCTCGGCTTTGCCGGGGCGATGAGCGGACCGATGGTGCGGTCGTCGTACCGCGCCGGGCGCCTCTACCACCAGGCTCTGGAGTCACGACGGCTGGTCGGGGCCGGGCACTGAGCCCGGACCGCGCGGCACGGCACACGCAACCGCTCGACGCAGAGCCAAGAAGAAGGCGGCCATTGATGGCGAAGGACACCGGCACCAAGAAACAGGGCGCGATCAGGAAGCTGATCCAGGCCTACCGGATCACCAGTGAGCACGACAAGCGCGTCGGCCTCGTCTGCTTGGCATGGCTACTAGGCGTCGGCGTAGTCGTCGGCGCGATCTTCTGGTTGTTGGTGCACCCGATCGCCGGCGTGGTTGTCGGCATCTCATCCGGCGTGCTGGCCTGGCTGGTCGTGTTCGGACGCCGCGCCGAGAAGACCGCCTACGCGCAGGTCGAGGGGCGTCCTGGCGCCGCGGCCGCCGCCCTGGGGGTGCTGCGCCGAGGTTGGCAGGTCCAGACGGCCGTCGCGGTCACCAAGAACCAGGACCTCGTGCACCGGGTGGTCGGCCGACCGGGCGTGGTGCTGATCGGTGAGGGCAACGAGGCGCGGGTCCGGCACCTGTTGGGAGTCGAGAAGAAGAAGCACGCGCGGGTCGTGGGCGAGACACCCATCTACGACATGGTCGTCGGCGAGGTCGGTGGTGACGCCACACCCGTCAAGAAGCTGTCCAAGCGCATCATGAAGCTCCCCCGCAACATCACCCCCGCCGACGTCACCGACGTGCTGCAGCGGCTCAAGGCACTCGACGCGATGCGGCCCCAGCTCCCGGTCCCCAAGGGGCCGGTGCCGACGAGCATGAAACAGGCCCGCCAGACCATGCGAGGGCGCTGATCGCCCGCTCGACCGACGGCACCGCCAATCCGCACGCGATCTGGCGACGAATCACCTGATAGATACTTCCGCCACCCCTGCGATCCCCGGATAGGCTCCCCCGCATGACGTCCCAGCCCCGCGTGGCAGTTGTCGGGGCCGGGATCTCGGGTCTCACCGCCGCCTACCTGCTGCAGCGCACCCATCACGTCACGCTGTTCGAGCGCGAGGATCGCCTCGGTGGGCATGCACACACGCACCGGGTCCCCACCGGCGATGACCACACGTCGGTCGACTCCGGGTTCATCGTGCTCAACGACCGCACCTACCCCCTGCTCCGACGGCTCTTCACCGAGCTCGGTGTCGCGACGAAGCCGACCGAGATGAGCATGGGGATCTCGTGCGACGAGTGCGGTCTCGGCTATGTTGGCGGTCGCGGCGCTCGAGGGATCTTCGCGCAGAAGCGCCGCCTGCTCGATCCCGCGTTCTGGCGACTGCTCGTCGGCGTACGACGCTTCCAGAAGCTCGCGCTCTCCCACCTCCGCCACGACCCGTCGTCGCTCGAGACGTACGGCGACTTCCTCCAGCGGCACCACTTCCGCGAGCACTTCATCGCCCACTACGCACTGCCCCTCGTCTCGTGTGTTTGGTCAAGCGGTAACCACGACGCGATGGGCTACCCGGCCGCCTACCTGTTCGCCTTCTTGTCCAACCACGGTTTCCTCGAGCCGGGTGACGCACCGCAGTGGTACGTCGTCGAAGGTGGCTCCAAGACCTACGTTGACAAGGTTGGTGACCGGCTGGCTGACGTCCGCGCCGCCAGCCCGGTCACCGCCATCGCACGCAAGGATGACGGTGTGGTGGTCACGGACGCGGCCGGAGTACAGCACGACTTCGATCGGGTCGTCGTCGCCACCCACGCCGACGACGCCCTGCACCTGCTGAGCGATCCCAGCGACGTCGAGTTCGAGGTGCTCGGAGCCTTCGGATATTCGGCCAACCCGACCCAGCTCCACACGGATCTCTCGGTCCTGCCCTCACGCGTCGAAGAGCGTGCCAGCTGGAACTTTCGGCTCTCGGCATGCAACGAGCGCTCGGACCAGGTGCAGGTCAGCTACTGGATGAACCGGCTCCAGGGCCACAACGAGCGCTACCCGCTGGTCGTAACGCTCAACGGCTCAAGCGAGGTGGACCCCGACCTGGTGCTGGCCACGGTGGACTACACACACCCGATCTTCAGCACGGCTTCGGTGGCCGCCCAGCGTCGGCTGCCCACCCTGTCGACCACGAGGACCACCTATGCCGGTGCATACCACGGGTGGGGGTTCCACGAGGACGGCTGCCGGGCCGGCGTCGGGGCCGCTGCCCACTTCGGCGTGACATGGTGACGCCGTGACCGAGCCAGACAGCACCCTGACGGCTGCCGCCGCGTCCACACGCGGCCAGGTCCGGAGTCGGCATCGCGTCCCTGCACTGGTCAAGGGCGAGGTTCGCCACGCCCGGTTCCATCCCATCAAGCACTCGTTTCACTACCGGGCCCACCAATGGCTCATCGACGTCGACCAACCCGATGTCGCGCCCCGGCTGCTTCGGGGGCTCGTGTCGTTCCAGTCTCGTGACCACCTCGGCTCACCCGAGCGGCCACTGGGGCAGAACGTCCGCGACTTCCTCGCCGCGCAAAGGGTGTCGTGGTCCGCGCACCGCATCATCATGTTGGTGAACGCCCGGACCCTGGGCTACGTCTTCGACCCGCTCACCGTCTACTGGTGCTATGCCGCTGACGGATCGCTCGAGGGCGTGCTCGCCGAGGTGCACAACACGTATGGCGAGCGCCATGGCTATGTGGTCGACGTGGACCAGCACGGCGCAGGAACGGCCGACAAGGAGTTCTACGTGTCTCCCTTCTTCGGCGTCTTCGGTGACTACCGCCTCAAGTTCGTGCTCGAGGACAACTCGGTCGGGGCGTTTGTCACGTTGAAGCAAGACGACAAGGTGAGCTTCACCGGCAGCTTCACGGGCCGGCCGATGCCGATCACGACCTGGCGCATCCTCCAGGTGGCGCTCACCCAGCCCCTCATGCCGCAGCGGGTGGCAGCGCTTATCCGCGTGCACGGCCTGTGGCTCTGGATCAAGCGGCTTCCCGTCGTACGGCGTACATCGCACTCAGAACAGCAGGGATCGCGATGACCAGCCTCGACGGTCGCCGGATCTGGGTCACCGGAGCATCGAGCGGCATCGGGGCGGCACTCGCCACCGAGCTCGCCGACCGCGGCGCGTCGGTCGCGATATCGGCGCGGCGCAAGGACCGCCTGGACGAAGTCAGTCAGGGGCGGATGACGGTCGTGCCCCTCGACGTCACCGAGCACGAAGCCGTGCTGGCCGCAGGGCAGGCCGTGCGCGGCGCGCTCGGCGAGATCGACATGGTCGTCTTCAACGCCGGCGCGTGGGGTCAGACCGACGTGCAGGCGTGGGACGCGGCCGCCTTCCGCCGACAGGTCGAGGTCAATCTGCTGGGCACGAGCTCCGGTCTGTCTGCAGTGCTGCCCCGGATGCTGGAGCGCCGAGCGGGCACGATCGTCATCGTCGCCTCGGTTGCCGGATATCGCGGCATTCCCGGCAGCGAGGCCTACGGCGCGACCAAGGCGGCGCTGCTCAACCTCGCGGAGAGCCTGCGCGCGGACCTGGCGCCGGCTGGTATTACCGTGCAGTGGGTGTCCCCCGGCTTTGTCCGCACCGAGATGACAAAGGTCAACACGTTCCCGATGCCGTTCATCATCGAGGTCGACGCCGCTGCCCGTGCGATCGCTGACGGTCTGGAGTCGACCCGGCCGGAGATCGTGTTCCCACTGCGGATGGCCGCGAGCATGAAACTGGCCCGCCTGGTGCCTCAACGGCTGTGGACGCGCGTCTGGCAGCGCCAGTCCCGCCTTCGCTGACAGGCGGTCAGCCGATCGAGGCAGTCAGCCGATGGCCAGCCGCAGCTCGTCGACATAGCGCGCAGTGTCGAGCTCCAGGCCGTGCGGCGAGCCCGACTGCCACTCCAGCCAGAACTCCCCGCCGCAGTGGCGGTCGCCCTTGCGCGCCCGAACCGCCCCGACGGTGACTCAGCGGCGTACGGCGATCGAGCCGACGGCGAGGTCGTGCAGCCCCTGCTGGTCGCGGTTGTAGATGAGAGGCGGGATCACCAGACAGATCAACACGGTGCGGACCAGGGCGCGCAGCAGGTCGAGTGGCAGCCCCGACGTACGCCGGATCACCACTCCCAGGACCAGCTGGCCGGCCGAGCCGCCGAGGATGGCGGTGAGCAGCCAGGCCTCCGCGCCGAAGACAGTCAGCGGCGCCCACTGGGCCGTGCCGCCGCCGGTCCACACGTCTTGGCCGACGAAGATGCCGGCAACCAGCATGGACAGCACCCAGTCGATGAGCAGTGCCAGCAGCCGGCGACCCCAACCAGCGACGGCCCCGGACCCGGATGCGGGCAGACCGCGGCGGCTGCCTGGATAGTCCCGGTCGGTCGATGTCCCCACGGACGGCAACGTAACACGGGTGAAACACGGCAGACACGGTCGGGAAATCGCCGGCTCCTAGTCTCGTGGCCATTGACCGGTCGGCCAGCCGTGGCCGTGCCGGCACGCAAGGAGGATTGATGTTCGCCGACCGCGACGAGTTGTTGAGATACATCGAGGATGAGGGCGTCGAGTTCGTCGATGTCCGCTTCTGCGACCTGCCTGGTGTCATGCAGCACTTCACGGTGCCCGTGTCGTCGTTCGGGCCGGACGTCTTCGACGACGGCCTGCAATTCGACGGCTCGTCGATCCGTGGCTTCCAGGCGATCCACGAGTCGGACATGTCCCTCCTCCCGGACGTCACCACGGCGTACCTCGACACGTTTCGCACCGACAAGACCCTCGTGGTCAACTTCTTCATCCACGATCCGCTGACCGGTGAGGCCTACAGCCGCGACCCGCGCAACATCGCCCGCAAAGCGGAGGCCTATCTGAAGAGCACGGGGGTGGGCGACACGGCGTACTTCGCCCCTGAGGCGGAGTTCTACGTCTTCGACGACGTGCGCTTCGAGACGAAGCAGAACACCGGCTTCTACTCGATCGACTCCGTCGCCGGCGCCTGGAACACGGGCCGCGAGGAGGAGGGCGGCAACCGGGGTTACAAGGTCAAGTACAAGGGGGGCTACTTCCCGGTCGCGCCGGTCGACCATTTCGCCGACCTTCGGGCCGAGATGTCCAAGGAGCTGGAGTTCTCCGGTGTGCTCGTCGAGCGCCAGCACCACGAGGTCGGCACGGCGGGCCAGGCAGAGATCAACTTCCGCTTCGACGAGCTCCTCAAGAGTGCCGACAACGTGATGAAGTTCAAGTACATCATCAAGAACGTCGCGTGGCGAAACGGCAAGACGGCGACCTTCATGCCCAAGCCGATCTTCGGTGACAACGGATCCGGCATGCACTGCCACCAGTCGGTCTGGGCCGACGGCGCGCCGTTGTTCTACGACGAGTCCGGATATGCCGGCCTGTCCGACACCGCGCGGTGGTACATCGGCGGGCTGCTCAGCCATGCTCCGTCGCTGTTGGCCTTCACGAACCCGACAGTGAACTCCTACCACCGCTTGGTGCCAGGCTTCGAGGCACCGGTCAACCTCGTCTACAGCCAGCGCAACCGCTCGGCCTGCATCCGCATCCCGATCACGGGCGCCAACCCGAAGGCGAAGCGGATCGAGTTCCGCTGCCCCGACCCGTCAGCCAACCCCTACCTCGCGTTCTCGGCGATGCTCCTGGCAGGTCTGGACGGCATCCGCAACAAGATCGAGCCGCCGACGCCGATCGACAAGGATCTCTACGAGCTGCCTCCGGACGAGCACGAGGACGTCGCCACCGTCCCGGCGACCCTGACCGAGGTGCTCGACGCGCTGGAGGCCGACCACGAGTTCCTCCTCGAGGGTGGCGTCTTTACTCCTGACCTGATCGACACCTGGATCGAGTACAAGCGGACCTACGAGGTCCTGCCCGTCGCGCTCCGTCCTCACCCCCACGAATTCGAGCTCTACTACGACATCTGATCCCGCACGTGGAGCAACCCGCTTCAGATCGTCAAACAATGGAGGCCGACCTGCAGATGCTGTCTCGCGGCAGTGGCTGCAGAGAACATCTTCCAGCGTCGGCCGTCCCTTCCGTCGGGGCGCAAGCTGGCCCTCGTCACGCTCCCACCGGCGCGACTGCCTCATGGGTAGATGCCGGCCGGAGACGGGCCGGCCGTGGTGACTGCGATGACTTCCTTGGTAACGCTGCGTAGCCTGAGTGGTCCTCCACTGCTAACCTGATGCCTGGTTACCGACGCTGTCGACAGTGGGCCGTCAGTGTTCTTCTCACCTGACACCCAGAACGGCAGCCCGCGTCAGGTGTCGGTGGTCATAACTCCGCCACAACGGGTGACCGTTGACCGAACGGCCCCTGCCCTCCCACCGAACGAGTGACAGCCGGTGACCGATCGGTGGCCAGGGTCGGTGTGATCGTCCGATTCCGGCCCAGCCGTCAGCCGCCTACGGTGAAGGCAACGCCGTGGGCCGCATGTTTCGCCTCACGCCGGCGTCGTCGGTGGGTGATCCCGCTACCTCTCGGTAGTGGCGGGCCGAACCCACGATGACGTGGACCCCGAGGTCGGTCCGAATGACGCCTACCGGCGAATTCGGGCTGATTTCGTTTGTCCAGACACTTTGTTGGGTACGACCCGCTCGGATACATCGCAACGGGGTCGAGATGAGGGCTCACCGTGGCTGCTTCGCCATCGCCACCACACGGAGGGCTGCTCTCGACACGCCACCGATGTGCTCGTAAAGTGCCTGCCGGCAATGCATATTGCGGCGTCGGCACACAGTCACAACAACTGAAGAGTTGCCGCCTCGGACCATCGAGCGACCATCACCGCGGAGGGGAGTGTCCATGGCGAACCTGAGCCGCTTGCCTACCCCGATCATCGAAGAGTGGGACTGGCAGTACGACGGCGTTTGCCGCAGCGTCGATCCTGAGGTCTTCTTCCCGCCGGACTCCGAGCGAGGTCCGGTGAGGCAGCGCCGTGAGAGCCAGGCCAAGCAGTACTGCCAACACTGCCCGGTCCTGGCGCGGTGCCGCGAGCATGCGCTGGTGGTGCAAGAGCCGTACGGCGTCTGGGGCGGACTGACTCCGCGAGAGCGCGACCGGATCCTCCACGAGCCGTCTGTGGCACCCGCAATCCTGTCCGCCGCTCCAGCAGCTCGCTGACGCGTTCGGCGTCGCGGCGTGGACGGGGTCGGCCCGATCATTCCCAGAAAACCTCGTCGACGGCCATGCTGGCCCGCCTCGCCACCCGCCGGTAGTCGTCGCCGAGGCGGCTTGACTCGTCGCGGTGGTAGCCGCACATGAATGCGACACCGACGCGGTCACGAGCGCGGCTCGGTAGCGAGTTCGACGGCCGGCCGCGCACCAGCATGGTCGCGTTCCTGATCTTGCTCGCCAGCCGCCACGACTGTGACAGCCTCGAGGCGGCCGACGGTGACACAAGACCCGTGGACACGGCAGCGTCGAGGGCGGCGAGCGTCCGTGTCGTGCGTAGCCGCTGGTGCATCGCACCAAAGCGCATCTGCAGCAGTTGCACCGTCCACTCCACGTCGGCGAGACCGCCGCGGCCGAGTTTCAGATGGGTGGCCGGATCGGCTCCGCGTGGCAACCGCTCGGCGTCCACCCTGGCCTTGATGCGGCGAATCTCGGAGATGTCGGCGGGGTCCAACCCATCGGCTGGGTAACGCAGCGGGTCGATGACCCGCACGAATGCCTCCCCCAGCTCCGAGTCCCCGGCGACCGGGCACGCCCGCAGCAGCGCCTGCGCCTCCCACACCCTCGACCAACGCTGGTAGTAGCTCGCGTACGACGCCAGCGTCCTGACGAGCGGACCCTGGCGGCCCTCGGGGCGCAGCGCAGCGTCGACGACGAGGGCCGGGTCGGGTCCGGGCAGCGCGAGCAGCCTGGCCAGCTCGTTGGCCACACCGAAGGCCGCCTCGGACGCATCCTGCTCGTCCGCGCCGGGGTTCGGCTCGTGCACGAAAAGCACGTCGGCATCGCTGGCATAAGACAGCTCAGCGCCGCCCAGCCGGCCCATTGCGATGACGGCGAGATTCGTCGAGAGCCTCGCCCCGCGTTGCGACTCGACGGCCGAGACCGCGGCGACCAGGCCGCCTTCAAGCGTGGCTGCGGCGATGTCGGTAAGGGCCTGCCCGACGGTGTCGACCTCGATCAGCCCAAAAATGTCGGCCGCCGCAACCCTGAAGAGCTCCCGGCGGCGGACGGCACGCACGGCGCCGATCGCCTCGACGGCGTCGTCGTAGCGGGTAGCCACGGTGGTCATCTCCCTCGCGAGGGCGTCGGCTTGGCGCGGCGCGAGGTCATCGTCATGGGCGAGCAGAGCAGTGGCCTCCGGGGCCCGCATGAGCAGATCGGTCGCGTAACGGCTGCTGGCCAGCAAGCGCGCGAGGCGTTCGGCGACGACGCCTTCGTCCCTCAGCATCCGCAGGTACCAGTGCGACGACCCCAGCGTGTCGCTGAGCTGTCGGAAGCCGAGCAGACCCGTGTCGGGGTCACCCGCCTCGGCGAACCACCCGAGCATCGCCGGCAGCAGAGTGCGCTGGATGGCGGCGCGGCGCGAGACCCCCGTCGACAGAGCTTCGAGGTGGCGCAGCGCAGCGTCCGGATCGGCGTACCCCAAGGCCTCGAGCCGTTGACGGGCCGCGTCGGTCGTGAGGCGCGCCTCACTGCTGGGCAGTGCGGCCACTGCCCCGAGCAGGGGTCGGTAGAACAGCTTCTCATGCAGCCGGCGCACCTCACGCGCGTGCCGTCGCCACTCGTCCGTGAGCGAGCTGACCGGATCGCTCATGAGACCGATCGAGCGGCCGAGGTGACGCAGGGCGTCCGAGTCGGCGGGCATGACGTGGGTCCGTCGGAGCTGGCGCAGCTGCAGCCGGTGCTCCAGGGTGCGGAGGAACCGGTAGGCATCGGCGAGTGCGGCGCCGTCCTGCCGCCCGACATACCCGCCCTCGGTGAGGGCTGCGAGCGCCTGCAGCGTGTTGGCTGAGCGCAGCTCGGGATCGGACCTGCCATGCACGAGCTGCAGGAGCTGCACGGCGAACTCGATGTCGCGCAGACCACCGGATCCAAGCTTGAGCTGGCGACCGGCTTCCCGCGCCGGGATGTGGTCCACCACCCGTCGGCGCATTGCCTGCACGTCGGCCACGAAGTCCGGTCGTCCGGCAGCGGCCCAGACGAGGGGCGCGACCGTGTCCACGTAGCGCTGGCCGAGAGCCGCGTCCCCGGCGATCGGCCGCGCCTTGAGCAGCGCCTGGAACTCCCAGGTCTTCGCCCACCGCTCGTAGTAGGAAGCGTGGCTGCTCACGGTCCGCACGAGAGGACCCGAGCTGCCCTCCGGGCGCAGCCCCGCGTCGACCGGCCACAGCGTCCCCTCAGCGGTGTGGTCGGAGCAGATCCGCATCGCCGCCGCGGCGACGGCCGTGGCAGCCTGCAGGGCCGGTACGTCGTCGGCGCCCGGAGCGGCCTCGGCCACGAAGATGACATCCACGTCGCTGACGTAGTTGAGCTCATGCCCCCCGCACTTGCCCATCCCGATCACGCTGAGCCGGCATAGCTCCGCCGACGGTCCGACCTCTTGTCGGGCCAGCGCCAGGGCTGAGTCGACAGCGCCCGAAGCCAGGTCGGCCAGCTCCGCGGCGATGTCGCCGACGCCTACCTCGAGGCTGAGGTCACGAGCCGCCAGCCGCAGCAACAACCGCCGGTAGATCCGGCGAAGCCCGTCGGCGTCGGGCGCTGTGGCCAGCGTCGCGGTGACGCCGGCCGCCGTGGGCCGGACAGCGCCCAGCGTCGGGTCAGCCAGGTCGTGCCAGTCGTCTCGATGACGTATGAGGTGGTCCGCCAGCGCCTCGCTCGCGCCGAGCACGAGCGTCAAGCGCCGCGCCAGCCCGGTGTCGTCGCGCAGGGCGGCTCTCAGTTCGGCAGCGTCGGCGTCGCCGCCGTCGGGTGACCTGACGCTCGGGTTGCGAGCCGTGACGAGCCGAGCCAGCGAGCGGATCGCGAGGTCCGGGTCCGCCGCTGCGGAGATCAGCCGCAGGAGACGCGGGTCGGGCACGCCGATGCGGTCCCAGTCGCGGGCCGCCGACGCGGCGTCTTCGAAGCCGAGCCGCGCAAGTCCGCCAACGGCGGTGCCTTCCCGGCCGGCCGGGGCGGCACCGCGGCCCGGCGGTTCGATTCCGCGGCCCGGCGGTTCGATTCCGCGGTCCGGCGGGTCGATGCCGCGGTCCGGCGGGTCGATGCCGC
Organism: Propionibacteriales bacterium; assembly: GCA_038238115.1. Lineage (GTDB taxonomy): Bacteria > Actinomycetota > Actinomycetes > Propionibacteriales > Nocardioidaceae > JBBRYB01. The sequence continues at coordinate 50,669 of JBBRYB010000015.1, read as the reverse complement.
GATTGCAGATGGGATCGACGTCGTCCCCCGGTTCGTGGTCTGCGGTCACGAGATCGCGGGCTGGCTGGCCACCACTTGGGCGAAGCGCCGCGCCAGCGGCTCCCAGTCACGCCGCAGATCGGCCTCGGCCGACGTGATCTGGTCAAGCACGTCGTGGAGCCTATCGACGACGAGCGGCTCGGACACCTCCGCGGCCCTGATCCAGCTGTCGAAGACTTCCGGCGACGCTTCGGGATGGAACTGCACGCCCCAGGCCCGCTCGCCGAAGCTCGCCATCTGAACCGTCCCGTCGGGGGCCGTCGCGAGCTCGACGGCGCCTTCCGGCAGCCGCGAGACGATGTCGTCGTTCCACTGGACACTGCGGGCTCCGGTCGCGATGACCTGGGCGAGCTGGTCCACCTGGCCGGCAGGGGTCAGGGCCACCGGGCTGAGGCCGTTCGCCTGACCGAGCGGGTTCGCGATCACCTGTCCGCCGAGTGCCACGGCGGCGAGCTGGTGCCCGAGGCAGATGCCCAGGAAGCACTGCCGAGCCGCCACTACCTTCGCGATGAGCGCCTTCGTCGAGGTGAGCCAGGGACAGGACGCGTCGTCGTAGGCGCCCATCGCGCCGCCGAGCACCACCAGAGCGTCGTAGCCGCCGAGATCGTCGGGGACGACGTCGCCACGATGGCCCAAGACGGCGTCGAAGCCAACTCCGGCAGCACCCAGCCACTCGCCGAACCAGGCGAGTGTGCAGTCGTCTTCGTGCTGGATGACGAGCAGACGCGGTGTGCTCACGATGCCGAGGCTACCGCCCGGCTGTCCGTCAGATCACCGGCAGCATGCGGGCGCGTTCGTACTCCGTGACCTGCTGGCGGTAGTCGTCCCATTCGGCCTTCTTGTTGCGGAGGAAGAAGTCGAAGACGTGTTCGCCGAGAGTCTCGGCGACGAGCTCCGAACGCTCCATCACCGTGATCGCGTCGTGCAGGTTCAGCGGCAGCGGCGCAATGCCCATCGCCCGGCGCTCGGGCTCGGTCAGTGACCACACGTCGTCCTCAGCCTCGGCCGGCAGCTCGTAGTTCTCCTCGATCCCCTTCATGCCTGCCGACAGCATCACCGCGAAGGCCAGGTAAGGGTTTGCCGCGCTGTCGATCGAGCGCAGCTCGACACGGGTCGACTGGCCCTTCGTCGGCTTGTACATCGGGACACGCACCAGCGCTGAGCGGTTGTTGTGACCCCAGCAGACGTACGACGGCGCCTCGCCACCCCCGGCAAGCCGCTTGTAGGAGTTGACCCATTGGTTGGTGACCGCCGTGATCTCCGCCGAGTGCCTGAGCAGCCCGGCGATGAACGCACGACCCGTCTTCGACAGGTGGTACTCACTGCCCGCCTCGAAGAAGACGTTGCGGTCGCCCTCGAAGAGGGACAGATGGGTGTGCATGCCTGACCCGGGGAACTCCGTGAACGGCTTGGGCATGAACGACGCGAAGACCCCCTGCGTCAACGCGACCTCCTTCACCACGACGCGGAACGTCATGATGTTGTCGGCAGTGCTCAACGCGTCGGCGTAGCGCAGGTCGATCTCCTGCTGGCCGGGCCCGCCCTCATGGTGGCTGAACTCCACGGAGATGCCCATCGACTCGAGCATGGTGATCGCCTCACGCCGAAAGTCGTGCGCCAGGCTCTGTGACGTGTGGTCGAAGAACCCGCTGCGGTCGACCGGCTCGGGCGCCCGGCCGCCGTCGGGACGGTCCTTGAACAAGTAGAACTCGACCTCAGGGTGCGTGTAGAAGGTAAACCCGTGGTCGGCCGCCCTGCTCAGCGTGCGTTTGAGCACGAAGCGCGGATCGGCGTACGACGCAGAGCCGTCGGGCATCACGATGTCGCAGAACATCCGCGCGGTCGAGGGCGCCTCGCCGCGCCACGGCAGGATCTGGAAGGTCGACGGGTCGGGCTTGGCCAGCATGTCGGCCTCGAAGACGCGGGCAAAACCCTCGATCGCCGAGCCGTCGAACCCGATCCCTTCGGCGAAGGCACCCTCCAGCTCCGCCGGTGCGAGGGCGACCGACTTCAGCGATCCCAGCACGTCGGTGAACCACAGCCGCACGAACCGCACGTCGCGCTCCTCGAGCGCCCGAAGCACGAAGTCTTCTTGCTTGCCCATGACGCCCATCCTGCCCGTCGCATGTTTCCGGCGCGTAAACACACCACCACTTCCCTGGCGCCTGCCAGTGTGGTGGCCCGGAGGGGTCGCCACACTCCCCACTACGCTCGAACCGTGCCACAACTGCGCCTCGCGCTCGCTCAGGTCAACCCCACAGTCGGCGACATCACCGGCAACTCGACGCTGATCGCCGACTCGATCCGCTCGGCACACGCGCGCGGCGCGCATCTCGTCGTGCTTCCCGAGATGGTGCTCACGGGCTACCCGATCGAGGACCTGGCGCTGCGTGCGTCGTTCATCGAGGCCTCGCGTACGGCGATGGACCGGCTCGCGTCGACGCTGGCCGACGAAGGGCTCGGCGACATCGTGGCCGTGATCGGCTACCTCGACCGTGTCACGGATGCACCTGCCGAGCTCGGCCAACCGAAGGGGTCGCCGCAGAACGCCGTGGCCGTGGTGGCCGGCGGGCGTGTCGTCGCCCGCCAGGCCAAGCATCACCTGTGGAACTATGGCGTGGGCGACGAGAGGCGCAACTTCGTGCCCGGCGACACGGTTCAGATCGTGCAGGTGCATGGCATCGACGTCGCGGTCGCGATCTGCGAGGACCTGTGGCAGGACGGTCCCTCGGCGGCGGCCGACGCGGCGGAGGCTGCGCTCCTGGTGGTGCCGAACGGGTCGCCGTACGAACGTCGCAAGGATGATCTCCGGCTGGAGCTGTGCGCACGCCGGGCCCGGGAGGGCGCCTGTGCGCTGGCCTACGTCAACCTCGTCGGCGGTCAGGACGAGCTCGTCTTCGACGGAGACTCCCTCGTGGTCGATGCCCGCGGGAACCTGGTCGCCAGGGCGAGGCAGTTCGAGGCCGAGCTGCTGGTGGTCGACCTCGACCTGCCGCTGGCCACGGCCTCGATGCCCGACCCCGAGGCCCGGTTCTTCGGCCTGCGGGTGCAACGCACGATCGTCTCGCGGGAGCCCGTCCCGCCTTTCGAGCCTGTCCCCGCCGTGCTCGGCAACCCCCTCGACGACCTGGGCGAGGTCTACACCGCACTGGTGACGGGCCTGCGCGACTACGTCGCGAAGAACGGCTTCCGCTCCGTGCTGATGGGCCTTTCCGGCGGAATCGACTCGACGCTTGTCGGCACAATCGCCTGTGATGCGCTGGGCGCCGACCGGGTGTTCGGGGTCTCGAACCCCAGCGAGTGGTCCACGGACCATTCCAGGACCGACGCCGCCGAGCTGGCCAAGCGCACCGGCCTGACCCTCGACACCGTCCCGATCGCGCCGATGGTCACCGCGTTCAACCAGATGATCAACGTCGACGGACTTGCCGAGGAGAACCTGCAGGCCCGCGTCCGAGCCGTCGTGTGGATGGCGCTGTCCAACCAGCACGGCCATCTCGTCCTCGCCTGCGGCAACAAGAGCGAGCTGGCCACCGGGTATTCCACGATCTACGGCGACGCCGTCGGCGGCTATGCGCCGATCAAGGACGTCCCGAAGACACTGGTGTGGCAGCTTGCCCGCTGGCGCAACGCCGAAGCGGTACGCCGAGGTGAGCAGCCGCCCATCCCCGAGAACACGATCAGCAAGGCGCCCTCGGCGGAGCTGCGACCGGGTCAGCTCGACAGTGACTCGCTGCCGCCGTACGAGCTGCTCGACGCCGTGCTCGACGCCTACGTCGAGCAGGACAAGGGGTCGGCGGAGCTCGTCGCTGAGGGTTTCGACCCGGCCCTCGTCGAGCGGGTGGTCACCCTCGTCGACACGGCCGAGTTCAAGCGCCGCCAGTTCCCCACCGGGCCAAAGATCTCGGTCCGAAACTTCGGCCGGGACCGCCGTGTCCCCATCACCAACCGGTGGCGCGAGCAGCTCTCCCCCTGAGGCTGGCGAGCAGCCACCCACGTCAGGAGAGCGGCACGGCCTGACGCCAGCCGGCGGCGATTGCGGCGAAGCTGTTCGCGCGCCGCTCCCGGTCCAGTCCGGGAGTGACAAGGACCAGCTCGTCGGCCCGCGCCTCCTCCTTCATCTCCTGGAGCCGCTCGACGACACGCTTGGCCGGGCCGGTCACCATCCGCGAGTCGTCCAGGCGGCTCGCGCGACCCTCCCGCGACCGTGCGAAGTCCAGCACCTCTTCCGGCCGTAGCGGTTCGCGGACGCCCCGGGCAAGGTTGCGCAAGGTCAGCGTCCACATCGCGACGAACTCCCGGGTCGCGTCCTCGTCGTCACTGGCGAAGGCGAGCACCGACATCGCGGAGTACGGCGAGGCGCCCTCCGTGCGTGGGCGGAAGTCGCGCCGATACTCCCGCAGGCACTCGAACGTCAAGTCCGGGCTCATGTGGTGGGCGAACACCGCGCTCATCCCGTTCACCGCCGCGAACCGCGGCCCGTAGTGGCTCGAACCGAGGACGAACAGCTCTGGCACCTCGTCGACGACCGGTGCGGCGATGAGCCTCCCGTACGGATGACCCTCGGGGAAACCCTCGCCGAGGAACGCGAGCAGCTCGGCGACCTGAGCGGGGAAGTCCGCGCCCGGGTCTGTGCTCAGGCCTCGACGCAGGACGTGGGCGGTCAGCGGGTCGGTGCCGGGTGCGCGCCCGAGGGCGAGATCGATCCGGCTCGGATACATCGCCATCAGCGTCCGGAACATCTCCGCGACCTTGAAGGGCGCGTGGTTTGGCAGCATGATCCCGGCGGCACCCACTCGGATCCGCTGGGTCCTCGCGGCGACATGAGCCGTCAGGATCTCGGGCGCGCTGCACGCGAGACTCGACATGTTGTGGTGCTCGGAGACCCAGTAGCGCCTGAAGCCGGCCTCCTCCACGGCGCGCGCAATCTCGACCGCTCCGCTGATCGCGGCAGAGGCGGACTGACCGTGCTCGATGCCGACGAAGTCAAGGACCGAGATGGGGACGGTGTCGGCGGGTGCGGTCATGACCGGCCCAACGCGAGGGTTCTGGGCGTTGTTCCGTGGGGCAGGCTTCCTTGGCATGGCCAACGGGTGCCAAAGTGATCGCATGGATGCTCCCGAGCCGCTGCTGCCCCTGGACGAGTCGTGGGCCCGCGCTCTCGCCGTCGTCGCCCATCCCGATGACCTCGAGTTCGGTGCGGCCGCCGCGATCGCCCGGTGGACCAGGCAGGGCAAGCACATCAGCTACGTGATGGTGACGAGCGGCGAGGCAGGGATCGACGGCCTTGCCCCTGACGTGTGCCGGGCGGTCCGAGAGGCCGAGCAGGTGGAGTCGGCACGGATCGTGGGCGTCGAGACGGTCGAGTTCCTGGGCTTTCCCGATGGCGTCGTGGAGTACGGCGTGCCGCTGCGCGCCGCGATCGCCGAGACCGTGCGGCGGCACCGGCCCGACATCGTCATCACCGGCAACTTCCGCGACACCTTCGGAGGGCAGAACCTCAACCAGGCCGACCACATCGCCGTCGGGAAGGCAGTTCTCGACGCCGTCCGGGACGCCGGAAACCGCTGGGTCTTCGCTGACCAACTCGTCGACGGGCTCGAGCCGTGGGGTGGAGTGAGCGCGGTCTGGGCGGGCGGTTCGCCGGCCGCCGCGCACGGCGTCGACACGACCGACACGTTCGAGCTCGGCGTGGCCTCGCTGGCGGCTCACGCGGCGTACATCGACGGGCTGGGCTGGGCCGACTTCGACCCGTCGGAGTTCCTCGAAGGGATCGCCCGCGCCACGGGCACACGGATGGGTACGCCGATGGCCGCCTCCTTCGAGGTGTTCGCGATGGGCTGGGGCGGGTAGTCCAGCACGAGCCGCTGGACGTGACGGAGCAGACAGGTGGCTAGGGTCGCCGCCGCCGAGGGACCGTGCCAGGCTGGGACGAGATCCGTGGACTCCACCAGGGAGCCGCGAGACGCGCAGTGACGAGGCTCCTGATGAGTGAGACAGCACCGACCGCCGGGACCGGCCCGCCAGCGGCGGAGCACCCCATCCGCCGGGTCAGGACCCACCACCTGCTGGAGATGAAGCGGCGCGGTGAGAAGTGGGCGATGCTCACGGCCTACGAGCAGTACGCCGCACGCACCTTCGACGAGGCGGGCATCCCCGTGCTCCTCGTCGGTGACTCGGCAAGCAACAATGTCTACGGCAACGAGACGTCGCTGCCCGTCACCGTCGACGAGCTGATCCCGCTGGTCCGCGCCGTAACTCGATCCGTCGAGCGGGCGCTCGTGATCGCGGACCTCCCGTTCGGCTCCTACCAGGCCTCGCCCGAGCAGGCGTTTCATACCGCTGTCCGGTTCATGAAGGAGGCCGGCGCCCACGCTGTGAAGCTCGAAGGTGGTCTCGAGATGGTGCCGCAGGTCAAGCTGCTGACCACGAGCGGCATTCCCGTGATGGCGCACATCGGTTTCACGCCGCAGTCCGAGCACGGGCTCGGTGGCTACCGCGTTCAGGGCAGGGGCGAGCGGAGCCAAGAGCTCGTCGACAGCGCCCTCGCCCTGCAGAGCGCCGGATCCTTCGCGGTCGTCATGGAGATGGTGCCGGGCGACGTCGCCACCCAAATCACGAAGCGGCTCGACATCCCGACCGTCGGCATCGGCGCAGGTCCCGAATGCGACGCGCAGGTGCTCGTCTGGCAGGACATGGCCGGCCTGCGCACCGGCCGGATGCCCAGGTTCGTCAAGCAGTACGCCGACCTGCACGCCACGCTGCTGAAGGCCGCCCAGGACTACGCCGCCGAGGTCGCCTCCGGCGCCTTTCCAGCGGACGAGCACACGTTCTAGGGACTCAGCTGAGCCGGCACGTCCCATAGCTGGTGCCGCAGGACGTCCCGCGCCTCGACCAGCGACGGCCCGTACCAGGTGAGGTGCCGCCCCGAGACGAGCCGAGCCGGCGTGGAGAACGCCTCGGGCCCGTCGTCCACCGCGAAGGCATAGGGCTCGTCAGGAAGCACGACGACGTCGAACGGCGGCAAGGCATCGAGGTCCACGCGGGGGTAGCGCTCCTCGTGGCCGGCCAGCACGTTGTGCACGCCGAGTCGGCGCAGCACGTCACCGGTGAAGGTGTCGCGCCCGACGGCCATCCACGGCCGCCGCCAGATCGGCACGAGCGCCGTACACCGCTGGGCTTGCCACGGCGCCGCCCACGCACGCTGGGCCGCAACGAGCCACGGCGGACGGCCCTGACCGAGCATGGCGAGCATCTCGCCCAGTCCCCGGAGAGCGGCCGGCACCGTGGCATAGTCCGTCACCCACACGAAGATGCCGGCAGCCCGCAAGGCGTCGATGTCGGGTGCGCGGTTCTCCTCATCGTTGGCAAGGACCACATCCGGCCTGAGCGCAACGACGTCGCCGACCCGCGGGTTCTTCGTGCCGCCGACGCGGAGGGCGTCCAGTCCCGCCGGATGGGTGCACCAGTCCGTGACACCCACGAGCAGCTCAGGTGCCGAGGCGGCGACGCTCTCGGTCAGCGACGGGACGAGGGAGACGACCCGCCGCACCTTACTTGTCGTCGTTCCAGGCGGGATCGTTGTCCCAGTCCTCGTTGCGCTGCTTGGCCTTCTCCAGCGCGTGCTCGGCCTCGGCGCGGGTGGCGTAGGGGCCGAGCCGGTCAATCGCCGGGCAGCCGTCCGCCGTCTCGACGGCGTGATGCTTGACGCAGTAGTAGTAGCGGTCAGCCATGGCATGTCCTTTCGTCGCAGATGAGTCCGCGTGACAGTCGTGACGGGTCTCTCGTACTGAGACATCGTGCCGTCTCGATCCAGAAACTACACTCGGGCCGTGACTGTGTTGACCGCTGGCGTGGTGTCCCCGCGCCGCCAGGTGCCCGCGTCGATCATGCGACCGGAGTACGTCGGACGAACCGGTCCCGAGCGTCACCTCGCCGGAGACGTCCAGACACCTGAGGTCATCGAGAAGATGCGCGTTGCCAGCCGGATCGCGGCACGGGCCCTTCAGGCGGCCGGTGCGGTGATCGCCCCGGGCGTCACGACCGACGAGGTGGACCGGGTCGGTCACGAGTTCCTCTGCGACCACGGCGCCTACCCATCGACCCTCGGTTACAAGGGCTTCCCGAAGTCGCTTTGCACGTCCGTCAACGAGTGCATCTGCCACGGCATCCCCGACTCCCGCCGTCTCGAGGACGGCGACATCTGCAACATCGACATCACCGCCTACATCGGCGGCGTCCACGGGGACACCAACGCGACGTTCCTCGTCGGTGACGTCGACGACGACAGCCGTCTGCTGGTCGAGCGTACGAAGGAGTCGCTCCGCCGCGCCATTCGGGCCGTCATGCCCGGCCGCCGGGTCAACGTGGTCGGGCGGGTGATCGAGTCCTACGCCAGGCGCTTCGGCTACGGCGTCGTCACGGACTTCACCGGCCACGGAGTCAACACGTCGTTCCACTCAGGCCTGATCATCCCTCACTACGACGACCCGCGGTTCGACACAATGATGCGGACGGGTATGACGTTCACCATCGAGCCAATGCTCACGCTGGGCACGATCGAGTGGGACATATGGGAGGACGGCTGGACCGTCGTGACCAAGGACCGTCGGCGCAGCGCCCAGTTCGAGCACACCCTGGTGGTCACAGACGCCGGAGCCGAGGTGCTCACCGTCGTATAAGCCGGCCGCCGGAATGCTCGGCGACGTGCTCACCGCCGACATGCGGGTCAGGCGCCTGTGCCGCCTTGGTCGAGACGCCGCCGAGGAACTGGTTCAGCCCGCCGCCGAGGTGCTGTCCGGGGCTGCCCTGACCTGCTCGGCCGCGCCCTGCTCGGTCATCGCGCCGTCCGTCTCGAGGTCGCCGGCATTGGTCTCGAGGTGTGCCCGCACGAACCACTGGAACTGTTCCAGCCCAGCGATCTGACCGATCAGCATGTCTTCGGTCACCCGGTCGAGCTCGCCGACGACGTCCATCGCCTTGCGGTGGTCGCAGATGACACCGGTGTAGACGATGTCGAGGGCGGCAAGGTGCTCCTCGACGCTGGCACGCCCCAGCGAGTAGTCGTCCCACGAGCGCTCCTCGACGATGGCGCCAGGCGTTCCCATCGGCGACACACCCAGGGTGGCCATCCGCTCGGCCGTCGTGTCGACTGCCGCGCGCACCACATCGATCTGAGGGTCGAGCATCTCGTGCACGCCGATGAAGTCGCGGCCCACGACATTCCAGTGAGCATGCTTGAGGGTCAGCTGGAGGTCGTTGAGGGCATGCAGCCGGTCTTGTAGCGCCGAGGCGACCTTGTGGCCGTCCTCAAGCGACATACCGGGGACTGTGTAGGTTCCTTCGATCGGGCTCATCTTTGCCATCTCCTCTTCGTAGTGTGTGGCTCGCGCACCTTCCCTTCGATGTGCGCTGCCCAGACGTCTTGCACGTGCCCGTCGTCGCCCGGATCATTCCGTGACGGCGGCGACTCTCGACCGTGAGCGTTCCGCGCCGGGATCGGGTAGGACCCGCGTCTGCGCCGGGGCCGTCGACGACTGTTGCTCGTCGAGGCGTCGGATCAGCGTCGCGAGCCCGTCGGCGGCGCGGCCCTCCAGTCGCCCGCTCGTGGTGACCTGGACGGTACTGGTCCGGACCACCGCATAGCCTGCCTCGCTCAGCGCATCCACGAGGCGCTGGTCCTCTCCGTGGCCCGTCGTCGGGAACCCGCCGACGGCGAGATAGGCGTCGGATCTGATGGCGAGGTTCGCTCCGTACACATGATCATGGCTGTGCTGGGGGTCGAGCGGATGCATCTTGGCAGCGAGAATGCGCTCGTAGCTGCGTCGCGCGGCCTCGCTGCCGCGCCAGGCGTCCAGTCGTACGAGCCCAACGACACAGTCAGCCTTCGCGGCCGCGGCTTCGGTCAGGGTTTGCGTGATCCAGTCGCGACCGACGACGGTATCGGCATCGGTCGACAGTATCCACGTCGGCGCGGTAGAGGGCGGGAGGGATTCCAGGCCCACCCGTACGCCGAGGTCACGGACATGGCCGACCCAGGCATCGTCGTCGAGCACGACCACATCTCCATCGAGGTGCCGCCCCACCACCGCTCGGGCGATGTCGGCCGTCTCGTCGGTGCACTGGTGCGCCACCACGACGACCTTGACCGCCGTGACCAGGCCTCGCTTCTGGGCGTGACGGACCGCCACGCGAAGCCCCGTCAGGCAGTCGTGCATGCTGTCGCGCTCGTCTCGCGCCGGGACCGCGATGACGACGGATGGGATGTGCGTGCGGTCGCTGCTCAAGGACCCACCGTTCGGCGATCTGCGAGCGCCCGCCCACCCAGGGCCTCGAGCGTGGCGTCGAGGTGATGTTGGCGGACATACATCGCCAGGTCACCAAGCACCCTCGCGAGACGACGGTTGGTGCTCAGCCCGCCGGGCCCGACGATGTGCGGCGCCTCGGCGGCGGCGGCCTCGCAGGCGATCGCAATGGCAGTGCGCGCCCCCGAGACGGTGGCTTTGACCTCGTGGTCGGCTGGGTACGACAGGGCGCGCATTCCCTGCTGCAAGGCCGCGTCACACGACCAGGCGGCTTGGTCGATGAGCCCGAGACGGCGCAGCTGGTGCGGCGTCGCCGTGAACCGGCGCAGGCCTGCGGCGACGACCTCCGCGATCTGGTGGACCCCACCGGCCCAAACGGCCGCGGGTCCGAGACCACCGGCCACGAACCCCGGCCGCTCGAGGTAGAAGTTGGTCGGACCTATCGGGTTCCCGGCCGACTGAGACTCGAACTCGACAGTGAATGACCGGGAGGCATCCATCGCTGGTGAGTTCCAGGAGTCGCGGTCGGCGGTCAGCCGTCCGGCTGAGATATCGAAAAGCAGATGGTGTTCCTCGTCCGGCCAGCCGGGAACCAGCGCACGGTCGATCAGGTCGATGCCCGACGCGTAGCGCAGCTTTCCGGTGAGCTGCCACCCGGCCGCGCAACGGCTCGCTCGCAGCCCGGTGCCGACCGACCGGGAGGCCCAGACTCCGTACAGTCCGTCCTGCGGGGAGGCTCCGGCCTCGTCGAGGATACGCAGGGCGTCCGCATGCCCCTCGATCAGCCGGGCCAGGCACAGGTCGAGTCGTGCGACGTCTCGCAGGCCGAGGAGCATCTCCTCCCAGTCGCGGGTCCACCCGGCCGTGGCCGCGGCGACGGTGCGCAGTCCGGTGCGCATGTCGGCCGTCGAGGCGCGCAGTTTGTCGGGGTCGATGTCGCTGAGGACGGCTGGCAGGTCTCCAGTCATGCGGGCGCTTCGTAGACGTCGAGCATGAAGTCGTTGTCGATGTGGGACACGAGGCGGGGGGCGTCGCGGGTACTGGCGTCGAGCGCGATGCCGACATGCATGGCGCGACCCGACCGGAAGGCATCTTCGGGATGGTGCGCCCAGTGCATGAACACCAGGTTTCCGCCGGGAGCGAGCGTCGACCACAAGGAGTCCAGGGCGGCCTCCAGGTCTTTCACGTAGTAGAGGAACTCGGCCACGACGATGAGGTCGGCAAGCCGGTGGGTGGGCACCGCGGGCAGCTCGGAGACGACGCATCGCACGTTGTCGAGCCCGTCGCAGCGTTCCCGGGCCTGCTCGATGGCCACCGACGAGAAGTCGCTGGCGATCAGTTCGTCGGCACGCTGCGCCAGCACCGACGACAAGAAGCCCGGCCCGCAGCCTGGCTCCCACACCATCGCGTAGCGCTCCCGTGGAAGCGCGGCCATCAAGACAGCCAGCTTGCGCCGCTCATACCACGACGACTGGACCCTCCAGGGGTCCTGGTCGCGCCGGTAGAGCTCATCGAAGTTCGGCGTCTGAACGTCTCGGTCGTCGGTGAAGCTCACGCCGGCCACACCAAGAGCTCGGTCGTCCAGCGCAGCATCGACCCGGGGAGCACCGCGGCTGTGTCGGCCATCAGCGGCTCCGTCTGGCTGCGGTAACACGAGGTCGCCTTCCGCCGCTGATCGCGGGCGCGCGCGTCTGTGCACATCAGATGGAAACGCTCCTTGTTGAGCACTCTCGTGGGGTCTGTCCAGTGCTGTGCCCAAATCGGAAAGCCGCTAACCCGGCAGCCACGCGCCCGACTGACGCTCAGCGCCGCCCGTCCGACCGCCTGGTGGTCGTCGTGCGGGTCATTCCACCACACGGTGAGCAGGTGGTTCGGTGCGTTGCTGTCCAGCAGCTCTTCAACGGCTGAGGTGACCTCCTTCGGGTGAGCCGCCAGCCCACTGTCGGGCAGGTCGAGCACCCTGAACGAGCTCACCCCGAGAGCCCGACATGCCCGGCCGAACTCGGCGCGCCGCAGTGCCCCCAGGCCGGAGACCGTCCTGCCCACGTGGTCGAGGGCGGCCTCGCCCGAGGTGAGAGCGGCCACATGCACACCGACGCCGGCGAGGACGAGTGAGGACAGCGTGGCGCCGGCGCCGAACGTCTCGTCGTCGGGGTGGGCAACCACGACGAGCACCGACGCTCCGGCAGCCAGGCTCAGCACGCTGCTCGGCGGTCCGGTGGGCAGGCCCCGCGCCCGTCGGGCCCATTCCTCGGCGTAGACCGACGGCGGGGTCACTTCGAACGCCCGGTTGGACGCCTGGGCGCCCTGCGAATCGCTGGTCGCGTCGGTCATCCGACACCTGTACGCCGCGACCGCTGCGCCGAGCTGGACGCGGTGCCCAGCATCCGCAGCACGGCGCCCTCCAACCGCTCCTGGCGGCGCTGCAGGTCCTTGGGGGCGCGTTGGAGGGCAGGCGCGATCGTCGTACCGTCCTCGTAGAGGTCGATCACGCGCGGATGGATGTAGGAGTTCCTGGCAATCGTGGGCGTGTTGCCGAGGTAGTCCGACACCTCGACGACCGCCGAGCGGATCGCTCTCTTGCGGGCGGTCTTGGTCGCTCCCACCGAGCCGTTGTCGCCGAGCGCCGCCGCGGCGATGACCGTGGCGTGCCAGGTGCGGAAGTCCTTCGCGGTCACTGCCAACGAGAAGATGTCCTGGAGGTACTCGTTGACGTCGGCCGCGCCGACGTGGCACCAGCGGGCGCCCTGCTTGTAGGCGAGCAGCCGCTCCCCGCCGCCCCGGCGCCGCCTCATCTGCTGCACCACGTCGCAGATCTCAACGTCCTCGACCTCGACGTCGTGCTGAATGCCGGACTTCCCGACGAAGGAGAACAACAACCCGTCGTCCCGCTGGCGCACATGGCGGCGCTCGAGAGTCGTCAGCCCGTAGCTGCCGTGCTCGTCGGCGTACACGTCGTTCCCGATCCGGAAGTAGCCGACGTCGATGAGGCGAACGGCTGTCGCCAGAACCCTCGGTCGCGTGAGGCCGTCGTCCTCGAGGTCGGCGAGCAGGCGCAGTCGAGCGCGAGGCAGGGCCTTGGCCATGATGAGGATCCGGTCGAACTTCGCCTCGTCCCGCTTGCGCCGCCACTCCGGGTGGTAGAGGTACTGGCGCCGCCCTGCGTCGTCGGTGCCGACCACCTGGATGTGGCCGTTGGCGGCCGGGGAGATCCACACGTCGCGCCAGGCCGGAGGTATGACGAGGGCCTTGATGCGCTCGACGTCGTGTGCAGGCAGCCGGCCGCCGTGCTGGTCGAGGTAGGCGAAGCCCCGACCGGATCGTCGACGGGTCCAGCCGGCGTCGTTAGGCGAAACGGTACGCAGCCTCACGATCGTCTGCCTCTCTCGGATCAGTTGCAGACGTCGACCGCTGCCCTGATGCCCTGGTTGGGATGCTACCCGGCTGGCGCCCTATACCCGATTTCCGGCGATATCGTGCCGACGACACGGCTGCAACGTCGGCGAGCCGGTGGCGCGGCGTCGCTCCGTTCGGGTTGGATAAAGAGGTCACAGCGCCGGCTTGCATTCGAGGAGGAAGCATGACCGCCAGCCGCACCCTCGTCGCGCTCGTCTCCGCCGTCACGCTCAGCGGGCTGGGCACAGGCGCCGCTCCACCGGCGAGTGCCCGTGCAACGGGAGGGCTCTGCGGTGACACACCGCACTGCCGGATCGTCAGCCGCGCCGACGTCGACGGCGACGGCCGGCCCGACCGGGTCGCCTGGGTGAACAAGAGCCGGCACACGGCGGTCATCCGGGTTGCCACGGCCGACGGAGAGCAGCTGCGCCGGCGGCTCGACGTGCACCTGTGGCCACGCGGCCACGCGTGGGCGGGCGCTGCTCACGTCGACGGCCGGCGGGGGGTCGAGCTGCTGGCGGGTGTGACCCTGGGCGCGCACACGCCGGCATACACGATGCTGACGCACCGCGGCGGCAGACTCGTCGTCGAACGGTCCCCGGCATCAAGCGACGGCAGGTGGTACGTCGACTCGGCGTACTCGATCGCGCTCGGCTGGTGGCGCTCGATCCGGGGCGGCCGCGCCACCATGACGAGCAAGTACGCCGGCCGGACGATCCACGGCAACTTCAGAGGCAAGGACGTCACCTACACCTGGCGCCACGACCGCTGGAAGAAGACCCACGCCGCGATGCGCCACTACGCCAGGGACCGGCAGGCCTACCGCATCGCAGGTTGGCACGTCCGCGGTCTGGACCGCTTCCCCGCCCTCTAACCCCCCGCCGAGACGCCACCTACGGCCCGGTTCTGCCGGCGTGTCGGTTGTCTGTGTGACAGGTGTGGCGCGGCAGGTGTGGGCGTCGTGGATGTCGGCGGCCTCTGACCGGCTGGTCTGACGAGTGTCAGTGGACAGCGATCCGCGTACCGAGGGCGTCAGTTCTCGCAGGCGATGTGGTCGTCGTCGCGGTCGAGGTTGCTGTGCACCGCCTTTTAAAGCCTCGGCCTGTAGGCACCCATCCCGCTGGCCCCGCGCTTGATCCATCCGTGTCGGGTCAGATGTCTGTTGCTGATGCCGCGGTCGTAGTCGCGGTTGAGGGCTGTGCAGTTGACATATGGCCGCGTCGGCTGTAGCCCTTGCGGCCTCGGGCTCACCCCGTCGAGAGTTGCGTTTCGACGAGAGACGCCGGCCCGAGGCTCGCAAGAACGTGCCCTTCATTGCGATGGAGCCAGGGACGGGCCTAGGGGACGGCTGGGACGGCGACCGGGCCGAGCCGCGGGCCGACGTCGCGCGCGCGTCCCTCAGCCGAGAAGTCGTAGCCGACGCGGGCCCGTGCCCGGACTGACGTCGCGCCGGGCCAGCAGTCGTTGTCGTTCGTGAGTCCGATCGACAGCGTCTCGCGACGATAGGAGCGCTCCGGGTACGGTATGCACTGGTCAACGGGGAACCCGTGCATTCTGGTGATCGTGCGGTGGGCGCGGTATGTCGTGACAGTTCTGCTGACGTGGTCGGTGTCGGTGACGAACCAAACCGTCAGGTGCAGGTGCTTACGAATCATGTCCGGGGTGACCTTGTCCAAGAAGGCGGTCACGGTGATGCCTTTCCCGGAACTGCCGCGGGACTTGGCGAGCGCCAACCGGACCGAATGGATGTCTGACTTGCCGTAGCCGGTCGACATGTGTCCGTCGGCGTACGTCCGAACCACGTCGCCGGAGGGGTCCGGTTGGCGGTCTGACGTCGGTGGCGCCGCGGCGGCGGGGCTCGCAGCCAGGGCAGCCATCGTCACGGTTGCGACAAGCATGGTGCGTGGGTGACGCATGACAGTCTCCTTGCTGCAATTGGACGGCACCCGATGGCGGGACCTCTGCAGTCGTAAGGCGGCACGTTACGCCGTTCGAATTCGGTAGCGCCAGAGGCAGACCAGTTCGCTGATGGTGAAGCCGGTGAACTGCGGTTGTGTGTAGACCCCCGGCTACCTCACTGGCGTTGATGCGCACACTCTCGCTGTTGGACAAGTACTGAGACCACCTGACTGCGACACTGACGGCAACTGCGACTAGATCGAAGGGCACTGGATAGGGGATGCGTCCTCTGAGTTGACCGGTGATCAAGCTCCATGCGACCTCTGCGGGTACTGAGTGCCCACACTGTCGCTGCCCGTACTGAGGGAAACCGCTGCGGCTGTTGCCTCTACAGCGGCTGGCAGCGTGAGTAGCGGGACAGCGAGTGCTAGGTCTGTCAAGCGTTGACTCCACGGAGGATCACCACAGCCTCGGGCAGCATGGGCTTGGTGTCGTAGCGGGCAACCACTCTGATTGCCTGTTGGTCGTACTGTCCAAACGACTGGTCGAGAATCTTCACGCTTGGTGCGGTGTCCCTGGCTACGGCCACCCTGCTCATGTCGGGCAGAGCAACCGATGTTGTGGCTGTGGAGCCAGCCTCTTCGGGGATGCGGTTGGTGACCACCACGGGGATGCCGAGGCGCCGGAACAGGGCGTCCTGGGTCGGGTCAGGAGCTACCAGGAATGTTCCGGACGTGTCCTTGAGTTTCCGGATCTGGATGAATGCAGCGTGGGAGCGTCACAGTTGGTCACAGATTCGTCATGAGCAGACGCTCTGACGGCAAAAGGGGCGGGCGAGCCGACTCATAGGCCGGATTCTGTTGGGGAGGGACCTCGCAGTCCCGTCCTGAGCAGCCATCCATCTAGGCGACTCGTTACCGAGCCGCTCGTGCGACCTACCCGCAGACTCGGGCGGGCCGCCCTCTCGTAACCCGTGAGGTTACGTCGTCTGCGCGGACGCTCGGCCGTGGCCGCGCGCCCTTCTTGGTCTTGCTCCAGGTGGGGTTTGCCCAGCCGCCCCGGTCACCCGGGGCGCTGGTGGTCTCTTACACCACCGTTTCACCCTTACCCGCACTCCTGCCGAAGCAGGAGCCGCTGGCGGTCTGTCTCTGTGGCACTGTCCCGCGGGTCACCCCGGGTGGGCGTTACCCACCACCTTGCCCTGCGGAGTCCGGACCTTCCTCGACGCGTCAGACGGTGTACGTCGTACACCGCCCGCGAGTCGCGGCCGCCCGGTCGGCTCGCCCGCATGCGGAAGTCTAGTCCAGCCCACATCGAACGGCGAGCTGTTGAAGCGCGATCGCAACACCTCCGGACCGACTCACGATGACTCGACGCGGGGAATCGCGGATCGCTACTCCTCAGGTGGTCCTCGAGGTAGGTGCAGGGCCGCACATCGTCTCAGCCCGCAGGAGGTAGGTGGGCCCACCGCGGGGCCCGATGTCCCGCGCAAACGCGAGGCGGTATGCCAGAGACTCCCTGTTTCGCGTTCGATGGCTCGCAGTGGACCCGCCTCAGGGTTCAGCCCGAACGCCATCGCTACGCCTCAACGATCGTGAGTTGCCGTACCGTCCCCCGAGCAGAACGGTCGACGTGCCCACGTCTGGCCCCCGTCGAGAAGCTGGGCGAGGGCGGCGCCGACCAGCGCCGGACCGCCAAGTGTACGCCGAGCGGCCGCCCGACAAGCGAGGCCTCGGCGAACCGTGAAACGGTTGTCTGGCCAGTCCGTGAAGCGGTTGTCTGGCCAGACCGCGCCCCGCCGGGCCCGGCCCTCCTGCCACCGACCAGGTCACGCGATCTCGAAGCGCACCGTGCGGCTTGCCTTGTCTGCGACAACCAGCCGCACCGTCACCTCCGCTCCTAGCTCCAGCGGGCCGCCTGAACCTGCCACCCTCGCCTCGACGGCAGGGTCCTGGAGGATGACCGACCCGTGTGACGGGTCCTTGACGTCCACGTCGATGACCGAGCCTCGAAACGTTTCCCCGACCCGGCCCTCGAGCAGGCCCGCCTCGACGAGATCGAGGACAGCCCGTTCGAAGCGATGTGCACGCTGGTCCGATGAGCCCATCTCCCTGGGCAGCTTGCGCAGCTTGCCCCTCACCCAGTCGGGGATGTCGCGGTCGGCGCACAGCGACACCGCCACCTCGCCGGCGTAGCGGTCGGCCAGCCGGCGTAAGGGGGCCGTTACATGGGAGTACTCGCTAGCCAGTGCCGCATGCTCGATGTGCTCGGGCACGCCTCCGTCGAAAGCGACATACCCGGCGCCGCGCAGCAGTGACGTGCAGGCGTTGACCATGGCCGCCCCGGCGGGTGTGTTGGGGTCGAGCGACCGGACGAAGTCCGGATAGTCGACGTCTGGATGCCAGTTCAAGTGCAGGGCGGCGGCTGTGCGTCGCAGCTTGGCCACGGCGAAGTCCGGCGCGGGTGGCAGCGTGCGCACAATGCCCACCTCGCCGTAGAGCATGATCTCAGCCGCGCCCATCCCGGTGAGCAGGGAGATCTGCGCATTCCACTCCTCGACGGGAAGCAGCGTGCGGTAGTGCAGCGACCAACCCGCCGCCGTGACGTCGACCTCCTGCTCAGGCAGCGCCAGGCTGATGCCGCCCCGCTCACCTTCGCGAGCCTGGCGGAGCTCCCCCACCTCCTTCAGCAGCATGAGGACCTCATCGGCAGAGCCACCATCGATCTGCTTCTGGGCCGCCTCGTAGTCCAGCTGCGCCCGACTCCTGACCCGGGCCCGCACGACGTCGACCTTGACTCCCTCGCCTCGATCGTCGAGATCGACTGTCCACAGCAGTGCCGGTCGCAGCTGGTCAGCCAACAGGCTGGCAGCCCCCTCCGACAGAACCGGCGGGTGAAGGGGGATGCGGTGGTCCGGCGCGTAAAGCGTCTGCCCCCGCCTGTGCGCCTCGTCATCGATCGGTCCCCCGGGCGCCACGAAGGCAGCCACGTCCGCGATCGCGTAGTGCACCCGGTACCCGTCAGCCGTTCTCTCCAGGTGCAGAGCCTGGTCGAGGTCGTGGGAGCCGGCCGGGTCGATCGTCACGAAGGGGATGTCGGTGCGGTCCAGGTCGGGCAGCTGCGGACGCGCAGCCGCGCGTTCTGCCGCGGCCAGCACCTCAGGCGGAAACTCCTGGGACACGCCGAGCTCGCCGTCGATGGCGCGCATCCCATCGGTAAAGCCGCTGCCGCCCTCGTCTTGGAGGTTCACACTGCGTCGAGGCACGACACGCTCCCGTTTCGCTCAGCCGGCTGGTGCCGCTCCACCATATCCATGTCGCGGTCCTGCGCCGCTCCGCGTGGGACCGCGTTGCGACGCGCCGACGTTCCCACCGCGACCTCTCCCGGGCACGCCGGCCAGGTGGCGGGTACGACGGTCGGCCCGAGCCGCCCACGGTGCCATCGGCTGCCGAGCCACCGGCTCAAGCGGTCCACCAGGCGCCCCCCGCCCGCCGTCCGGCAGGCTGCGACACGCCGGTAGAACCGGGCCTTTGGCGGCGTCTCGGCGGGGGGTGAGGTGGGCGGCCGGCGTTTCGCCTGCAGCGAACGTCTCTGCAGAAGGAATGCTGCAAGTGTGTAATCACGTTGACTGAGACATGACCAAGCAGATCTTTCCCGTGCTCTTCGTCGACGACCTCGTCGTCCTCCCCGACATGGTGGTTCCGCTGGAACTCACCTCCCAAGCCCAGGCGACGCTCGACGCCGCGCGGGCCGGACACAAGCAGGCCTCCGGCGCACCGCGGCTGCTACTCGTGCCCCGGATCGACGGCACCAGCGGCTCGATGGGCGCGGTGGCGGAGGTGACCCAGGTCGGCCGCCTCCCCAGCGGCGAGGCCGCCGTGGTACTCCGGGGAGCCGACCGGGCCCGCATCGGCACCGGCGTCTCCGGTCCTGGGGCGGCCCTCTGGGTCGAGGTGGAGATCCTGGAGGAGCCCGCCACCACGTCACGAGCTCGAGAGCTTGCGAGCGAGTTCAAGCAGGTGTTGACCTCGATCCTGCAGCAGCGGACGGCCTGGCAGGTGCTCGACGCCGTCCAGCGGCTCACCGAGCCGGGCGAGCTCTCCGACGCCGCCGGCTACGCCTCGTGGCTCGATCTGACCGACAAGCTCCGGTTGCTCGAGACACCCGACCCCGAGCAGCGCCTCGAGCTGCTCGTCGAGCGCGGCCGGGCTCACCTGGCACAGCTCGAAGTGGCCGACCGGATCCGCACCGATGTACGCGAGGGCATGGACCGCACCCAGCGCGAGTATCTGCTCCGCCAGCAGCTCGCCGCCATCCGCAAGGAGCTCGGCGAGGGTGACCCAGACGACGGCGTCGACTACCGAAGCCGCATCGAGGCAGCGGACCTGCCCGAGGCGGTTCGCGACGCCGCCCTGCGCGAGGCCGACCGACTGGAGCGTACGTCGGATGCATCCCCCGAAGGCGGTTGGATCCGCACCTGGCTCGACACCGTCCTCGACCTGCCTTGGGGCATCACCACGCCTGACAGTCCCGACATCGTCGCCGCCCGCGAGATCCTCGACGCCGACCACACAGGTCTCGACGACGTCAAGGACCGCATCGTCGAGCACCTCGCGGTTCGCGCCCGGCGCGCGGCCCGGGGGCTGGAGCTGGCAGGCGGCCGTCGCTCCGGTGCCGTGCTCGCGCTGGTCGGCCCTCCCGGCGTCGGCAAGACGTCGTTGGGCGAGTCCGTCGCACGCGCCCTCGGACGCAACTTCGTCCGGGTCGCCCTCGGCGGCGTCCGTGACGAGGCGGAAATCCGTGGACACCGCCGTACCTACGTCGGCGCGCTGCCAGGTCGGATTGTCCGAGCCATCAAGGAGGCCGGCTCGATGAACCCGGTTGTGCTGCTCGACGAGGTGGACAAGGTCGGGTCCGACTACCGCGGCGACCCTGCCGCTGCCCTGCTGGAGGTGCTCGACCCGGCGCAGAACCACACGTTCCGCGACCACTACCTCGAGCTGGACCTTGATCTGTCCGACGTCGTTTTCCTGGCCACCGCCAACGTCGTCGAGACGATCCCCGATGCGCTGCTCGACCGGATGGAGCTCGTCCGCCTCGACGGCTACACCGAGGACGAGAAGGTCGTCATCGCCCGCGACCATCTGCTGCCGAGGCAGCAGGAGCGGGCGGGCCTGACTGACGAAGATGTCGTCATCGGTGACGACGCCCTGCGGGTGGTCGCTGCCGAGCACACCCGCGAGGCGGGCGTGCGCCAGCTGGAGCGGGCGCTGGCCCGGATCCTCCGCAAGGTCGCAACAGCGCTCGCCAGGGAACCGGCGAGCGACGGCGCGTCCCCGGTCACCGTGGGCGCCGGCGACGTCACGGGCTACCTCGGGCGACCGCGGTTCCTGCCGGAGTCCGGTGAGCGCACAGCCGTGCCGGGCGTCGCGACCGGACTCGCCGTGACCGGCTTAGGTGGTGACGTGCTTTTCGTCGAGGTCGCCACCACCGAGGGCGAGGCGGAGATGACGCTCACCGGCCAGCTCGGCGACGTGATGAAGGAGTCTGCGCAGATCGCGCTCAGCTACCTGCGCGCCAACGGCCCCCGGCTCGGGATTCCCACCGACGCCTTGTCGGACCATCGGGTGCACGTGCACTTCCCGGCCGGTGCCATCCCGAAGGATGGCCCGTCGGCCGGCGTGACCATGACGACGGCCCTAGCTTCGCTGCTGACCGGGCGGCTCGTCCGGGCCGAGGTCGGCATGACCGGTGAGGTCTCGCTGACGGGTCGCGTGCTGCCCATCGGTGGTGTCAAGCAGAAGCTGCTGGCGGCGCACCGGGCAGGCTTGACCGACGTCATCCTGCCCGAGCGCAACGCCCCGGACCTCGACGACGTACCCGCTCAGGTTCGCGAGCAGGTCACTGTGCACCTCGTCAGCGATGTGGCCGACGTGCTCTCGTTGGCCCTCGAGCCTGCGGAAGGCCCCCGGCAGCAGGCCGCCGACCACGCTGCCGACGCGGCACCCCAGGCAGCCTGACCGACGGAACGAGGGCGCCGGCCGCATCGCGGTCGGCGCCCTCGCTGCTGCCCGTCGGGGTCGCTGCCGCCAGAGCCGTCAGGGAATGGCCGAGAACTGACGCAGCGCCGACGCTCCGGAGGCGTAGAACGTCATCGTCGTCAGCGATGCCGGCGCGAGCAGCATCTTGTTCGTCACCGCCATCGGCGCCTCAAGGCAGTAGCGCACCGACAGCTTGATCGGGTTGACGTGGCTCACCACCAGGACCGTCTGACCGGCGTACGCCGTCAGGATCCTGCCCAGCGCCTCCTCGACGCGCGCCCGCACCGCCTCGATGGACTCACCACCGGGCGGCGCGTGAGCGAAGGAGCGCAGCCAGGCATCGAGCTCGTCCGGCCACCTCTGCTGGACCTCGTGTAGGGTCAGCCCGTCCCAGGCCCCGAAGGCGGCCTCTCGGAAGCCCTCCTCGATCACCACGTCACCGTGCACCGACTCGGCTACGACCGACGCGGTCTCGCGCGCACGTCGCAACGGCGACGACACGATCGCGTCCACGCCGCCGTCCGCAGCGAGCGCGTCCGCGGCTCGGCGCACCTGTGCCCAACCGGTCTCATCCAGACCGGGGTCGTCTCCCCCCGGGCCGGAGAACCGCCTTGCAGCGGTGTGCTTCGTCTCGCCGTGGCGCAGGAAGATCAGCGTCGTCTCCTCACCCTCCAGCCCGCTCCAGCCGAGGATCGAAGGGCGCGCACCGGACCGCGGTGACTCCGCCTCGGCGACCGAGTCGGGTGTCGGCGCTGCGACATCCTCAGCCGGCTCCAGCGCCTCGGGGGTCGGGTCCGCCGACGCGCGCCCGGCCGTGGTGAGATCCGGCTGGTCAGCCAACGCCTGTCCCGACCCGCTCTCGCCCTGCACGTCGTAGATCTCGCCACGCGCGGCAGCGTCCATCGCGAGGTTGGCGAGCCGGTCAGCGTCCGTGTTGGACTCACGGGGCACCCACGTCCAGGCTGTTGCCGAAGGGGCAAGCTGCTGCGCTCTCATCGCCAGCGGCCGCATGTCCTGGTTCCTCACCCTCCAGCGCCCGGCCATCTGCTCGATCACGAGCTTGGAGTCCATCCGAACCTCGAGCTGCGCGCCCGGAGTGTGCTCGAGATAGAGCTCGAGACCGGCGATCAGACCGCTGTACTCCGCCACGTTGTTTGTCGCGCGCCCGATCGACCTGGCCGCCATGGCGATCACCTGGCCGGTGTCCGCGTCTCTGACCAACGCCCCGAAGCCCGCGGGTCCGGGATTTCCCCGTGAGCCGCCGTCGGCCTCGATGACCACGCTTCGGTGCGTCATCGGCGAAGTTCAGATCCCCGACTCGGGCGTCCGGACCAGGATGCGGTTGCACTGCTCGCAGCGCAGCACCTCGTCGCTGGGCGCCGTCGCCATCCGGGCCAGGTCCGCCGCACCGACGTCCAGCCGGCACCCTTCGCACCGTCCCTGATGCAAAGCGCCCGCGCCGATGCCACCGAGCTGTTCGCGGAGGCGGTCGTAGAGCTTCAGCAGGTCAGCAGGTAGGTCGGCCACCAGCAGCTCTCGCTCGGCGCGCAGCTCGGTCTCGTGACCGCTGATGGCGCTCGCCGCATCGTCGCGGGTCCGCAGCTGCAAGGCTGAGTCCGCCTCGATCTTGGCGAGCTCCCCGGCCAACGCCTCGAGGCGGTTCTGCTCATCTTCCAGCCGCTCCATCACGGCCAGCTCTTCGTCCTCGAGGTCGCTGATCCGGCGGTCGAGTGATTCGACCTCGTGTTGCATCGCCTGCAGCTGTTTCGGGTCGCCGACGAGCCCCGCGTCGATCCGCTCGCGGTTGCGTTGACGGCGCGCCTTGACCTGTTCGACGTCGGCGTCGGCCTTGCGCTGTTCGCGGCCGAGGTCGTCGACCTCCGTCTGGGCCTGCCCGTGGCGTGCAGCGACGTCGGTACGGCGCTCGGCCAAGGCGGCGAGGGCGGCCTGCTCGGGAAGCGCCCTCGAACGATGCGCCAGCTGGTCCAGAGCCGCGTCGACGCGTTGCACGTCGAGCAACGTCAGCTGGGCGAAAGGATCGGCTTTCAGGGTGTGCTCCTCACAGCAGGGCGTGCGTGCGACCACGAGTGCGATGTGACAGGGACTTCATGGTCACGGCTCAGTGGTGCGCCCCCACGCACGATAGTTCCATGGGTCGGTGCAAAGGTCCGAGACCTGGGTCGTCATGGTCTTGCCCAGCCGTGTGAGCGCCGAGCCGACTGCGTCGCCCACGACCGGCAGCCAGGTCCACTCCGCTGCCCAGTGCGGTACGTCGACCAGAGCCGGCGCGTCGTGATGCTCACGGAACTCCGACGCCGGGTGGTGCCGCAGGTCGGACGTGACGAAGACGTCAGCACCGCTGGCGCGCGCGTCGTCGAGGAGGAAGTCTCCGGCACCGCCGGCAAGCGCGACCACCTCGACGCGGCGGCTCAGGTCACCTGACACCCGCGCCCCGACCGCGGTCTGGGGCAGCGCCGCGGCGACGGAGTCGGCGAACTCCTTGAGCGAGACGGGTCGGCGCAGTCTGCCGACCCGCCCGGCGCCCCGGTCAGCGGGCCACGACGCCAACTCGAGCACGTCGAACGCCGGCTCCTCGTAGGGGTGCGCTTGCCTGAGCGCAGCCACGACATCATCGCGACGAGGCCGTGGCAGCACCATCTCGACCCGCGACTCGGCAACGACCTCGATCCGGCCGCGCTCACCGACGACCGGGTGTGAGTACGGGCCGGGCCGAAACGTTCCCTCGCCGACGGCGACGAATGCGCAGCGGTCGTAGTCGCCCACGGCCCCGGCACCGGCCGCGGCCAGCGCATCGATGACGCCCTGCGCGCTGGCGTGCGGAACGAACGTCACGACCTTGTCGAGTGGCTCGGCTGGATCGGACACCAGGGGCCGCACCTCCTCGAGGCCGAGCACCTCCGCCATCGACTCCGAGACGCCTCGCGCCGGTGAGTCGGCATTGGTGTGTGCGACGTACAAGGCGA
The DNA here is from genome assembly GCA_038238115.1 of Propionibacteriales bacterium. Classification (GTDB taxonomy): domain Bacteria; phylum Actinomycetota; class Actinomycetes; order Propionibacteriales; family Nocardioidaceae; genus JBBRYB01. The sequence goes on along the minus strand of JBBRYB010000015.1, from coordinate 26,006 downwards.
TGCCGTGGCGGATGAGCTCGTGCACGACGCGGCCCTTCGGTCGGTCGGCCGCCACAGACGAAACGGGCCGAAACAGCAGCGGGTGGTGAGTCACGACAAGGTCGGCGCCGCTCTCGACCGCCTCGTCGACGACGGCTTGCACGGGGTCCACAGCGAACAGGATGCGCTGGATGCCGGCTGAAAGGTCACCGACCACCAGCCCGACCGGGTCACCCTCGACGGCCCACCGCGGGGGGTAGAGACCTTCGATCACTGACACGACATCGGCGAGGGTCGGCGTGGTCACGAGGGTCAGCGTATCCGCCGCCGAGTCGGCTGCCCTCTGCGCACAGAGACCGTGCGCGCTCTGCGCCGCTCTGGGAACGACCACCTCGTGGGCAGGGCCCGGCGCCTGCTCGGAGCGATTCGGCTGGTGCGCATCGACGAGCCACTGCTCGATCGCGCGGGCGACCTCGGGCCAGCAGACTTGCACTCGCTGGACGCCATCCACCTCGCTGAGGCCCTGTCGAATGGCCCGGACTAGGACCTTTCCTCACCTTCGACGGCCGCCTCAGACCGGCTGCCCTCTCGCAGGGATGGAGGTCGAGTCCCCGTGCATTGATCGGGGATCCCTCCGCTAGATCGGCGGTGCTCCTGCTCGAGCACGCCGGAGTCCAAGCCGGTCGGTGCTGACCACGCCAGCACCCGGAAAGGGCGATGAATGAGCCGCCCGCCTTCATCGTCTCTTCAGGATCAACGCGCATACTCTTCGCAGGGAATCTGCGTTGCCTGAACGACGAGTCCCAAGGTCGCGACCTCATAGCGGCCGCACGCACTGCATCAGCTGCAAGCACGGGCGGAAGGAACCAAGCATTTCGACTTCTGAGTTGCCAGGACCGGACCCGCTCACTCAGGATTCGTCGCCAGATCACGAGCCCGATTACCGCTGGCTGATCCGCGTGTGGGCCCTCGTCGCGCTGTTCGCGATCGTCACAGCGACGTGGTCTTACCACGTCGGCATCCCGGTCCGCGATCCGCACGGCGGGGTCTTCCGCTCCAGGATCGTGTTCTCGCTCGGGTTGTTCGTGGTCCTGGCCGTCGTGGAGGCAAACGCTCGCGTCGGTCGTCGGGGCTGGAGCGTGAGGAAGGTGTTGGACGCGCTCCGAGACCGCTGGACTCGGCGGCGCCTGGTCCTTGCGATGAGCGGCCTGTTGGCCTACCACCTCGTCTACTTCTGCTATCACAACCTCAAGAGCTGGGACGTGTTCAACCAGGTCCGCGACGACATGCTCCTGCAGTGGGACCGATGGCTCTTCTTCGGACACAGCCCCGCCGTCCTCTTGCACGAGCTTCTCGGTCAGCACGTCGCCGCCTACGCCCTGATGGTGATCTACGAGTCGTTCTCGTCCCTGGTGTCCGTCTCGTTCGTCGCGGCGTTGGTGTTCGCGAACCGGATCCGGGACGGCTACGTCTTCATCGCCTCGGCGCTGTGGGTCTGGATCCTCGGCGTCGGCTGCTACTACCTCATCCCGTCCCTTGGCCCCTTCAACTCGGCGCCGCAAGACTTCGCGGGCCTCCCCCACATGATGATCCAGGACACCCAGGCGAGATACATGGCGCAGCGCGCCTACCTGCTGGCCCACCCGAATGCCGGCGACGCCTTCGCGCAGGTGTCCGCGTTCGCGAGCCTCCATGTCGGCGTCGTCTGTGTGATCGTGCTGATGGCGCGCTACTACAACCTGCGTCGAACCAGCCAGGTGCTGACCGTCTTCCTGTTCGGGACCGTGCTCGCCACGATCTACCTCGGCTGGCACTTTGCTGTCGACGACGTTGCCGGCGTCACCATCGCCTTCCTCGCCGTGCTCTTGGGACGGCTCATGATCTACCCACGAGGCCGTCCGCCGATGTCGCGCTTATCCGCAGCCGATCCGGCGTGCTGAGTGGCGCAGACCAAGTGACGCTACGACTCCCTGACCGCCTGGGCGAGGCGCAAAGGGCACGAGGCCGACCAACTGTGGTCGTGGATGAGATCGACGAGATGGGATCGGCTCCCTTTCGGGGAACGTCGGTGTTGCCGATGCCGAAGCGCCTCACGCAGTCGCTCCTGGCGCAGGCGCTCGACATCCTCGTCGTGCAGGGGTGCGAGAGCACCGGTCGACTGCTCGAGCAGATGGTCTGCAAGGGCGGGATTGCGCACCAGGACGGGCCCGTGCATATAGGTACCCACGATGTTGGCCTGGACGGCACCCTCGTTGACCCCGTCACCGTTGCCGCTGCCACGCAGCAGCCGTCCCAGCGGCCGCGCCTGCGGACCCAGGCTCGCGGTTCCCTGGTGGTTCTCGTAGCTGGTGAGGACAGGGAGACCCGGGATGCCAACGGGGTCCGCGACCACCTCTCCCACGGCGCGTGCACCGACGAGCCGGCCGCAACTGACGTCCAGCACTTCGAGCCCGGGAACAGTTCGGCCATCGCGGGCGCTGAAGGATAGCGACAGCAGTTGGAAGCCGGCGCAGACAGCCAGGCAGGCTGCCCCGTCGCCAAGAGCCCCAGCGAGGTTCTTGTCGGCGCGCAAACTCTGCCCGGCCAGGAGCTGGGCAGCGTCCTCACCCCCACCGATCAGGTAGATGTCACCGGACCGCGGAACAGGTCCGCCCAGTGCCACCTCGGTGACTGACACGGGCAGTCCCCGCCCACGGGCACGCTGGACGAGCGCTAGCGCGTTTCCCCGATCTCCATACGTGTCGAGCAGCTCCGGGTAGACGAGCACGATCGACAGGTCACCGTATCGAGGCATGGGCGAGCTCTCGCCGGGTGGCTTGGAAGGCGGTGTAGTCGGCGACGACGTCGACTCGACCAGACGGCAAGAGTGCCAACGCGTCGAGGATGTGATGTGCGGAAACACAGGTCAGGTCGTCAAGCTTCAGTCTCACCTTCAGGTCGGTCGAGCGTCGACCCATGACGATGATGGTGCGGCCAGCAAGGCCGGTAAAGGAGACGTCGTACAACCAGGACGGGTCGCGCCCGTCGACGCCGTCGGAGTTCAACGCCAAGACCAAGGATCCGTCACCGTGGCTCACGAGTCGGAGGGTCTCGAGCCAGCCGGCCGGATTCTTGGCGAGCAGCAACCGAACCTGCCGACCGTCCTGGTCCTCGATTGCAAAGCGTCCCCCGACGTCGGTGATCGTGCACATGGCCCGGACGGCAGTTTCCCCTTCGACGCCCCCCGAGACTGCAGCGGCGACGGCCATTGCCGCGTTGGCCTGGTTGAACCGGCCCGGAAGCTGCAAGCGCAGAGGTAGCCGGAAGGAATCGCACACCAGGTCGTCGTCTTCCATCCACCACATCGGCTGCGGACGCGTGAGCCCGCACACGCAAGCCCACGGTTCGCCGTCCCGGCGGCAGAGACGGCCGCATCGCGGACAGGCGACCGAGTCTTGCGTCCACACCTGGCCAGCGCCAACCCATACCTGCTTGTCGGCCGCCAGCGCCGACCAGACGACGTTGGGATCATCGGCGTTGGCGACGACCATCGGTACCCCACGCAGGGCTTGTCGCCAGGTCGACACCAGTCTGGCCACCTCATGGTGACGTGACAGTTGGTCTCGCGAGAGATTGAGAAGAACCACCGCCGCAGGGTCTAGCTGCGACACCGCCCAAGGCAGCCAGCGTTCGTCGGTCTCCAGCACGACCGTATCTGCATCGCTGCCGGCCAAAGCCGTCACCAACCCTGAGTCCGTGTTGGCGCCGTCACCATTGCTCACAACAACAGCCCGGCTGCTCAACGCCGCCGTCAGGAGAGCTGACGTGGTGGTCTTTCCGTTGGTGCCGCTCACGAGGAAGACGTCGCGACCCGCCGCCAACACCTCAGCCGTCGACGGCGCCAACATCAGGGTAACTCGACCGCCGATCACGCCGCCGGCGCCGCGTCCTGACGCCCTCGACACCACGGCAACCGCCCGGCCGGCCGCCACGGCGAGCCACACCCGTTTGTCGCGCGTCCGCGGATCGCTGCCCCGCCCAGGCCTGACAACAAGCTCCTCGATGCCAATGGACCCCCGCCGACCCGGAATGTCCCGGCGGCCGCGCAGCCACCATGCTCGCAGCCACTGAGCCCGCAGCCTCCTCGCGAGAACTCTGCCGTTTCTTTCGAATACCGGCAGGTGCAAAGGCATACCTCGACGGTAAGCACGCTCGGGTTAACGGAAGGTCGTAGAGAACGCACACTTGGCTAAACCTGCCAAAGGAAGCACCTCGTGTGCCGACCCGCTCGGCCAGAAAGGCCTCCCAGGTTCGGCGGCGGCGGGGTGTGGCTTGCACGCATCCGCGGAGCAGGTCGACGGGCTGTGGACCCGGAAGCCCGCGGGAACGGGTATCACGGGCAGTCTGGTCAGCTGCTGTGCCGCTGTCAGGATCAGGTCGGCGGCTGGTTTGAAGTTGGCGCCACTCGAGCCGGCGTACCGAGCCGGTTGGCCCGGGGTCGAGCTGGACGGTCATGCGACCCCCGAGGTCAACGAGTTCCGCATCGGCCGAGGCACGGCAACCCCGACCGTGCGCGGTCTCGTTCAGGTGGGGAGCTCTAGGGTGCTGCGGTGGGCAAGGTCTTCGAGGGCATCGACCCAGCGTTGGCCCGATGGATCTCGGCACAGCCGCTGTGGTTCGTCGCGACTGCGCCGCTTGCCCCCGATGGGCACGTCAACGTTTCGCCGCGAGGGCACGACAGCCTGACGATCCTCGGACCCAACCAAGTGGCCTGGGTTGACTACACCGGCAGTGGCGTCGAGACGATCGCGCACGTGCGCGAGAACGGCCGTATCTGTTTGATGTTCGTCTCCTTCGACCGGCGGCCCCGCGTCGTGCGGCTACACGGGCGTGGCTTCGTCGCGCTTCCCGGTGAGGCCGCGTACGACGACGTCGTTGGGTCGGCGCCCCGCGCATCCCAGCACCCGCGCAGTCGTCATCGTCGACGTGGAGCGGGGGCAGCGAATCCTGTGGGTACGGCGTACCGGTCGTGGACCTTGTCGCAGAGCGCGACCTGCTGCGACTGACCGCGCAAAAGCAGGGACCCGACGGATTGGACTCCTACCGCGCGTCGAAGAACGCGACGAGCATCGACGGGCTGCCCGGTCTTTGACGGGCCGAACCATCCTGCGCACTCGCGACCGGATACTGCCGTCTTGGCGAGCTCTCGCCCAAGTCAGGCGGTCCAGTCGGTTGACCTTCGCAGCGACGGGTGCCCAAGTCCGAAATCCCGACTATGGGAGTGCAGGACCCAGATACCCGGGCGCACGGGGCGAATGAGAGCCTCCATCTGCCGGCTTGGAGCGTGAGCGATGGCTGACGTCAGCAGATCTCGTCGAGATACTGCGGCAGCATCCGGCACCATGTGGGCCATTCGTGGTCCCATTCGCAGCCCCAGGCGTCCACCCGGTTCGGGACGCCCTTGTGGCCGAGCACATCCGCCGCGTACCAGGACTCACCGATGTCCTCCCAGGCGCCTTGTCCCGACGCGATGATGGCGAACCGATGCTGCAGCGCCTCCAGGTGTGGGCCTTCGAGACCTGGGAGGAAGTGGACCGGTGAGGAGAAATACAGGTCATCGTTGACCTGACCGTCAAAGAAGCGCTCGATCTGGTACGTCCCGCTCATACAGACCGCAGCGCTGAAGACGCCTGGGTAGCGACACAGCACGGCGAGCGCGTTGAACGCGCCGATCGAGGCGCCGGCCGTGACGATCGGCAGTTCGGCGCCGAGGTCGGCGTGGATGGCAGGAACGACCTCATGGACGACACTCTCGTGGAACTGGTTGAGCAGCCACATCCGATGGGCCAGCGAGCCCGCCGCGGCGACCATTGACTGCCCGGCCACGCTGTCACAGGAGTACAGCTTGACCCTGCCGCCTTCGATGAGATCTCCGCAGGCGGCCACCAGGTGGTTGCGCTCGATCTCGCCGGCGTCGCCGCCAGCAGTCGGGAAAACGAGAATCGGCCTGCCGTAGTGTCCCCACCGCACGAGCCCGATGTCTTGCTGCATCCGGTGCGAGAACCATTGCTCGGTGAGTTTCATGTTCCCCGCTCTTGCTCGTTTCGGACCCGGCCGATCCAAGAGTCTGCTGGAAGTCAGCCGATCGTGCCGCCGACCTCGTGGCCGATCCGCGCACTGGCGGCCTGTCAGGTGTGTTGTACCGTCCTATGGACTACTCGTACACCAGCTTCTGCGGTCCCGGGTAGATGTAGGACAGGGCGTCGCGGAGCCGGTCCCGCCAATTCTCCCAGCTATGACCGTCGCGAGCCTCCACGAACCGGACCTGGACTCCCGCCGACTCGAGCGTCAAGACCATGGCCCGGTTGGGGACGATGAGCGGTTCGTAGAGCCCGCAGCTCATGAAGACAGCGTCGGAGACTCGCCGGGGACGGGCACGGAACCGGTTGACGAACTTGACGACCGGATCGAACGCGGGTCCGCCGCCGTGGTCGGTCGCGATGTCGGTGAAGACGAAGGAGCCTGACATGAGGACGAGGGAGCCGTAAGTACCTGGCGACCGGTTCGCAGCCGACAACGACGCGATTGCCCCAAAGCTCGAGCCCAGCAGGCATCGACCCGACCGTTGGCCGACAAGGGGCAACTCGGCCTCGAGCCGAGGCACGAGCTCGTTGGTGACAAATCGCGAGTGAGCCGTCGAGTTGGTGTATTCAGTCAGCCGGTCCACGGGATGAAGGAACGCGACGACCATCTCAGCCACGTCGAGTCGATGGATAAGGTTGTCGAGGACCACATCGGCCGATGCGTACTGCAGGAAGTCGCCGCCGTCGTGCACCACGAGCAGGGGATAGCTGGCCGACCGGGTAAACCTCGCAGGGAGGTAGAGCGTCACGTGGCAGTCGCGCTGCATCGCCTTGCTCGCGATGACAAGCTCACTCAGCACTCCGCAGCGAGCATCGGGGTCCGGCAAGGCCCACTCCGGTGTCTCGTAACCGTGCGCGAAGCACACCGACGAGCTGCCCATCGGGCTGTGCGAAAGCGCGGGGTTCAGCGGGTCGTTGAAGCGCTCGCGGTGTCCGCCACGGCTGACCTCGATCTGGTACTCGATCCGTGATCCCTCCGGCAGCTCCAGCACGAGGTACCACAGGTCTGTTCCCCGGACCCTGCGCAGCGGCAACTGGTTCGGGAGTCCGACGATTCGCTGAACCAGGTCGACGTTTTCTGCCTCACCTCGGAACACGAAGGTGCAGCGCCGTCCCTCCACGACGGGTATCGGGTGGCTCGCGATGAACCGGTCGACCGCGACCGCGTCGAGCGGCATCCGCTCCTTGAGCCGGTTGATAGCCAGCAGGCCACCAGAAGGCGTAGTGCCGGCCGGACTCACTCCTCCTCCAAAGTAACGATGCGGCCGTCGGCCGCGATCACGCGAGTGTCCGGCGGGAGTTTTCCATCTGGCGTCAGATCAAGCCGGACGCCGTCGTCGAGGACAACACACCTCGCCGGAGCGAACCGGCGAGACATCGCCGCTAGCCGCATCGGGTCGCCGATGCGGAGCCGTCGCCGGGCATGCGGAAGCAACACGGCTTCTCGGATCAGCGCCAAGCCGTCGGCATAGATCTCTGGTGGAGCGGGGCCCTGCGGGGCACGGTCATGAAACAGCACAACCCTTTCGGTAAGGGCCATATCGCCGGCCGACCAGGCGATCACCGTCTGGGACGCGGACGGCCGGACGTCGAAGAGTTGCATCAATCGGAGAAGGACACCGACGTGACCACCGGCAATGACGATCCCCGCCGCAGGTTCGAGCAGCGCTTGAATCCTCTCGCGATGCTCGGCGACGACGGGTCGCACTTCGACGCGGTGAGCCGAGGCGAAGTCAGCGTCCACGGCTTGGATCCGGCCGGTGTGCCGCTCGTCGATGAGCCGCAGGACCGCATCGGCGTCTGTCAGGGCCGCACAGATCGCACGCGGCTCACCGCCCCTGCGGTGCCCGAGCGTGTCCATCGCCAGGAGCGCAGCCTCGAGTTGGACGAGGTGCAGCAGCCTCAGCTCTTCAAGGACGCCTCGGTGGTCGAGCTCGGCGAGCGCGAACTCGGGGTCGCGCTCCTGGACGTCGAGCCATCGACCGTACAGTCCCAGATTGACGCTGCGCCCGGCCAGCAACGCGTCCAACTCGGCGTCGTCGGGCTCGCGCTCCTGCCAGCCGGCGGTCACGGTGGCGAGTGGCGAGCCGCCATCGACCGAGTCTGCAACTTGATCGACGGTCGGTCGTCGTTGAGGGCCCAGCAGGGTCACCTGCGCGAAGGGCTCATGTGGCATTCACCTGAACGGTACGGCCAACGGCGTCGACCCCGAATAGCCGCTTGTCTGGCCGTCCTGTGCGCCCGCGCCGCATCGCGGCTTGAGGCTGAATGAATACCCGACCGCGTCCGCAGACGCATAGACGTGCGTCGCTGAGCGCAGCCCCGGGCAGTACGGGTCGGCGAAGATCGGCGGCCATGGCGGCCGCCGTCGTGTGCGCCTCGATCGCCGCCTCCATCCGGTCCACTCAGACCTTGTCCTGGACCCAGCGAACCGCGTCGGTCATCACACCGACGTCGACGAGGGACGGCACCTGGTGGTGACGCGTCATCCGGCTCGTGAGCTGGTCGTCCATGGTGTCTTGGGCACACTCGCCGATCCCGATGACAGTGGCAGCTGAGTCTGCGAGGGCACGTACGAACTGACTCTGGTTTGGCGCAAAGAACGGCTCGACGAAGGGCACCCTCATTCGCGGCATGGTAGCCCTAACGGTGACTCAGCGTACTGGTGCGAGGGTGTTGACTCGAGTGAGTCGACTGGACGGGATCATCGATGACTGACCCACCGCGAGAGCGACCACCGGCCGGTCGGCGCCGTGATGCTAGCCATTGAGCACCGATAGGGATAGCCGTCGTGGCTTTTCACCGTGGCAGGCAACGCCACAGCTGCGCGAGTGCGCTGACCACGTTGTATTGGGGGACGGGTGCTCAGCCAGGAGGTGAACGTGTTCGCCACAGTGTTGCCGTACCGCTGCTGGTTGCCGTACCGCTGCTGCGTCCGCCGCGCCCGGGCAAGGGCTCTTCGAGCGCCGGTGATGGTCTGCCTCAACTCCAAACAGCAGCTTGCCATGCCGGTCGCGCGCAGGGCAGCTCCGCCTCGTCGACTGGCGTACCGTCGGTCCATGGACGATCTTGCTGCGCTGCTCAACAGCGCCGTTGAGCGAGTTGTCGCCTACCGCAGCTCGCTCGGCGAGCGGCCGGTACGAGCAACCTCTGGGCTCGACGACGTCCGCGCAGCCCTCGGTGGCCCCCTGTCCAAAGATCCGACGCCACCCCAGCAGGTGCTCGACCAGCTTGCTGCGGCGGCGGAGCCGGGGCTCGTGGCCACGGCCGGCCCACGATTCTTCGGCTTCGTCATCGGTGGTGCTCTTCCGGCATCAACCGCCGCCGACATCTTGGCCGCCGGCTGGGACCAGTGTGCATTCAACGCGGTCCTCAGCCCGGCGGCCGCTGCCGCCGAGGATGCAACGGGGACGTGGGTGAAGCAGCTGCTAGGCCTACCGTCGTCCGCGTCGGTCGGCTTTGTCACCGGAGCACAGGCGGCCAACACCGTGGGGCTCGCCTCGGCCCGCCACTACGTCCTTGCCGATGCGGGCTGGGACGTGGAGCGTCGAGGCTTGAACGGGTCAACCCGGGTGAGGGTGGTCGCCAGCGAGGAGCGACACGCGACTGTCGACCGGTCGCTGCGGCTGCTCGGCCTGGGCTCGGACGTCGTCGAGCCCGTCCGCACCGGCGCAAACGGGGCCATCGACGTCGATGATCTGGAGCGCGTCCTGCGCTCGGGTCCGCAAGCGCCGACGATCGTGTGCCTACAGGCGGGCAACGTCAACACTGGTGCCTGCGATGATCTGCGAGCCGCCTGTGGTGTGGTGCATGAGCGCGGGGGCTGGGCACATGTCGACGGCGCCTTCGGAATGTGGGCGGCGGCAAGTCCCGCCCTGCGGCACTTGGTCGATGGTGTGGAGTTGGCGGACTCGTGGGGCTGCGACGCGCACAAATGGCTGAATGTGCCGTACGACTCCGCCTTCGCGTTCTGCTCGCGGCCCGAAGTGCACGTGGCGGCCATGTCGTACACCGCCTCGTACCTCGTGGGTTCCGGGTCGACGGCGGGAGCGGCCGACCATACCGCGGAGTCATCTCGACGGGCGCGCGGCTTCGCAGTCTGGGCTGCGCTCAAGGAGCTAGGCACCGACGGTGTGGCCAACCTCACCGACCGCTGTTGCCAACTGGCCCGGCGCTTCGCCGATGGCCTCACCGCAGAGGGCTTCGAGATCGCCAACAATGTGGTGCTCAACCAAGTCCTGGTCGGATTCGGTGATGACGGCCGCACCGACCGGATCACCGAGGCGATCCAGCGCGACGGCACCTGCTGGATGGGCCCGACCACGTGGCGCGGCCGCCGGCTGATGCGCATCTCTGTCTCCAACTACTCCACCACGGACGACGACGTGGACCGCTCGGTCCAGGCGATCGCGCGGCTCGCAAGATCGGCGTGAGTTCGCCGCCGTACGCGTACCGACTCCAGATCAGCATCGACACGTCCACCGACCGAGTGCGAGACGGCGTACTGCCGTCAGACAAGCCGGTGTTGGCTACGACTCTGACAAGGCATCCGTCAACAGAGCCTCGAGAGCTCTGAGCTGGACGTCGGCCGACGACGACACCTCGTCGCCCGAGCCGTCGAGCGCTTTGGCGGCGAGTCCCGCCTTGCTGTCGATGAGCTCCGCGATCTTCGTGTCGATGGTCTGGGCGGCGATGATCCGCCACGCGGTGACAGGCTCCTCCTGACCAATGCGGTGAACGCGGTCGATGGCCTGAGTCTGCTCGGCGTCGGTCCAGGACAGCTCGGCGAGCACCACGTTGGAGGCAACCTGCAGGTTGAGCCCCACGCCCGCGGCAGTCAGCGAGCAGACCGCGATGGAGACGCCGGGATCGTTGACGAACCCGTCGATATTGCTCTGACGCGTCTTCGATGTCTGGTCGCCCCGGATCGACGAGTACTGGATGCCGCGCTTGGCGAATGTGTCCTCGGCGACGTCCATCACGTCGACGTGCTTGGCGAAGAAGACGACCTTGCCCACGTTGCGCGCGAGCTGAGAGGCGTAGTCGGCGGCCAGACCTGCCTTCGCCTGGCCGATACGACGCATCATGCTGAACACGTTCTGACCGGTCTTCGTCGTTGTGTCCTCTCGTTCCCAGGCGGCGACACGGCGTACGAGGTCGTAGTCGATTCCCTCGACCAGGACACCGGAGGTACGTGTCGCGAGAGCGTCGTGATAGCGCGACACGAGGCGGCTCGCGAGCTCGCGCTCGGCATCACGGATCGAGCGACCGACTGCGTCGTCCAGCTCGACGGGAAGGTCGGCGATGCGGCGGGCGGGGATGTTGGCGGCAACATCGACCTTGCGGCGACGGACAATGCCTAGGTCAATCACGCACGAACGCGCGGCAGGATAGAAGCCCGGGTCGGCTGGAGTCAGGCCGGTCTCCTCGAGGGACTCCATGAGCGCGTGGCCGGGTTTCCTCTCATCGATCCACCCGAGGAACTGCCAGATCGCCCGGAAGTCCTCGATGTCGTTGATCAGAGGCGTGCCTGTCAGGGCCATCAGCAAAGGACGCCTGGCGCGGCTGCGGATCCGCGTCGAAAGCTGGAGCGCGTGCTGGGAGCGCTGCGACTTCTTGTTCTTGATGAAGTGCGCCTCGTCGACGACCATGCCGCGGAACCCGAAGTCGCCAAGCCAGCCAACGTGGCGGTCGAGCACCTCGTAGTTGACGACGACGATGTCGGCGAAGCCATCGATCGTCTCACCGTCGCCGTGGATCACGGTGACGGGGCGTTTCGGGGTCCACATGCCAGCCTCACGAGCCCAGTTCGTCTTGACGACGTTCGGTACGACGACCAGCAGCGGGTAGGCGTTCGCGGCCTGAGCCGCGAGCAGCGCCTGGGCAGTCTTCCCCAGGCCCGGTTCGTCGGCGAGCAGGAACGTCCGGTGGTCGGATGCGGCCGCGGCAACCACTTGCGCCTGGTGCGGCATCAGCTCAAGGCCACCCGGCGCACGCCGCGCGGACGGTTCCGGCAGATCCATGCACGAGGAGGCTCCGCCGTACTCGAACGACCTGAACAGCGGGCCGAGCAGCTCCCAGGTCGCCAACCGCTTCGGGCCGCCCGCACGGGGTTCTGCGGACACGAACTCGGGGGCCAGGAACGGATTGGCGAGCTGTCGCGAGATGACCGACTGGGGCACGACCCGCCGCTCGGTCGTTTCTGAGGAGGCCTCAGGCCCGCTGGTCGCGGCGTCATCTGGCGGCTCGGCACCGGCGGCGACCAGCATGTCGCGCTTGAGCGCCTGGGCCGTGTCGGAGACGACGGCCTCCTCAGCGAGCAGCGCGAGGAGCGAGGGATCGCGGGCGGCCGTCTTTGCCAGGATCGTCGCCACCCCGTCGAGCCGCTTGAGCTGCTCGGTGCGGTAGGCATCACTGCTTTCCCCATCGCCCCTGACGCGGGCGCGCTCCTCGCGCACCAGCATGGCGACGACCTGGAACTTGGTACGACCCGAAGATGTCAAGGGACCGCGCAGAGCACCCGCCTCGACCTCGCGCACGGCGCGGGCGAGCACGGGCAGGATGCCGTCATTGTCGAGGTCGCCGACGCGTCGCTGGCGACGTGGGACGGTCCGGGTGGCACCGGACTGGCGCTGGCCTCGTCGAGCCAATAGCTCCTCCTCTGAAACTCCAGGCGCGCTGGCCATGGCGGGATGACAACGACGCACCGCGTCTCGACGGGAATCCGCAACGAGACGTCCAGCAGAATCGACCCCGGTGGTCGTCTACACGAAGCGACCGTGCCGAACCGTCGGCGAGCACATCGGCGTTTGAATCGCGGCGCCCCGCCGAGAATCCTCGGACAATGGATCCGTGCCACGTCGACGACCACACAGCAGAAGCTGTCGCTCCTCGAGCGGCACCGCCTATGTCGGCACTCTATCAATGGTAATCAATGGTACCGCGTGCCGAGCCTACTGCCGCGAGTGCCAGTCCCGGACTCGGACTGGACGCCCGCACCCCCTTACCCTGGGGAGCCAAGACCCGGCAGCGGAGAGATCCAAGCTACCGACGCCTTGGCGGTGACCAACGTGCGGTACCACCACGAGACCGTCGTCGCCGTTCTGTCAGCGTCACCAGTGACGTGCGACGTCACGACTCGGCCAGTGCGTGGGAGTCCCTGGTGTCGATCGTGATCGGGACAGGTTCAGGGTGCGCAGAGCTCGGCCGTGCGCTCGAGCACGGCCCTGCCGTCGGACTCAGAGCGTCGTCCCATCCCGCACGCGGCCGCGATAGCGACCTCCCGGTGCAGTAGGTCATCGATGAGCGAGCGGATACGCAGCTGGTCCGACAGTGGTTGGGACTCGTGGGCGAAACCTGCCGCGAAGCGGACGCTGTCGGGCAGGGTCAGCTCACGTAGTGGCGCGTAGAACGCGCCGTCCGTCGTTGCCGGTTGGTCCGCCGCGGCGAATGGCGCGTGCAGGATGTCCAGCGGACGGTCTTCGGGCCAGCTACGCAATATTGCGTTTGCCAGCAGAACCATCGGGGCCACGTCGGTCATCGTCGCGAACGCGCGGTTGTTCATGTCCCCCAAGCACAGATGAACGCCGAACCGGGTGCCGGCGGGTGTCGCCGCAGCCAGACCCGTGATCGACTTCGCGAACAGCCTGGCCATCATCGGCCGGGCCGGCGCTGGGGCCTTGGCAAGCAACACCAGCTCGGCCGGCACCTCGATCTGGAAGAGCGTGTCCGCTCCGGTGATCGCCTTCACATCACGAATCTCGGCCAGGGTGGCCTCGGTGAACGGCCGTCGGCTGCGTAATGCCCCCACCGGGCCAAGGGTGAACATGGCCAGATCGAAATCACCTGGCACGCCCTGCTGAAAGGCCAGATCGGGCCGCCCGGCCGCAGCCCTTGTGTGTTCGAAATCGGGAAAGCTGCTACGTACCGCGTCGAGATGGCCCAAGTCCAAGGCCGCCCCGTAGAGCTTGTGCCCCTTGCGGATCTTCATGACCGGCGTCTTGTCGTAGTCCGACCAGTCTCCCGGCTTGCTCAGCTCGAGATCGGGATGCCGTCGAAAGCCGTCGATGATCGAGATGATCCAGTTGCGCCGCTCGCCGGTCTCGCCATCAGGCAGGCTGCGCAGGGACGGACCCAAGATCTGGAGAGCGGTCGACATCGCCGAGGCGGCTGTCGGCCCAGGCAGGCTGCCCACCAAGTGAGCCTCGCGGTGAGTCATGTCATCTCCTCCGACAGAACATGCGGTCGAGGGGACCATATCGCTCATGGCCAGCCGGCGACTCGGCCTGGTCGACCGCTTGCCCACGCCGATCCAGTAGCCGGAGGCCCAACATTCCGGCGGGAATGCCTGAGCGGCGCCCGGAGGAGCTCCTGACATTGGTCACGCCTACCACTCACGCGAGATGGCACGATCATCGCTAGCGAACCTATGTTTGAGCGGTGACCTTCGATGTTCCCGCGAATGCGTACGCCCGGTTCATGGGTCGGTATTCCGAACCGTTGGCTGTGGAGTTCGCTGACCTGGCCGACGTATCGACGGGTCATCGGGCGCTGGACGTTGGATGTGGACCGGGCGCATTGACCGCGCAACTCGTGGAACGTCTTGGCGTCGACGCCGTGTCGGCGATCGACCCATCCCCCTCGTTCGTCGGTGCAATTCGTGCGCGTTTCCCTGAGCTCGACGTGCGGTCCGGTGTCGCCGAGGATCTCCCCTTCCCTGATGGTTGCTTCGACCTGTCCCTTGCCCAGCTGGTCGTGCACTTCATGACCGATCCCGTGGCGGGGCTACGCGAGATGGCCCGGGTCAGCCGCCCAGGAGGGCTGGTCGGAGCCTGCGTGTGGGATCACGCCGGGGGCGGCCCCCTGACGGCGTTCTGGCAGGCAGTGCACGAGGTCGACCCGGATGCGCGCGGCGAGGACCAGCTGGCCGGCGCTCGCGCGGGTCATCTGGAGAAACTGTGCGAGGCGGCCGACCTCACGCACATCGAGGCCACGACGCTGACCGTCACCGTGCGATTCGCGACGTTCGCGGACTGGTGGGAGCCCTTCCTGCTGGGCGTGGGGCCGGCTGGTGCCTACGTCAGCCAGCTCGACCAGGGGGGCCGGGAGGTGCTGAGGACCAGATGCGCGAGCCTGTTTCCACCGGCGTCGTTCGATGTCACCGCTTCAGCCTGGTGTGTGCGCGCCCGCGCCTAGCCTGAGGCAGCGACGTTCAGGCGACCGCAGTGCGTGCCCGTTGCCCATCGCGCATGCTCGGGCAGAAGGACCGCTCAGCTGGTCTTATCGGGTGGGCGCAGCAGGGATCGAACCTGTTTGGGCGTAGCAGGGAAAACGCGGACTTACCAGCCAAGACCGTTTGTGACCTGCGGTTATGCATCCTGCTGCGGCTCGACACTCGTGGACACAACTACCCCTGTTGTGCCATACGTTATGGCACGATAGCGACATCACCGCCAGGAAGAAGCGTCCACGACGAGCCTTCGGAGCCATCCGCGAGCTGCCGTCCGGCAGGTTCCAGGCCCCGGTACGTCGGCCCCGATGAGATAGCTACAAGGCGCCGGTCACTTTCGACACCTACTCCGACGCCGATGTGTGGCTGTCAGGTGTTCGCACCGACATCACGCGGGATAACTGGACGAGTCCGGTCGTCAAATCCCAAACCGGCGCTGCCACCTTCGGGGAGTGGTCCGAGGCGTGGCTGGCTACCCGGCCGGTGAAGCCGGGCACCGCCGCACTGTATGAGTCGCTGCTGCGTGTCCACATCCTGCCGACGTTCGGCGACACCACGATCACCGCGATCACGCCGGTCCGTGTCCGCCAGTGGTACGCACAGCTCGACCCCAGACACCCGACCGCTCGGGCGAACGCTTACGGGCTGCTACGGACGATCCTGGCGGGCGCCGTCGACGACGGGATCATGGCCGTGAACCCGGCCCGGATCAAAGGCGCAGGCGGCAAGAAGCGCGCCCGCGAGCTACGGGTGTTGACCATCGGTGAGTTCAAGCAGATCGTCGCTGCCATACCGGAGCGATACAAGGCGTTGGTGCTGCTCGGCGGCTGGTGCGCGATGAGGTTCGGTGAGCTGGCGGCGCTGCGCCGCTGCGACCTCGATCTGAAGAACGGCGTCGTCCACATCCGGCGGGCCGTCACCACCGTGGGCGGGCGCACCATTGTCGGTGAGCCGAAGTCCGACGCGGGCAGGCGCTCGGTCACCATCCCTCCCCACATTGTCCGACGCTGAAACATCACGTCGCCCACCATGCCGCGTTCGGCCGAGACGGGCTCGTGTTCCCACCGGCGTCCGGTGACGGACACCTGGCGATCTCCACCGTCCACAAGGTGTTCGGCCCCGCCAAGCAGAGGGCCGGCAGACCTGATGTTCGCGTGCACGATCTGCGGCACTTCGGCGCGATCATGGCGGCCAGGTCAGGTGCCACCATCGGTGAGCTCCAGCAGCGGCTCGGGCACTCGACCGCGCAGGCAGCGCTGATCTACCAAAGCGCCGTCTCGGACAGGCCGAACCAGATCGCTGCCGCACTGTCGGCGCTGGTGGACAAGGGCTGACTGGTCTGCCATTTTCGGTGTATTGTTGCGGGTTGAGTGAACGACCTAGACGCGGCTACAGCTCGACCACGCGGCTAGGTGGCCCCCATCTCGGGGCACACGGAGACAGGTTGCGAAGGCACCCTGGCGCAATCGCGCGACTGACCGATTCGAGCGAGTCACTGATCGCGGAGCCGGCGCCAACGATGAATCATCGTTGGAGGGTCCTCCGTGAAGCGCACGTACGTCACAATCGCCGAAGCCGCTCAGCACCTCAAATGGAACGCCCCGGACCGTCCGCCGCCGGATTTCTGAGGGTTCGCTGCCGGCGTACCGCGTCGGCCATAGGAACATCCGCATCGACATCGCGGACCTCGACAAGTTGATGCACCGAATCCCGACCGCTGGTGGCGACGATGCCGCCTGACCCACGAAGAATTCGCCCGTAGCAGGGCTGAGGCGGATCCCAGACTCGACGGCGTCGAAACCTCAAGTTCTGGCGCGCAAGGCCCGAGCAGGCGAACGCAGAGGAACGCCGCTCCCTTGGTGAAAAGGAAGCGGCGCACCAGGTCGGCTACCACGACAACAAATCCAATGGTACGCCGACCGGATCGCTTGGAGATGGTAACCGCGCCGACGCGCTGGCCGTGGCGCTGGGCCTAATAGCCGCGGGCTTGCCGATCTTCGTTGCGAGGCGCGCCTACACCGGTGGTCAGCGCGACTGGACCGGCGGCACAGGTGGCACCGGCTACTGGCTGCCGAAGGAGTGGCAGCAGACCCAGCCCGACCCGAGCACCCTTGATCGCTACGAACCCGGCGACGCCTTGTGCGTGGTCACCGGGCACGGCCTCGACCTGCTGGACTTCGATCCGCGCAACGGCGGCGATGCCACCCGCGCCAAGCTGATCGCTGCTGACCACATGCCCACGATCTTGGCGAGCGCCTCGACACCTTCGGGCGGGCGACACGACTTCGTTAGGAGTGCGTGTCGCGGTCGAGGTGATCCGCCCGAGGCGTTCTGGCGCTTCGGACAGCCGACAGGTCTCAGCCTCCCTTCATGGGACCCGGCCCATCGGCTCACATCTGGGCACTGCCAGGTCATTACCACGCGGCTGACAGGCCACCTCGTCGCACTGGTCCGTGTCGGTGCGGAGTTCAAGAACGGCAACCTCGTCGAACGCCCCGACGACACGGCCCAGGAATCAGGAGGCGATCAGCAAGTCGCATGACACGCCGATCCACAGGTCTTGATTATTCCTCCCAGCCACCGCGAGAGTTGCAGGCGGTTCAGTCCCCCCGGATCCACGGGTAGCGCTTCGCCGGCGGTTTTCATGAGTCTCGTCGGCCCCTTCCCTCCGTATGTCCAGCGAGAGCATGATGACTGATGTGGAGGGCAGAGCGCCTTGCTGCAACCAGGGTTGGGAGAGCACCATGCGGATGATGTTGAAGGCTCAGATGGATACGGCAGCCGCGAGCAAGTCCATCCGAGAAGGGCGCATGCCCGCGGTCATGCAGACGATGATGGAGAAGTTGAAGCCGGAGGCCGCATACTTCGGCCCGGATGGCGGACGCCGCACTGCATTCATTATTTTCCAGATGGATGACCCGTCCCAGCTGCCAGCAATCAGCGAGCCGCTGTTCTCGGAGTTCGGCGCAAGCGTCGAGATCTTTCCGGTCATGGACAGAGACGACCTTGAGCGCGGCTTGTCAGCACTTGGCAGCCACGACTGACCTGAGCTGACTTACCGCGAACCTCGGCTGATGGGTCTGCCCCCGGTTTGGTTGACACTCGGATCTGATGTTTATCAGACCGCGTCTGCGGCCGCCTGGATCGTCTCAAACTCGCCCTGTGACCTGGCCCAGGGAGCGCTGGCGACGGTTGTACTTGATTTCGATCCAGGTGACGATCGCCAGGCGGAGTTCCTCGCGGGGCTGTCCTACCGATTGGTGCCAGGACGTTTCTCTGCAGCAGGAAGAAGCTCTGGCTCGTCTGCCGACAAGTGGCCCGACTGACTGTTTCGGCCCCAGCGGGGTGGACACGCCAGTAGCCGCTATCCCTGCATGTCTGCTCGCGGCTCGGATCGAGACTGAACCCTCAGGAATTCCCCCTCCTTGCCTCATATCGGTGGCGCTCGAGCTTCTCCCTGACCACAGGGACGCTCACTCGGCCTCGACTTCTGGCACGTCGGGTCGTACGTGATAGTCGCTGGCTCGCTGACCCACCATGCTTGTGTCGTTCGCAGACCTGTGGGTGGGTTCAAGGCACCGGCGCAGATGGACATCCTGTCCGGCGCGCTTCTCGACCGCCAGAACAGTGACGATCCGCAGGTTCGACAAAACGCATACCCAGCGTCGGGCACGGGGTCGTACCACTCGAGATTCGAGCCGCTGTCGTTGATGACCAGGTCCGCGATCTCCGTAGCCGTGGCCGCCATGTGGTGGCCAGTGAATCGCCTGCACCTGTGGCAGTAGCAGTTGAACACGTCGCGAAGCTCGCCGAGCGTGCTGAAAGTGATGGCGCCACAGAGGCACTGACCAGAAGCGTGTTGAAGCTCGTCCATCTCGATCCATTCTGAGCACTGGTCACCGGCAGCAACACACTGACATGCCGCTGTCCCCCGCGTGCCAGATCCTCACAGTCTTAGCCGCGACAGCGGCCAGCGTCATGGGCCAGTTTCATACCATCGCGACAGCAGTCCGTGATTGTCGAACTCGGCGGCAATCCCCATTCGGCAAGCGAGTTTGCGCAGCGCGGCATAAGGAGCGTCGGTAGACACCTCCCGTAGCTGGCGGGCATGAGCGCTCAGAAGGGCCAGAAGCGCTCTACCCGCGCTCCGATTGACGTGATGACTCCTGGGTGCGCGAGCTCGAGGAAGACCAGCCAAGCGGCTGCTGGGCTATTCCTTGCCACGCGCGATGCCACCGGCTGTCAAGACGCTCTGGGTTGGCCACGACCAGAAACACCAGGTCGCCGACGACGATCAAGGCTCTGGCTAGCAGCAGCGACAACACTCCCTCGTCAGTTTGGCCTGCCAGAGTCTCCCCTGTGATGTCGATCGCGTCACGATCTACCGGTGGGTCCAACGGTTCACACCTGAGTTCGTCGAGGCGGCACGGACGTGTCGTCACCTGCCGGGTGACCGCTGGTACGTCGACGAGACCTATGTCAAGGTCAACGGCCGGTGGACCTACCTGTACCGAGCTGTCGAGCAGTTCGGGCAGGTCATCGACGTGTGGACGTCCACTAGACGAGATCTGACTGCCGCACGGGCGTTCCTCAACCGAGCCCTTGCCACCGGAGTCATGCCGGTCGAGGTGACCACGGACCGGCAGCGGCCTACCCGCGAGTGCTCGACGAGCTCATCCCGACTGCTCTTCACAACACGCAGCAGTGCGCCAACAACAGAGTCGAGGCAGATCATGGTCGGCTCAAGGCTCGGCTGCGGCCGATGCGTGGACTCAAGACCTTCCGATCAGCGCTGGTCTTGGCTGCCGGTCACGCGTTTGTCCAGAACTTCAGACGCGGCCACTACGACATCGCCACCGACGCACCGGTCCATCACCGGCTACCGGCGGCGTTCGATGAACTGGCGCTCGCCATCTGACTCCCCACCGGGCGATCGTTCAGCCATGCCGACTGATCGGCCAACGCAACAGAGCTCCTGAACCCCGGTTTCGATTCATGTGGCTAACAGTCTTGACACCTGGACAGCGATTCACTCACGTTCGCCTGCCTGATCCCTACCTGGCACCTCATGGGTGCCTTCTCCTCATCGCTCACCACCCCGGCCTCACGGCCGACGCAGCATGCGGTGGTTGAAGCCTCCTCCCCGCAGGGCGACTCCGACGGGCCAACCTTCATCAACTGCACGGCAGCCTCATCGGATACGACCCCTACATGCCGCACCTCCAATGACCGTGGCACACCAGGTTCTGATCATTGCTCGAGACGGGCGCCCAGCGAGTGGGATGCGAAGGCGACCAGCTTCCGGCAAGGAGTCTGGGTCAGTAACCGTCCGCACATTCCGTGCGAGATCCCGACGATCCAGACAAGCCAAGCTAGTGTCTGCGCAACCGACCGGTCGACGTCACGGTCGCCCCGACTCGCAGGGCGACCGTGACGTCGACCGGCGGTTTGCGGGTGTCAGCGAACGACGTGGCTGACCGACACGAGCTTGAGGCTCTCGTTGCCGCCCTTGACCGTGACCTCGCGGACCGTGCCGAGGTCCCGGATGTAGTACTTGTGGTCGAGGACACCGGGCTCGAGCACCGTCGTCTCCTTCGTGAGCAAGGCGTTGTTGGACTTGATCACAGGCACGGAGATTTGGGCGTTGGGGTCGAGGACCGTGAAGCGGTCCTCGGCGTGGCCGGGATAGTCCTCCTGCTTGGCGGTCTGGCCGACCTTGGGGTGGGCAAACATAAAGATGCCTGCCTCGGCACCGTCGCGACCGGACTGGAACGAGCCCTCGCGGCTCACGACATTGCCCTGTCGGTCCAGCAGTGCTGTCCGCTCGCCGAAGTACCAGACGGTGCCACGCTTGGTCTGCGCGTACCAGTCGGTGGTGCGTTCGTGCAGGATCCCGTTCTGGAACACCTTGTCGTGAACGACACGGCAGGTGACCCCGTCGATCACCTCCTTCTTGTAGGTGGAGAAGAAGACGTCGCGCAGCAGGTTGCCGCCCTCAGAGCCTCGAGAGACGAGCTTGTTGCCGGGACGAAGTGGGAACCAGCGGTTGTCCACGCGTCCATGGGTGAAGTGTGATGGCGACGGGTGCGTCCTGGCCGCAGCCTGGCTCGTCGCCTTGGGGGTCGAGGCGACGGAGACACCTGATGCGGCGCCGGTCGCCATGAGTGTCAACCCGACGACTGTCGTCATCGCAAAGTTTCGACGGAACATGACTCCTCCTAGTGATTCGTTCCTCCTCGCTGGATGAACGTGAACCAGACGCTAGGTTCCAAATATGAGTCGTTGATGAGAGAGGCTCTGCTCATCAAGGACTCATCTTGAGGTGGACACTGGTGACATGCGAGTACTGCTCATCGAGGACGAGCCGAAGATGACGACCCTTCTCAAGGGTGGACTGGGAGAGGAAGGTCTCTTCGCTGACGTCGCGGCCAACGGAGAAGACGGGGTGTGGGCGGCCCAGGAGAACGACTACGACGCCGTCGTACTCGACCTGATGTTGCCTGACATCAGCGGCGTCGATGTATGCCGGCAAATTCGCGCTGCCAGCGTGTGGACTCCGATCCTCATGCTGACGGCACGAAGCGCCGTCGGCGACCGGGTGACAGGACTGGACGCGGGCGCTGACGACTACCTGATCAAACCGTTTGCGTTCGACGAGTTGTTGGCTCGGCTACGGGCGTTGTTGCGACGAGGACCGGTCACACCTGCCGTGCTCGCCGTCGGCGATCTGCGACTGGACCCGGGCGCACGCCGCGTCTGGCGAGGTGAGCACGAGGTGATGCTCACCGGGCAAGAGTTCTCCTTGTTGCACACGATGGCGATGCGCCCAGGGAGAGTGTTGAGCCGCGAGCAGCTCCTGCACCTAGCCTGGGACATGGCCTACGAGCAGCGCTCAAACGTCGTGGACTCGTGCGTGAAAGGGTTGCGGGACCGAGTTGACCGGCCGTTCGGACGCCACTCTGTGCAAACCGTACGAGGCGCCGGTTACCGCCTGAGCGCGGATGCGCAGTGAGGCGGCTGCCGATTCGGCTTCGCCTCACACTCGGGTTCGCTGTTGCGATGACGGTGGTCCTGTCGGTTGTCGGCGCTTTTGCCTACCACCACCTCGCTGCCGGCCTTTCCGACGACCTCAACCGCGAGCTCCGCCAGCGGGCGCAGGATCTGATTATCCCAGTCAGCCAACCCCACTCGTCCCTGGCAAAGCTCGCGGGCTCCGGGTTCATCGAGCGGGGTGAGAGCTTCGCCGAGCTAGTGACGCCGAGCGGCGCCGTGCTCCAAGTGACCGGAACACTGGGCAACACGCCGCTCCTGTCGAGTGCTGAAGCGGCCCAGGCCACGGATGGCACGATCTTCTTCGACCGCTCGCAGGCACCCGGGTTAAACGAGCCGGCACGATTGCTCGCGACACCGGTTACCCGGGCCGGGCAGAGAGCGATCCTGGTGGTCGGCGACACTCGAGAGAACGGACTCGAAGCCTTGCGCAGGGTGCAAAACCAGCTCTTGCTCGGGCTTCCGCTGCTGCTTCTCGTGACATCGATCTGTGGCTACCTGTTGGCTGGTGCAGCATTTCGGCCCGTGGAAGAGATGCGCCGCCGCGCGGCGACAATGTCGGGCGGCCGCGCAGGACAGCGACTGCCGCTACCGCCGGGCAACGACGAGGTGGTGCGTCTCGGCGTCACGCTCAACGAGCTGCTCGCGAGAGTCGATGCCACGTTGGAGCGCGAGCGGGCGTTTGTGGCAAACGCGAGCCATGAGCTGCGCACACCGCTGGCCTTGCTGAAAACCGAGCTCGAACTCGCGGTCCGTAGACCTCGGCCGGTCGAGGATCTGACCGCGGCCATCGTCTCCGCGGAGGACGAGGTCGATCGCCTGATCCGGCTCGCCGAGGACCTTCTTCTGCTGGCTGGCGCCGACGACTCAGGTCTTCGCATCGCACCGGAGGAGGTCGATGTCGCTGCCTTCCTGTCGGGAATAGCCGTCCGCTTCGACCACATGGCCACCAGACACGGACGTATCGTCGACGTCCAGCCGGGTGCAATCCACCAGGTTGAGTCGGACCCCCAGAGGCTGGAACAGGCGCTGCTCAACCTCGTGAGCAACGCCTTGCAGCACGGTGCGGGGGTGGTCACGCTGAGCTGCCGAGAAGTAGCAGGCTCAGTCGAGTTTCACGTTACTGACGAGGGGGACGGCTTCAGCCCGGAGATGTTGTTGCATGGGTTCGAACGATTCGCCCACGCCCGTCCCACCGGTGGCAGCGGTCTTGGGTTGTCGATCGTTGCCGCCGTGGCTCGGGCCCACTCTGGCTCCGCGGGTGTTGCCAACCGGGCGACCGGAGGGTCCGACGTGTGGATCCGGCTGCCCATGGCCCGGCGCCCGACCGTGCCTCTCGAGCCGTCAGGCAACAGGCCCTGACGTGAGCGAAATGTTGGGATCGGGGGCATGTCCTACGACCGATCGTTGGCTAAGGGTTCGACCGGGTCTGTGTCTCGTTCGATTCAGCGTGGATTCAGCAGCTTCCGCACAGGATGGTGACTGTGCCTCCCACCCGGGCATTGACGGCGCGGTCCCGCGCCGAGCATCCAAGGTACGAAGGGGTTGCATCCATGAACAAGCGCATCGCAGTTGTCGGGGTCGGCGCGCATTCGCCGCCTCGATCGCCGTCGGAGGTGTCGCAGTCGCGTCGGGGGGCGACGACGGTCATGCAACCGTCAGTGGTCCTCAATCCAGCAAGGCGACCGCCGCTGCTCTCAAGGAAACCCATGGCGGGACCGGGAACTCCGTCGAGCGCGATGGTGAGAACGGCGCCACCTGGGAGGTCGAGGTGACAAGGACCGACGGTTCCACTGTTGACGTACGCCTCGATCAGAGCTACCACCTGGTCGTGATCGAGTCGGACTCCGAGTCGAGCTAGCAGCCACCATCGGCAACTGCAATTGCTAGTCGTCGACCCGCAAATCTTGCCTGGATCGCAGTGGTTCGCCGCGGCCTGAGGTCCAAGACCACGCCTCGACGGCCGCGGGCAACGACAAGGCGACACCGAAGAGTCCAGTCGGAGCCCGCCCCCTCACCGTGTAGTCGGGTTGGTGGCATGTTGTCTTGCCTACCGTCTCACGTGAGCAATGATCAGAACCTGTGGATGGCCCTCGGCCGGGTGACGTGAAGGGACGCACCTTCCCGAGGCTGATCTGAAGCCCAAACAGTCTGATCAAGACCGGCGTTGACGCGCTGGTTCAGGAAGGTACGTCCATGCTCAAGGTAGTCCAGGAAGAGTCCGAGTCCAACGCACATGTGCCTGCTGCGGTCGGCGGGTCGCTGCTCGACGAGCTGGTCCGTGACGGCGCGAGGGCGATGCTCGCGGCGGCGTTGCAGGCCTAGGTCGCCGCATACGTCGACGGCTTCGCCGACCATGTCGACGAGGCCGGTCACCGGCTGGTGGTCCGCAGCGACCATCACACCGCGCGGGAGGTCACCACGGCAACAGGGGCGGTGCCGGTCCGGGCGCCGCGCGCCAACGATAAGCGCACCGACGAGGGTGACCGGCGAGCGGAAGCGGTTCTGTTCGGCGATCCTTGCCGCCTGGGCTCGCAAGTCCCCGCAGGTCGCGGAGGTCCTGCCGTTGCTGTACCTGCACGGCCTGTCCTCTGGGCGACTTCGGCCCGACGCTGACTCAGTTCCTCGGCTCAGGGGCCGGCCTGTCCGCGGCGACGATCACCCGGCTCACCGGCCAGTGGCAGGACGAGGCGACTGCGTTCAACAAGCGCCCGCTCAAGGACACCGACTTCGTCTACATGTGGGTCAACGGGATCCACCTCAAGGTCCGCCTCGAACAGGACAAGGTGTGCCTGCTGGTGATGATCGGGTCCGCGCAGACGGGACCAAGGGGCTGATCGCTGTGGCCGACGGTTTCCGCGAGTCTTACGAGTCGTGGGCCGACCTGCTTCGCTCGTGCAAGCGGCGCGGCATGGCCGCTCCGGTGCTCGCGGTCGGTGACGGGGCGCTGGGGCTTCTGGAAGGCTGCGTGAGGCGTTCCCCGAAACCAAGGAACAGCGTTGCTGGTTCCACGTCGGTGGCAACGTTCTCTCCGCCCTGCCCAAGTCGGCGCACCCGGGCGCGAATGCTGCCCTGGCGGAGATCTAAACCGCCGAGGACAAGGACCACGCCCTCAAGGGCCGCCAGGGCGTTCGAGGACCTCTACGGCGCCAAGTGGCCCTTGGCGACCGCCAAGATCACCGAACACCTCGAGGTGCTCCTCGCGTTCTACGACTACCCCGCCGAGCACTGGGTCCACTTACGCACCACCAACCCGATCGAGTCCACCTTCGCGACCGTCCGGCTACGTCAGCGGGTCAGCAAAGGACCCGGCTCTAGGGCCGCCCGCGTCGCCATGGCATTCAAGCGGCTTTGTTGCGTTGGGCGATCTATCGGCATGATTGAACCGACGCCGGGGAATCAGATGGCGAGTGTCAGCTCATCGAAAGCGCTCAGCAGCCGGTGATGGGCTGGCGCGTCGGTGGCGATGTCGTAGTGGCCGCGCTTGAGGTTCTGGATGAACGCGTGCCCGGTGGCGAGTGTGCGTGCGGATCGGAATGTCTTGAGGCCACGCATGGGTCGGAGCCGGGCTTTGAGCCGACCATGGTCTGCTTCGACTCTGTTGTTGGCGTACTGCTCGGTGTTGT
>JBBRYB010000014.1:0-98596 GCA_038238115.1 Propionibacteriales bacterium | reverse complement strand
TCACGCTCATCACGATCCGGGTCTTCTTCTCAGCCGGGATCGATTGTGGCCTTCCCATGATTCAGATTCTCCTTCAGGACTGACACAACAGCCCTGCCAAGAATCCTGACGCGGGACAAGACACATCAACCGAGGCCACCGTCGCCCATCAACCGAAGCCGGGCCGGACAACGAGACACATCTCCCGAGGCCAACGCGGGACCCATCAACCGAGCTCTTACAGTCTTTCGAGGCATTGTCAGCAGACATGACGCTGACATTGAACGCGAGAGCCGGACCCGTGGTGACCCACGAATCCGGCTCTGACCTGCACTTTCTCCAGTAGCGGGGGCAGGATTTGAACCTGCGACCTCTGGGTTATGAGCCCAGCGAGCTACCGAACTGCTCCACCCCGCGCCGGCTGTGATAGCTTCAGCGATCTCTAAGGATACGGTCCCCTTCAGGCGGAATCAAATCAATCGGCCGCGCGGCAAGACCGCCAGAACCAGATCCACCAGAACCAGATCAGCCAGAGCCGCCGGGGCCACCGGAGCCCCGCGCCAAGTCCACCGGAAGCGTCAGTTCGAAGAGCGCTCCCAATGTGGCGTCGCCCACGCGCAGGCTTCCGCCGTGAGCGATGGCGATCTCCCGGGCGATCGACAGGCCGAGGCCCGTCCCTCCACTGCCGCGCTGCCTGCTCTGGTCCAGGCGCACGAAGCGGTCGAAGATGCGCTCGCGCTGGTCGGGCGGGATGCCCTCGCCGTCGTCGCCCACCCGCACACACGTCACCCCGTCGCCAACGCCGAGCGTGAAGGTCACACGGCTACGGGCGTGGCGGGCGGCGTTGTCGGTGATGTTGCGGAGCAGCCGGCCCAGCTGGTGCGGATCCCCGACGATTCGCACAGGCTGCACGTCGCCCCTCACGTCGAGCTCACCGATCCTCCGTAGTCTCGCCACCTCGGAGCCGACGACGTCATCGAGGTCCACGTCTTCCAGGTGCAGGTTGATCCCGCTCTCGTCGACCCGCGCCAGCAGCAGCAGGTCGGACACCAGGCGGTCCATCCGCTCTGCCTCCGCCAGGGTATCGACACTGGTGGCCTCCCAGTCGGCGAACTTCGGGTGGGCGAGCGCGATCTCCTGCGACGCGCGGATCGTCGTGAGTGGGCTCCTGAGCTCGTGCGACGCATCTGCGACGAACCGGCGCTGCTTGTCAGCGGCCAGCTCCAGTCGGGCCAGCATCGCGTTCATCGTCTCGGCCAATCGGGAGATCTCGTCGCCGGCCGGTGGAACCGGCACCCTCGCGGTGAGGTCGGAGCCGTTGATCTGCGCCACCCGTGTGCGCATGGCCCGCACCGGTGCCAACGCCCGTCCGGTCAGCCAGAAGGAGATGGCCGCCACGGCCAAAACGATCAAGGGATAACCGATGACGAGCAGGCTGACCACCACCCTCGTCGACTCCTCCGACGTCTCGAGATTCTGCGCCGCGATCACCACCGCGTCCCCATCCGGCGTGGACACCCCCTGAGCCGCGACGACGAAGGGGTCGGACTCGCTGCCGTTGAGGTGCTCGACGAAGAGGCTGGCCGTCTGTCCAGGGCCTGGGTGTTCCGCCACGATCGGCGGATCGCCCTCCACCGGGGCGCTCGCCGCCACCACTGTGCCGTGGGCGTCCAGGACCTGCACCAGGGCGCCTTCGGCTCCCAGAAGTGCCGGGAGCCGCGATTGCGACGAGGACAGCCCGTCGGCAGACAGCTGCGAGGCGATGTCCCGCGCTCGCTGGGCGGTCACCTCGGCGAGGGACTTCCTTAGCTCGTGCCGCTGCAGTACGACGAAGGCGACCGCGGCTGCAGCCAGCACCACAGCCACGACGACGGTCGCCGCCAGCGTCGTACGGACGCGGACGCCGGCCACCCGCCGGCTAGCGGCCATCGGCGGCCATCCGGTAGCCCATGCCTCTCAGCGTCTCGATGCTGCGCCGACCGAAGGGCTGGTCGACCTTGCGGCGCAGATAGCCGATGTACACCTCGACGACGTTCTCGTCGCCCTCGTAGTGCGCGTCCCACACGTTCTGCAGGATGTCGACCTTGGACACCACTTCCCCCCGCCGACGCATGAGGTAGTGCAACAGACCGAATTCGCGCGGCGTCAGGGAGATGTCGACACCGCCACGGCTGACCCGCCGCGTCGACGGGTTCAAGGACAGGTCGCCCGCAGCGAGGGCGACGGGGCGCTCCGGGGCGCCTCGCCGAATCAGGGCGCGCAGCCTCGCGACGAGCACCGCGAACGAGAACGGCTTGGTGAGATAGTCGTCCGCCCCCAGGTCGAAGGCGTCGACCTGGTCGAACTCGCCGTCCTTGGCGGTGAGCATCAGGATCGGCGTCCAGATCTCGCGCCGACGCAGCTCCTTGCAGACGTCATAGCCGTTCAAGCCGGGCAGCATGATGTCGAGGACGACAACGTCATAGCCCCCCTCTGTCGCCGACCACAAGCCGTCCGGGCCGGTCGCCTCGACGTCGACAACGAATCCCTCAGCCATCAGTCCCCGTCGCACCGTCTCCGCGAGCCGGGTCTCGTCCTCGACGAGCAGCACACGCATGCCCACCCTCCTCTCCCGTCCCGCGCCAGTGTGGACGGCACGCGCTGAGATGGCGCTGAGAGCTCCGTCCGCAACGAGGGCGCAGACCCGAGGCGCTAGGGGCTGCTTGCGCTCGTGGTGGTCGGCGTCGTGGGTACGCCGCTCGAGGGGGCCGGGGTGTTCGACGGGGTCGGCGTGGTGGCGCTGGCCGCGGGCGCCGTGGTCGCGGAGCCGGACGGGCTCGTGGCGGTTGGTGTCGTCGGAGCCGGCGTGGTCGGAGCCGGCGTGGTCGGGCTGCCGTCTGTGGACCCTCCGGCATCGATCTGGGCCTGCACGTCGATCGCCCGCTGGACCCAGTCCGAGGCCTCCTTGTTGAGCGTCTGGTAGTCGCCGAGCCGTCCCTGGTCGAGGGCTGCCTGGGCGTCCTGGAAGGACTGCTGGGCGTTGGCGAGGTAGCGCGTCAGCTTCTGCGTGGTCGTCTCGTTGCCGGGCGGAGGTGGGGTCCCATTGCTACCGGGCGGGGGTGGCGTCGTGCTGCCCGTGCCTGTGCCCAGGCCGGTGTCGGTCACGCCAAGCGCATTGGCCAGGGCCTGGTCGAACGACGTACCGATGCCGACCCGGTCAGCCTCGTCCCCTCCCCCGCCACCGACCGACGCCACCACGAATTGCAGGATGGGATAGCTGCCCGTGCCTCCCCGCAGGGTGTAGACCGGCTGGACGTACATCATCTCGCCACCGATCGGCAGCGTCAGCAGGTTGCCCATCTGCACAAGGGTGTCGTTCTGCTTGTACTTGAGCAGCTCACCCGACACCGTCGGGTCGTTGGACATCGCGTTGGCGATCTGTCCGGGTCCACTGACCGCGCTGTCGCTCGGCAGCTGGAGCACTTGGAACTGCCCGTAGTTCTTGCTTGTCGCGTCGGCGTTGACGGCCATGAAACTGGCCATGTTGGCCCGGTTCTGCGGCACGTAGACGCTCGTCAGCGAGAATTCCGGCCTCTGCCCCGGCACCTTGACCGTCAGGTAGAACGGTGGCTGCGCAGACGTCGGCTGGGTGGGGTCCTCCGGCACCAGCCAGTTCTCCGACCCACCGTAGAACGTCTTGGGCTGGGTCACGTGGTAGCGCGAGAGTAGTTCGCGCTGCACCTTGAAGAGGTCCTCGGGGTAGCGCAGGTGCGCGAGCAGGTCGGGCGTGATGTCGGTCTTCGGCTTCACCACGCCGGGGAAGGCCTTCATCCATGCCTGGAGGATCGGGTCCTGCGTGTCCCACTGGTAGAGCGACACGGTGCCGTCATAGGCGTCGACGGTGATCTTGACCGAGTTGCGGATGTAGTTGATGTTGTCAGCCGTCTGCCCGGCGACCGCCTGCCGCGCCGTCAACGAGTCATTGGTGACGTCAGCAACGTTGACCAGGTCAGACATTGGGTAGTCGGCGGTCGTCGTGAAGCCGTCCATGATCCACACCAGGCGGCCGCCAACCACCGCCGGATAGGGGTCGCCGTCGATGCTCAGCCAAGGCGCGACCTTTTCCGCCATCAGCCGCGGGTCGCGGTCGTAGATGACCTTCGACTCGCTGTTGACCCGCCCGGACAGCAGGATGGACGAGTCCCAGAACTTGGCGGCGTACAGCAGCTGGTTGGCCATTGACCCGATCGGCACGCCGCCCGCTCCGGTGTACGTCGAGTTCTGCGCCGTCGTGTCGTTGCCGCCGACGTCGGGGATATTGAGCTCGACCGGCGTGGCGCCAGCTGGTGCCCCCACGATCGAGTAGTCGGGCTCGGTCTGCCCGTAGTAGATCTCCTGCTTGAACTGGGGCAGCTTGCCGGTGGAGGGCAGGTTCTGCTCCGCCCAGACGGGCTCCCCACTGGGGCTGCGCTGGTCACCGAAGGCCGCCACCACGCCGTAGCCGTGGGTGTAGACGGTGTGGTCGTTGGTCCAGTTGCGCTGGTCCGGCGGGACCCCGTCGATGTTGAGCTCGCGGGCGGCGATCACCACGTCCTGCGGCCGCGAGTCGCCGCTGAACGTGTAGCGGTCGACGTCGAGCACGTCCGGCATCTTGTAGAAGCCGCGCTGCTGCTGTAGCTGCTCGAAGGCGGGTGCAACGAGCTGCGGATCGATCAGCCGGACACCCGGCAGCTTCGCCGCCTTGTCCTGCAGCTGGGTCGGCGTATCGGTGGTCGTACCGGGGTAGTTGCGGATCTTCACCGTGTTGGGATCGATGTTATAGGCCACGCGCGTGGCCTCGATGTTGCGGGCGATGTACGACGTCTCCTTGTCCGCCTCCGAGGGCTTCACCTGGAAGCGCTGGACGATCGCCGGCCAGATGCCTCCGATGAGCACGGCGGACAGGATCAGCAGTCCGAAGCCCAGCACGGGCAGCATCCAGCCGGGACGCACCACGTTGATGAAGAAGAGCAGGGCACAGATCACGGCGATGATGGCGAGGATGTTCTTGGCGGGCAGCAGCGCGTGCTCGTCGGTGTAGGTTATCCCCGTCAGCAGACTGCCGTCGGAGATCGCGAGCCCATAGCGGTCCAGCCAGTACGACACGGCCTTGACGAGCATGAAGACGCCGAGCAGCACCGAGAGCTGCACCTGAGCCCCGGAGGCGATCTTGTCGCGCCGCGCCTGCAGCCGGATTCCGCCATAGAGATAATGCGTCGCGCCCGCGACGAGCAGGCCGATGACCAAGGTCGTGAAGCCGAACGTGATGAGGAAGCGGTACCACGGGTAGCCGAAGACGAAGAACCCGATGTCGCGGTGGAAGAAGACGTCGTCTTGGCCGAACGGCTCCCCGTTGCGCCAGAGCAGATAGGTCTTCCACTCTCCGGACGCGCTCGCGCCGCCGAACAAGAACATGACGAGGCCGAGACCGATCAGCACCCAGTGCCGGATCGGGTCGATGGTGTCCTGGTAGCGCTCCACCGTCGGGTTCCGGTAGCCGTCACCGATCAGGATCGGGCGCATCCGGAACGCCAGCAGCGCGTTGCCGACCGCGACCGCGGCAAGCACCAGGCCGAAGATCACGAAGAGGCCAACCCGCGTCCACAAGATCGTGGTGAAGACGCCGCCGTAGCCAAGCGAGACGAACCACAGTCGCCCCGTCCACACCTCGACGAAGATCGAGAAGAGGATGACGAGCAGCACCACGACCGCCAGCGTCGGCACCAGCGCCCGTGGCCGCCTGGACGGCGGACGCCGAGCCGGCCTGGCCGGTGGTGTCTGGCCCTCGTCAAAGATCCCGCTCACGTGACTCCTTCACATCGCCGGCCGGCTCGCGGCTCCCCGGCTCCCACCACTACACCAGCGTCTCACGCAGCGCCTCGACCAGGCCGGGGACCACGTCGGGTCCGTGGATCAGCGCGTCGTCGCTGTCGTGGGACCTCAACCGCACCACGCAGTGCCTCTCACCCGATCGCAACACGCCGGCTGCGATCCTCACCTCCTCTCGACGCGGATGCTGGGCGGCGAACACCGACGCCGCCTTCGTATCCCCGGGTACGTCGGCCTCCGCCGCGGGCGGAAGCACGAGTCGCTCGACCACCGCCAGCGTGCCGACGACCCCGTCCGGCCATGTGATGCCGGCCAGCAACTGTTCCAACGAGCCGGACTGGTCGTCGAGTTCCTGCTCCACCGAAGTGATCAGCTCGCCCGTCCCGACGCTGAGCCCGAGCTCGGCCGCGAGCTCCGGCTCGGCTGCGGCGAGCTCCGCAGTCGGTACCAAGGCAAACAGCCGCGCCGGCTGGTCCCAGCCCGCGTGGCTTGCATGCTGCTCGACCTCGACCACGGCGATCCTGAGGGCCAGGGCCTGCTCGGAGAGCCCGTCTCCTGCCTCGCTCACGGCGCACACCGCGGGACGGCGCGCTCGGAGCTGCCGGTCAGGGACGCCAACGCACCGATCGCGTCGTCGATGGTCGACACCTTGACGAGCTCGACGCTGCCGGCGAGGTCGGAGCCGACCGCCTCCTGGCAGTCGCCGGCAGGAACGAGGAAGATCGTCGCGCCGTTGGCGTAGGCGCCCGCGATCTTCTGCTGGATGCCGCCGATCGGTCCGACGGCGCCGGACACGTCGATGGTGCCAGTCCCAGCAACGAACTTGCCGCCGCTCAGCGAGCCGGGAGTCAGCTTGTCGTAGATACCGAGGGAGAACATCAGACCGGCACTGGGACCCCCGATGTCCTGACCGAGGTCGATGTTGACGTCGAACGGCGGGTCGAGCGCGGTGGTGACCGAGACCCCGATCCGGGACATCGTGTTGTCGCCAGGGTCCGGCTCGGTCGTCACAACGACGGTGCGGTGTGACCCGCCGCGGACGATCCCGATCCGCACCCGCGAGCCGGGAGCCAGCGCGCTGACTGTGGAGACTACGTCCGCCGAGGACGTCACCCGGGCTCCGTCGACGGAGACGACCTCGTCGCCCTTGCGGATGAGCCCGGCAGCAGGCGAGTCCTTCGCCGGTGGCTCGGCGACCGTGACCTTGACCGCGTCGATGCCGGCCGCCTCCAGCCCTACCGCGATCGCGGACGACTGCGAGCCGAGCATCTGCGTCTGGTTCTGCTTGTTGACGGTGTCGACCGACTGGTCCGGCGGGTAGATCACGTCACGCGGAAGCACGATCTCATCGGTGTTCCACCACGCGGACAAGATGTCGGGCAGCCGTGGCTTCGAGTCCGGCGAGGTGACGGACACGGTCGTCAGGTCAAGATGGCCCGTGGTCGGGTAGGTCTTGTGTCCCGTGATCGAGATGACGGCCTTGCCGTGGAAGGCGCCCAGCGTGTTCTCGGTGATGCCGGGTGACAAAACGACGTACGGAACGGGCACCAGCACGGCCACACAGACGAGCGCGATCAGCGTCAGCGCGGCGACGGTCAGCGCCGCTGACTTGCGCGTCATGGCGATAACGTCACCGGTGACCGTCACGCGCGGGTGCCGACCGCGCCGCGGAGCGGCGGATGGCGACCCCATGCGTCGGCTCGACAGGCCTGGTCGGGAGCGGTGGGGCCCCACGTGGCGCCGGTCGGCTCAGCGCCTCCTGCATCCGCGCGAGCGCTTCGTCGGAGTCGTCTCGGCGTACGTCGTCGCGCTCACGTCCTGTCCACGCCACCCACACCATGGCCAGCAGTGTCGCCGCCAGTGGAGGCGCGAGCCACCACAAGACCTGCATGCGCACCTCCGCGATCGACTCAGATCAGGGTACGTGGGCAACCCCGCCTGGCCTGCTCGCCACTACGGCGTGCCTACCCATTCTTCATCGCCGTCGGTAAAGCTCTGGTGCTTCCAGATCGGCACCCTGGCCTTCAGCTCGTCGATCAGGTGCCGCGACGCCGCGAACGCCTCCGACCGGTGCGCACATCCCACGGCGACGATCACGGCGATGTCTCCGACGGCCAGCGCACCGACGCGGTGCACGGCGGCGAGGCTGACGACGTGGAACTTCGCCACGGTCTCTCCCGCCATCTCGCGCAGCACCACCGGCGCGCTCGGGTGGCTGCTGTAGTCAAGCTGCGTCACGCCCTTGCCGACGTCATGGTCGCGCACGGTGCCGACGAAGAGCGCGATACCACCCACGGCCGGGTCCTGCACGGCGTCGTACACCTCGCCGACGGACAACGGCGTCTCTCGGAGGTCCAGCAGGCGGATGACGTCGGTCACAACACCCACTGTAGGCTCGTTCGGGCGGGGCTGACACATGTCTGTCCGGCGCAAGCTTCGACCGTGGGTGCGGGCCGCGTAGGTTTGAGGTATGGCAGATCTCCCCTCCGACAGCAGCGGCGACGACCTTCCGGATCGTACGCCGCAGAACCCCTTCGCCGGGACTCCCTTCGAGCAGATGTTCGGCAGCCTTGCCGGCGGCGACGCGGGCGGTATCCAGGCCATGTTCGGCCAGCTGCAGCGCCTCTTCGCTCCGCACGAGGGGGCGGTCAACTGGGAGTTCACCCGGGACCTGGCGCGGAAGGTGGTCGCGCAGGGCACTGACCGTTCCCCCGACGCGGGTGACCGCTCCCGGCTGCAGGACGTCGCGCGACTGGCCGAGCACTGGCTGGACGGCGCCACCGAACTTCCCTCCGCAGTCAGCAGCGTCGAGGCGTGGAGCCGTGCCCAGTGGGTCGAGGTGAGCATGCCTGTATGGCAGCAGCTCGTCGAACCGGTAGCTGAGAGCGTCGTCGCCGCGATGGGCAACGCCCTTCCCAACGAAGCGCGGGCGATGGCTGGCCCGATGCTGGGCATGCTCAACCAGATCGGCAGCGCCATGTTCAGCCAGCAGATCGGGCAGGCCATCGGGGGGCTGTCGCAGGAGGTGGTGTCGGCGACCGACATCGGCTTCCCGGTCGGCCCCGAGGGCAGGCCGGCCGTCGTCGTCAGCAACGCAACCACCTTCAGCCAGGGCCTCGAGATCGACGACGACGACGTGCTCCTCTACCTCGTGCTGCGCGAATGTGCCCACCAGCGGCTCTACAGCCACGCCCCCTGGCTCCGTGGCCATCTCTTCGCGGCCATCGAGGACTACGGCCGCGGGATCACCATCGACACATCGTCGATCGAGGAGAGCATGCGCAGCCTGGACCCCACCAACATGGAGGCCGTGCAGGAGGCCCTGTCCGGCGGCCTCTTCGACCTGGAGCAGACACCGGCGCAGCAGGCCGCGCTTACCCGCCTCGAGACGACCCTCGCGCTGGTCGAGGGCTGGGTGGACGAGGTCGTCGGCCAGGCAACCGAGAAGGCGATGCCGCAGGCGCCGGCACTGCGCGAGGCCATCCGTCGCCGCCGCGCGACCGGCGGTCCCGCTGAGGCGACGTTCGCGGCACTGGTCGGGCTCGAGCTCCGGCCCCGCCGGCTTCGCGACGCCTCGGCGCTGTGGGGCGCGCTGCGCGCCGCGGAGGGCGCCGCCGCTCGCGACGCGGTCTGGGCGCATCGCGACCTGCTGCCGACTGCTGCCGACCTCGACGATCCGCTGGCCTTCGCCGAGCGCACCCGCGAGGCCGACGACGTCGACGTGGACTCGGCCGCGTTCGATGCCGCGCTCACCGCACTCCTCACTGATGACGACAGCGCCACAGAGGCCCCACCTGAGAGCGACACCGTGGCCGACCACCCGGTTGTCAAGGACGCCGGGGTGCCCAGCGAGACCGACACGACCACCGGGACCGACACGACCGCCGGCACCGGCACCGGCACCGGCACCGGCGACGGCGACGATGCGACGGGTGAGCCGTCAGCCGAGCACGAAGGGTGAGCTTGCACGCCAACGCCGTACGGACTCTGCAGCGCTGGGAGCCGCCGCACAAGCGGCAGCGCGAGCTGCGGCAGACGTACCTCGACCACCTCGGTGACCATCCGGACGCCATGAGCCGCCACTGCCATCCCGATCACCTCACCGCCAGCGCCCTCGTCGTCAGCGATGACCGGGAGCGCGTGCTGCTCAACCTGCACGGCCGATATCGGATCTGGATGCAGTTCGGCGGGCATTGCGAACCGGACGACGCGACCCTGGCCGAGGCGGCGTTACGCGAAGCGGTCGAGGAGTCCGGCGTCGAAGGGCTGGTCCTGGTCGGCGAGCAGCCGGCCCAGCTCGACGTACACGAGGTGTGGTGCGGCCCGATCCGGCCCGCGCACCATCTCGACGTGCGCTATGTCGCCGCGGCGCCGACCGGAGCGGCCGGAGTGGCGAGCGACGAGTCTCTGGACGTGCGCTGGTTCCCCCGGGATGCATTGCCGGCCGGGCTCGATGCGGGCCTGCGCGAGCTCATCGACGCGTCGCGAGAACTCTGACCGACTGGTTCACGACAGGCGGGATGCGGGTGCGCCGATTGAGGTCCCGAGGGGCCTGAGCTGTTCGCCTTCCCCTTGCGAACGGCTCCGGCACCCTCGGGACCCCATCGATGAACCGACGCTAGAGGTCGCCCCCGACATCCGTCAACGTACCGTCGTCCACCCCTGTGGACAAGGTTGTGGACCCCTTGGGGACGTCGTCGTGGCCGCTGTGGAGAACCGGTGGATAACTCACGGCCGGCCTGTGTATCAGTCTCCTTACTTTGTGTCACCGTGCCGCTGTGACCTGCACCGAAGCGGGTGAACAGTCTGTGGACAAAAGAAAAGGTCGACCCTCGTCGAGGTGGATATCCGTGGCGTCACCAGCCAGCCGTTACCGTGGCGTCATGGCATCGGGGCCTCCTGAGGCGCGCGTCGACGTGCGCCGGTCGCGTCGGCGTACCCGCACGGTCTCGGCCTACCGCGAGGGCGACACGATAGTCGTGATGATCCCCGCGCGGATGAGCCGGTCGCAGGAGCGGGAGTGGGTCGCGACCATGGTCGAGCGGGTTACCTCGGCCGAGCGTCGCCGCCGCCCCACCGACCAGGGCTTGACACTGCGTGCGAGCCAGCTCTGCGCACGCTACTTGGACGACCGCGTGGAGGCGACGTCGGTGCGATGGGTCACCAACCAGAACAGCCGGTGGGGTTCCTGCACACCCAGCGACCGCACCATCCGTCTGTCCACACGACTCAAGGCCATGCCGACGTACGTCGTGGACTACGTGCTCCTGCACGAGCTGACGCATCTGCTCATCCCCGGGCACGGCGACGACTTCTGGGCGTGGGTCAACCGCTACGAGCTCACCGAGCGCGCACGCGGCTTCCTCGAGGGGGTGGCCGCCGCCCGATCCCTCGCCCCCGCCGAGGGGTCAACCCTTCCGGCCGAGTGGTCGCCCCAAGAGCTGCCCTTCGCGACTCAACAACCCGATCACGACTAGAGGTCTGAGCCCGACACGCACCGGCCACGGGCGGCTCCCGGTTCACTCGGCGGGCCTGGCTGCCGTAGGGTGACGCGAGGTCACCGCAGTGGCGACCATGACCCGACGGGCTGCTCCCTCGCGGATGCCCCGTCGCGACGACCGAAACCCAACGGTTGGTGGGCCCCCGCTGACCGTCCGTGACATAGACAAGGAGGCCGTCATGGCGGAAACCTGGAGTGGCGAGTTCTACTGCGTGAAGTGCAAGGCCAAGCGCGAGGCGAGTGGCGAGGTGAGGGTCAACGACAAGGGCACCCGGATGGCCAAGGCCACCTGCCCTGTGTGCGGTACGAACCTGAACCGCATCCTCGGCAAAGCCTGACCCCCCGGCCGTCGGGAGGCTCCGCGCACCGCCAGGTCGCCTCCCCGCACCTGCACGGACGGCGCCTTCGGGGTCGAAACGTTTGTTGAGCGGCCGCCAGTTCGGCGTTGCCTTGTGGATGACGTCCCCCGACCTCCCCCGGCGTGGGGCACGCTGTCGTCCCAGACGACGACGCGCGAGGAGCCCCACTATGCGACCCATGCTTCGCCCAGGCCTGCAGATTCTGCGCCGTGACGTGTACACCATCCAACTCGGCCTGGAGTGGCCCGGTGTGGGCGCGATCGGGGACAGCGCGGCGCTGCGAGCGGTGCTCTCGGCCATCGACGGGTATCGGGATGCGTACGGCGTCGTCCAGGCCGTTACCGCCGCCGGTGTGCCTGCGGCCGAGGCCGAGGTGGCGCTCGCGACGCTGGTGGAGACCGGCGCGGTGGTCGACCAGGGATGCGGGCGAGCACCCGGCGTTCCGGAGGCCACCTGGTCGGCGTGGTCGCTGTTGGCAGGCCCGGGCCGCGATGCCAGCGACGTCGCCCGCGACCGTACGGCGTGCCGGGTCCACGTCATCGGACAGGGCCAGGTGGCCGATCGGGTGAGCCGACTGCTCGAGGCCGCTCGCGTCTCGGTGACCCGGCCGAGCCGGGCCGATGTCTTGGTCGTGACCAGCGACCGGGAGCCGGAGCGGCGTGTCTCCGACGCCGTCATGCACAGCAGCCAGCCGCACCTGTGGGTCTATGTCCGTGACCTGGTCGGCGTCGTGGGCCCGTTCGTGCTGCCGGGCGAGACCGCCTGCCTACGGTGCGTCGACAGCGCCCGCCGTGAGCGCGATCCGGCATGGCCGACACTGCTGGATTCGGCCGCAACCAGACCGGCCTATGCCGCCGCGTGCGACGAGGTGCTCGCCACACTCGTTGCGGCCTGGGCGACACACGAGATCGCCCTGTGGGCGAGCCGGATCAGGCCGCACACCTGGGGTCGGGTGGTCGAGGTCCCGCCCGGTGTGGGCAATCCCGACGACGAGGCGTTTGCCCCACATCCCGGGTGCGGCTGCGGTTGGCCGAGCCGGCACGACACAATGGGAGCATGAGCGACCAGTCCGGGAGCACGGGCGCGCGGGGCATGGACGAACTGCCCCGCAAGACGGTCGCACGCACCGCACGGCTGGCCTCGTTGCCGCTCGGGTACGCCGGAAGGGCCACCCTTGGATTCGGCCGCAGGATCGGCGGAGCCCCCGCCGAGGCGGTGGCGAGCCAGGTCCAGCAGCGCACCGCCGAGCAGCTCTTCAAGGTGCTGGGCGAGCTCAAGGGCGGCGCGATGAAGTTCGGGCAGGCGATGTCCATCTTCGAGTCGGCCCTGCCCGAGACCATGGTGGCCCCCTACCGGGCGACGCTCACGAAGCTGCAGGACGCCGCTCCTCCCATGCCGGCTTCACTCGTCCACCAGGTGCTCGCCCGCGAGCTGGGCGCCTCGTGGCGCAAGCAGCTGGTCAGCTTCGACGACGACCCGGCGGCCGCCGCCTCCATCGGACAGGTTCACCATGGGGTCTGGCGCGACGGCCGCGAGGTCGCCGTCAAGGTGCAGTACCCCGGGGCCGGAGCGGCGCTGACCAGCGACCTCAGGCAGATCAGCCGCGCGGCCCGCCTCTTCGCCGGCTGGATACCCGGAATCGACATCGGGCCCCTCGTCGCGGAGCTGCAGGCGCGCGTCGCTGAGGAACTGGACTACTCACTGGAGGCCGACGCGCAGAGCCGGTTCGCGGACGCGTTCGCGGGCGACGCCGACATCGTGGTTCCGCAGGTGGTGACCCACTCCGACCGGGTGCTGGTCTCCGAGTGGCTGGAGTCCAAGCGGTCACTGGCGCGCCTGATCGCCGACGGGAGCCAGCGTGACCGCGACCACTACGGCGAGGTCTACGTCCGTTTCCTGTTCTCCGGCCCGGCACGCGCCGGGTTGCTTCACGCAGACCCTCATCCGGGCAACTTCAGGCTGCTGCCCGATGGCAGGCTCGGGGTCGTGGACTACGGCGCCGTGGCGAGACTTCCCGACGGCGGACTTCCCAAGATCATCGGCACCTTGCTCCGCAACGCCGGCGACGACGACTATGACGCGGTGCTCGAGGGACTGCGCGAAGCGGGCTTCATCAAGCAGACGATCTCGATCAACGCCGACGACCTGCGTGACTACCTGTCGCCGTTCATCGAGCCCGCGACGAGCGAGACGTTTCAGTTCTCCCGCACCTGGATGCGTGGTCAGTTCGTCCGGATCAATGACCCGCGCCAGCCCGGCTACACGACGATGCTGAAGATCAACCTCCCCCCGGAGTTTCTCCTCATCCACCGGGTTTGGCTCGGCGGGATCGGTGTGCTGTCACAGCTCGAGGCGCAGGCACCATTCGCACAGATTCTCGCCGACTCGCTGCCCGGGTATGCCGACGACTGAACGAGCAGCCGTCCGGCGTACGTCCGCAGGGATAGCGCCCGGATCCTCCTCAACACGCAATGGTGCCCGGAACCTTCTCAATGAGGTTCCGGGCACCATCAACATCGCTCACCCCGCGTCATCAGAAGTTGCGGGCGAGCAGCAGGCGGGCCTGCTGGCTGACGCGCTCGGCACGGCGTGCCACGCGTTGAGCTCGACGCATGTGGACGCCACGTCGCAACTCGCGCGCCTGCTCCAGGCGCGCGTCGATATGGGCGCGAGCCAGTTCTTCTTGCATGAGATTCATGTCGTTTCTCCACTTCAAGTTCGGGTTTTCGATCATCGATGAGACCGTCTCATTTTCTGCTCGAGCGAGTCGCGAGAAGCGAGCCGCGTGCGGATGGTCCAGGACTGCCGTTAGGCGGCAACCTCACACTTGCGAGGCCTACCCCTTGGCCGTTTGCGGTCGACCACTGCTCCAGCTACGAGCAGCTGTCCACCCCACACGCCCCATGGTTCATGGCGGTCGATTGCTCCTGCGAGGCATTGCGCCATCACGGGGCATGTGCGGCACAGCGCCTTCGCCAGCTCGACATCTGCCGGCGACTCCGCGAAGAAGAGCTCAGGGTCGTGAGACCGGCAAGGCAACTCCCGCGCGTCGGTCTGCTCACTCGTGATGAGTGCGTCGAGGACGCTGAGTGTCATGTGTGTCACCTCCTCGTGACCTTCGTCGTTCGGACGGGGTATACAAAAAGCCGCGGATCCCAGTGGGGTCCGCGGCTTGGAGGTGCCGATCAAGAGTTGTTCTCTAGATCGGTGGACTCCAAGCACGGACGCCAACAAAGACGTCCTTGCCAGCTGCGGGCACGCGAACAGCCGTGGTGTAGGCAATGTCAGCGACCAGGTGGCGACCCTCGACGGACGCACCCGACGTGTCACCCAGCGGGAGGGCGGACGCAACC
Organism: Propionibacteriales bacterium; assembly: GCA_038238115.1. GTDB lineage: Bacteria > Actinomycetota > Actinomycetes > Propionibacteriales > Nocardioidaceae > JBBRYB01. Next base: position 83,558 of record JBBRYB010000014.1, on the reverse strand, counting down.
ATCGGGAGGGCGAACTCCCGGGGAGCGGCCATGCGGGGGGCGGACATGCGAGCGCGCGTCGCCGTAGGCGCCGCGCTGGTGACGTTGCTGATGATCATGACTGCCCCTCCTCTCCGGTGTGGGTCGGGCTGCAGAAGGCGAACCTCCGGCGGTGAGAGCAGCGTACGCGCCTCGCTTCAAGGGACGCAAACGAATTAACGCCGCATCGAGAGATTTCTTTTCGCTGTGCTAATCGGCGAGTGATGTCTGTTCGCACAGGCTCAGGATGGCCGCGCCGTACTTGTCGACCTTGCCTTGTCCGATGCCGGGCACGCGCAACAAGGCGGCGGCGTCGCGCGGATGCATCTCCGCCAGAGCGGTCAAGGTGGCGTCGGTGAAGATGCAGTAGGCCGGGATCTTCTGCATCTCCGCCTGCTCGCGACGCCACAACTTGAGCGCGTCGTAGGTCGCCTCGTCGTAGCTGGTTGGGCAGTCGGCGCAGCGACCGAGCTTGCGCTCACGGGCGTCCGTCAGTGGACGTGAGCACACCCTGCAGGTCGACAGTCTGGCTGCACGCGCACGGTCCTTGCGGCCGCCTCGCCGCGCCGGGTGCGCCGCACGTTGATCGTCGTCGAGCAACCCGTCGAGGAATCGGCTGGGCCGCCGCGAGGCTCTGCCTCCCGGGTTGCGCGCAGAAGCCCAGGAGACGTTCAGCCGGTCCCGGGCCCGGGTCACGCCGACATACAGCAGCCGGCGCTCCTCGTCGACGCTGCGTGGCGTATCCGCGTAGACAATGGGCATCGTGCCCTCGTGCATGCCGGCCAGGAAGACGACCGGCCACTCGAGGCCCTTGGCAGCGTGCAGGGTCGTGAGCGTGACACCCTCGGCGAGTGGTGCGTGCTGCGCGTCGGCGCGACGCTGCAGCTCGGCCACGAAGCCCGCCAGGTCGAGCGATGGGTGTTGGCTGGACTGCTCCTCGGCGACCGAAACCAGCGCCTGCAGCGACTCCCACCGGTCGCGAGCGTTGCCCCGGGCCGTCGGGGCGGTGGTGGACCAGCCCATCGAGCTGAGGACGGCGACGACGTCGACGGTGAGCTCTCCCGTCGGTTCGGCCTCGGTGCGGGCGGCACCGCGGAGCAAGGTCAGCGCCTGTCGCACCTCAGGGCGTTCGAAGAAGCGCTCGGCGCCGCGCACGACGAAGGGGATCTTGCGCTCGGACAGCGCCTCCTCGAAGTTCTCCGACTGGGCGTTGATCCTAAACAGCACGGCGATGTCAGCAGGGGCGTATCCGCCAGCCAGGGCGTCGCCGATGGCGCCAGCCACCGCATCGGCCTCGCCGACCTCATCAGCATGGCTGTGGAAACCGACCTCGACGCCGTCGCCCCGGGTCGGGCGCAGCCGCACGGCCGAGGCTCCGATCTGCTGGGCCATCACCGTGTTGGCCGTGTCGAGAACCTGCCGGGTGGAGCGGTAGTTGCGCTCCAAGGTGATTGACGTGGTTCCCGGAAACTTCCGGGTGAAGCCGAGCAGGTGGTCCGACGACGCTCCAGCGAACGAGTAGATCGTCTGGGCCGGGTCTCCGACCACACAGAGCTGGTCGCGGCCACCAAGCCAGAGGTCGAGCAGCGTGGCCTGGATGGGGCTCACGTCCTGGAACTCGTCCACAACGAACCACTGGTACTGCCGTCGCACCGCCGCCGCGACCCGCTCATCCTCAGCGAGCACCGCCGCGGCGTAAAGCAGTGCATCCTCCATGTCCATCCGGTTGCGGGCGCGCTTCACCTCTTCATAAGAGTCGTAGACCTTCGCGACTGTGGCGGCGTCGTAGCCCTCGACGGCTCGGCCCGACGTCGCCGACACCCGCGCGTAGTCGTCGGGTCGCACGTTGGACACCTTCGCCCACTCGATCTCACTCGCGAGATCGCGCAGGTCGGGCTGGCCCGCCTTGAGCCGTTGGCGGCCCACGGCTTCACCGAGCAGAGACAGCTTGGACGAGATCAGCTGGGGCAGCTCCCCTCCGAACACCTGCGGCCAGAAATACCGGGCCTGGCGCAGCGCCGCCGAGTGAAACGTCCTTGCCTGCACACCAGCGGCGCCGAGCCTGGCCAGCCGCTGGCGGAGCTCCCCGGCGGCGCGAGTCGTAAACGTCACGGCCAGCACCTCGGTCGGCGCCGCGGTGCGCGTCGCGACCGCGTAGGCAATGCGATGGGTGAGAGCGCGGGTCTTGCCGGTCCCCGCTCCGGCCAGCACGCGAACGGGGCCCTCGAGGCTGAGGGCAACCTGACGCTGCTCGGGATCGAGTCCCTCCAGCAGCCGGTCAGCCTCGGTCACGCGGCCTCCTCGAGCGGGAAGGGTTTGGCCCCCGTGCACGTTGCACCCAAGCAAGCCTATTCGTCGAAAGGGACAGCCTTGATCTCGGACACGTTCACCATGTACTCCACCCCGTGGTGTGGATACTGCCACCGCCTCAAAGGGCAGCTGAAGCGTGAGGGCATCGAGTTCTCCGAGGTCGACATCGAGCAGGAGCCCCGGGCCGCTGCCATTGTCGAGAGCGCCAACAGCGGCAACCAGACGGTGCCGACGCTCGTTTTCACGGACGGCACTGCTCTCACCAACCCCAGTGTCGCGCAGGTCAAGGCCAAGCTCGCCAGCTGAGCTTCCGACGCGGCGCTCAGCCGCTCAGCCGTCGCGCCGAGTCGGCATGTCACCGCCGTACCAGTGTTCGATGAGAGCACCGGCGATCGAGATCGTCGTAGGGACGACGAGGTCTCCCGCCTCCACCGCATCCCTGAGCTCGGCGCGGGTGAACCAGCGGGCCTGGGTGATCTCGTCTCCGTCGACGACGATCTCGGTGGTCTTGGCGTCGGCGAAGAAGCCGAGCATCAGGCTCGACGGGAACGGCCAGGGCTGGCTGCCGGCATACGTCACGTCGCCGACCACGATCCCGGCTTCCTCCCTCACCTCGCGCGCCACCGCCTCCTCGGGTGCCTCGCCGGGTTCGACGAACCCGGCCAGCGTCGAGAACCAGCCACCGGCCCGAGCAGCATTATGTCCGAGCAGGCAGCGGTCCTCTGCGTCGACGACGAGCATGATGACCGCGGGGTCAGTCCTCGGAAAATGCATAGTCGAGCACGACGGGCACTGACGGGACGCGCCGCCCTCGGTGAGGTGGGTCCGGGCACCGCAGGCCGCGCACCTCGGGTGGCGACGGTGCCACCCACCCAACGCGATCGCGTGCACGGCCAGGGAGATCTGGATGGGGTCGAGCTCGGTCACCAGCTTCCGCAGGTCGGAGAACTCCCCGGCGAGGGACGACTGCATCTCGTCGATCTCGGAGTGCGCAGGGGAGGAGCTGACCGGCCCGCCACTCGTGGGCCCCCCCGTCCGCGCCACCTTGCCGGCCGAGCTGTCGGCCACGGTGTCGACCAACACCAGGAAGTACGTGACGGCGTCGACCGCACCCAGCAGCATGCGTTGCCCGGGCGGGGACTCCTGGGGGGAGACGAACCGGAGCTGGTTGCCCGCGTCGTCCACTGAGACGTCGTGTCCGCGCATGACCAGCACACGGGTGTGCGGTTCGTTCCAGGCGGCGTCGAGGAAGGCGTCGTCCTTGCGGCGCTCGGCGAGCCGGTCGTGACCCGAACGCCGGAAGGCGAAGTCGGGAAGCTGGCCAACGCTCACGGGCCTGAGACTACTGGGCGAGCGCTCTGGCATCATCGCCGGCATGAGCACCCACATCGGCGCCACGCCCGGGCAGATCGCTCCTCGGATCCTGCTTCCCGGCGACCCGCTGCGCGCTCAGTGGATCGCCGAGACGTTTCTGGACGACGCTCAGTGCTACTCGACGGTGCGCAACATGCTCGGCTACACCGGCTAGTTCCAGGGCGAGCGGGTCTCGGTCCAGGGCACGGGCATGGGGCTTCCGTCCATGTCGATCTACGTCACCGAGCTGGTCCGCGACTACGGCGTCCAGCAACTCGTGCGGGTCGGCTCCTGTGGCGCGATCTGCGACGCCCTGAAGCTGTGCGACGTGGTGCTGGCGATCGGCGCCTCGACGGACTCGTCGATGAACCGCATCCGCTTCGGTGGCCACGACTACTGTGCTACGGCAGACTTCGACCTCCTGCGAGCTGCAGCTGACGCTGCCGAACGGGCCGGCGTTGCCGCGAAGGTGGGACGGATCTTCTCGGCCGACTCCTTCTATACGGTCGATCTTGAGCCGTTGCTACGGATGGAGAAGTACGGCGTGATCGCCGTCGAGATGGAGGCGAACGCGCTGTACACCATCGCGGCCGGGGCCGGGCGCCGGGCGTTGACGATCTGCACAGTCTAAGACCAGGTGAAGACCGGGGAGCAGACCACGTCGGCCGATCGAGAGCGCACGTTCGCGGACATGGTCGCCATCGCTCTCGGGGCCATGGGCGCAGTCGCCCTGGACGCCGACACGGGCTCGGGCGAGGAGTCGCAGCACTGAGGATCCACGTCACGCGCCGTCGAGCACGAGACGCTCCAGGGCGCTGCGACCGGGGAGATCCGCGTCGTCGAACTCGACCACCTCGCCCGAGCGCACGTAGTAGAAGGCTGCCCGGACCTGCTCGGGCGACGCTCCCATGATCTCCGCCCAGGCGAGCCGGTAAATCGCCAGCTGCATGGGGTCGGCCGCTGGCGCCTGGCTGGTCTTCCAGTCGACAACCTGGTAGCCGGTGTCGGTCTCGTAGACGGCGTCGATGCGGCCGCGTACGACTTGACCACCGAACATGATCGTGAAGGGTGCCTCGACCCGGTACGGCGTCCTCCCGCCGAAGGGCCCGTTGGTGAAGGCCTCGGTCAGCATGCGGAGGTCCTCGTCACTGGCGATGTCCAGGTCGGCACGGCCGGGAAGCTCGTCGGGATCGAGCAGCTGCTGCTGGCCGACGTAGCTCTCCACCCAGGCATGGAACCGAGTGCCGAACCGGGCAGCGGCCGAGGGCTTGCGTGGCATCGGCCTGGCGAGCTCTCGGGCTAGCCCCCGTGGGTCGTCCTTGAGTCTCAGTACCGCGGTGGCCGACAAGGTGGCCGGCAGCGGCACGGCGACCTCGCCCGCCCGGCTGTTCCGGGCCTCGTCGACCAACCGGTCGAGCTCGAGATCCCACTGGGCCACCACGGCGCGCTCGTCGAGCAGGAGGTCGTCGTCAGCGGCGGCCTGGGCCGCACGCCAGCCCTGACCTTGCGCAGTCTCCACCAGAGCGGCCGCGACCCGGCGGCGCTCCACCTCCAACGCTGACGCCTCGACCGGCCAGGGGCATCTGTCCAGCGCGCGGTCGGCGGGGTTGTCAGCGCCTTCCTCGGGTGCCGGCACCTGCATTTCGGGCGCATGGCCCCAGCTCTTCATGGACTCGATGACGTCGTCCATGAACACCGAGGGACCCCTCGGCCGCTTCTGCTCCGGTCCCCACCAGTGGCACGAGACAACCAGCTGTTCCCGGGGCCGGGTCAGCGCGACATAGGCAAGCCTGCGCTCCTCGAGCAGGTCGTAAGCCCGGCACTCGCGTGTGAACTCGATAAGCCCCTTGTTGCTGCGCTCGCACACCTTGGGAAGGACGGCGTAGTCGCCTCGAAGTGGTGAGGGCAGCGCCTGCATGGCGGTCGGCCATCGGCCCCGGCCACGCGGCGACGGAAAGACCCCGCGGCACAGGCCGGGGACGAACACAACGTCCCACTCGAGGCCCTTGGCTCGGTGCACCGTGAGGAGCTTGACGGAGTTCGCTTCACTGGGGACGGCGAGCGCAAGACCACGGGCGTACTGCTCCTCCGCCTCGAGGTAGGCGAGCAGCCCCGGCAACGAGGCGTCGTTGTCGATGCCGGCGAAGTGTGCCACCGCATCGAGAAACGTCGACAAATTGTCGCGCCGTGCCGTCGCGACGGCTGAGGTCGATGCCGCGAGCTCGACGTCGATCGCCGTCACATCGACGACCCGTCGGACGAGGTCGAGCAGCGGCTCCCCGACGTGGCGGCGGAGCATCCGCAGCTCACTCGCCAGCGCAGCGAACCGCTCACGAGCCTGCTCGGAGTACCCGCCCTTGCCGGGGTCCTCCAGGGCCTCGAGCAGGGACGCGACGTCGGCCGGGTCGACTCCGGCGACCGCCCGCTCCAGCTCCCCCACGATGTCCGAGTCCATGAGGTGCTCCTGCCTCGCGAGCCCGCGTGCCCGCGTGCCCAGCAAGGCCAAGTCGCGGACGCCGATAGCCCAGCGGGGACCGGCGAGGAGGGAGAGCAACGACGCGTTGGCGGTTACGTCGTGCATGACCTGCAACGTGGCAACGACCTCGGCCACCTCGGGCATGGCGAGCAGGCCGCTCAGGCCCACGACCTCGACCGGGACACCCGCCGCCGAGAGGGCGTCGTGCACGTCGCTCGCCATCCGGTGGTCACGCACCAGCACCCCGATGTCACTCCACAAGGGGCGCCGCATGGCCCGATAGGTATTCGGCACCTCCGCGGCGAGGAATGCGAGCTCGTCGTCATAGGTCTCGTGCACGGCCGCTCGCACTTTCCCGGCTGCGGCGGCGGGCTGGGGCTGCAGCGGCTCGGCTCCGACATGGCTGGCATGAAGGTCGGTCGCGAGGGTGTTGGCCGTGCGGAGGAGGCGCTCGTGTGAGCGCCGGTTGACGCTGAGGGGGTAACGAACGACCTCGCCGCGCCCCCACGCCGTGGGGAAGTCGGTAGGGAACGTGTCGATGTTGGCGACGCTCGCCCCTCGCCATCCGTAGATGGCCTGGCAGGGGTCGCCGACGGCAGTGACGGGATGACCCCGACCGGGGACCTCGGCACCGGCAGAGTCCGTCGGGACCGCAGAGTCATCAGGAACTCCAGCCGCGGCCGGCTCGACCGCAGCACCGGAGAAAAGGGCCCTCAGAAGTCGGGACTGGGCGACGGAGGTGTCCTGGTATTCGTCGAGCAGGACGATCCTGAAGCGGTCGCGCTCGATCCGGCCGACCTCCGCGCTCGCCTCGGCGAGCGTGGCTGCGCGAGCCATCTGGTCGGCGAAGTCCATGACGCCCAGCTCGTCCTTGAGCCGCCGGTAGCTGCGAATGAAGCCGAGCAGCTCCCGGCGCTTCTCGAACGTCACGATGGCCTTCGCGACCTCGGTCGTCTGCCGGGTGTCGAGCCACTGTGGCGACTCGCGCCGGCGGAACTGCTCGAGCTCGTCGATGCTCACGAGGTGCTCCGAGAGCTGGGCGTCGAGGTCGAGCAATGCCGTGACGCTCGTCGCGACCCAGGTGCTCAGATGCGCTACCGGCTCGGTGTGCTGGCGGATGGCCCGAGCGGCCAGCTGGAATCGGGAAGCGTCGGCGATGACGCGGGTGTCGGGCTCGTGGCCGATCCGGAGACCGTGCTCGGCAAGCAGCCGAGCGGCGTACGCGTGGTAGGTAAGCACCGTCGGTTCAGTGGCTCCCCCCTCTTCGTCGCCGCCGACTGGGGTGCCGGGCGGCTGGCAGATCAGACCGGAGGCGGCCAGGAAGTGGCGGACCCGGTGCAGAAGCTCCGCCGCGGCCTTGTTGGTAAACGTCAGGCCGAGCACCTGGTCGGGCGCTACGGCCCCGGTGCCGACCAGCCAGACAACCCGGGCTGCCATCACCGTCGTCTTGCCGGAACCGGCTCCGGCAACGACCACGCCGGGCTCCATCGGAGCGGTGATGGCGTCGATCTGCTGGTCGCTGAACGCGATACCCATCAGGCGACTCAGGTCGTCGGGACTCGTGATGGATGAGGGACAGGAAGCGTTCACAGCACCGCTCCTGACCGCCGCTGCGCCGGGCACATCGTCGTGAAGTCGCACATCGTGCAGTGGCCATTGGCTGTCGCGTCGAACTGTTCGGAGCGCACCGTGGACGCCGCTGACACGAGCTGCACCTCGACGGGTCTGCGCCCCGAGGCGTCGGCGACCTGTCGCGGCTGCTCCTGGACCTTGGGTCCGCCCGCGGCCTCGATCCGCAGCTGGACCAGCTCTGCCCCGCCCGGTGCAGCGCCAGGTCCGCAGACATCGAGGAGGGCTCCATGCTCGACCGCGAGCTGGTAGAGGCCGAGCTGTGGGTTCTCCGGCAGCGACTTGTCGGTGGGGGCGGTCTTGCTCGTCTTGAAGTCCACGACCCTGACCCGTCCCTCGCTGTCGCGCTCCACCCGGTCGATGGAGCCGTTGAGCGTCACGACCTCACCCTCCTCGAGCGGTACGTCGACCTCGAACTTCACCTCGGACCCGAGGAAGATGCGCTCGGGGCGACCGCCGTGCCAGCGCACGAACCGACCGATGACCTTCTCGGCTTCGACGCGTTCACGGTCGGCAATCCACGCGCTCTCGAAGTGCAGCTGGTCCCAAACCGAGTCGAGCAGCGCGACGAGCCGATCCTCGTCAACGACGTCATGGTTGCTCATGTGGCTGGCCAACGTGTGAATCACGCTGCCAAAGCCCAGCGCCGTGCCGCGCGCCGACTCACCGGCAGCCTCACGGGCCAGGAACCAGCGCAGCGGGCAGTCGAGGACTCCGTCCAACGCGCTGGCAGACAGGCGCAGTGCCGTGTCGTCGGGACGGACCGGTGTGGCGCTGACGGTGCGTTCGCGCAAGCCCCACCAAGTACGGGGATCGGCGCCCGGAACCGCGGCCCCACCCTGCTCCTCCTCCTTGACCAGCCGTGCCAGTCTCGCCGCCGCGGCGGCCCGCATGGCCGCGCCGCTGGCCGGGTCACAGGCGACGCGCCGCAGCTCGGACACGATTCCCGCCAACGAGAGCGGCCGTGCAGGACGACCTTGCCGGGGGACGCTCGGCACCCCCAGCTCGTCGACGAAGCGGGACGGCTGGTCACCGTCGGCCTCGGGCGAGGCCACCGCTGTCACGACGAGCCGTTGTCGCGCCCGAGTCACGGCGACGTAGAACAGGCGTCGCTCCGCGGCCAGCATCGAAGCAAAGGTCGGCGGCTCGACCAGGCCGTCGCTCCCGACGCGGTCGGCCTGAAGCAGCGAGCCGCGACGCCGCAGGTCGGGCCAGGCGCCCTCCTGAACACCGGCGATCACCACGAGCCGCCACTCCAGGCCCTTGGAGCGGTGAGCGGTCAGCAGCCGGACCGCATCGCCCCGGACTCCCTCTTCGGCCATCGTGTCGGCCGGGATCTGCTGCGCCTCCACCTCGTCGAGGAAGACCAGGGCACCGGTGTGGTCCTGCTTCTCCTCCGCTCTGGCCGCAACCTCGAAGAGCGCACAGATCGCGTCCAGGTCCCGGTGAGCGGCGCGCGCGGCTACCCCGCCACGGTCGACACCGGCCCGCAGCCGCGCCGGCCACGAGGTGCCGGACCACAACGCCCACAGCGCCTGCTCGGCCGGCGCCCCCCGCGCAAGCTGGCCGTGGGCAGTAGCCAGCAGCCGAGCCAGCCGCAGCGGGCTGACCGCCATCCGGTCGTCGATGTCGGTAAGGACGGTGGGGTCGGTCAGGGCCTGGCGGAGCAACTCTCCTGACGACAGCGGCAGCCGCTCGCCCTCATGCAGGGCTCGGTCGCGGGCCCGCAGCAGGCGTCCAAGCTTGCGCAGCTGGGCGGCATCGAGGTCGGCGAGCGGTGACATGAGCAGGGCGTGTGCACCGTCGACGGTCATGCTTTCGAGGTCGCTCGCTGCCCGCAGCGCAGCGAGCAGTGGCTGCACCGCCGGCTCGCATCGCAACGGGACCTCGTCACCGGCCACCTCGACGGGCACCCCCGCTCCGACGAGCGCCCGTCTCAAGGCTGGGACGGAGGCCGCTCCCGAACGCACCAGGACCGCGATCTGCGACCACGGGATCGCATCCTCGAGGTGGGCGCGCCGCACGATGTCGGCGATGTGGTCGGTCTCGGCCCCACTGGAGCTGAACGTGACGACGTCGACCGTGCCGGCACCGAACTCGGCGCCGTCGGCTGTCGGGTGACGGAAGGCGTGAAAGTCGTCGAGCCCGATCGGTCCTTTGGTTCCCAGGCCGGTGGCGATCCGCCGGGACGCGGTCAGCAGGCGGGCGCCGAAACGCCGCGTCGTACGGAGCGCCACCACCGGCGCCGGCTGTCCGTCGGCTCGAGGGAACGTGGTCGGGAAGTCGAGAATGCCCCGCACCTCGGCACCGCGGAACGCGTAGATGCTTTGGTCGGGATCGCCGACCACCATGAGGTCGTGGCCGTCTCCGGCGAGGGCGGCCAGCAGCCGCACCTGGGCTGGGTCGGTGTCTTGGTACTCATCGACGAAGACCGCCTTGAACCGGCTCCGCAGCTCGTGTCGGACGTCGTCGGCCTCCGCCAGCAGGACGGCACGATGGACGAGCTCTGAATAGTCGAGCGTGGCCTCCTGGTCGAGTACCGCGAGGTACTCCTCCATGAACGCGCCCGCGGCCACCCACTCGGTCCGTCCGGCCCGGCGGCCGAGGTGAGCAAGCTCCTCGGGCTCCAGTCCCATCCCACGTGCTCGCGCCAAGACGCCGTGGATCTCACGGGCGAACCCACGGGTGCGCAACGCCTGGTCGAGCGAGGTCGGCCAGGCGGCTCGGCCGCTGTCGCGCGAGTGCGCCAACAGATCACGCAGCCGGACGTCCTGCTCCGGGGCGCTGAGCAGGCGAAGGGGAGCGGCGTACAGCTCCGCCGGCTGCCACTGCCGGACCAGGCCGTAGCAGAACGAATGGAACGTCGCACTCATCGGCATGGCGCTGGTGCGCCCGAGCCGGCCCACGATGCGATGCCGCAGCTCCTCGGCCGCCTTGCGGCTGAACGTCAGCACGAGGACCTGGTCGGCAGACACGCCGCGGCCCTCGATCCGCTGCACGACCGCCTCGACCAGCGTGGTTGTCTTGCCCGTCCCCGGTCCTGCGAGCACGAGAAGCGGACCGCCCGCATGGTCGACGACCGCTTGCTGTGCGGCGTCGAGCGACGGCGGCTCGATGGAGCGCCGGGGCGACCGGTCGAGGCGGTAGGTGGGTGACATGCGGCCTAGCGCATCAGCGCCCGCCGACAGTTTCCGGACGCCGGCGCCTCACGCGAGCGGCGTCCACAGGGCCGTCCCCAGGTCAACCTTCAGACTTGCGGCTTCGGTGATCGAGCCCCGCAGCGGCGTGGCCTCCTGCCGGTAGTGGGCCAGCGCCTCGCGAACGTGCGACTCCGGCAGGCTGCCGTCTGCACGCACGACCCGCCACCAGGCCACTGCGCCGCCGTACAACGCCATCACGCGCCCCACCTGGCGCGGCCCACCTCGCCCGACGGCGTCGGCGATCAGCCCGTACGTCGTCGCATGCCCCCACGGAACCTGCTCCACGATCGTCAGAACCAGCTCGACATACGCCTCCCGGTCAAGGCGCGGGCCGACAGGCGGGCCCTCCTGGTCGGGCATGACCGCAAGTCTCGCATCGGATGCGCGATCCGTCGCCGCGAGCCCAGCTGCCTCGGCGGATGCCGTCGGTCGGCCCCTCTCGCGCCGTCGGTGATCGCCAGGTCAACGTGCTCGCGCCAATACGGCGTCGACGCTGGGTCGCACCCGGGCCGCATGATGAGGCGATGGCATGGTCGCCACACCGAGGGTCTCGGTCCGTCCCACGGTGGCGATGCGATAGATCAGCGCCCTTGCCAGCAGCTGGGGCCACTGCTCGGTGTCGGCCCAGGCGTCGAGGAACGAGGCCGGTAAGCCTTCCCAGCAAACGGCATCGACCGCCGCCACGGCGAGCGCGAACCCTCGCGGACGGAAGTAGACCGGCCAGTCGATCACGGCCGGTGCGACGTCGGCACCCACCAGCACGTTTCCTCCGATGTCTGCGTGGATGACCTGCGAGGCAGACGACCCGAGCTGGAGTACGTCCAGCAGCAAGGTCAGCAGCTCGAGCGTCTCGGGGCTTCCTTCTGGCGGGGCGCCGTCCCAGGCGACCCGATCGCCGCGTGTCCAGGGGTCGTGGCGGTCGTCGAGGAAGCCCGGCCGGGGCAGGTGGCTGATGGTGTCGTGGAAGGCGTCGCTGGCCTCTCGGACGGCAGCCGCATCACGAGCGATCGACGCCTCGCGCCCAGCGACGAAGACATGGGCAGCCCACCCGTCGTTCACCCAGGCCCCGTCGCTCGCGGCGACTGGGCGCGGCACCCTGACGGCGGGGTTGTCCCAGCCGGCGTACACGTCGCACACCCAGCTGTGCTCGACGCTGCTCGCTACCGGCTTGAGAACCACCCGGCCGTCGGTCCAGGCGTGGCCCTGACCGCCGGGAAGCCGCCTGCAACGGTCGACCGAGACGCCGAATGACTGGGCGATGTCCGGCGTCGGCCGTGCCAGGTCCGGTCGACCGTCCGCGATGTCAGTACGCCGGCTGCGACGGGTCAATCTGGTTCACCCAGGCCGACACTCCGCCGCCGACGTGCACAGAGTCGGAGAAGCCCGCACCTTTGAGCACCGCGAGCGCCTCGGCCGAGCGGACGCCGGTCTTGCAGTGCAGCACGACCTGCTTGTCCTGCGGCAGCTGCTCGAGTGCTGCGCCGGTGAGGAACTCGCCCTTGGGGATGAGCACGGCGCCGTGGATCTGGTTGATCTCGAACTCGTTGGGCTCGCGCACGTCGACGAGGACGAACTCCCGCTCGCCGTTCTCGCGCTCCTTCAACCAGTGCGACAGCGTCGTGACGCTGATCGTGGAGTCGGCTGCCGCGCCGGCGGCCTCGTCGCTGATCGCGCCGCAGAACGTCTCGTAGTCGATCAGCTCGGTGACCGTCGGATGGTCGCCGCAGATGGCGCAGTTCGGGTCCTTGCGGACGGCGAGCTTGCGGTACTCCATCTCGAGCGCGTCATAGATCATCAGCTTGCCGAGCAGTGGTGAGCCGATGCCCGTGAGCAGCTTGATCGCCTCATTGACCTGGATGGAGCCGATCGAGGCGCAGAGCACTCCCAGCACACCACCCTCGGCGCACGACGGGACCATGCCCGGCGGCGGCGGCTCCGGGTAGAGACAGCGGTAGCAGGGACCGTGCTCGGCCCAGAACACCGAGGCCTGGCCGTCGAACCGGTAGATCGAGCCCCAGACGTAGGGCTTGCCGAGCAGGACGGCGGCGTCATTGACGAGGTAGCGGGTGGCGAAGTTGTCGGTGCCGTCGACGATGAGGTCGTAGCCCGAGAAGATCTCCATCACGTTGTCGTTGTCGAGACGCTCGTTGTGCACGACCACATCGACGAGTGGGTTGACCTCGGCGATGGACTTCTTGGCCGAGATGGCCTTCGGTTTGCCGACATCGCTTTGTCCGTGAATGATCTGGCGTTGCAAGTTGGACTCGTCCACCTCGTCGAAGTCGATGATCCCCAGCGTGCCCACGCCTGCCGCTGCCAGGTAGAGCAGCGCCGGGCTGCCCAGCCCGCCGGCACCGATGACGAGCACCTTGGAGTTCTTGAGGCGCTTCTGCCCTGTCATCCCCACATCGGGGATGATCAAGTGGCGGCTGTAGCGACGTACCTCGTCGATGGTCAGTTCTTCAGCTGGCTCGACCAGGGGCGGCAACGACACGGGAATCTCCTCGGGCTTTACGTGTGGGTCCTTCGGGCTACAACTCGCGACAGCCCGCTCATGTTCCCTACGGGTGACCGACCTCGCCAACGTCCCGATCCGGTGCGGCCGGTCGGGTCAGCAGGACCCCCACGCGACGCACCGGCGAATGCCGCGCCGCACGTTGCATGCCACGCTGGTCCCATGACAGGCAAGAAGGTGTCGGTCGAGGTAGGTGGCCAGCAGCTGGTCCTGTCGAACCTTGACAAGGTCTTGTATCCCGAGACCGGTTTCACCAAGGGCGAGGTCATCGACTACTACGTCGCGGTCGCCGACGTGCTACTTCCCCACCTCGCTGACCGTCTGCTCACGCGCAAGCGCTGGCCGAACGGCACGACGGAAGGGTCGTTCTTCGAGAAGAACAAGCCGCGCGGCACTCCTGGCTTCGTGCGCACCGCCTTCATGGCCGAGCACGGGGACGACGGCGTCGAGTACGTCGTCGCCGACTCACTGCCGACCCTCGTGTGGCTGGCGAACCTCGCCGCGCTGGAGCTGCACGTGCCGCAGTGGACGGTCGACGCCGACGGACGGCCACGCGAGTGTGACCTGCTCGTGCTGGACCTCGACCCCGGCCCTCCCGCCGACATCATCGACTGCTGCAACGTCGCCTTGGCGCTGCGCCAGCTGCTCGAGTCCGACGGGCTGACGGCATACGTCAAGACCTCCGGCAACAAGGGCGCCCAGCTCTACGTGCCGGTCGAAGCGACGCCCTCGGACCAGACGTCTGCCTACGCCAAGCGGCTCGCCGAGCGGCTCACGGCGGCGCTGCCTGACCTTGTCCTTTCCTCCATGGACAAGCGAGCCCGCCGGGGCAAGGTATTCATCGACTGGAGCCAGAACAACGCTGCCAAGACGACTGTCGCTGCATACTCGCTGCGCGGAGTAGGGCGCCAGTCGGTGTCGACGCCGCTGACGTGGGACGAGGTGGCGGACGCGGGAGTGGCGAGCGACTTGACGTTCGTGGCATCAGACGTCGTACGACGAATCGATGAACACGGCGATCTCCTCGCCGACATGGCAGAGCACGCTGCACCGCTCCCGTGACGTGGTCGGCGAACGGCGTCCGCTCGCCGCCTCGCGCCTTGCGCCTTGCGCCGCTGAAACGGCCGACGCCAGACACAGACCACTAGGATTTCGTTGGTGACCGCAGATGCCGGCAGCGAACCGCGCAACGCACGGATGCCCCGCAGCGCTAGACGCGCCCAGCTGCTCAAGTCTGCGCTCGACGTGTTCGTCGCTCAGGGCTACCACGCGGCCGCCATGGACGACATCGCCGACCGCGCCGGTGTCTCCAAGCCGGTTCTCTACCAGCACTTCCCGGGCAAGCTCGACCTCTACCTGGCGCTGCTCGACAACGCCTGCGGTGAGATCGTCGGCGCCGTTCGGGAAGCCCTCGTGAGCACCACTGTTAACAAGGAGCGGGTAACGGCCACGACCGAGGCGTTCTACCGGTACGTCGCTGACCCCTGCGGGGCGTTCCGGCTCGTCTTCGAGTCCGACCTCACGAGCGAGCCCGCGGTGCGCGAGCGGGTCTACCAGGTCACCTTGCTGTGCGCGGATGCTATCGCGGAGGTGATCGCCGACGACACCGGCTTCCCGGCGGAGACGTCACGGTTGCTAGCCGTCGCGCTGGTTGGCATGAGCCAGGTCAGCGCGCGCTTCTGGCTCAACACCGAAGGGCCGCTGGAGCAGAACCAAGCGGTCGAGCTCATCTCGAGCCTGGCGTGGCGCGGTATCCGAGGCTTCCCGCGCCATGAGTGAGGAGCGCTTTGGCCAGCGCGGCTAGTCTGGACCAGCCCCGCCCCGCGGGCCCAGACATCGCCCCAGGAGTGGGGAGACAATCGTTTCGGAAGGACTCCACGTGGAGGTCAAGATCGGCGTCACGCACGCCAACCGCGAGCTGACACTCGACTTGAGCAAGAATGCCGACGACATCCAGAAGGCGGTCACCGCGGCCCTCGACG
This sequence comes from Propionibacteriales bacterium, assembly GCA_038238115.1. Lineage (GTDB taxonomy): Bacteria > Actinomycetota > Actinomycetes > Propionibacteriales > Nocardioidaceae > JBBRYB01. The sequence goes on along the minus strand of JBBRYB010000014.1, from coordinate 68,075 downwards.
GTGACAGCTCGATGCTCGTGCTCACCGACGACAAGGGCCGGACCGTCTTCGTACCGATCGAGAAGCTCGCCTATGTCGAGCTCGTCGGTGACACCGGCCGCCGGATGGGCTTCGGCGTTTGAGGCACCGGGCCGAATATTTGGCCTCTCGACCGGAACAAATTGGCCGCTCGATTGGAACAACTGGCCACTCGACCGGAACAACTGGCCCCTCGACCGGAAGAGCTGGCCACTCGACCGGAACAACTGGCCTCTCGACCGGAACAACTGGCGCTTCGACCGGAAGAGCTGGCCGCTCCGACCGGAAGAGCTGGCCACTCGATCGGAACAACTGACGCCTCGACCGGATCGGGTGGGTCAGGCTTGGAGGCCCAGGGCGGTCATCCGGACAGTGTGCGTCTCGGCGAGCCGGGCGAACATTCGCGCGATAGCTGCCAGGTCCATGCCGGGGCGGTCGACACCTCCGACCAACAGGGCTGACAACGCGTCGCGTTCGGCCGCGACGCGCTGAGCCTGGCCGAGCGCCTCCCCCATCAGCCGGCGCGCCCACAGGGCCAGCCGCCCGGCGATCTTCGGGTTCGCTGCGATCGCTTGGCGCACCCGCTCCACCACGAACTCCGACTGACCGGTGTCGTCGAGCGTCGTCAAGATCAGATCGCGGGTGTCGGCGTCGAGGTAGGCAGCGATCTCGCGGTAGAAGTCCGCGGCGAGGCCGTCACCGACATACGCCTTGATCAGGCTCTCCAGCCAGTCCGACGGTGCCGTGTGCTCGTGGAAGGCGTCAACCGGCCCGTGAAACGGCTCCATGGCCTCGAACGGGTCGGCGGCCAGTTCGATGAGCCGCCGCCGAAGGCGGTCGAAGTGACCGAACTCGGCCGCGGCCATCGAGGCCAGCGCGACCTTGTCCTGAAGCGTGGGAGCGCTCGTCGCGTCCTCGGTGAGGCGCTCGAAGGCGGTCAGCTCGGAGTAGGCGAGACCGCCGAGAAGGTCGACCACGGCCACCCGGTAGCCGGGGTCGCCGTACACCGAGACGCGCGAGCCGACGGCATCTGCGCCCGACTGCCCTGGGCCGCCGCTCGACGTGTGCTCGGACATGGCTGAAGCGTAGCGACACCACGTCGACAGCCGGACCGGTAGACTGGCACCGACATCGCCTCGCTGCGACTAACGCCGAGGCGATCCATTTGTGAAGAATCGAGTTTTCTCCTGTCTACCTTCGAAGACCTCGGGGTGCTTCCCGAGATTGTCGAGGCGCTCACCGCCGTCGGCATCACCGAAGCCTTCCCCATCCAAGAAATGGCTCTGCCTATCGCCTTGATGGGCACCGATCTGATCGGCCAAGCTCGCACCGGAACCGGCAAGACGCTGGCCTTCTCCATCCCTGTCATGCAGCGCATCATCGCGCCGCACGACCCCGAGTACGCCGAGCTGGCGGCTCCCGGCAAGCCGCAGGCGCTCGTTATCGCGCCGACCCGTGAGCTCGCCCTGCAAGTGGCGAACGACTTCCGCCTCGCTGGGCGCAAGCGGGGCACCCGGACTCTCACCGTGTACGGCGGCGTCCCCTACGAGCCGCAGCTCGACGCGTTGATCTCCGGCGTCGACATCGTCGTCGGCACACCGGGCCGCCTGCTCGACCTGGCGTCCCGCAGGACGCTCGACCTGTCCCATGTCAAGGTGCTCGTGCTCGACGAGGCCGACGAGATGCTCGACCTGGGCTTCCTGCCCGATGTCGAGCGACTCATCGCGAAGACGCCGGAGCTGCGTCAGACCATGCTCTTCTCAGCGACCATGCGCGGCGAGGTCGTCACGTTGGCCCGCACGCACATGCGCCATCCGGTGAACCTGAGAGCTGAGTCGAGCACCGACACGCAGACCGTTCCCGCGACAGCACAGTTCGTCTACGTCGCCCACGACCTCGACAAGCCTGAGATCATCGCCCGCATCATGCAGGCGGACAACCGCGGCCTCTGCATCATCTTCACGCGGACCAAACGCCAGTCCCAGCGGCTCGCCGAAGACCTGATCGACCGTGGGTTCCCGGCGGCGCCGCTGCATGGTGACATGGCCCAGATCGCGCGCGAGCGGACGCTGAAGCGCTTTCGCGAGGGGAGCGTCGAGATCCTCGTCGCGACCGATGTGGCCGCGCGCGGCATCGACGTCGAAGGCGTGACCCACGTCATCAACTACACCTGCCCCGAGGACGAAAAGATGTACGTCCACCGGATCGGGCGAACCGGTCGCGCCGGTGCCTCGGGCGTGGCGATCACGTTCGTCGACTGGGCCGACGTCACCCGGTGGAAGGTGATCAACAAGGCGCTCGACCTGCCGTACGACGAACCGGCCGAGACCTACTCCACCAGCGAGCACCTCTTCCGCGACCAGGGCATCCCGACCGGCGCGATGGGCCGCATGAAGCCCGCCAAGCCGATCGAGAAGGCTCCCCGGCCCCAGCACGTCGATCGTGACGACCGCGGTGGCCGGCCCGCTGAGAAGGGCGGTGCGGGTCGTCAGCGTCAGCGCACGCGTACCCGCGGGGGTCAGGGTTCGCCGCAGGCCCAGAACCCTGCGGCGGCCGTGGCCAGCAGTGCCGGCGAAAGCTCAGCCGCAGGCGGTTCCAGCCTCGCTCCGCGCCGGCGTCGCAGCCGCAGTCGGACCCGTAGCGGTGCTCCCGCCTCGAGCTCGTCGGACGCTTAGCTCCGCTACGTGTAGCGGAGCGTCCGAACAGCAGTGGGCCGGCGCGAGCCGGCACGAGGGCGCTCAGGCGATGACGACGACCTTGGTGCCGACGTCCGAGAACTGCCACAGCGCCTTCGCGTCGGTAATCCACTGTCTGATGCAGCCGGCTGACAGCGGCGTGCCGAGGTCGCTGCGTGACTGCACGAGCGTCCCGTCGCTGCGCGTCGGTACGTCGTGGAAGCCGATCGCCGCGTGCCTGCCCTGGGTGAACCGCACCATGTAGTTCATCGTCTCCTCGTGGTTGAGGGCCAGGGCGGTCCGCGACTTCGAGTCAACGTCATAGCTGCCCGGCCCGAGGTTGTGGTGTCGGCTGCCCGAAACCAGGTAGGTGCGTTCGACCCGGTCGCCCGGAACCACCAGCCAGACGCGCTGGGCGCTCATGTCGAAGACGATGCGTCTTCCGTGCCCAGAGCTGGCCGGAAGCGCGCTGCCCGCACCGCTGTTCGCGCTGCCCGCACCGCTGTTCGCGGTGCCCGGAGCCGCGTCGCTGTGCGTCGTGGCGTCCGGGGACCCGTTTTGCCTGGTGGCGTCCGGCGACGTACCCGAGTCCGGCGGTTTGGGGTGGACGACGAGCCAGCCGCCGGACCGCGATGACGGCACCGATGGGTTGGGGCTCGTCGACCGGCTGACGGAAGCGCGGTGCGCGCCGGTCGCGCCCATGGCGGCTCCGGGGCCGATGCCGAGCGCTCCCGCCATCGTCAGGCCGGTCACGATCGCTGCTCCGCCGACGGCAAGGATGCGCCGGAGTGGCGCCGAGGCATCGGGCCGTGCTGCGCTCGGTCTGGGCACGGCTGTCAGTCTAGGACCGGGCCACCAGATTCTCGGCCAACTCGCGGTAGGCCTGCGCCCCGCGTGTCGAGCGCGCGGTTCGGAAGATCGACCTGCCGGCGGCCGGTGCTTCGGCGAACCTGATCGAGCGTGGAATCGGTGGCTGCACCAGGTCAACGTCGTACGTCGTGGCGATCGTGTCCAGCACGGCCCGGGCGTGCTTGGTTCGGCCGTCGTACAACGTCGGGAGCACACCGAGAACCTGCAGGGACGGGTTGGTGTACTGCCGGACGTCGTGGACGGTGTCGAGCAGCTGGCCGACGCCGCGGTGCGACAGGGTCTCGCACTGCAGCGGAACGATCAGTGCGTCGGCCGCCGACAACGCGGCCACGGTGAGCACACCGAGCGAGGGCGGACAGTCGAGCAGCACCCAGTCGTAGTCGCCCTCGACGTCTTCGAGCCCCGCTCGCAGGGCGTGCTCCCGCCCAGGTCTCATGGGCAATGCTGTCTCGGCGCCCGCCAGCTCGATTGTTGCCGGGAGCAGGTCTGGTCCGTCCTCCGTCTCCTGGATCACGTCGCCGGCCTTGGTCTCTCGCAGCAGCACCTGGTGAATCGAGGCGCCGAGCACTTCGGGGTCGATGCCGAGGGAAAACGTCAAGCAGGACTGGGGATCCAGGTCCACCAGCAGCACCCGTAGCCCCCGGTCGTGAAGTGCCGTGCCGAGTGACGCGACAGTCGTTGTCTTGGCGACACCGCCCTTTTGGTTGGCGATCGCGAGCGTGATGGTCATCGTGCGCCATTCTGCCATCCGAGGGCGGCGTGACATGCTGGCGCCGTGCCTGTCGCGATGATCACCGGACCGACATCGGGCATCGGGAACGCCTTCGCCCGAGCCCTGGGAGCAGAGGGTTTCGACCTTGTCCTCGTGTCACGCGACGAGTCGCGGCTCGGTCCGTGGCCGACGAGCTGAGCGTCGCCCACGGGGTGGCCTGCGAGGTGCTGCCGGCGGACCTGTCCGACCTGGACCAGACCATGCGGGTCGAGGCGCGTCTTCGGCAGCAGCCGTTCGACGTACTCGTAAACAATGCAGGGTTCGGGCTGCAACGACCTTTTGACGTCAACGACGTGGAGGCCGAGCAGCGCGGCCTCGACGTGCTCGTGCGCGCCGTCATGCGGCTCACGCACGCGGCTCTGCTGCCGATGCTCGCGGCCGGCCGCGGCGACGTCGTCAACGTGTCGAGCGTCGCCGGCTACGTGCCCCGAGGCAGCTACTCGGCGCACAAGGCGTGGGTCACGGCCTTCAGCGCCTGGGCCAGCGTCTACTACCGGCCTTGCGGCGTTCGGGTGATGGCACTGTGTCCGGGGTTCGTCCACACCGAGTTCCACCAGCGCATGCGGGCAGACATGAGTGGGGTCGGTGGCTGGATGTGGCTGGACGCTGACGACCTGGTACGCGTCGGGCTCAAGGACCTGCGCGCCGGGAAGGCCGTGTCGATTCCGACCCTTCGCTACAAGGCGCTGACCGCGCTTGCCCGGGTCACGCCGAGAAGAATCACCGCGAAGGTAGCGAGGCGGGGCCGATGAGCACGCCGCGGGCGCTCAACCTTGACCCGAGCGTCCGGCGGCTCGACACCGAGACCGACCGTGGCACCTTCGCCGCCCTGGTGAGCATGTCGACGGACTCGGCCCTTCCGCGCGGCAGCGCCCTGCTCATCCCAGGTTTCACCGGTTCCAAAGAAGACTTCGCACCGCTGCTGCCCCTGCTGAGCCGCGTGGGCTGGAACGCCGCCAGCTATGACCAGCGCGGCCAGTTCGAGTCGACCGCCGGACCCGCCCCGGACTTCTCGCTGGCGGGTTTCGCTGCCGACGCCGCGGCAGTGAGTACCGCGACCTTCGGTGCCGACGAGCAGGTGCACGTCGTCGGACACTCCTTCGGCGGCCTGGTGGCGGCGACAGCGGCGATCAAGCGCCCCGAGCGGTGGGCCAGCCTGACCCTGATGTGCTCTGGCCCCGTCGGCTTCGGCTCCGGCTTCGGTGCCCAGACGCGCCAGGACCTGCTGGAGGCGGCGGACAGCGTGCTCGAGGCGGGGCTGGAGGCGGTCTACCAGATGAACGCCGAGCGTGATCGGCGAAACGGCGTGGCCGCCGACCCTGACGACGTCGAGGACTTCATGCATCGACGCTTTGTCAGCAACTCAGCGCCGGGTCTGGCCGCCATCGCACGGCTGCTGGTGGACACCTCCGACCTCACGTCGGCCCTCGCTGACCTTGACCTGCCGGTAGCGGTGGTGCGAGGTGAGAGCGACGACGCCTGGCCGCATGCGGTGCAGGATCGGCTTGCATCGGCGCTCGGCACCCGGGTCGTCGTGGTCCCCGACGCGGCGCACTCACCGGCTGTAGAGCAGCCCGAGGCGACTCGCGACGCGTTGGCACGGATCTGGCTTCGCTGAGGCGGCGACGTGCTCCGACGCTCGCTGCTTGCGCTCAGGTGAGGTCGTCCAGACCTGCCCAGGCGTTGCGCGCGGCGACCGCGGCCGACCCGTCGGGGCACCGCCCGTGGTAGTCGCACCAACCGCACAGCGGACCGATCTGCGCCGGATACATCGTGTCCGCTTCCACCGAGCTGACGCCCGCTCGGAACCGTTCGTCGAGCTCGGCAATCTCAGCGGCGATCGAGTCGGCCCGGCGGAGGTGGCGCTCGATGCCCTCGTCGGTGTGCTCCCAGGCCACCACGGAACCGGTCGGCAGGTGGTGCAGCTCGACCCGTCGGCAGCGACGGCGCATCGTCCGCTCGGCTCCGGCGGCATAGACGGCCAGCGCCAGGGAGGTGCGTGCGTCGTCGATGGCCAGCACGTGCCTTCCGGTCTTGTAGTCGACGATGACGAGTCCCGTACCGGCGCGGTCGTCGATGCGGTCGACGCGACCGAACAGCGCGGCGTGGTCGGTTTTGAGGGCGACCGTGCGCTCGATCCCGACCGGCTCGTCGTGCGGGTCGAGGTCGGCCACGTAACGCTCCACCATGCTTCGCGCACGCGCCCGGGCGGCATCTCGCTGCGCGACGTCGCGAAAGCCGTCGAGCAGCCACGATGCGTCGAGGAGCGCACCCGCGGCAGCGACGGTCCGTCCGTCGGCCGGTAGCTTCCACCAGCTCGCGAGCGCGGTATGCACGGCCGCACCGAGTGAGTTGTGCGCCCAGGGTGGACCCCTGCCGGGGGTCGGCCGGTCAAGATAGTTGAGCCGGTAGCGGCGCGGGCAGTCCAGATATGTCAGCAGCCGCGAGGGTGCCGCCTGCAGCAGCCGACGGGGCATCCCCGCGAACGCGGCCTGAGCTTCCTCCATCGTGGGCGTCCACCTCCTCGCCGCGGGCCTGCGCCGACCGTTGTGGCCGACGCACTCATGGAACACCGTGACACCGACAACCACGCTCAACGACGCGCGGCTGAGCTCAACGACCGCACGGCTGCGGTCGAGGCCGTACGACCTGGGTGGTCGCGCGGTCGCGCCCGCGCGCGTGCGAGGCCGCGATCTCGAGCAGTCGGTCCAGTTGCTCGGGGGCGGTCAGGTGGCAGCCGAGCTCATGGTCGACCTTCCCGGCACCATGGAAGTCGCTGGATCCGGTCACCACGAGGCCGAGCCGAGCGGCGATCGATCGCAACGCCGCGGTGTCGCTCGGCCGGTGGTCTCGGTGGTCGACCTCGAGACCGGCGAGTCCGGCGGCCGCGAGCTCGGACAGCGCCTGCTCGTCGAGCACGCGTCGGCTGCCGCGTCCCCATGGGTGGGCGATGACGGCGGCGCCACCCGAGGCGTTGACAAGTTCGACCATGGTGGCCGTCGCGGGCGCGTAGCGCCCGACAAAGCCAGGCTGACCGGCGCTGAGCCACCGCGTGAATGCCTCCGTGCGGTCCGCGACGTAGCCCCTCGCCACGAGGACGTCCGCGATGTGCGGGCGGCCGATCGCCGGGGCCGAACCGACCTGGCGGCGCACCTCGGCATCGGTGACGTCGATGCCGGCTGTCCGCAGCTGCTCGAGGATGGCTCCCAGCCGCCCCTCACGTCCCTCGATGATCCGGCTGAGCTCATGGGCCAGCGGTTCGTAGCTCGGGTCGGGCAGGTAGGCCAACAGATGCACGCCGGCACCGTCCAGCTTGGTCGAGATCTCCATCCCCGGCACCATTGTGAGTCCGACTTCGCGGGCTCGCGCCGCGGCCTCGTCCCACCCCGCGGCCGAGTCATGGTCGGTGAGGGCGATGACGTCGAGGCCTGCGGCGACCGCGAGATCCACCACCTCGGCGGGGGTCTTCGTCCCATCCGAGGCGGTCGAGTGGACGTGGAGGTCGATCCGCACGGCGGCCAGCCTAGTGCGGACGCGAGCCGCAACCCTGGGTCTGTGGGCAGACCGGAGCCCTGTGGACAGCGGCGACGCGTTGAGCGTGACGAAGCCGCAGGGTCACCCAAGGATCAGCCGCGGCGACAGCTCACCGGCCGGGATCACCGTCAGCTCGGCACCGAGTCGGCGGGCATCGACCAGCGTGAGTGGTTGTACGACGATGGCGCCGGCTTCGCTGGGATGCACGATCACCCACAGCCACCGCCCGGCCGCTTCTCCGGCGTACACCGCGCGATCCGCTTTCGCCTCAACCGACCACAACGCCACGGGCCGGCCCTCGACACCGAACTTGGCGTGCGGCGGCCCCTCGCCGACCCCCGCGGGCGGATAGCTGGTGTCCAGGCCGGCGAAGCGGCTGCCGGTCCCGCTACCGGCCTCCTCGCAGACGAAGAGCACTTCGACCGGGTCGCCGAAGGGGTCAGTCCCCATCCAGCTCGCCACCGTGGAGCCGGAATCCTTGCCGCACCGGACATGACCCAACCCGGCGAAGGTCCATCCCGGCGGCACCGGCCACGGCGTCCACAGCGGCGCGGACAGCGAGTTGATCGCGCCCCCGATCACCGCCTCGAACGGTTCGACCACCGAGAAAGCGGAGTCCATCAGTCAACGGTGAAGGCCCTGGTGGTTTCGGGTCAAGGCACGCCGCGTCGACGCTTAAGTACGACAGCTCTGGACAATGTGCAGATTTAGGAAACAATGACGAAGGCAGGCAGCGGGCCAGCCGAGCGCTGACGAGGAGAGGGACCGTATCGTGCACATCCACACTCGTCGACTGGGGGCCGCGCCAGGCAGCCGATTGACCCGCCTCGGTCCGCTCGCTCTGGTCACAACAGGAGCGATGCTGGCTTCGCTCGCGGTTGCGGTCGCCTCTTCGGCCGCCGCAGGCGTACCTCGCGACGCTGCCGCCTTTGCCACGTCTGCCACCCCTGCACGCTCCGCCATCTCAGCCCACGCATGGCCCCCCGTGGGACAGCACATCGCCCCGCCGCACGTCGGCGCTACCCACGCTGCCGCCCCGCAGCACCGGGTGGTCACCCTGGTCACGGGCGACCGCGTACAGCTCACCCAACGACCCGGCGGTCGTACGACGGCCAGCCTGCTGCCGGGATCGCCGTCGATCGGCAAGCCGGTCAACACGATGTCCGCGCCAGGCGCCACCTACGTCGAGCCGAAGATGCGGCGCGCCGACCGGCTGCGCCTCGACATCTCGGTCTTCAACGTGGCCAGGCTCGTCCAGCTCAGCAAAGCCGGCGCTCGCATCCCCCTGGTCATACGATTCGCCAAGGGCAGCCTGCCGCACGACCTGCCAGGCATCACAGTGTCCGAGGGCACCGCTAGCAAGACGAAGTCGGGGCAGACCGCCGTGCGGGCGTCATACTCCCCCGGCTCTGCACATCTCGCCGCCCGGCTGTCCCACGCCTGGGACGACGTGGCCACGGTCGCACTCCCTCAGCGCCACACCCGCCGCGCGGACGCCAACTACGTGCTTCACACGCTGACCGTCAACGTCCTTGACCGCAAGGGCAACCCGGCCAGGTTCGCTGAGGCCTGGGTGCAAAACGTCCTGGACGGTCGCCTGTTCACGGCGCCGGTGCTCGTGCTCCACGGTGTGGCCAAAGTGTCAGTCCCGGAAGGCCCCTACTCGGTGATGGCCGGCGGCTTTCAGCCGTGGGTGGCGATCGCCCCGCAGTTCAAGGTCACGTCCGACCGCACGGTCACCCTCGACGCCCGCGGCGCCACTAGCCGGCCCTCCAGCAGCGTGCGGGGCACCAAGCCGCTGGAGACCACGCTGACGTTGCAGCGCGCAGCGGAGGGACCAGGCAGCTTCACCTGGGCGCTCGGGAGCGACACGTTCAACTTCCGGGTCACTCCGGTGCGTCGCCACCTTCCCCGGGGAACCTTCACGTCCCTGCTCGGTGCGACGCTCGTGCCGCGCAAGGCCAGTACGGACTTCGACGTGAGCCAGCCCCAGCTTGTCTCTACGAAAGACGCGAGGTTGGGCGTGCCGAAGCGGTTCATCATCCGGCACCAGAAGTCGGATTTCGCAATCCTGCACCACCGCTACTTCGCGAACGGGCCACGCCACGACGACTTCGCGTTCCTCTACGGATTCTCGCCGATCGAGTTCTTCGCGTTCATCAGCGGCCAGTTGACGACGATGCCATCGGCGCGGACGGTGTGGCTGCAGGGTTCGCCGAACCTTCAGTGGCTTCAGGCACTTGAGGCGTTCTTCACCTTCCCCCCGTTCTCGGCCGCGGAGATGGACGCACCGGTCCGGTCGTACTCCGCCGGCGAAACACCCGCCACGCTGCCGTTTCTCCGCGGCCCGGTGGGACCCGGCTTTGACCGTGGCATCAACGGCAAGAGAACCGGGCGGCACTGCCTGATGTGCCGCGACGGCAATGAGCTGCACGGCGCAATGCCCATCTGGAGCTCCTCGGACAGCCACATGGCCGGCTTCGTCTTCCCAGGCAAAGCGAGCAGCTGGTCGCTGACCTCGGGACGGCGGCGCATCCAGCGAGGCGCCTTCGCGATCACGCCCCACGTGACGCTGCCATCGGCTGCCAAGCGCTACACGCTCACTGCGCGGGTGAGGCCGCACGCCCCCAGCTGGCAGCTCTCGACCGACGTCCGCGACGTCTGGGGGTTCACGTCACGCCGACAGGCCGCCGTTGTCCCATTGCTGATGGCACGTTACGTCCCGACCAACGACCTGAGCCATTACATCGGTCCGGGGCGGGCTGCGTTCCGGCTCGACTTCGACAACCTCGGGCCCGCCCGGTCGCGGGTGGTCGCGGCGAAGGTCGAGTTCTCGGTCAATGACGGCCGGACGTGGGACTCGGCACGGCTCAGGCGACTCGACGCCAACTCGTTCAGGGTGTCCTACACAAACCCACGCAGACTGCCCCGGCACCGCTACGTGACGCTGCGTGTGAGCGGCAAGGACGCGGCCGGTCGCACCGTCGAGGAGACCGCGACGCGGGCCTACCGGCTGACGAAGCCGAAGTCGTCGGGCGCGAGGCGCTCGCCGAGCGCCTCCGCGACCCCTGCACTGAGCACTTCAGCCGCCACGGCAAGCAGCTTCGCGAGCGTGCCGAACACGTCCCCGACGCCGACGTCGACCCAGCGCGCCCACGGTCAGCGGACGACCGATCCCGGCCTGGCGCGCGATGCCCGACCGGCGTGCGAGGCCGGGGGAACGCACCGATACCGCTGCTTCACGCTGATCGAGCGGTCGGGCCGCCGAGCCCTCACGAGGGCCGGTGACCCCGCCGGCTGGGGCGCCCTGGACCTGCGAGATGCCTACGACCTCACCACGCTCGGCGATGCGAGTCAGACAGTGGCCGTGGTCGTTGCCTTCGACTACCCGTCGGCCGAAGCGGACCTGAACAAGTACCGCCGCCAGTTCGGCCTCCCGGCCTGCACGTCTGCGACCGGCTGCTTCACGAAGATCAACCAGAACGGGCGGACGACTCACTACCCGTATGCCGACCAGGGCTGGGCTCTGGAGGCAGCACTCGACCTGCAGATGATCTCGGCGTCGTGTCCGCGATGCAAGATCGTCCTTGTGGAGGCGAAGATTCCCGTCACCGGCGCGCTGAACCAGGCAACGGACGCGGCGGTGGCAGCCGGCGCGGACGTGATCAACCACTCCTATGGCATCCAGGAGAACGGCGCGGCCGTCAAGGCCAAGAGCCACTACGCCACAGCACAAGCTACCGACGTCGCGTCCAGCGGCGACGCCGGCTACGGTCCGGCCAGCTTCCCGGCCAGCTCACCCGACGTCGTCTCGGTCGGGGGCACGGTGCTGCACCGTGCTCTCAACGCCCGAGGCTGGCGCGAGAATGCCTGGTCCTTCGCCGGGTCCGGCTGCTCGGCGTACTTTGCCAAGCCGGCCTTCCAGCGCGACGCTGCCTGCGGAATGCGGACGTTTGCCGACCTCTCGACGGTGTCAGATGGCCTGGCGGTCTACGACTCGTTCGGCTATGGGCGCCAGCACGGCTGGTTCCTGTTGGCTGGCACGAGCGCCTCATCGCCGTTCGTCTCGGGGCTGATCGGCGCGGCCGGCGCCGGCGGGTTGGAGCCCAGCGCGCTGTACGCCGACCCGGGGACATATCGCGACATCGACACCGGACGCAACGGCTTCTGCCGCGGCAACTACATCTGCACGGCAAGGGCTGGCTATGACGGGCCCACGGGCTGGGGCACGCCGCGCGGACTTGCGCCCTTCCTGCCGTCACCGCTCCGGTAGCGGTTCGATGTGCCAATCGTGCCGAAGCGAACTCCGTGCGCCGGCGCCGTTGTGATGCGCGACGACGGCCGACTCCTCGTGATCCGGCGCGGTCAGGCGCCGTCCAAGGGGATGTGGTCGATTCCCGGAGGGCGGGTTGAGGCGGGTGAGTCGGTCTCTGATGCCGCGCGCCGCGAGGTGCAGGAGGAGACCGGGCTGGAGATCGCGGTGCGGCGAGTCCTCGGCATTGTCGAACTGCCCGCCGCAGACGGCGTCTACGAGGTCACCGATGTCACGGCGACCGTGGTGGGCGACCCGGATCGGTTGTCAGCGGGTGACGACGCGAGTGAAGCTCGCTGGGTGAGCCGCACCGAGCTCGAGGCGCTCGAGTGCTCCCCCGGCCTCGTCCACACGCTGACCGGCTGGGGCATCTGGAGCTGACCAGACCGCCCGGCTTAGTGCCGGGGTCGCGGTGCGGAAGGAAGGCGTCCAGGCTGAACGCCACCGCCAGCACACCCGACCCCGCAACCTGGGCGCCGCGCTGCAGGTTGCGGTGCGGAAGGAACCCGTCGAGGAGCCACAAAGTTGCCGGACTCCGATCACGCGGCAGCCGCGTATCTGCGAGACCGGCAACTCTGTGGCGCCTCGACACCCGGGCCGAACGCGCCGCGCTGCCGGTCGCGGTGCGGAAGGAGGACGTCGAGGAGCCACAAAGTTGCCGGACTCCGATCAGGCGGCAGCGGCGTATCTGCGGGACCGGCAACTCTGTGGCGCCTCGACACCCAGGCCGACCGCCACCGCCAGCACACCGCCCCCCGCAACCTCGGCGCCACGCTGCCGGTCGCGGTGCGGAAGGAACCCGTCGAGGAGCCACAGAGTTGCCGGACTCCGATCACGCGGCAGCGGCGTATCTGCGGGACCGGCAACTCTGTGGCGCCTCGACACCCGGGCTGAACGCCACCGCCAGCACACGCGACCCCGCAACCTCGGCGCCGCGCTGCCGGTTGCGGTGCGGAAGGAAGACGCCGAGGAGCCTCGACACCCGGGCTGGACGCCGACCCGCCTCAGTCGGACCTATTGTTCGGCGTTCCAGCGATCCAAGGTCGGCGTGCCACGGTCGAACCCGAGCACGCAGACCTTGGCCGTGTCGAGAGGCAGATGGGCGCCCACGGCCACGGGCTGGTCGATCCAGCGGGCGGCAAGTGTCCGCAGCACATGTCCGTGGGCGACCAACAGGCAGCGGCCACCCTTCGCCCGGCATCGGTCGATCACGCGGTCCACGCGGTCACTGACCTGCACAGGCGTCTCGCCGCGAGGTGCTCCATCGGTCCACAGCGACCAACTGGGTCGCTCGTCGCGGATGTCGGCGGTGGTCCGCCCCTCATAGTCGCCGTAGTTCCACTCCACCAGGTCGTCGGTCACCTCCACCTTGGCGGTCTTGGCGACTCCGGCGAGCTCGACAGTGCGAAGCGCCCGTACCAGCGGACTGCTGATGACGAGCTCGAACGACGTACCGCCGAGCACCCCGGCCAGTGCCCGGGCAGCGTCCTCGCCGTGGGGCGTCAGGGGCAGGTCCGTGACACCGGTATGGCGGCCGGACCTGCTCCACTCGGTCTCACCGTGCCGGACCAACCACACCTCGACGTCACTGCCGCCCTCGCTCATGGCCTGACCACGTCCGGCCAACGCTTCGACACACCCACCACGAGCCGCACTCAGTCTCGCGGTCGGGGAGACGGCCGGGCGGGCTGTTCGCCACCACGCGCCTCGAGGTAGGAGTCCTTCGGCACCATGACCTTGCGCCGGAACGTGCACACGACAACACCGTCTTGGTTGTAGCCGATCGTCTCGACGTGGACGATGCCGCGGTCATCCTTCGACAAGCTCTCACGCTTGTCGAGCACTGTGGTCTCGCCATAGATGGTGTCACCATGGAACGTCGGCGCCAGATGGCGCAGCGATTCGATCTCGAGATTGGCGATGGCCTTGCCCGACACGTCCGGGACGCTCATGCCGAGCAGCAGCGAGTAGACGTAGTTGCCCACCACGACGTTGCTCGCGAACTCGGTCGTCTTCTCGGCGTAGTTGGCGTCCAGGTGCAGCGGATGATGGTTCATAGTCAGCAGGCAGAACAGGTGGTCGTCGTACTCCGTGACCGTCTTGCCAGGCCAGTGTTTGTATGTCGCCCCGACCTCGAACTCCTCATAGCTGCGACCGAACTGCATGAGCCTCCCTCGATCCGGCCCGACGACCAGGCTCATCCCTCACGCAACGCCAACCGTCCCAACAGGTTGCGTGCGTCCTCCGCCACCCGAGCCTGGCAGAGCACCTCGTACGACCGCGCCACGACGGCACTGTTGGAGGTGAAGTCGCGCTTGCCGCCGGTGGCCGAGTAGGCGAGCGAACCCGATAGGGCGCCGAACCCGGCGCCGATGAGCCCCGTGATGACCGGCACGAGAAGAGTCGCGTTGCTGCCGCCGAACAGCGTGACGAGTGCACCCATGAACAGGCCCCAGATCAGGCCGGTCAAGGCGGCGGCCCGGATGACCCGGCTCCGCGTGAGCCGCCCGGTGACCTGCTCGACGGAGCGCAGGTCGGTGCCGACGATCGTGACGTTCTCCACCGGGAACTCGTTGTCGGACAGGTAGTCGACCGCCTCCTGAGCCTTGGCGTAGGTGGGATAGTTGCCGATCGGCAGCCCGCTCGGCAGTTCAGGCATCGGCATGCGACTGGTCATACTCCATCCTGGCACGGCTGTGGGCGGGCGCAAAGAAGCGCGGGCGCCAACGCTTCAGGGTCGGCTCGGTCCCGGGCCGACGGGCGTCGGAGGTCGGAGTCGGGTCACCCTAGGCGAGTTTGTGGTCCTCGAGCAGACGTCGGCCGATGATCATCCGCTGGATGTCGGCTGTCCCTTCACCGATCAGCAGCATGGGCGCCTCGCGGTAGAGCCGCTCGATCTCGTACTCCTTGGAGAAGCCGTACCCGCCGTGGATGCGGAACGAGTCCTCCACGACCTGAGAGCAGTACTCCGCCGCCAGGTACTTGGCCATCCCCGCCTCGAGGTCGTTGCGCTGCCCCGAGTCCTTGGTGCGTGCCGCCTTGACCATCATCTGGTGCGCCGCCTCCACCTTGGTACCCATCTCCGCCAGCCGGAACAGCACCGCCTGATGCTCGGCGATCTTCTTGCCGAACGTCTCCCGCTGCTGCGCGTAGGAGATGCCGAGCTCGAACGCGCGCCATGCCACCCCACATCCGCGGGCTGCGACGTTGACCCGCCCGACCTCGACACCGTCCATCATCTGGTAGAAGCCCCGGCCGGGCTCGCCACCGAGCACCTGATCGGCATTGATCTCGAAGTTGTCGAGCACCAGCTCGGTGGAGTCGACGCCCTTGTACCCCATCTTCTCGATCTTGCCCGGCACTGTCAGGCCGGGCAGCACCTCGCCGAAACCGGGCGGCTTCTCGATCAGGAACGTCGTCATGTTCTTGTAGACGGAGTCGCTGCCCGTGTCTGTCTTGACGAGCACAGCGATCAGACCGGACGTGCCGCCGTTGGTGAGCCACATTTTCTGCCCGTTGATGACGTAGGAGTCGGGCCTCCCGTCACCGGCCTTCTTCGTCGCCTTGGTCTTGATCGCCGCGACGTCGGAGCCGCAGTCTGGCTCGGACATCGAGAAGGCGGCCCCGATCTCCCCGGTCGCCATCTTCGGCAGGTAGTACCGCTTCTGCTCGTCGGTGCCGTGCTGGATGAGCATGTAGGCGACGATGAAGTGCGTGTTGACGATGCCGGAGACACTCATCCAGCCCCGGGCGATCTCCTCCACGATGAGCGCATAGGTCAGCAGCGACTCACCCAGACCGCCGTACTCCTCGGGGATGGTCAGGCCGAAGAGCCCGAGCTCCTTCATGCCCTCGACGATCTTCGTGGGATAGGTGTCCGTGTGCTCGAGCTCGGTGGCTATCGGGAGGATCTCGTTGTCGACGAAGTCACGAACAGTCTTGAGGATCTCGATCTGGATATCGGTCAGACCCTCGGTTTGGCAGAGGCGCCCCATGGTCTTGCCTTCCTCGTTGCGTTGGCCCGCGACGATCAGCCGGTCGGCGGCTGCCAGACGTCTGTCCTCGTCATGCCGGCAGAGCGGCCCTTCGCTGACACCACGAGCGCCATCTTGCGCGAGGCCTCGTCGATCATCTCGTCACCGAGCATGACAGCACCTGTTGCGCCGCCCTGCGCCGAGGTGAAGTGCTCGTACGCGTCGAGGATGTCTTCGGCGTGGTTGTAGTCGTCCTGTTGGGGCGAGTAGACGTCGTTGGCCGCGACGATCTGGTCCGGATGCAGCACCCACTTGCCGTCGAAGCCGAGGGCGGCACTGCGTCCCGCCACCCGCCGGAAGCCGTCGACGTCGCGGATCTGGAGGTAGGGTCCGTCGATCGCCTGCAGGGCATGCGCCCGAGCGGCCATCAGGATCCGCATCAGGATGTAGTGGTACGCGTCGCCGACGTCGTAGCCCGGCGGCTGCTCGCCCACGACCAGCGACTTCATGTTGATAGACGCCATGAAGTCGGCCGGGCCGAAGACGATCGTCTCCACCCGCGGGCTGGCCGCGGCGATGGCATCGACGTTGATCAGGCCGCGGGCGTTCTCGATCTGCGCTTCGATTCCCAGCCGCCCCACCTGGAGGCCGACCGTCTTCTCGATCTGTGTCAGCAGGAGGTCGAGGGCCACGACCTGCTCAGGCGTCTGCACCTTCGGGAGCATGATGCAGTCGAGGTTGGCTCCGGCGCCTTCGACGACCTCGATCACGTCACGGTAGGTCCACTCGGTCGTCCAGTCGTTGACACGTACGACGCGGACCTTGTCGCCCCACCCTCCCGAGTTCAGCGCTGCCACGACCGCGCCGCGCGCATCGGGCTTGGCCAGCGGCGCGACGGAGTCCTCGAGATCGAGGAAGACCTGGTCGGCGTCGAGGCCCTTCGCCTTGTCGAGGAAGCGAGGGTTCGAGCCCGGAACTGCAAGACACGATCGCCGTGCGCGCAGTCCCTCTGGCATCGCTGCACTCCTCACGTCTGCATGGTCACGTCTAGATGCTCCGGCGTCGGGTCCGTACGCTGCGGCGTCGGTCCGCACGCTGGTCACGCGGTCGCCGCGAGCCTAGACCCGAGCCCCCGTCCTGATCATTGAACCCCCAGCGCGAGGGGTCAGATATTCCGAGCCAGCGGTCAAGCGTTCCCGCGCGAGGATCCAGGTGAGTCCGCCGGAGACGCTAAGCAGTCAGCGCGAGAGGTCAGGAGCTCGTCAGTCGAACGGCGCATGCAGCGGGGTGGAGGTGGCCGCGCGGGCGCGGACGACCACGGCGAGTCCGCCGCAGATGGCGCCCAGGCCGGCATACACGGCGATCGGCGGCGCCTGGCCGAGGAACACCGCGGCCAGCAGCGCCGCCCCGGGCACCTCGAGGAGGAGCGCCATCGACACCAGGGTGGGGCTCATCACCGCGAGCAGATGGTTGAACACCGAGTGGCCGAGCAGCTGCGCCGCCAGCGTCACAGTGATGATGAGCGTCCAATCCCTGGTGCTGTAGCCACCCAGCTGAACGCGCCCGATCAGGCAGGCGGCGAGCAGGGCCAGCGCGCAGGCGCTGTAGCAGACGAACGTGTACGCCGTCGTGGACGCATGCTCGCGCACCCGGCTGCCAACCGTGACGTAGACGGCGGCGAAGAAGCCGCCGGCCAGCGCGAACCCGTCCCCCGCCACCGCGCGCGTCGACACGCTCAGGTCGACGCCGGACACTACGAGGACGCCGGCCAGGGCCAGTCCGAGCCCGACGACGACCTGACGCGCGACGTGCCGCCCCGCCAGCCTCGACAGCACGACGACCCAGGCGACCTGGAGACTCACGAGGGCGGTAGCCGCGGCGACCGACGTGTAGTGCAACGAGGTCGTCCAGGTCGCGAAGTGGCAAGCTAGCATGAGCCCAGCGAACGCGCTCCGCACCCGCTCGCGACGTGACAGGGCAAGGATCTCGCTTCGATGCCGGGTGAGTGCGGCGGGCGCGATGGCCAGGGCGCCGAGACCTGTCCTCCACAAGGACATCGCCAGCGCGGGTACCGCGGCGGCTGCTGCCATCGTGGGACCTGACATCGACACCCCGACGATGCCGACCACGAGCAGCGCGATGTTGGTCCGCTGAAGGGAAGTGGATCGGACGTCGGGCACGGCTCACATCTTGTCCGCCGAGAGTCGCGATCAGACGCGTGGGGCCCGTGCCACGTGACCTTCGTGCCCGCCGGGCCGCGGGCTGACGGCTCAGGGGAGGCGGATCCGCCCGGAGGCGACCGGGACGACCTGGCCGGCGACATGGGTGCGAACTGCCAGCCCGCCCTCGGCCGCAACCCGCCCGAGCAGCAGGGAGGGCCGGCCCATGTCGACGCCCTGGGTGATGCGGTACGCCGTCTCACCATCAGCAGTTGCGAGCCCAGCCGCCACGAGCGCCAGTCCGAGACCGGCCGCGGCCGAGCCGGTCGCCGGGTCCTCCGGTATGCCGAAACCAGGCACGAACACCCGCGAGTTGATCTGCAACATCGAGTCGGGCTGTCCACCGGCAGGTGTGGCCGAGACGGCGTAGACGTCGATCCCGTCCAGCGGGTCGGCCAGGCCACTCTTGTCGATCGCGACCTCGCTGACCTGCCGGCCGCTTGGCCGCGCCCGCGACACCGCCGGCTCCGTGACCGGCAGATAGAGCCACGTCAGCCCGCAGCCGGCGACATGAGCCGGTCCGGCGACGTCGGACGGGTCCAGCCCGACCAGCGAGCAGACGGCAGCCACCTCGTCTGCGCTCAGCGCCCGGGCCGGGTCGCGGGGAACCGCGCTCAGCTCGACCGCCGCGGTCTGGTCACCGGGCACGGCGACGTCGATCAGCCCAGCACCGCAGGACTGCTTGCGTAGCCCCGGTGAGATCACACCCCGGTCGCGCAGCACCCACGCCGACCCGACCGTCGGATGGCCCGCGAAGGGCACCTCCCCGCCGGGGGTGAAGATGCGCAGCCGGTAGTCGGCTCCCACATCGGCGTCGTTATCGCCCAGCGGCAGGGGAAACGAGGTCTCCGACAGGTTGAACTCGGTCGCGATGGCGAGCAGCTGCTCGCTCGTCAGATCGTCGGCGCCGAAGACGACGGCGAGTGGGTTGCCGGCGAAGGGACGGTCGGTGAAGACGTCGACGACGACGTACTCCAGCGAGACAGGATTCGTGCGTTCGAGGGGCATGGTGTGCAGCGTAGAGGCCGCCGCACCCCGGTAGCCTCATGGTCGTGAGTGTGGCCCAGACCCGCGTCTTCGTCGCTCGACTCGCCGGCTTGCTCGTCTTCGATCCCAACGGTGACCAGGTGGGCAAGGTACGCGACGTCGTGGTGGCGATGCGCGGTGACCACAAGCCGCCGCGCGTGCTTGGCCTCGTCGTGGAAGTGCTGGGCCGACGCCGGATCTTCGTGCCGATGACGCGGGTGACCAGCGTCGACTCCGGCCAGGTCATCACAACCGGTCTGGTCAACATGCGCCGCTTCGAGCAGCGCAACACCGAGACACTGGTCCTCGGCGAGCTGCTCGACCGCACCGTGACCATCCTCGAGACCGGCGTCCAGGCCACGGTCTTCGACATCGCCATGGAACAGTCGCGAACCCGCGACTGGGTGCTCTCGCGGGTCGCCGTGCAGCACGGCTCCAAGCGGTTCGGCCGCAAGGGGCAGACGCAGGTCGTGGAGTGGTCGGAGGTCTCCGGCCTGGACGCGCCGGAGGCCGGGCAGGGCGCTACCCACCTGCTCGCGGCGCTCGACGAGATGCGCCCGGCCGACCTGGCCAGCGTCATCCACGACCTCTCGCCCAAGCGTCGCCTCGAGATCGCCAACACGCTCGACGACGAGCGCCTCGCCGACGTGCTCGAGGAGCTGCCCGAGGACGACCAGGTGGAGATCCTCGGCAAGCTCGAGTCAGAGCGTGCGGCCGACATCCTCGAGGAGATGTCTCCCGACGACGCGGCGGACCTGATCGCTGAGTTGCCTCCCGAGACGGCCGAGCAGCTGCTGCTGCTCATGGAGCCCGACGAAGCCGATGACGTACGCCGTCTGCTCTCCTACGAAGAGCACACCGCCGGGGGTCTGATGACGACCGAGCCGGTCATCTTGCCGCCCGACGCCACCGTGGCGGAGGCATTGGCGCGGATCCGCATCTCCGAGCTGACCCCGTCACTGGCCGCCACGGTCTATGTCTGTCGACCGCCTCTCGAGACCCCGACCGGCAGGTTCTTGGGCGTTGGCCACTTCCAGCGGCTGCTTCGCGAGCCGCCGTCCTCACTCGTTTCGGGGCTGGTCGACAACGACATCGAGGCCCTGCGAGCCGACACGCCCCTCGAAGAGGTCACCAGGCTGCTGGCTGCCTACAACCTGGTCGCCTCACCCGTGGTCGACGACGACGGCCACCTGCTCGGCGTGGTCACTGTCGACGACGTGATCGACCACCTGCTGCCCGAGAACTGGCGTGAGCGGCCCGCCGGCTTGTCACTGGGGGTGCCCGATGGCGCGTGAGGAGGCGCGCGAGGAGCGCCGCGAGACCAGCCGCCGCACGATGTCGAGGACCACCCGCCTCGACGTCCCCCGTGACGCCAGGCGCGCCTTCGTGCCTCGCCGCCCGACGTACGACCCGGAGCGCCTCGGCCGGCTGTCGGAGCGAGTCGCGAGGTTCTTCGGCACCGGGACGTTCCTCGTCTGGATGACCGTCTTCATCGTGGCGTGGGTGCTGTGGAACGTGCTCGGTCCGGTACTCACGCGGTGGGACGACTACCCCTTCCAGTTCCTCACGTTGATGCTGAGCCTGCAGGCGTCGTACTCCGCCCCGCTGATCCTGCTGGCGGCGAACCGGCAGGAAGCGCGCGACCGTGTCAACCTCGAACAGGACCGCGACGCCAACGCCCGCGCCCATGCAGACATGCAGTACCTGGCACGAGAGATGGCATCGCTACGCACCGCCGTCGGCGAGGTCGCCACCCGTGACTACGTCCGATCGGAGCTCCGCTCACTGCTGGCCGAACTCGAAGAGCGGGCCCAGGCGGAACCGCCGGAGCGTGATGACGACGACGCCACGGCACCACGTAGCCTGGAGCCATGACGTCCCCCTTGCTGGAGCCGGTCAACGCTGCGCTCGCCACCGTCAGCGACCCCGAGATCCATCGGCCGATCACCGAGCTCGGCATGGTCAGTGACGTCACGATCTCCCGGGCGGGCGAAGTCGGGGTCACGGTACTGCTCACCGTGTCTGGCTGCCCGATGAAGGAGACCTTGACCCGCGACGTGACCAACGCCGTACGGGCGGTTCCCGGTGTCTCGGCGGTGGCCGTCACCCTCGGCGTGATGTCGGACGAGCAGCGCAAGGGGCTGCAGGAGAGCCTGCGGGGTGGCCAGCCGGCCAAGGACATCCCGTTCGCGCGGCCGAACTCGCTCACAAAGGTGCTGGCGATCGCGTCGGGCAAGGGCGGCGTCGGTAAGTCAACAGTCACAGCCAACCTGGCGCTGGCTATCGCCGCCACCGGACGCAAGGTCGGCATCCTTGACGCCGACATCTACGGCCACTCGATCCCGTCCATGCTCGGCATCGCCGACGAGCGGCCTACCCAGGTCGAAGAGATGATCATGCCCGTGCCGGTGCTCGGGCTCAGCGTGATCAGCATCGGCATGCTCAAGCCTCGTCGCGACCAGGTCGTCGCCTGGCGCGGGCCGATGCTCGACCGCGCGCTTGTACAGATGCTCAGCGACGTCTACTGGGGCGACCTCGACGTACTCCTGCTCGACCTGCCGCCCGGCACCGGCGACATCGCGATGTCCGTCGGGCAGCACCTCCCGAACTCCGAGGTCGTCGTCGTCACCACACCCCAGTCCGCGGCCACGGAAGTCGCAGAACGCGCTGGCACGATGGCCTCGATGATGCACCAGCGCGTCGCCGGAGTGATCGAGAACATGAGCTACCTCGTGTGTCCGCACTGCGGACCGGAGCACAAGATCGACGTCTTTGGCAGCGGCGGTGGCGCGAGCGTGGCATCGACGTTGTCGACCCGATTCGGCTACGACGTACCCGTGCTCGGTGAGATCCCGCTCGACCTTCGACTCCGCGAGGGCGGCGACATGGGGCGTCCGATCGTGCTCGACGCCCCCGACGCCCCTGCGGCCCGGGTCCTGGTCGACGTCGCCGACAGGCTTACGTCCACCGCGCGCGGCCTGGTCGGCGTGCAGCTCGGGCTCTCGCCCGCGGGCCGATGACCACGGTCGAGCCGGAGCTGAGTCGTGTTTGACATCGGTCTTCCGGAGTTCATGGTCCTCGCTCTGGTTGCGGTCTTCATCTTCGGCCCCGACAAGCTGCCGGATGTCGCACGCCAGGCTGGGCGGATGCTGCGCCAGGTCCGCCAGATGGCGAAGTCGGCGCAGTCTCAGATCGCCGACGAGCTGGGTCCGGAGTTCAAGGACATCAACTTGCGCGACCTGAACCCTCGGGCCTTCGTGCAGAAGCACCTTTTCGAGGACGACGACGAAGCTCCGACCCGGCCGGGGCACCGCCCCCTCGAGAAAGGCGAGCAGCCGCCGTACGACGCAGACGCGACCTGACCTGCCGCCTATCGCGCGGTGAACGCTGCCGTGGGCCGGCCTCAGCCGGTCTTCTTGCCGAGCACGAGCTCGACGTGGGACATGTCGCCGTTGTGCTCGACCGTCAACGTGACGGTGTCACCGGGCTCGAAGGAGCGGATGCTCACGATCAGCTCGACGCCGTCATTGACCGCGATGTCGTCGACCGCCCTGATGAGGTCCCCCTCGACGATGCCCGCATGGTCGGCCGGGCTTGCGGCGGTCACCTGCTGCACCTTCGCGCCTCCGAAACCGGGGACGACGCTGACCTGGGCGCCGATCACGGGATACTCGGCGTGACCGGTGGCAATGATCTCGTCGACAGTGTGCGAGACCTGGTCGATCGGGATCGAGAAGCCGACGCCGATGCTGCCTGACTGCTGGCTGCTCGAGTTGCCGATCGTGGCGATCGCCGAGTTCACCCCGATCACGAACCCGTCGAGGTCGACGAGCGGTCCGCCGGAGTTGCCAGGGTTGATTGCGGCGTCCGTCTGGAGCGCGTTGATGTAGGACGTCTCCCCCTCACCGCCTGCTGTGACCGGCCGATGGGTGGCGCTGATGATGCCCGACGTCACTGTCGCGTTGAGCCCGAGCGGAGAACCGATGGCCACGACGGTCTGACCGACCTGGACCGGCTCGGATCTGCCCAGCGTCGCCGGAACCAGCCCAGACGTGTCCTGCACCTGGAGGACGGCGATGTCGTAGGAGGGGCTGCGCCCGACGATCGAGGCCGCCCGGTTACTGCCGTCCGGCAGGGATACGGCGATCTCGCCGCCGTTGGCGGCGGGCTCGACGACATGGTTGTTGGTCACGATCCGTCCACTGCCGTCGTAGACGAATCCCGATCCCGTCACCTCGACCTGAGTGCCCCGGACGTCGATCGAGACCACGCTCGGCAGAACCTTGCCGGCGACCCCGACGACAGGGCTCGCGCCGTGGCCTCCGGCGACCGGCCCGCTCGACGTGATGTCCGGACGGATGGGGGGTGGTGCTGCCACCGGGTCTTCGGACTGGTGGATGAGAAACGCCCCTGCGGCGCCGCCCCCGAGCCCGAACAACAACGCGAGCACAGCCACCAGAAGCAAGGGAGAGCGGCGACGAGGAGTCGGGCGCGGTGCCCCTCCACGCCAGTCGTCGGGTCGGCCGGCGTTGGCTGGCCAGCGCTGCCCGGTCGCTGGGTATGGATGCCCAGGTCCTGGGTAGGGCTGACCCGGTCCGGGGTACGGACGTCCAGGTCCTGGGTAGGGCTGACCCGGTCCGGGGTAGGGACGCCCTGGTCCCGGATAGGGCGGTCCTGGCTGTGGTTGACCCGGCTGCGGCCGGCTCGGCTGTGGCGGCTCACTCGGTCCTGGCTGTGGTTGACCCGGCTGCGCCGGCGACCCGGCGCCGGACGGACGCGGCTCGTGCGGCGGTTGCCCGGAACCGGGTGTGTGCTCTGCCAACGGGTTGCTCCTTGGTCTCACCCCAAGCATGCCGCACCCGCGAGCAAAGCGGACGCTCGTGCGGGGATCCGCCGCTCAGCCCACCGGGTTGGCGAAGGCGGTGATTCGCTGGAGTCCGACGCCGAGCCGGCTCGACAGGCCGCCGTCAGCTGCCACAGAGCCATGCGGAAGCGCGGCGATCAGGGCCGCCGCTGTGTCGTGCGGTGCATCCGTCACGACGGTGTACGTCGTACCGGCCGACTCCCAGACCGCGACGGTCGGCAGGCCGTAGCGGACGTAGGCGACGTCGCCGCCCACGTCTTGAGGGCTGAACCCCTGCAGCCGGGAGGGGTCGAGCACCGCGCGTTGCTCGAACACCGAGAGCGTCGACAGTCCGTCGGAGTAGGCAGCATGCATCACGTCACCGCGGACCTGCAGCCGACGCAGCACCGTCAGCGAGAAGTCGCCGTCGAGGACGGCGGGACAGGTCCAGCCGGCGTCGTCGAGGCTCGGCGCGATCTGCGACGGCAGCTTCGTCGAGGTCGGCGCCTCCAGCTCGGGCGGCAGGTGAAGCATGAAGCCGTCCCGTGACACGCGCAGCGTCGTGAAGCCGCTCGAGCGTACGACGCGGCCGTCGCTGTTGTAGATCTCCCGCCGCAGAAGCAGGCCCGTGGCGTCGTCGACCCAGAACTTGGCGGCGAGTACGCCGTCGTGGCTGGTCCCGATCACGGTCGCGGCCCGGCCGAGGACCTGCTGGGTGCCGACGACTGCGATGTCGTATGCGTCGACAAGCAGGCCCAGCGGTCTGCCGCTGAAGTCGGAGTCAGCCACCTCGTGCTCGGCCACGAACGTGGCCGCCGGGTCGCCCTTGCCGTCAGTGACCTCGAAGCTGGTTCCCTGCCGAGGCGAGTGGCCGATGTCGATGGTGACGCTACTCGGGCGGCCGACGTCGAGCACACTGATCCGTCGCGTCCCGGTATAGGCAACCCGCCCCGGTGCGGTGACGGCCCGGTGCAGCAGCCGGACTGCACGAGGCTCGTCGCCCGGTCCTACCGCGGCGGCGACGAGGCTCGAGCCGAACGGGAGTCGTGGGGCGGCGATGACGCCGGTCGGACCACGGTGCGGGCCAGCGAGCACGATGCCGACCGGTCGCAGCGACCCGTCGAGGCCCCCGACGGCCGGATCGGACAGCGGTTCGAGGCCGGTGCTGCTGGTGAACTCGGCGGTGAACTCCTCGACCGGCGGCGCCACCTGGGGCACCGGCGCCTCGTCGGGTGCCCCGACGACGTACGCGAGGGACAGTACCGCGACCGACATCGTCCCGGCGCCAACCATGAGCCGGCGGCCAACGGCGGCCGCACGCGACGGCTTCCCGCGTGCCGACGGAGGCGGGACGTGCACGCTGTCGAGGCTCGCGAACAGGTCGGCAGACGGCTCGGCCGCGCTCAGCCCGACGAGCAGGTGCTTGACTGCGAGCGTCTCCTCGATCTCTCGCTGGCAGTCGACGCACCGGCGAAGGTGGGCAAGGGCGCGACGCCGCGACGAGCCGCGCAGCTCGCCGTCGATGAGCGCGGAGACCTTATGATGCAGGTGGCTCATCGGCGGCCCCCGAGTGGGGCACCGCCCTGAGCCCGGCCCGCGACGCCGTCGACCGCCTCGGCGACGCTGCCGTCGGCGCCCCCTCGATCGACAACGGCTTCGTCGACGGCACCTCCGTAGCGGCTGCGGCTCAGGGTCGGGGCCCGATGGGTCAGGGCGGCGCGGAGCATCGAGCGGCCCCGGTGGATGCGTGATCGTACGGTGCCGATCTTGACGCCGAGGACCGCCGAGATCTCCTCGTAGGACAGACCTTCCACGTCACACAGCACGACGGCGACCCGGAAGTCCGGCTGCAGCTCTGCGAGCGCCGCCTCGATGTCGGCGTCGAACATCTCGTCCGCATACTCGAGGTCTGGCGGCGGCAGGGACCCGGCCAGCTTCTCGCCGAAGTCGTCGGGCAGGGCGTCGAAGCGGATCCGCTGACGTCGCCGCGCCTGGTCGAGGAAGAGGTTGGTCGTGATGCGGTGCAGCCAGCCCTCGAACGTGCCCGGCTGGTAGGACGACAGCGACCGGAAGACGCGGACGAAGACTTCCTGCGTGAGATCCTCGGCGTCATGGCGGTTGCCGGTCAGGCGGTAGGCCAGCCGGAAGACGCGGGCCGAGTGCTGGCGCACGATCTCGTCCCAGCTCGGAGGGGTCCAGTCCCCCGGGTCGGCAGGCCGGTCCATGCCGGTCCACCTCCTTGCCGCGCTTGGCTCGAGCGTCACGACGGCCTGAGGCAGGCGCTTGCCGCTCGAGCGCTCCACGTCGGTGGCATCTCGAGCCCCGATCGCTTGCCTTTCAGGGTACGCGATGGGTGTCGTGGAGGTGCCCACGACTGCGATGAGCACCAGCGCGGCCCTGACCCGGGTCCCTACGGGCGTGGGTCGTCCTTGCGTCGGTCCAGAGAGCGCTGCACCCGGGTCTCGGACTGGCCGAGCACCTTCGCGAGCAGCGGTACGCGGAACTTGTAGGCGACCACGGCGATGACGACGAGCAGAATCAGGATCCAGGCCATTCCTCTACCGTACGCACGCCGCGAAGTCTGGGACCTGGATCCGTTCGATGCGAGACGCCGATCGACCAGTTCCAGCCGCCGCGTTCCGCACAGATGGCCAACCACCCAAGCCCGGCCAGCGGACGGACGCCACCGCGGCCTCGAGAGGCGGTGAAGGGTCGAACGCGCCTGCCGAAGCTCGGGGGCGTGAGCGGATAGGCTCAGCAGCGATCCTGCACGCGGTCCCGGCAGGGGCCAGACCGAGGAGGCCGCCATCGCCACCGGATTGAAGCCATCGTCGTGGTCCTACGCCGAGGACTATGTCGTCGAGGACGACGTGCTCAGCCGGGCCCGCGCCCGGGCGGCCGAGGTGGCGGCGGTCCCGATCAGCTCCGGCGGCGGCGCGGCGCTGCGCCTGCTGGCCAGCCTGCTCGAAGCGAGGAACGTCGTCGAGATCGGCACCGGATGCGGCATCTCGGGAGTCTGGCTGATGCGCGGCATGCGCTCCGACGGCGTCCTCACGTCGGTGGACATCGAGACCGAGCACCAGCGGCTGGCGAAGACCGCGTTCGCCGAGGCGGGGATCGCGCCGCAGCGGGTGCGCCTGATTCCGGGTGCGGCGCTCGAGGTGTTGCCGAGGCTTACCGACGGACACTACGACCTCGTGTTCTGCGACGGTGACAAGCAGGAGTACCCGCAGTACCTCGAGCAGGCTCTGCGCCTGCTCAGGCCGGGCGGCGTGGTCGCGTTCGACAACGCGCTGTGGCGTGACCAGGTGGCCGACCCGTCGGCGCGGGACGCGTCCACACTCGCGGTGCGCACCACCCTCGCCGCAGTGAGCGAGCACGAGTCCCTCGTCTGCGCCCTGCTTCCCGTCGGCGACGGCCTGCTGGTGGCGAGCAAGCGCTGACGGGCGTGACACCGGACGCTCAGGCCGTCGTCGGCATCCAGAAGCGCAGCTTCTCGCCACGCTGGTCCTCGAACACGCCGCCATTGGCCTCGATGACACGGCGAGACGCCACGTTCGTGTCGTCGCACGTGACGAGCGCCGAATCGATACCGAGCCTGGCAGCGACGGGCTTGACTGCGGCCAGCATCTGCGTCGCATGGCCGCGGCGGCGGGCTGAGGGCCGCACGACGTATCCGATGTGACCACCGAACTCGCGTAGCCACGGCGTCAGGCTGTGCCGGATCGACGCGCGACCGAGGTAGTTGTCGCCCTCGACCCACCACACGTGCGTCGAGTGGACGATGCCCGCCGGCAGCGGCGTGCGGGGGTCCGCGGAGTTGATGAGACGGGTGGTGTACGCCGCGAACGTCCGCGGCTCCCGCACCTCGTCGAGCGTGAAGGACTCACCGGGGAAGTCCCCGATCGGCCGGATCACCGTGAGGCCGGTGTAGTGGTCATCGTCGGCCGATACCACGATCTCCTCGGCCGCCTCGATGAAGGAGCGGTGGAAGAGCCGGGAAGGGTGTGCGAGCTCAGCCATCGAACCCCGGCTGAGACACCCGCGACTCCACCGGCTCGGCCGCCGACCCGTGCCACCCCACCGCCCGGCGGGCCATCACAGCGTAGCGAGCCATCGCAGCAGCAGGCGGGCGCCGAAACCGGTGGCGCCCCGGGTGTACTCGAAGGCGTCGCGGGGTGAGTCGCCCACGCTGGCGATGTCCAGGTGCGCCCAGGGCACATCGGGGGCGAAGTGCTGGAGGAACAGCGCGGCCGTGATGGAGCCCGGCCCCCCGGCGGCATTGGTCGCGTCGGCGAACGTATTGTCGAGCATCGGCTCGTACTCCTGGCTCAGCGGCAGCCGCCACACCGGTTCGCCCGCCAGCGTGCCCGCCGCGGAAAGCGCTTCAGCCAGCGTCTCGTCATTGGCAAAAAGTGCCCCGAGCGACGTGCCGAGGGCCACTTTGCCCGCACCCGTCAGTGTCGCCACGTCGACCACGGCCGTGGCCGCGATCTGCTCGCCGGCATACGCGAGTGCGTCGGCCAGCACGAGCCGGCCCTCCGCGTCGGTATTGGCGACCTCGCTCGTGCGACCGCCGTAGTGGGTGACGATGTCGCCGGGGCGCATCGACGCGGCGCCGAAGGCGTTCTCCGCCGACGCGACGAGTCCGGTCACCCTGACTCGGACATCGAGTGCGCGCAGGGCGCCCATGACCGCGATGACGACACCGGCACCGGTCATGTCGCGCTTCATGGTTTCCATCGCGGCGCGCGGCTTGATCGAGATGCCACCGGTGTCGAAGGTGATGCCCTTCCCCACGATCACGATGTGCGGGACGCGACGGCCGACCCTCGTCGGTGCGTAGTCCAAGCGGACGAACCGCGACGCGTAGGCCGAGCCCGAGCCGACCGCCACGATGCCGCCGAAGCCCTCCTTCGCCAACCGCTCGTCATCCCAGACCTCGACCTCGAGCCCAGCGGCCGCCGCCGCCTCCCGGGACCACGCCTCGAGCTGGACCGGCCCCTTCTCGTTGGATGGGGTCAATGCGAACGATCGGGCGCGCCAGGATGCACCAGCGCGCGTGACTGCCTCCTCGACCACCGCTGAGCGAGCCGAGCGGACCGGACGAGCCGACCGACCTTTGCGGGACCGGCGGGCACCTTCGCCAGGCTCCGAGGACGGCACGTCGCTCAGCGTCAGCACGAGCGGCTCGCGGGAATCATCCGCGTCGGAGCCACCCGAGCCTTGGGAGCCGTCGGAGCCGCTGTGTGGGGCGGTGGCCGGCTGTGCGGCCCGGGAGAACGCGAAGCCCCCGAGGACCAGCCCCTCCACGAGCGCGGCGAGCTGGTCGTCCTCGGCGAGCGAGCCCAACGGCGTCGCTGCACCACCCCGCCCACGGGCTGCGCGGGTGATGGCGGCCCCGGCTCGGCGGTAGTCGCGCGGGGACTCCGTGCCCAGGCCTACGAGCAGCACGCCCTCGACGAGTCGGTCGCCGACGAGACCGCCGCCGAGCAGCTCATGCGTCACCACTTCGCCGCCCTTGCCGGTGGCTGACGCCCGATGGAGCAGGGCGAACGCGTCGACGCTGAGCTGTGCCAGGACCGCTTCGCCGCCTGCGCCCAGCGTGTAGTCGCCTTCCGATCCGGTGTAGCCGACCGCGACGAGGCGAGCCCCGGCCTCGATCGCCGACGACGTGGCCTCGGCGATCCTGGGAGGCGGCGGCTGGGCTCGAGCAGTCACGTCGGCAGACATTGCGAAAACAGTAGGACCCCAGCAGTGCCGCTGCACTCGCCGGGGTCCTCGTCGGTTGGGGCTCAGGTGGTCACGCCGTTGAGCGCCACCTCGAGCGCCTTGGCCTCTTCGGCGTTGAGCTCGACCACCAGCCGGCCACCGCCTTCGAGCGGTACGCGCATGACCAGTCCGCGCCCTTCCTTCGTGACCTCCAGCGGACCGTCACCCGTCCGCGGCTTCATCGCCGCCATGCGCGCACCTATCCCTTCGTCATGAGCGCGTCCGCGGCTCCACCTATCCGAGGTCGAGAAGCCCGTGGCGCATCAGTTGCCTGAGACCATTATCGCACCAGCTCAGGAGTGGTGCGGCAGACTGCCCATGTGGATGCCCGCTCCGCCCTGTTCGACGTGTACGGCGATCACCTCCGCTCCCGAGGAGCCGCCGCCCCCGTCGCCGCCCTCGTGAAGATGATGGCGCCCCTCGGCATCGCCGCTCCGGCCGTGCGTACGGCGATCTCGCGCATGGTCGCGCAGCGGTGGCTGGACCCGGTGCGGCTCGACGGGGGCGCTGGATACCGCTTGACGCCCCGCGCGGAGCGGCGGCTGCGCGATGCTGCCAGCCGCATCTACCGCACCGGTTTCGCGGAGTGGGACCACCGTTGGCACCTCCTCGCCGTGGACCGGATCTCCGACCGGGCGCGACGGGAGCGAGTCCGAACCGGCCTGAGCTACCTGGGCTATGCCGCCCTGCGCGACGACACCTGGGTCAGCCCACGCAGGTCGGGCGAAATCGCCTCACTGCTCGAGACCGAGGGCGTCTGCGCGCGCAGCTTCATCGCGGACTACGACGGGAACGACTCGCGCCTGGCGGCCGACGCCTGGGACCTCGACGGACTCGGGATCGCCTACTCCCGCTGGCTGAAGGAGGCGACGGAGATGGTCGCGGGGCTCAGCCCGGCGCCGTCCGACCTGGACGCCTTCCTGGTGCGCACCCGCCTCGTGCACGAGTGGCGCAAATTCTTGTTCAGCGACCCAGGCCTCCCCCGCGAGCTCCTGCCGCACGACTGGTCCGGTGACGAGGCCGCCCGCTTCTTCGACTTCCAGGCGAGTCGGCTGCTCCCCGGGGCCGGGAGATATGTTGATGCCTGCTTGCGAGCAGACGGAGATCCATCATGAGTGCAGCCCCGCCCGCCGGACCGGTGACCTCTGACGCGATGGAGCCCGTTCAGTACGTCGTCCGTGGCGGCGTCGCCACCATCACGCTGAACCGGCCAGCTGCCATGAACAGCCTCGACACCGCCGCGAAGGAAGCGCTTCTCGCCGCCGTGCAGCAGGCAGGCGCGGACGTCGAGGTCCGGTGCGTCGTCGTCACCGGAGCGGGCCGCGCGTTCTGCGTCGGGCAGGACCTCCGCGAGCACATCGAGCTGATCACCACGAAGCCGCCGGAGGAGGTGTGGGCGACGGTCGACCGGCACTACAGCCCGATCGCACTCGCTCTCGCCACCATGGACAAGCCGGTGATCGCCGCCATCAACGGGGTGGCCGCCGGGGCGGGCCTCTCGCTCGCGATGGCGTGTGACCTGCGGATCAGCGCGGACACCGCCGGCTTCAACACCGCGTTCACCGGTGTCGCCCTGTCGTGCGACACCGGCTCTTCGTGGACGCTGCCACGTCTCGTCGGTCCCTCCAGGGCGCTGGACCTGCTGTTGAGGCCTCGGACCGTCGACGCGGTTGAAGCGCTCGCCATCGGGCTGGTCACGGCCGTCGTCCCTGCCGCCGACCTCGCGACCCAGGCAGCCGAGCAGGCGGCCGAGCTCGCCGCCGGCCCCACACTCGCCTTCGCTGCGGTCAAGCGGTCGCTCGCCTACGCCGCCACGCATCCGCTCAAGGAGGCGGTGGCCTTCGAGAGCCAGATGATGGCGCTTACCGGCGGCTCCGCCGACCACCTGGGCGCCGTACAGTCGTTCGTCGCGAAGCAGAAGCCGACCTTCGAGGGTCGATGATGCGCCCACAGTCAGACCGCCCACTTAGCATCCCTATCGCCCGCCGACGATGAAGCCGACCAGCCTCGCCGTCGTGGGAGGGCTCGTCGCGCTGGCTTGCGCCGCCGGCCTGGCCGAGGCGCCCGGAGCCGTCTCCACATCCGTCCCGGCTGCCGCCACGGCACACCGCACATTGCCGGAGGTGATCGGAGCGGCCGAGGGTGTGCGCCAGCTGGTCACCGTCAGCGCCCCGCGCTTCTCGTCGACGAACGCCACGCTCAGGGCCTGGCACCGTAGCGCCGACGGTAGCTGGACGCTGGCCCACGGACCCGTCAAGGCCGTCGTTGGCTACCACGGCTGGGTCGTGGCCGCCCGGCGGAAGCAGAGCACGGGTACGACGCCGGCGGGCCGGTTCAGCATGCCCTACGCGTTCGGGCGGCTGCGCGATCCCGGCAGCCGGCTGCGCTACCGCCGCGTGGACCACAACGACTGGTGGCCGTACGAGCCGCGCGACCCCGCGACGTACAACGTCTACCAGGGCCACAGGTCGCCGCGAACGCACTGGCGTCCCGACAAGTCCGAACACCTCGACGACTACACCGACCAGTACCGCTACGCGCTTGTCGTCGGCTTCAACCTTCCGGGTCGGGTGCACTACTCGAAGGCTCGGCGGCAGCGGGTTGCCGGCCGTCGAGCGGACACGCGGCGCGGCGGTGGCATCTTCGTGCACGTGATGGGAGACGGGCTTACGGCTGGCTGCGTCGCGGTGCCGCGCTCGGACATGCGATGGCTGCTGCGGTGGGTTCGGCCACGCGCCAGCCCTCGCCTCGTGATGGGACCGCACGATTACATCGTCAAGCTTTGAACCCACCGGAGGCGGCGGCACACGTCCTCAGCCGCGGGAGCCTCCCATCGCCCGGACCAGGCCGCGCGGGACCCGTACGTGCAGGTAGCGATAGCTGGGACTCGTACCGAACTCGACAGTGACGCAGGCGCCGGCGTAGCGGTGGTTGAACCATTGGGAGAGCGTGCCGTGGCAGCGTCCCGAGCACCGCAACTGCTTGTCAGGCAGCCGGAGATCCTGGGCGAGCCGGCGTGCGAAGGCCACATTCTTGGCCCGCCTGACGTCCAGGCCATAGAGCGGCGTGTGGATCGACACGACATACGTCGGATCGACCCTGCTCAAGAACCGCATCAGCCCGCGGGTCTCGGGCTCAGACGCCGGCCGCGGGCCCGAGTCGTAGTAGCCCGTCAGGTGCTTCCAGCGCCTGGGGAAGTTGCGGTTGAGGTCGACCCCACGGGCGTTCTGGCGCTGGCCGCGGAGCACCCCGTCGGGATTGTCACGCGGGATGACCCACAGGTGGATGCCGTGCAGCGCGTGACCGTCACGAAGGGTGTCCAACACCGTCTGGCCGGCGGCCTCGTTGCCGTGCATCCGTGCGATCGCGACAGCGGTGACGTCGGCGTGGCGATCGCCCAGTTCCCACGCCCGGATCGGATGTCCGCGCACGGAGTGCCCGATCACCCTGACTGAGAGCACCGCTGGACGGGCTCGCACACTCGCGGCCAGGGCCGGCGAGTGGCTCGCCGGCGAGTGGCTTGCCGGCGAGTGCGGAGGCGTGACCGCCGTGACCCTCGCCGCCATCGGCACCGGGTCGATGTCGGGGGCGCCGGCGGTGCCCGGCACGACGTCGGACGCCGTGCCCGTCGCGATGAGGGCGGCGAGCAGCATCGTGCCTACGCTCGACAGCTGGAGAGGTCTCATCGGTCCTCCTGTTCAGTGCCACCGGCTGCCCGATCACGTACCCAGCAGTCACGAAGGTGGTCGTTGACGAGGCCGGTGGCCTGCATCAGCGCGTACGTCGTCGTCGGGCCGACGAAGCCGAAACCCAGCCGCTTCAGTTCCGCCGAGAGGGCTTTGGACTGCGGCGTCTGCGCCGGTACGTCGTCGAGGGTTACCGGCGCCGGTGCCGGCTCTGGGGCAAAGGACCAGATCACCTTCGCCAACCCTGCATCCAGTGTGCGCGCTGCACGTGCGTTGGCCAACGCGGCGTCGATCTTGGCGCGGTTGCGCACGATGCCCGCATCAGCCAGCAGCCGCTGACGGTCGGCGTCGTCGAAGGCGGCGACGCGCGCGATGTCGAAGCCGGCGAAGGCCGCACGGAAGTTCTCCCGCTTGCGCAGGATCGTCAGCCACGACAAGCCGGACTGGAACGCCTCCAACGTGAGGCGCTCGAAGAGCCCGGCGTCGTCCTTGACGGGTCGACCCCACTCGTCGTCGTGGTAGGCGACGTAGTCGGGTGCCGACAACCCCCATGGGCAGCGTGGGTGTCCGTCGGCGCCTCGCACCACGCCGCGGGTCACGGTGCTCGCTCACTGGTCGGGGGCTCACCCGTCATGGGCTCCCCGGCCGATGGGCGTGCTGCGGTCGGCGACTCCTCGGTCGGCGACTCCTCGGTCGGCGGCTCATCGGTCGGCGGCTCATCGGTGGAAGGGGCGCCGGTCGGCGGCTCGTCCGTCGGGGAGTCATCGGAGGGCGGCTCAGCCCCGGCGAGTGCATCCGTCGACGAAGCCTCTGTCGGCGAGGACACCGGACCGGACGACTCGCCCGGCTCGGCATCCGACGGTGGCTCCCGGCGCTCGCGCGCCAGCAGGTCGACCTGCAGCCTGGCGAGGAGGGCGTCAACCTCGTCCATCCGGTATCCGCGTACCGCCGTGCTGAATCGCATCTCCCGCAAGTCGTCGGCCGTCAAGGGACGACCGGCCGGCATGGTGCTGTCCGGCCGGTCGTCGTACACCTCGGCCAACGCGCCCCCGCGCCCCGACGCGACCACCGCAACGGCACCGATCAACACCACGATGAGCACGACCCAAACCCACATCACACGGTCGATCGTGCCACGCTTGAGGCGCGGACAGCCGCGATCGGGTGAGGAGCAGCCGTGGCACTGATGCTGGGCGGGCGCGCCTTCGCGGCTGAAACCACGGCGGTCATGGCCATCGTGAACCGCACCCCGGACTCGTTCTACGACGCGGGAGCGACCTACCGCACCGAGGCTGCGCTCGACCGAGTGCGCCAGGTGGTCGACGAGGGCGCGGACATTGTCGACATCGGCGGCGTCAAGGCCGGGGCGGGCGACGACGTCGGGATCACGGAGGAGCTACGGCGTACCGCCGACTTCGTCGACACCGTCAGAGCGGCCTATCCCGACCTCGTCATCAGCGTGGACACCTGGCGGGCCGCCGTGGCGCGCGAGCTGTGCCACCGTGGGGCGGACCTGCTCAACGACGCCTGGGCGGGCGCCGACCCCGAGGTGGCCGAGGTGGCGGCTGAGTTCGGCGTCGGTCTCGTATGCAGCCACACCGGCGGGCTGGCACCGAGGACGCAGCCGCGCCGACCCGAGTACGACGACGTGGTGGCCCACGTGATCGACACCGTGACAGCGGCGGCGGATCGGGCCGTGGAGCTCGGCGTGCGGCCCGACGCGATCCTGATCGACCCGACTCACGACTTCGGCAAGAACACCTACCATTCGCTGGAGCTGACCCGCCGGCTCGACCGGCTGGTGGCCACCGGCTGGCCTGTGCTGGTCGCCTTGTCCAACAAGGACTTCATCGGCGAAACGCTCGACCTGCCTGTCGACCAGCGCGGCAACGGCACGCTGGCCGCCACTGCAGTCTCGGCCTGGCTGGGCGCCCGCGTCTTCCGGGCTCATGAGGTCGCGGCGACCCGCCAGGTGCTCGACATGGTCGCCTCGATCCAAGGCACCCGGCTGCCCGCCTCGGCGCTTCGCGGCCTCCCCTGACCCTCCCCGCCGGCTGTGTTTGCCATGTTCACAAGGAATGTGCAGTGTTCACATGGCAGATCCGCCAGGCGGATGGGGTAGCTGCCATGTGCAATCCCTCCCACTCCGCCAAGCGCGGGGGCAAGGCGCTCCGCGCTCATGCCTTGCTGGCGTGACCTGGCCCCGTCGCGGGCGGCTCTCTTGGCGCCGTCGCAGTTATCACTCGGGCGTATGCGGTTCGACGGGGCTCTGCCCGGACCCGGCCGCGAGGCCGCGTTCGCTCTGCGCCTCGACCATGATGGACACCGCCTCGTCGACATCGTCGGTCACCTGGAGCAGGTTGAGGTCCTTGTCGTTGATCTTGCCGTCGGCAAACACCACATCCCGCATCCAGCCGAGCAGACCGCCCCAGTAGTCGGTCCCCACCAAGACGATCGGGAACGACGTCACCTTCTGCGTCTGCACCAGCGTCACCGCCTCGAAGATCTCGTCGAACGTGCCGAACCCGCCCGGAAGGGAGACGAACCCCTGCGCATACTTCACGAACATGGTCTTGCGGGCGAAGAAGTAGCGGAAGTTGATCCCGATGTCGACCCACTCGTTGAGACCTGACTCGAAGGGCAGCTCGATGCCCAGCCCGACCGACACACCTCCAGCCTGGGAGGCTCCCATGTTCGCGGCCTCCATGGCGCCGGGACCGCCCCCGGTGATCACCGCAAAGCCGGCCCGCGCCAACGCCCGGCCGAGCGCGACGCCCTGGTCGTAGTCGCGGTCGGCGGGCCGGCTGCGGGCAGATCCGAAGACGGAGATGGCCGGCCCCAGTTCGGCGAGCGACCCGAACCCCTCGACAAACTCAGCCTGAATTCGCATCACCCGCCAGGTGTCGGTGTGCACCCAGTCGGTGGGTCCACCGGAGTCCAGCAGCCGTTGGTCAGTGGTCGAGGACGACACCTGGCCGCGACGCATGATGACCGGGCCGTGCCGTCGCTCCGTCGGTTTGGGCGGATTCCCGTCAGTCATGGATCCCAACTTAGCGACCGCCGTGCCGCCCTGGGCCGCAACGAGCGGCTCCGGACACCACCCGGACAGTCGCCGCCCTCAGGACAGCCATGCGCTCATCTGCTCCAGGCACGAGTGAAGCTGTCCGACCGGGACCCGCTCGGCCCGCGTGTGCGCCAGTTCGGGGTCGCCCGGCCCGAAGTTGACGGCCGGGACGCCCAACGCGCTGAAACGAGAGACGTCGGTCCAGCCGAACTTCGGGTTCGCCGTGCCGCCGACCGCACCGAGGAAGGCAGCGGCGGCCGGCCGCTCCAGGCCGGGCAGCGCACCCGGCGCGGAATCGCG
This sequence comes from Propionibacteriales bacterium, assembly GCA_038238115.1. Classification (GTDB taxonomy): domain Bacteria; phylum Actinomycetota; class Actinomycetes; order Propionibacteriales; family Nocardioidaceae; genus JBBRYB01. The sequence goes on along the minus strand of JBBRYB010000014.1, from coordinate 31,010 downwards.
GACCACGACGTCGTATCCCTCGAACACCGCCCGGACGTGCTCCTCCGCCTCCTCCACCCCGCGATCGGGGGCGAACCTGTAGTTGACGCTCACCGTGCATCCGTCGGGGACGACGTTTGCGGCCACTCCGCCGCTGATGCCGACCGCGTTGAGGCCCTCGTGGTAGCGGAGCCCGTCGATGACGGGTTCGCGCGGCTGGTACGCCGTCAACCGCGTCATCACGTCGGCGGCGGCGTGGATGGCGTTCGTGCCCTTCCACGACCGGGCGCTGTGTGCGCGCGCACCGGTCGTCAAGATGTCGACCTGCAGGGTGCCTTGGCAGCCGGCCTCGACGACCGCGTTGGAAGGCTCCATGAGTACGGCGAAGTCCGCTGCCAGCATCTCCGGACGCTCCGTCGCGATGAGCGACAGGCCGTTGCGCGCCGCCTCGACCTCCTCCGCCTCGTAGAAGACATAGGTGACGTCACGCCGCGGCTCGGCCAGCGACGACGCGAGGATGAGCGCCACCGCGACACCTCCCTTCATGTCACACGACCCGAGGCCGTGCAGATGGTCGCCGTCGATACGGGAGGGCAGGTTGTCGTTGAGCGGAACCGTGTCGACATGCCCTGCGATCACCACGCGTTCGCCATGGCCGTGCGTGGTGCGCGCGACGAGCGAATTCTGGTGGCGCCACAGCTCCAGCCAGCCGACCGACGACAGCACCTCCTCAATGGCGTCGGTGATCGGCTCCTCGTTGCCGCTCACCGACTCGATGTCGACCAGGGCGGCAGTAAGGCTGACGACGTCAGCGTTCAGATCGAGGGCGGGCATGGCGGTCATTGTGTCAGCCGCGCCCGCCGGGTGGCCCGGTGCCGGCTCGGCGCCAGGCTGCTCCTGCCCTGCTCGGCGGCCGCGGGTTTCGAGGTCGGTACCGTGGTGGGGTGACGCAGACAGCGAACTCGGCCTGGGGTTTCGGTCTCGCGAGCCTTGACGCGGGCGGCGCTGTGCTCGACGTGTGGTTTCCCGAGCCGGCCCTCGGCACCGCTCCGGACGGTGACTGGCATACCCCGTCGATCCTCGCCTCCCTCGAGGGTCACGACGACATTCGCGAGGTCACAGGCACGGTCCGTCACGTCGTCATCGACGACCTGTCGGCTCCTCCACAAGACCCGATCGACGTCTGGCTTCGGCTGCACCTGCTCAGCCACCGCCTCGTGCGGCCCCACGGTCAGAATCTCGACGGCGTCTTCGGTCTGCTCACGAACGTCGTCTGGACCACGCTCGGTCCATGTTCCGTCGAAGGGTTCGAGCACACCCGGCTCCGGGCCCGTGAGGCAGGCAAAGACCTCCAGGTGTACGGCGTCGACAAGTTCCCCCGCATGCTCGACTACGTCGTCCCCACCGGCGTGCGGATCAGCGACGGCGACCGGGTCCGCCTTGGCGCCCACCTCGCCCCCGGCACCACAGTCATGCACGAAGGCTTCGTCAACTTCAATGCCGGGACCCTCGGTTCGTCGATGATCGAGGGCCGCGTTTCTGCGGGCGTCGTGGTCGGCGAGGGCTCCGACGTGGGCGGCGGCGCCTCGGTCATGGGCACGCTGTCGGGCGGTGGCAGGCAGGTCGTGTCCATCGGTGAGCGCTGCCTGCTGGGTGCCAACGCCGGCCTCGGCATCTCGCTCGGCGACGACTGCGTCGTGGCCGCCGGGTGCTATGTGACAGCGGGTACCAAGCTGACGTTGCCGGACGGTTCCGTCGTCAAGGCGCGCGAGCTCTCCGGCCAGTCCGGCTGGCTGTTCTGGCAGAACAGCCTCACCGGCGGCATCGAGGCGGTGCGACGCACCAGCGAGGGCATCGCGCTCAACGCCGCCCTTCACAGCAATGTCTGAAGAGCATGGCTAGGGGTCGCGTTACCGTTGCGCTCGGAGTCGCCGCGATCGCAGCGGCGTCGGTAGGTGTGTATGCCGCCCTGAATGCCGGTTTGGGTCCGCTGCCAGACCCCGAAGGGTGCAGCGCCACGGTCGGCGGACACGTGGTCGCACTCTCCACGAGCCAGGCGGAGAACACCTCGATCATCGCTGCCGTGGCCGAACGGCGGGGCCTGCCGGCACGTGCTCTCACGATCGCGATCACGACGGCATATCAAGAGTCGAAGCTCGAGAACCTTCATGAGGGAGACCGGGACTCCCTCGGCCTGTTCCAGCAGCGGCCCAGCCAGGGCTGGGGTACCGCCAAGCAGGTCATGGACCCCTTTTACGCGGCCAACGCGTTCTACGACGCATTGGTCAAGGTGGACGGCTACCAGGACATGCAGATCACCGACGCCGCCCAGCAGGTGCAGAGATCCGGGTTTCCGCAGGCGTACGCCGACCACGAGGCCGATGGCCGCGCGGTCGCCAGCGCCATGTCGGGCTACAGCGATGCGGCGTTCACGTGCGTCGTCCACGCACCAGATGTCTCCGCTCAGCAGGAGCAGCCCGGCGGTCTGACCCGTCGGGCTGACGCCGTGCGCGCGGACCTCGCCGCGGCGTTCGGCGACCTGCCACTCGGAGGGTTCGCGCCGGGCGGTGTCACGGCAGGACATATGCGGGGCTCGGCCCACTACGAGGGCCGCGCGATCGATATCTTCTTCCGGCCCGTCAGCGCTGAGAACGTGCGACGGGGATGGGTAGTGGCACAGTACCTCGTCGCGAACGCCCGCCGACTGACGATCTCGCACGTGATCTTCGACGGCCGCATCTGGTCGGCGGGCAACAGGTCGCAGGAAGGCTGGCGCCCCTACGTCCCACCCCAAGGCACTGCTGGCGCCAGCGCGTCTACGCTTGCCGTCCTCGAGCACCGCGACCACGTCCACGTCGACGTCGCCTAGGGCTCCGCGCTCCTGCCGAGAGGTCAGGTGAGGCGGCGGGCGGCGGAGTGGATGCGCTCGTCGGTCGCGGTGAACGCGACCCGCACGTGCGCCGCCCCGGTCGGGCCGTAGAAGTCGCCGGGCGCGACGAGGACCCCCCGCTCGGCGAACCAGCCGACGGTGTCCATGCAGGGCTCACCGCGCGTAGCCCAGAGGTAGAGCGAGGCCTCGGAGTGGTCGATCCGGAAACCCGCTCGCTCGAGTGCGCGGCGGAGCAGACCTCGACGCTCGAGGTAGCGCTGGCGCTGCTCCTCGATGTGAGCGTCGTCGTCGAGCGCGGCCCGCATGGCGTGCTGCACGGGACCAGGAACCATCGCCCCGGCGTGCTTGCGGATCTCCCGCAGCCCGGTGACGATGGTCGGGTCGCCGGCGATGAACGCCGCCCGATAGCCCGCGACGTTCGAGCGCTTCGACAGCGAGTGCACCGCAAGCACGGAGTCCAGCGAGCCTTCGTTGACGGCTGGGTCGAGCAGCGACACCGGTTCGGTCTCCCAGGCCGACTCGAGGTAGCACTCGTCTGAGGCGACGACGGCACCACGTTCGCGGGCCCACGTCAGCACCTTGCGCAGGTGCTCCACGGGCAGCACGCGGCCGGTGGGATTGCCCGGTGAGTTGAGCCAGACCAGCGGCACCTGTCGCGGACCTACCGACAAGGTGGAGTCGCTGGCGAGGTAGTCGGCTCCGGCGAGCAGTGCCCCGACGGCGTACGTCGGATAGGCAATCTCGGGGACGAGCACGGTGTGGCCCGGACCCACGCCCAGCTGGGCGGGCAGTGCCGCGACGAGCTCCTTCGAACCCAGCGTGGGCAGCACGCAGTCGTCGTCCAGCTCGACCGAGCCACACCGGCGCCGCAGGTAGTCCCGGATCGCGCGTCTGAGCTCAGGCGTCCCCCAAACGGTGGGGTAGCCGGGCGAGTCCGCCGCGTCACGCAGTGCCTCTTGGATGACGCGTGGGGTCGGGTCGACGGGGGTGCCGACGGACAGGTCGACCAGGCCGTCGCGATGCGCGGACGCCCGCTCCTTGAGCGTGCGAAGCCGGTCCCAGGGGAACTCCGGCAGATGCGGCGGGGCGAGCGATGAGGCACCATCCCGGTGCCCCGGCGGCGCCCATGAGGTGTCGGCAGAACCAGACTGCGCCGCCGACTCGGGCGGGTCAGGCGGCGCGGCGGCGGCCCGGGAGTCCACGTCGTAGGTGGGGGCTCACTCGTCGTGGCTCTGCGGCGGAAGAGCCGCAACGGTGGGGTGGTCCTTGTCGATCACGCCGAGCTTGGCGGCACCACCCGGTGAGCCCAGGTCATCGAAGAACTCGACGTTGGCGGCGTAGTAGTCCTTCCACTTCTCGGGCGTGTCGTCTTCGTAGAAGATCGCCTCGACGGGACAGACCGGCTCGCAGGCTCCGCAGTCGACGCACTCGTCGGGATGGATATACAGCATCCGCTTGCCCTCGTAGATGCAGTCGACAGGACACTCGTCGACGCAGGCGCGGTCCTTCAGGTCCACACACGGCTGCGCGATGACGTAGGTCACCTTCGTCCTCCTCGATCAGGGGTACGTCACCCGCGGGCGACGATGCACCCCACTAGTATCTACGGCCGGTCCCTTTCCTCGAACTCAGGGTCCAGCTGACGGGAGCCCGATGGCGTTGCATCCAGGCCTGGTCGGCCAGCGCGTGGTGGTGCGCACGGTGCTGCGTGGTCAGACCGGACCCAGCGGCGGCCCCGCGATGAGCGACGTCCTCGGCCAGCTGGAGTCGTGGTCGCAGCTCGAGATCGCTGTGCGCCGCGCAGACGGGCAGCTCTTCCGTATCCGCCAAGCCGACGTCGTGACCGCCAAGCCGGTGCCGCCGCGTGGCTCGATCCGCCAGCGCGTCCCGGCCGCGGACCTCCAGCAGATCTGCGAAGCCGGGTGGCAGGCACCACAGCGCGACCGTCTCGGCGCGTGGGTACTGCGCGCCGGCGCGGGCTTCACCGGTCGGGCCAATTCCGTCCTCGTGGCCGGTGACCCCGGTCTGCCGCTCGAGGCAGCGCTGGATCGGGTGTCCACCTTCTACGCCCGACACGATCTGCCGGTGCTCGCGCAGACCGTCGTCGGCTCGGACTGGTTGGCCGAGCTGGAGGCAGTCGGCTGGATCCGGGCCCGTGAGCACCAGCCCGATGCACTCGTGCAGGTGGCATCAGTCGCACAGGCTCGCCGGGTCGCCTCCGGTAGCGAGGTGGAGGAGGTCGAGATCCGTGAGTCACTGACGACACCTTGGCTCAACCGCTACGGACGAGCCTCGGGCGTGGACGCGAGGGTGGTGCGAGCCGTGCTGGGGAGCGGCGAGACGGTGGCGTTCGCTCAGATCGGGTCCGCCGCCTACGCCATCGGGCGCGCGGTCGTGACAGGCGACTGGGTGGGCATCTATGCCGTTGAGGTCGATCCGCAACGCCGCCGGGGCGGCTTAGGCAGCGCGATCGTCGAGGCGCTCCTCGAGTGGGCCGCGTCGCGGGGCGCGCTCTCGGCATACCTCCAGGTGCTGCCGGACAACGCTGCCGCGGTCGCGTTGTACGCGCGCTACGGCTTTGTCACCCATCACACCTACCGCTACCTGCGTCCTCCCCGCTGAACCCGACTCAGCGGCGCCGCCGAACGCAGACAATAGCGTCGACCGGCGCATAGCTGCTGTGGGACGTCTCGACCCGCCGGCGCTCACCTCCGCGCACGAATATTCGTGTGACGTTGAAGGTAAAGCCGGGCGTGCCGTGCCGGCGGCGGCACGAACGGTCGGTGACTCGATGAACCGCCTGCGGGACGACGTCGTGGCGCCTCGACGAGTGTGTCCGAACGGTCAGGAAGGGGGTGCTCCACAGCTGCACGTGCACCACGTCGGGGCCGGCCGCGCCGCCGTCGGCAACCCGGGTGCGGACGTAGACACCGTAGGGGGTCCCGTTGCGCCACTGCAGGTCGGTGTCCGGGGCCGCGACCGAGGCGTCGAGCCCGGGCAGGGAACCGTGGGTGAAGACGCGGCCGTCGGTGCGGACGAGGTCGCCCATTCCGGCTTTGAAGGCCGCGGCGTATGTCGCACTGGCCACCACCGACGCGGCACCGGGGTCCCGGGCGCCAGCGCGATCCAGGAAGCTGAACACAGCCCCTGGCCGGACCAGCGCACCGTCTAGCCGCGCGGCGACCCTTGCCACCGCCTTCGGGTTGATGGACACGGCCACGGGTAGGTCCGAGCTGGCGATGCGCTCCCTGATTCCCAGCTGCCTGACATCGCTCGTCGTCAGCGGCGGGTTGTCTGCCATCGCCTTCGCCGTCGCTCGGGGTGGGTCGCCGCCGCGGCGCAGCGCCGTGAGCAGGGCGTCAGCCCAGTCCTGCTGGGTGACAGTGACACCGCTGCGGCTCGGCTGGACCCTCGGACGGCCGTTGCGGAAAACGACCCTCGCGCTGATCGGGTCGTGTGGAAGCGACGCGATGAGTCCGCGGGTGCGTCGTTGGAGCAGAGCGGCGTCGACGTCGAGCAGAAGCATGCCGTGCTGCGCCCTGGCCCGCAACGCAGAAGCGAACTGGCGTGGCTGGACGGTCAAGACGAGGTCGGCGACGCGGATGCGAACCGGCCGAGTGACCGCGGGCCGTGCCACTTCGGCGACGAAGCTGGCGGCCTCTGTCGATGTGATGTCGGGCTCGACGTTGCCGACCGGGAGCGTGATCGCGCCGTCTCCGTTGAGCAAGGCCTCCTTCAGCCGCTCCCCCGCATCACCGTAGTCGAGGGCGAGCCCAGGTTGTCCGCTCGTGGCCACTGGCTGCCCTGAGGGAAAGGTGACCGTGGCGTCGACAGGACGCCGCTCGACCCGGCTGGCGATGCGGCGAAGGCTCGAAGTCAGCTCGGCATGGTTGACGTCGACGACCGGTGCCAGCGGGTCACCGCCCATCACGACGCGCAGCATGTGGCGCGGGTCCCACCGCTCGCCGCCCAGTCCAGCATGGATCGTGGCGTCGAGGTCGAAGGTCAGCCCGGCGCGCTGCGGGTCGATGGTGAATGTGTGGCCGAGCGCCTCGGCCCGGATGGGCTGCGAGAGTCTCGGGATCAGCTTGTCCTGCAGCGCGTTGCGCGCCTCGCCCGTGCGCATGCCTCCGACGTCCACGCCGGCGACGGACGTACCCGGCGGGAGGCGGTCACCCGCCACGAAGAAGCCGACGGCGTACACGCCGCCGAGCAGCGCCACGACGAGCACTACGAAGAGCGCACCGAAGCGCAGATCGTGGGTCCTCGGCAGCTGGTCGACGTAGACCTTCTTGCGCGGCCACAGCCTCATCGCGCAGGCCTCACGGCTTGGGCGCCCACCTGTATGCCGACGGCCCGTCGGGCGCCTGTCCGCGCGGTGACGTCCCTGCGGCTCATGTCTCGGCGCTTCCCCAGCTGGCGGACCCGATGACCGCAACCGTGGCAGCCAGCAGGAAACCCCACGTGAGGTTGTCCTGTCGGAGGAGATAGCTGCCATCCGGGGCACGCAGGAGCAGCACACCGACACCCACCACCCAGCCGCCCGCAGCGACGAAGCCGAGCCCCCGGCCTACCGACCTGGCGAGCAGCACCACCGAGGCGGATCCCCCCACCGACAGGACGAGACCCCAGGGGACCACCACAGCCCCAGGTCTCCACTCGATCCGGGATACGAACACGGCACCGAAGCCGACTATCGCTGCACCCACTCCGACGCAGACCGCCAGCAGAACGGTAGGTAGGTCGACGGAGCGCACCGAGGTCACCGGCTCAGGCCACGCCAGCGAACAGGTCGGTCTCGCGGCCGTCCGGTCCGGACCCGACGCCTCGGATTCCTTTGACGAGCCGGTAGAACTCCATCGCCCAGACCTCGTTGCCCTGCTGGTTGGACAGGGCGAAGAAAGGACCGTCGAGCGCGATCTGGGTGGCATGGGCAGCCATCGCGGCCATCTTTCGCTCAACGAACTCACGGCCGTCGATCTCACTGGTGATCAGCTCGTCGGCGACGACGAACTCCGGCATCGGACCGTCGGGGTCCATCCCTTCGAACATGGTGGTGTCGCCGCTTTCGCGCAGCCGGCGCAGCCCCTCACGCATCCGCTTCTCCGACATCGCGTTCCAGTAGATCTTCGGGATGTCCCAGGCGTCCCCCAGATCGGTGCGGTATGACGGAGCCGCGGCCAGCACACTGGCATACATCGCGACGCGGTGCGCCTGGATGTGGTCGGGGTGGCCGTAGCCACCGTTCTGGTCGTAGGTGACGAGCACCTGCGGCCGGACCTCACGGATGACGTCGACGAGGTAGTCCGCGGCGACGGTGAGGTCGGCGGCCCAGTAGCTATCGCTTCTGATCTCGGGGGGCGCGATAGCGCGGCCCTGGTCGTCCGTGGCCATGCCCGTGTCGCGAAAACGGCCGGGCCCGCCCAGGAAGCGGTAGTCGGTCACTCCGAGCTCTGTCATCGCCTCGTCGAGCTCGCCGATCCGGTGCCGGCCGAGCTGGTCGTCCCGGTCTGCCGCAAGGTAGGCGAGCGAATCCACGAGCACCTCCCCCTGCTCGCCGAGCGTCGAGGTGACAAGCGTGACGAGGGCACCCTCGGCGGCGTACTTCGCCATGGTGGCGCCGTTTCCGATGGACTCGTCATCGGGATGGGCGTGAACGAGAAGGATGCGCCGGTCAGGCAGCTGGTCTGCTGTCACGCCGCCCAGCGTACGGCCCGACTGCGAGCGCGGGGGCCGAAGACCCGCCCTTGCCTGCGTCCTACTTTCGGGCGTTACAAGGCAGCTTGTCCGTCAGCCGAGCAGGGCACTGCCTATCGCGGGGAGGCGGCGGCGCAGGTCGTCGAGGGCGTGAGCTGTGCGCGCCGGCTCGCCGACTCTGGCCAGGTTGAGCATGCCCGAGTCACCCGCCGCCTGCCCGGCGCCGATCACGGCGATCGACCGCTCGATGCGGCTCACGACCTCGTCGAGGATGTCACCGGGTCGCAGCCTGCCGCCGTAGCCGGCGGCCATGATGCTCAGCCGCCTCGCTGAGAGCCCGGCGGCGAGGGGCTGGTGCAGCGGCACCCAGTTCCACGCCGCGAACGCAAGGTCCTCCAGCCTGGTCCCTGGGGAGGCAAGATCCCAGTCGAAGACACCCACGACCCGTTCGCCGTTCGCGGCCGAGCTCACGGCCACGTTGTAGGGCGCGAAGTCGTGGTGGCACATGATCTGGTCGGGGCGGCGGGGGCCGGAACCGTTTCGCCAGGGCCCCGGATGGTCGAAGTCCGCGGCGACCTCGTGGAAGCTGCGCAGCCACCCCATCGCCTCGGACAACAGCTCGTCCGAGGCCACCTCGGGGTGCTCGATGACTCGACCTGGCAGGTAGCTGAGCGCCTCGCGCCCCCGGCTGTCCACGCCGATCACTCGCGGCACGTCCTGCAGCCCGGCCGCCCGGACGTGGTCCAGCAGGGCATGTACGGCCGGTGTCCACGGACCCGTCGTACGGCGTACCGTTCGGCCGATCCGCACCGCGCCACCGACGTTGCCGCCCTCGAGCCGCTCGCCCTGGTCGAGCATCGATCGCAGCTCGTCGAGGAAGGGCCGGTCGGACGGCAGCCAGTCGACGCCGTCGAGCTCTTCGGACGCCAGCCACCGCAGCGCATCGTGCTCGTGGGGAACGGGTTCGCCGGAAAGCAGCCGGGCCACGTGGACGGTCAGCTCGTAGTCGGCCTTGATCGCCGCGCGGCCCGTGAGCGCGTGTAGCACCGCGACCTCGCAGCCGAGCTCCTCATGCACCTCCCGCACGACCGCCTCGGCGGGCGTCTCACCGGCGTCGATCTTGCCGCCAGGCAGCTCCCAGCCGCCTTCGACGTCGGCGGGACCTGTTCGGCGTGCGGCAAGCACCCGCCCAGCCACCACGATCGCGGCGGCTGCCACCTCTCTCGTCACAACCGGCAGCCTCGCACAGCGCCGACCGAACGGACCGCCTCGGCGACTCGTCGCCTGACGTCCAGGAGCCGGCTCGGCGTGTGCGGTGTCACGTCGGCGCGACTTCCCCGTCGGACGATTTCGCGACAGACTTGCGAATACTCGCAGTTGACCACGCCATGGAACGGATCACGAGCAAGCAGCCCCGCTGCCTGGCCATGCTGGGGGCGGGCCTAGCCTGTGCGAGCCTGCTCTACGGATGACTGCTCTCTACCAAGGGAAGTATTGATGTCGACTGGAGTGATGGGACCCGGCCGCGCCCGAGTCAAGGGCAAGACGCTACGCGGCGACCGCTGGTGGGTGCCGCCACTGACGACGTTCGTGGTCTTCGCGGCCTTCGTGGTCTACGCGTCATGGCGTGCGTTCGAGGGCGCCAACTACTACGCCTCCCCCTACCTCTCCCCGCTCTACTCGCCGTGCTTGACAAGTGGGTGTGTCGCCGGGTCGTCGGACTTCGGACAGCCTTTCTCCTGGTGGGACCTGTCACCTGCCCTGATCATCTTGATCTTCCCGCTCGGTTTCCGGCTCACCTGCTACTACTACCGCAAGGCCTACTACCGGGCGTTCTGGCTCTCGCCGCCGGCGTGCGTGGTCGCCGAGCCGCACGGCGCGTACACGGGTGAGACGCGGCTGCCGCTGATCCTGCAGAACATCCATCGCTACTTCTGGTACGCCGCCATGCTGGTCTCGCTCATCTTGACCTATGACACGGTGATCTCGTTTCGCAATGCCGACCACGAGTGGGGCCACATGGGCCTCGGCACCCTGATCTTCCTGGTCAACATCGTGTTGATCTGGCTCTACACCCTCGGCTGTCACTCGTGCCGGCACGCCGTCGGCGGCCGCCTCCGCCACTTCTCCAAGCACCCGATCCGCTACCGGGCGTGGACCGCGGTCTCGAAGCTGAACGCCAAGCACGCGCAGTTCGCCTGGCTGTCGCTATTCTCCGTGGCGTTCGCCGACCTGTACGTCTACCTGTTGGCCACCGGCGCCTTCGACGACCCGAGGTTCTTCTGATGACGAGCACACCGAACGAGCGCAACCCCGAACGCCATCCCATGACGGGCAACGTCTTGAGCAGCGACTCGCCCTCGGAGCCGCACGGCTTCGAGGGGCACACGTATGACGTCGTGGTGATCGGCGCCGGCGGGGCCGGACTGCGCGCCGCCATCGCGGCGCACGACGCCGGAGCCCGCACGGCCATCGTCTGCAAATCCCTGCTAGGCAAGGCGCACACCGTGATGGCCGAAGGCGGCATCGCCGCCGCCATGGGCAACCTGTGGCCCGCCGACAACTGGAGGGTGCACTTCCGCGACACCATGCGCGGCGGCAAGATGCTCAACAACTGGCGGATGGCCCAGCTGCATGCCCAAGAGGCCCCGGAGCGGGTGCTCGAGCTGGAGGAGTGGGGGGCGCTGTTCGACCGGACCGCCGACGGTCTGATCTCCCAGCGCGACTTCGGCGGCCACCGCTACGCCCGGCTCGCACACGTCGGCGACCGTACCGGTCTGGAGATGATCCGCACCCTTCAGCAGCGCGCCGTCGCGCTCGGCATCGACGTGTTCATGGAGTGCACGGTCAGCGAGATCTTCAAGCAGGACGGCCGGATCAGCGGTGCCCTCGCCTATTGGCGAGAGTCCGGCCGCTTCATCGTCTTCAAGACGCCGAGCATCATCTTGGCCACCGGCGGCATCGGCAAGTCCTACCAGGTCACGAGCAACTCCTGGGAGTACACCGGAGACGGACACGCGCTGGCCCTGCGTGCTGGCGCATCGCTGATCAACATGGAGTTCGTGCAGTTCCACCCGACCGGGATGGTCTGGCCTCCGTCGGTGCGCGGCCTCCTGGTCACCGAGTCGGTGCGCGGCGACGGCGGGGTGCTGCGCAACTCCGAGGGCAAGCGCTTCATGTTCGACTACATCCCGGAGTACTTCAAGGCGGAGACGGCCGACACCGAGGAGGAGGCCGATGGCTGGTACGACGACAAGGCCAACAACCGCCGGCCCCCCGAGCTGCTGCCACGAGACGAGGTCGCGCGCGCGATCAACTCCGAGATCAAGGCGGGGCGAGGGTCCCCGCACGGCGGCGTCTTCCTCGACATCGCGTCGCGGCGCAGCGCCGAGTTCATCCAGCGCCGGTTGCCCTCGATGTACCACCAGTTCAAGGAGCTCGCAGACGTCGACATCACGGCCGAGCCGATGGAGATCGGCCCGACCTGCCACTACGTCATGGGCGGAGTCGAGGTCGACGCCGACACCGGCAAGAGCATCGTCGACGGGCTGTACGCCGTCGGTGAGGTGGCCGGTGGCATGCACGGGTCCAACCGGCTCGGTGGCAACTCGCTGTCGGATCTGCTCGTCTTCGGCCGTCGCGCCGGACTGAACGCGGCCTACGCGGCCGGGCGGATCGGCTCGTCACGCCCTGTGGTGAGCGATGAGCACGTCATGCAGGCCGCCGAGCGGGCGCTCGCGCCGTTCTCAGACGAGGGCGAGGAGAACCCGTACACGATCCAGCATGACCTTCAAGACGTCATGCAGCGGCTGGTGGGCATCATCCGGCAGGCCGACGAGCTGGTCGAGTCGCTTGCGGAGATCCAGTCCTTGCGCGAACGCGCCACCCGGCTGTCGGTCCAGGGGCATCGCCAGTACAACCCGGGCTGGCACCTCGCCCTGGACCTGAGAAACATGCTGATCGTGGCGGAGTGCATCGCCATGGCCGCGTTGGAGCGCAAGGAGTCTCGAGGCGGTCACACCCGCGATGACTACCCCGGCCCGGACCCCCACTGGGGCGAGCGCAACCTGGTGCTCACCCTGGGTGGCGACGGCCACGTCGAGCTTGTGCATCAACACCTACCCGTGATGCCGGACGAGCTCCAGTCCCTCTTCGAGCAGTCGTGACGCTGTGACCAGTGATGCTGCGACCAGGAGAGACGCCAAAGCAGTCCTGATGGAGGTGCGCTGATGGGATACGACCTGAAGCTCCGGGTATGGCGCGGTGACGAGTCGGGCGGAGAGCTCGGCGACTACACCGTCGCGGTCGAGGAGGGCGAGGTCGTCCTCGACGCCATCCACCGCCTCCAGGCGACCCAGACGGGCGACTTGGCGGTTCGCTGGAACTGCAAGGCTGGTAAGTGTGGTTCGTGCAGCGCCGAGATCAACGGCAAGCCACGGTTGATGTGCATGACGCGGCTGGGCAACTTCGACCACGACGAGACCATCACGGTGACGCCGCTGCGCGCGTTTCCGGTCATTCGGGACCTGGTCACCGACGTGTCGTTCAACTACGAGAAGGCCAAGCAGATCCCAGCGTTCTCGCCCACGCCTCGCGATGCTGACGGCAAGCGCAGGATGCAGCAGAAGGATGTCGAGCGGGGCCAGGAGTTCCGCAAGTGCATCGAGTGCTTCTTGTGCCAGGACGTGTGTCATGTCGTGCGTGACCACGACGAGAACAAGCCGAAGTTCGCCGGGCCGCGGTTCTTCCTGCGCTACGCCGAGCTCGACATGCACCCGCTCGACACCAACGACCGTCGCAAGCTGGCCCAGGACGCCGCCGGGCTGGGCATGTGCAACATCACGAAGTGCTGCACCGAGGTCTGCCCCGAGGGCATCAAGATCACAGACAACGCGATCATCCCCATGAAGGAGCGGGTCGCCGACCGCAAGTACGACCCGGTGGTGTGGCTGGGCGAGAAGATCTTCAAGCGAGGTGACCGGGCGAGCCGCGAAGAGGTGTGACCGCGAGCCCGGCTCGTCGGCCGAGCCGAGGCCCGGCTCGTGGGGGGCTCATGCGGGGTCGCTCGTGGACGGCACCACCCACTACGGCGAGAGTGGTGGCCGCAGGGCATCACGACATCAGCCGACGCGGAACCGAGCGGGGACCGCGACGGGCGCCCGGGCGGCGCCTCGGCGGGTATGGCGGTGGCGAGAGCCGCCGCGGCGCGGGGGGTGGCGGTGGCGAGAGCGGCACGAGGGGTGGCGGTGGGCAGACGACACTCCCTCACGACGTCAACCACAGCATTAATCTGGCGTCAACCTGCTACCCCGACGATTCGTCCTGCCAAGGCCGGGGACGTGCCGCCTGGTGCAGCGGGACGAATCGAGCCGCCAGAATTCGTCTCGCCGAGGTCGGGGACGCGCCGCCTGGTGCATCAGGACGAATCGAGCCACCAAGATTCGGCCCGCCGAGGTCGGGGACGCGCCGCCCGGTCCAGCAGGACGAATCGAGCCGCCAGGAGCCACCAAGATTCGTCCCGCCGAGGTCGGGGACGCGCCGCCTAGTCCAGCAGGACGAATCAAGCCGCCAAGATTCGGCCCGCCGAGGTCGGGGACGCGCCGCCTGGTCCAACAGGACGAATCAAGCCGCCAGGATCCGTCCCGCCAAGGTCGGGGACGCGCCGCCTAGTCCAACAGGACGAATCGAGCCGCACCAACCTCTGAGGGGGCCGCCGCCGTCGGAGACACCCCTCACCTTCGCACCAGCCAAGGCCGCCGCCGCCGGGGCGCGATGTGGACGAGGTCCGCCCACGGACCGCTGCGCGAGCACCGCCACATGCTTCCCAAGCGGGACCGGGCGGTCGGCTGAGGCAGGCACGGCATACCCTCAGCGGATGGCCCAACTGCTCAGCGAGGACGAGATCAACGAAGCTCTCAGCGAACGCTTCTCCAGCTGGACCCGAGACGGAGACTCCATCTGCAGAGATGTCCAGGCAGAGACATTCGCCGCCGGGATCGACCTGGTCGACCGCGTCGCGCTGGCCGCTGACGAGCAGAACCACCATCCCGACATCGACATCCGCTGGACGACCGTGACGTTCCGGCTGTCGAGCCACTCTGACGGTGGTCTGACCCAGCGTGACCTCGATCTCGCCGCCGCCATCGACCGGCTGTCCTCTCAGTGACCTAAGCCGATACGTCGGACATCGGTGATGGGCAGCCCGAAACTGCTGACCATTCGTGGAGCTGCTCGGCGGGTTTGTCGCGCCGGCGCGCTGACGGCGACGGCGACGCGCGTCAGGTCCGTTCGGCCGCCTCGGACGGCGTCGGCGCAGGCTCGTCGGTGGGCTGGTCCTTGAGGAACAGGTACCAGTACGACGTGGCCACGAACACGACCGCTCCGACGAGGTTGCCGAGCCCGGCGAGCACCCAGTTCTTGAGGACGTCGTCCCAGCCGATCCCCGGGACGTCGGCAAAGATCGCCGCGGGCAGGAAGAACATGTTCGCCACGACGTGGTCGAAGCCCATCGCCACGAACGCCATGATCGGGAAGAAGATCGCGAGGATCTTCCCCGACACCGACTTCGCGGCCAGCGACATCCACACCGCCAGGCACACCAGCCAGTTGCACCCGACGGCGCGCAGGAAGGTCTGCCACTCCGTGTGCCCGGTGGCCTTGTCCAGAGCGATGGAGGCGAGCCGCTCGTGGGTCAGAGCCGCAGTGGTCCCCGCTTGAGCGGCGGCGTCACCGATCACCCCGGTCTGCACTGCGAGGAAGAAGGCCACGAAGAGCGCGCCGACGAGGTTCCCGAGCAACACCAAGGTGAGGTTGCGGAGGACGTCGGCCGCGCCGATCTTGCCGCGCATGGCGCTGAGCGGTACCAGCATCATGTTGCCGGTGGCGAGGTCCGATCCGGCGACGACAACGAGGACGAGGCCGAGGGTGAACGCGGCGCCGGTGAAGAGGGTGGGCAGCGTCCCCCAGGTGGCCGGGTCGAGCCCCGACGAGACGGTGATGGCGACGAGCGCGCCGAAGCCGATGTAGGCGCCGGCTAGGAACGAGCTGACCAGCACCCGGTCCCACGTACGGTTGGCCTTCTTTGCCCCGGTCTTGACGGCGACCTGGGCCATCTCCTGTGGTTCTCGTGCGGACACCTGAGCCTCCAACGGTCGGGGTCCACGATGGTAGTGGCAAGCTGCCGTCGCCGCACGTCGTGCGCTGCCCGATCTACGCTCGGGTGATGGCACCGACGCCGGGCGAGATCGCCCTGCGGATCAGGCGTGTTCTGCCCGGTGCCCGGGCGGCGGTCTTCGAGGCGCTTCAGCAACCGGAGCTGCTGAGATCGCGGTGGGTCCCGCCGGGTTGACCGTGCCGAGCCTCAGCGCCAGCCCCGCGCTGGGGAGGGGGTACCGCAGAGATGCAGCCACCGGGTGGTGACGGTGGGCTGTTGCAGGTGCGGGTGATCGGCGGACAAGCGGCGTCCGAGGGCTTGAGGCGTCCTCAAACAGTGGCGAGCTCAGCTGGCTCGACCAGTATGCCGCGAAGGTGGGCATCCCGGTGTGGCCGCAGGGTGGAGAACTCGATGTAGCCATGGACCTGATCTACAGCTCGGTCGCGCGGCGGTCAGGGTGTCCCCGGGAAGAGCGCCAAGCCTTGCCGCACCGTCCTGTGGTTGATCGCCCACGAGAAGTCGCCGCCCACGAGCAGTCCCTGCGGGATCGCCGCAAACGCCCAGACGCCCATAGGGGAGTCGAACTGGGGGCTGTCAGGCTGCAGGGCACCAGAGGTTGCGTCGAACACGGCGTACCGGCTCTGCACAACCGAGGTGTGGTTGGAGGGCGAGACCCAGCACACGCCGCCGCTTCCCTTGTTGCCGCCGTGGGAGCCGTAGTAGAAGTTGCCGTTGACTTCGAGGGCACCCTGCATCCCGCCGTTGCACCAGCTCTTCCAGTTGAGCGTCGGCGTCGCCATGTTGGCGGCGTTCCACTGGTAGATCCGGTCGGGGCAGACATCGCCGCCGTACAACCGCTGACCGTCCGGCGAGAGCGCTAGGTGCACGATCCACGGTCCTACTTTGCCGCAGCCCTCGACGACCCCGCCGAAGTTGGCCAGGAGAGCGCCGGTGTCGCCCCCAACGGCGACAACACCGCCGTTGACGCTTGTTCCGTTCACCCCGGTGAACGGTCCTGCGAGGTAGACCTTCGAACCATCGAGAGAGACGACCATGCTTTGGACCATGCCGTTGGCGCGCAGCGGCCCGGTGGGCCCGGTTGTGGCTACGTTGAAGTCAGCGTTCACGGCTCCGGTCGTCGGGTCGAGCTTCGCGGCATGCCGATGCGGCAAGCCGTTGACCCTGATGAACTGCCCGGAGGCATAGAGGGCTCCTCCCGCGTAGCCCAACGAGAGAGCGTCGTTATTCGCGTTCGCCTTGAATGCCGTGTTCACCGCTCCGGTCGTCGTTGACACCGAGGCGATGTGTGCACGGGCCACGCCGTTGACTGTGAGGAAGTGCCCAGCGAGATAAAGCTCTGCCTCACTGGGTGAGGACTGCAGGTCGAGGACTTCGTCGTCGGTGTTCGCGGTGAAGTCGGGGTCACCGGCGCCGGTCGACATGTTCAGCGCGGCCACGCCTTTGCGTACTAGCCCGTTCACACTGGTGAGGTCACCGCCGACAAGGATGTTGGCGGCCGACGCGGACGTGGACGCGGACGCGCCGAGGGTGAGGACGCGGTCGGACGCGACGGGATCCCACGAGGTGAGTGCGCCGTCGGCCAGGGCGAACGCCGCTGCGTCGTGCCTGATCGTAGTCCCGGACTGAGCGAATCGTCCGCCGACGTAGAGCTTCCCGTTGGCTATTGTCAGCGCTGAGACCTCTGGCGTGCATGGTGGGTTCGAGTGGTCGAACTTCGTGACGTGTCGGGTGTGACAGCCGCTGAGGGCAGCGTGGAATGTGGTCGTCGTCCCATCGGCGTCGATGGCGGCCAACCGCTCGCGCCGAGCGCCGCTCACGGACGTGAAGAGCCCACCGGCGTAAACGACCCCGGAAGCCTGGTCGACGTCGATCGCTTCAACGCTGGCGTCGGCGCTGGGTGCCCATGGACGAAGGAGGCCGTCCGTGGTGCCCCAGGCGGCCAACCTCGAGCGGTTCTGCCAGGCAGTGCCGCCGTACGCCTGGGAGAAGTCACCGCCCGCGTAGAGAGTCGAGCCGTCGGGAGACAGAGCAAGGCTTCGTACGGCGCCGTCCGCTTGGCCGGCGAAACGGGATTCCAGGGAGCCGGTGCTGGCGTTGATGCGGGCGAGTCGGCTGCGGGATGCGCCGTTGAGGGACGCGAAGTCGCCGCCGACATAGACAGAGGAGCCGACTGCCAGCAGGGCGCGCACCGAGTTGTCGGCGTTGCTCGAGAAGCCCGGGACGGCGTTGCCGCCGAACTGGTCGACAGCGCCCAAATGGTTGGCGGGGACCGCTGTCTTGCCTACTTGAGTGAAGTTGCCGCCGAGCACGACCTCACTCCCGGATACGGCGAGGGCATACACCGCGCCGTTCGGCTTGGGGTTCCATCCGGCCACATCCCCCGCGGCGGTGATGCGGGCTGCATTCTTCCGGACGGTCCCACCGACGCTGGTGAAGGTCCCCGCGACGTACCAACCGCCCGCGCCGTCGGGAGCTGAGGCGTAGACCGTCCCATCTATGACCGGTGCGTTCGCAAGCTTGACGCCAGTCGTTGGGTCGACGGCGGTCCCGTAACCGGTCTGTGGACCGATGTAGTCGAAACCTCCGGACAAGTACACGCGATCGCCCAGCGGAACTATGTCGGTCACACGTCCGTTGGTGCCCCACCAGCTGGCCACCGGCACGTAAGCCAAGTCTGGCGGCGTGGACGCTTGCGCGGCGGGTGCGGGAGCCACCAGGGACGCGACAGTGGCTACCGAGAGCGCAGCGAGGAAAGCCTTCTTCAACATCCAGGTGACTCCATCAACTCGAGAGCAAGATTCGCATGTGGGGGATTTAATCCTCTTTCGCACTGTATACGCAGCATCCCAAGATCGCAATCAAAGATGATGTTATCGCCGCGAAACACATGCTATTTCCTCCAAGGCGATATATAGCCCGAGGAAAGGTGACGCAGTGTACTAATGAATTCACAATGAGTAGCCATGGAAACCCTCGAATCACGCCCCATCAGGGGCTCCAGACTGCGAGCGCCGCAGGGGCTGGTGCGTTCATCGCGACGGGATGACGGCGATTGCCGCGCGGGCGGCACCACCCGATCGGCGCCTGCTTGCGGTGGTTCCACCACCGCTAGGCAACGTCCGCGGCGGCAACGTCCGCGGCGTGGAACAGACTCACGCCGCCGCCAGGGGCCACCGTCGCAAGGGCCTCAGCTAGTCGGAGATCTGGTCAATCGCCTCCTCGACGCCGAGGGCGACATACACGGTCCGGCGACCATCGGCCGCCGCTTTTCCGGCCGGCCGTCGTCACTGGATCGCCCGGCGGTGAGATCCTGTGCGGAGTCGTCCTCCGACGACGTCTCTCCCGGCACGTCAGCCTGAGGCCTCGCCGGCGAGGTCGACGATCTCGGCACGGGCGTCACCGCTCGGCGAGCTGTAGGCGATGGTGTCGCCCACCTGATGGCCGAGGAGAGCCGACCCGAGCGGGCTGTCCGGGGTGACGATGGAGACCTGGCTGCCGTCCTCGACGTCGTCATCGGGGTCGTTCTCGACGATGTCACCGACTCGCAGGATGGTCTGCTCGCCGTCGGCATACCGCAGTGTGACCGTTGAGCCCACTGCCACGATGTCGTCGGGCTGGTCGGTCGGTGTGTCGCTATCGTCGAGCTCGCGGGTGATGGCGGCGATGCGGTCGTCGAGGCGGGTGGCATCGTCAGCGCGTTCGAGGGCCTGAGCCTGGTCGCTCCGGTCGCCGCGAGCGTCGTCAGCAGCGCTCAGGGTGCCGGCCAGATCCTCACGCTGCTGTTGGAGATCGCCTCGCTCCTGCAGCAGTCGGCGGCGAGCCTCCCGCGACAAGTCATGGCGCTCGGACTGTGAGTCGGGTGTGCTCATGGCCCAGTTTCCTTTCAGGCAGGTCATTCGGTGGACAAAATCCTTAGCCCCTGGCAGGGCGACCCCGCTGGCCAGCGGCGACGAGTGACTCTGCCGGGTCTGACGCCACGACCCATCACTCTAGGACCGCTCGTCCGCGACCAGCACGTCCTGCGCGTCGCTGCCGGTGGTGCGGAAGCAGACGTCGAGGCTCAGACAGCGCAACGTCGTGCGCCTAGGGCGTAGGCGTGCCACCCGTGACCGACAGCGTCGAGGCCGTCGTGTAGCTGGACTCCGGTGACGCCAGATAGACGTAGGCACTGGCCAGCTCGGCCGGCTGGCCAGCCCGCCCCAGCGGTGCCTGCTCCCCGAACGAGGGCAACGCCGCCTCCGGCTGCCCGCCCGACACCTGCAACGGCGTCCACACGGGACCCGGCGCAACCACGTTGACGCGGATGCCACGCTCGGCCACCTGCTGCGCCAGCGCCTTGCTGAACGCGTTGATCGCGGCCTTCGTCGAGGCATAGTCCAGCAGCTGGGGTGACGGGTCGTACGCCTGGACGGACGACGTCGTGACGATGGACGCGCCCGGCCGCAGGTGCGGCAGGGCGGCCTTGCAGAGCCAGAACAGTCCGTACAGGTTGGTCTTCACCGTGTTGTCGAACTGTTCGGTCGTGAGATCTGCGATAGACGTGACCGCCTGTTGGTGGCCAGCGACCGCAACGATGACGTCGACGCCGCCTAGCTCGTGGACGGCTGTGCGCACAAGACGCTCATTGGCCTCCTCGTCCGCCAGGTCTCCGGGAACTGCAACCGCTCGCCGGTCTGCCTTCTCGATCAACGCGATCACCTCATCGGCGTCGGGCTGCTCCGACTCCAGGTAGGACATGACGACGTCGGCGCCCTCGCGGGCGAATGCGATCGCGACCGCCCGCCCGATCCCGCTGTCGGCCCCCGTGACGATCGCCCGACGGCCCTCGAGTCGTCCAGAGCCGACGTAGGTGTCCTCGCCGTGGTCGGGCCTCGGCTCCATCTCCTTCGCCAGGCCGGGGGCTGGCTGCTGCTGCTCCGGTTGTGGAGGCTTCGGGTATTCGGCGGTGGGGTCTTGTGGCGTCGTCTGGTCGCTCATCCGGCTCGGGTACCCGGTGGGCGCCCGCGGCAAACAGCAAGGCGGGCCGCGTGCTCGCCTGCCGGCCCGTTCAGGCCGCTACCGCCTCACCCATGCGCTCGACCGCCTCGGTCACGATGGCCGGCGACGTCGCAAGGTTGAGCCGGACATGCCCCTCCCCTCCGGTGCCGAAGGTCGGACCGGAGTTGAGCGCCACCCGGCCCCGGGCAAGAAACGCAGCGGCCGGGTCGTCGGGCAGGTCGAGCCCACGGCAGTCCAGCCAAGCGAGGTAGGTGCCTTCCGGCTGGCGATATCGCACCGCCGGCAGGTGCTGGGCGAGAAGCGTTCCCAACAGCCGCCGGTTGTCGTCGAGTCCGCTCACGAGGTCGTCGAGCCAGCTTCGGCCACGCACCAACCCGGCCACGTGGGCGAGGATCCCGACATGGCTCGCGCCATGGCTCACCTCCTCCGGCATCCTCGCCAGGTCCGTCGCGGCTGCCGGGCCGGCCACCGCGAGGGCGGCCTTGAGCCCGGCGAGATTCCATGCCTTCGAGGCCGACAAGAGCGAGAAGGCGTTCTCCGTGCCCGGCAGGGAGAGGTAGGGCAGGTGCGTCGAGCCGGCATACACCACGGGCGAGTGGATCTCGTCCACGACGACGCGGACGCCGTTGCGCGACGCATGGTCTGCGACGTCGAGCAGTTCGGGGCGCGTGTGGACGGTGCCGGTGGGGTTCTGCGGACTGCACAGCAGGTATGCCGCCCGAGCACCCTCGGCGGTCTCGCGCTCGAAGGTCGACGCGAGCTGCTCCAGGTCGAGGCGATGACCCGAAGTCAGGGGCACCTCGACCACTCGTCGGTCCATGTGCTGCACAAACTGGAAGAAGGGTGGGTAGACCGGAGAGTTGAGGATCACCGTGTCGCCAGGACCGGTCACGAGCTTGAGCACCTCGACGATTCCCAGCATGACGTCGGGGACGATCGCCGTGTTCGCGATATCGATATCCCAGCCCCACCGCGCCGCGGCGAAGTCCGAGAGCGCCTCGGCGTAGACGAAGCCGGCCGGATAACCCGTGTCGCCCATGGCGACAGCCTTCGTCACGGCCTCGACGATCGGCTCGGCCAGGGGCACATCCATCTCGGCGACCCACAACGGCAGGACGTCATCGGGAAACCCTCGCCACTTGATGCTCGTACGTCGCCTGAGCTCTTCCTGCGTCAACACGTCGAGAGGGTTGGTCATGTCGCGACGCTAACCCGGCGCCTCCACAAACCTCGGCGCTGCCCCCGCACCACCGGTCTATCTGGCTCTCGCTCGCTATTGCGAGTTACTTGCAAAAGCGATCTCGGTGCGTCTAACCTAGCCGTCAGATCCTCCAGCGCATCGAACCTCGGACGGGCGGACTGCTGTGACCGTGACCACGTCTCCTCCCCGCTCTCGGTTGGCGCGTGCCCGCGTCGCGCTCAGCCCGGCGGAGTGGACGTCGATCGTGGGCATGGCTGCCTTCATCATCGCTTTGCACGTCGTCGGGTGGGGTGTGCTCGCGGGAATCGTGGCGCCGCAGAACTTCCAGGTCGGACCCAATGAGGCGTTCGGCGTGGGGCTTGGGCTGACGGCGTACACGCTCGGCATGCGCCATGCGTTCGATGCCGACCACATCGCGGCCATCGACAACACAACCCGCAAGCTGATGGCCGAGGGCAAGCGACCGGTGTCGGTCGGATTCTGGTTCTCGCTCGGCCACTCCTCCATCGTCTTCGGACTCGTGGTGCTCATCGCCCTCGGCGTCAAGGCTCTGGCCGGGCAGGTCGCGGACGACTCATCGACGCTGCAACAGACCACGGGCCTGATCGGAACAGCCGTCTCCGGGACCTTCCTCTACGTGATTGGCATCATCAACCTGATGGTGCTGGTCGGGATCGTCAAGGTCTTCCGCGACATGCGACGAGGCGCCTTCGACGAGGCCACCCTCGAGCAGCAGCTCAACAACCGGGGTCTGATAAACCGACTGCTCGGCGGGGTGACCAAGGCGGTCACGAAGCCCTGGCAGATGTATCCCGTGGGGTTGCTCTTCGGCCTTGGGTTCGACACTGCCACCGAGGTCGGACTGCTCGTCCTCGCCGGCGGCGCGGCCGCCTTCAGCCTGCCCTGGTACGCCGTCCTCACCCTGCCGGTCCTCTTCGCCGCCGGGATGAGCCTGCTCGACAGCATCGACGGCTGCTTCATGAACTTCGCCTACGGCTGGGCCTTCTCGAAACCGGTCCGCAAGGTTTACTACAACATCACGATCACCGGGCTCTCGGTGGCCGTCGCGCTCATCATCGGCACCATCGAAATGGCCTCGATCCTGGTCGACAAGCTCGGCATCGACTCCGGTCCGCTCGCCTCGCTCAGCAACCTCGACCTGAACTACGTCGGTTACGCGATCGTGGCCCTCTTCGTGCTGACGTGGGTGGTGGCCCTTGTGGTGTGGAAGGTCGGGCGCATCGAGGAGAAATGGTCGGCCAACGTGGTGTCAAGCTCCGTTGTCGAATAGCCCACCCCGGGCCTGTCACCCGATCTGCAAAGCCTTCCGACGCGGCAGCAAGAGGTACGGCGCCCGCCGCTGCTGGCAGCGGGCGCCGCGTCGGGATCAGACGTGCTACGCCTCCGGATCGACGAGACCAAGCTCGGTGAGCATGCCGAGCTGGTCGGAGCTTCCCCATCGCTCGACCAGTTGACCGTCCTCGAAGCGTCCGATCTGGACACCGCGGAACTGCACGCGCTTGCCGGTCCCCTCGTGCCCCATCAGGGGTCCCTGATGGGTTCCGCTGGCGGTGTAGGCGAGCGCCACATCGTCGTCCGTGGCCGTGAGGTGCTCCACCTCGACCGACAGATCGGGGAACGCCGTACGAAGCTCGGTGAAGAACTGCATGAATCCCGCCGGGCCGGGTCCTTGGCCGGGGGCCGGGTCATGGTCGACGCAGTCTTCACGGACGACGTCGCCGAAGACTGACACGTTGCCGGTGTTGATGCCTTCACCGAACTTTTCCTGGGCGGCGATATTGGTGTCTCGGCTCATGATTCTCCTCGCTTGTGGGCGGCGATGCCCCTCGGTGAGGAGGGGCAAGTGCTGCGTCCGAGAAAGCGACGCCCCATCCCGTTACCCCGCTGGCCGCCTCTGACACACGGTGGGTCCCTGTTTCAACCACCACAACAGGCAGCGCACCTCTGGCCCTCGTCCGGGAGCACCCGGTCGAGCTCCCGACCCTCTCACGCGAGGGAGCCTTGTCAGGCGGGCCTGAGTCGAAGAGCACCTAGGGATGCGGACGAGATCGGTGCGGCCACGCTCGCCCTGGGGGGCCGGACTTCGACGCGGTCGGGCAACCTGTTCGACGTGCTCGGCGTATGGAAGCAGAGGGCACACGACGTACGCGCATTCGCGATCCCCGGAGTGCGGACACCTGCCCCCAGAAGGCGCGGCCCGACGTTGAACGACGAGCTGGTGGCGTCCTGGCCGACTAGCATTGGACCTCGTCCCAGGCTTCCAAACACCGCCCGACATCAGCCACCGAAAGGCAAGCCATGTCCTCCTCGCTCGTTGCCAACGCCGCTGACGTCTCTGCTTGCTGGCTGTCCGCGGAGGACTGCCACCTCCAGGACTTCGTCAAAGTCGTCTCGGCGCAGACGGAAGCAGCCGACTACCCGTTCGCCCACGACGTGGTCGTCAACGTCGTCGTCTACCGGTGCGCCGACCTACGCCCTGCACTCGGTACGCCGGAGGGCCGCAGAGACGTGCAGGCAGAGCTGGCCAGGGCCCTCCACGACGGACCTGGCATCGTGGTCTTCAAGGGTGCCTACGGGGACGTCGATGTGGTCGACCGGGCGAACGCCACCTTCCACGAGCTCATCAGCGAGCAGCGAGCCAACCACGTGAGCCCCGGTGACCACTTCGCCAAGCCTGGCGCCAACGACCGGGTGTGGAACGCCTTGGAGAAGCTGGCGATCAAGGACCCTCAGACGTTCGCCGACTACTACGCCAACGATGTCATCAACCTCGTGTCGGTCGCCTGGCTCGGGCCGGCGTACCAGGTCACCTCACAGATCAACGTCGTTAACCCGGGCGGGACGGCGCAGACCGCACACCGCGACTACCACCTCGGCTTCATGTCCGAGGACCAGTCCAGCCAGTTCCCGGCCCACGTGCACCGGCTGTCACCAGCGTTGACCCTGCAGGGCGCGGTCGCGCACTCCGACATGCCGGTGGAGACCGGCCCGACGCTCTACCTGCCGCACTCCCACAAGTACGAGGCGGGTTATCTCGCCTTCCATCAACCAGAGTTCGCGGAGTACTTCGAGGCGAACTATGTCCAGCTCCCTCTCGAGAAGGGTGACGCCGTGTTCTTCAACCCCGCGCTCTTCCACGGCGCTGGGCACAACTATTCGTCAGACGTCAGGCGGATGGCCAACCTGCTCCAGATCTCGTCGGCCTTCGGCCGGGCCATGGAGAGCGTTGACCGGGCCCGCATGACCGCGGCCATCTTCTCGACCCTGAGGCGGATGCGCGCAGCCGGCGCCTCGGAGGACTCTCTACGCAACGTCATTGCGGCCACGGCGGAGGGCTACGCCTTTCCCACCAACCTCGACCGGGACCAACCGGTCGACGGCATGGCCCCCGAGACGCAGGCCGACCTGCTCTGGCGGGCGGTTGACGGCCAGTGGTCCGACGACGAGCTCAGGCGCCAGCTCGCGGACCACTCGGGCAAGCGCCTGACCGGTAGCTAGCCGCAGCTAGCCGCGGTGCTCGCTGAGGAGTCGGTACGTAACGGTGAGCTCCGCCTGCTGGGCGTCGATGATGTCCCGAGCGAGCCCCTTTGCGTCGGCGCTGGCTCCTTGCTACAGCTCCGTCTGAGACATCTCGACAGCACCGCGGGGCTGCTCGATCAGGAGACCTCCGCTCCGCTGTGAGCTGCACCGATGGCGAATCGGTGCGCCCACAGGCGTTGACAAGAAGCAGGATGTCAGCAGCACAACAGTGCCCAGGCATCGTGACTATTTCTTGGCATAGTCGACTCTCCTCGTGGGTGCCACGAAGTCAAGGTGTCAGTGGTGGTACTGATGTACGACGGCGTGGCCCTTGCCGCGTCCGATGAGGGCCCGGTTGACCGGCACGGTCACGACGAAGGCGATCGCCAGGGCAAGCGCGAGTGAGCCCCAGAAGAGCCACGTTAGGAGCCCGGCGGCCATCGCCCCGGGGACGGCCAGCACGATGGCGTTGTCGACGATCTCCATCGTGACGATCGACAAGGTGTCGGCGGCGAAGGCGACCTTGACGGCGTCTCGGAAGCCGAGGCCGGCGCGGAGAACCGGGCGCATCGTCAGCGCGTAGCCGAAGAAGAAGGCGAGCACGATCGCGAGGACGATGCTCGGGAAGTTCGACCAGCCCCACCAAGTAGCAAGCGCCAGTCCGAGAACCTCTCCGATCGCGCACCCGGTCAAGCAGTGCAGGGTGGCGTTTGCGGCGGTTCCCCACGACGTGGCCGACGCGTCCGCGTGCAAGTTGTGCATGGTTTCAGGCTGTGTCATCACAGCTCCTCTCTTGCCAGGAGAGTATACCCCCTACCCGTATAAGGCAAGGCTCCGTTCGGTGTTGCTCAGCGAGGCCATCGAGGCATCCCCGATCTCCCCTGCGGCGGGGTCGAGTCAGGCCACAGGCCCACATCTCCCACTGGGAGGTTCATGGCGTCGTCACACCAGCGTGGAAGGATGCCGGGATGGCACTTCGGACGAAACACCAGTGGTTTGGCGTCGTCCTCGACGCGCCGGACGCTCGCGAGGGCATCGTGTTCTTCGGTGCGATCGGTTCCGGAGCGGCGCAGGCCACCGAGGCGGTCATGCCGCAGCTGCGCTCCCAGCTCTCGGCAGCGGGGATGCCTGCGCCTGCGGTACGGCAGTCGATTGCCGGCTTCGACCGCTGCTTCCACGATCGGGCGACCGCCACCGACCCGACCGCGAACCCTCCCAGCTGTCAGGCGGCGCAACAGCGGGCCGCCCAGGCCCCGCCTCAGATCCGGCAGGCGGCGGGGCGAGCGTTCAACCACGCTGGACAACAAGCCCTGGCAAGCAACTTCTCGGCCGCCTTCCAGAGCACGCTGCTCTATCTCGCGGGCATTTTCCTGCTGGCTTTGCTGCTCGTCCTCGCCCTACCCAAGGTCGATCCCCAGGCGATGCACCCACCCGGGCCACCCATGCCCGACTGACCAGCTCTCGGAACGATGCCATCCACCGGCGGCGCGGGGCTGCGACGATGGGCTACCGCGTACTCGGATCGAGATCGGAACGACTTTGGTGACACTGCGAAACGATGACCCGGTCGCCTCGCCGCTTGTCGAGGCGATCCGCGTCGGCGACGTCACAACGCTGGCACGTCTCCTCGGTGACAACCCCGGCCTCGCTGCTGCCAGGATCCAGGGCGACAATGGCGTGTCGCGCACGCTATTGCATGTCGCGGCCGACTGGCCAGGCTACTTTCCCAACGGTCCAAGGATCGTAGACCTCCTGGTCAACGCGGGCGCCGCCCCCAACGCTCGGGTCATGGGCTCCCAGGCTGCGGAAACCCCACTGCACTGGGCGGCCAGCAGCGACGACGCCGAGGTGGCGGTAGCGCTCATCGACCGTGGCGCCGACATCGAGGCATCCGGTGCCTCCATCGCCGGCGGCACGCCGTTAGATGACGCCGTCGGCTACGGGTGCTGGCACGTGGCACGCATCCTCGTGCAGCGCGGCGCTCGGGTCGACAAGCTGTGGCACGCGGCCGCGCTGGGACTTCAGCCCCGCGTCGAGGAACTGCTCGCCGTGCGCCCGTCCCGCACGCCAGACGAGATCACGGCAGCCTTCTGGCAGGCATGCCATGGCGGCCAGCGCCGCACCGCCGAATTCCTCCTGACTCAGGGAGCCGATCTCAACGGCATTCCCGGGTACGCCGAGCGGACGCCCCTCGACATCGCCGGTTCCCTCGACACACGCAGGGATCTGCTGGTCGCCTGGCTGCGCGACCACGACGCCACGTCCGCCAGCACCTGACCCGGCCGGATTCCTTCCGTACCGAGCCAGGTTCAGGGCGAGCTCGCGCCGGCAACGTCTGGACCAGGTTGGGAAACGCCACACCGCCAGGCCTGGCGAGGCGTTGACGGCGCAGCGGTGTCACCGACGCAGCCGGCTCACGAGCGTGGCGAGGTTAGCCTCGGGGTCGGCCGGAGGCTCCGAAGACCAGAGCGCGTGGTGGATCCGGTCGGCGGGAACCAGCGTCCCCGGCTCGACAGCCAACATCGCAAGGAGTGCCCTCGACTTCCGGCTCCCGAGTTCGGCTCCGGCGAGCCGCTTCTCTCCCCGGGTGACAGCCAAGAGACCGCAAAGATCGATGCGGATCCGCTCCGCCATTGTCGGAGCGTACTCTCCACCTGGCCAGCAGGGGCCACTCTCGGGCTGTGGCGAATGCTCCACGCCGACCGGCCATTTGGGGAGCCTTGGCCAGCCAGTTGCCCGCCCGAGCAGGACCGGGTTGGGCAACCGGGGGACATCCCTCGCACCTTGACGAGACCGACCGGCACGCCGACGGTCCGCGCTACGAGGGCTGGTCCGCTTGAGGCAGGCTGGGGTGGTCGGCCGGGTAGAGACCGACGACGAACCCGTAGACGGTGTCGCCCGAGCGTGGCAGTTCACTGAACTCGCGGACGACTTCCTCGACGCGTCTCCAGAAGTCCGCGGCCCGCTCGCGAGAGATCCGGGCGTGGCGGCTGTTGGCGTACATGGTGTCGGCCCGGTACGCCGGCATGGACTCGGCGGCGGCATCGGCGAGATAGTTGGTCCACGGCAGCGGCGTGAGCTGCTCCAGGGGAACCTGGCCGACGAAGAACAGGCGGGCGGTGCGCCCGTAGTACCGCTCGTCGATCGCGCGCACGCGACGCGTCCGTACGACCCGGAGCATCCCTGCGTCCACCAGCACCTTGACGTGGTGGGCTACGGTGCTCTTCGGTCGCCCGACGGCACTCGCCAGCTCCGCCACCGTCGCGGCCCGCTCGAGGATCAGGTCGAGGATCGTCGACCGTAACGGGTCGGCCATGGCGCGCAGCTCCGCGGGGGACGTGATCACGATCCTGTCCACCAGGTCGTAATCCGGGATCTGGGTATGGGTATTGCTCGACATAGCTCGATCATTCTAAACTATTGGATCATTCGCTCATCAGAACCGCGTACATGCCACCACATCACGACGGGAGTTGACCATGGCTGAGGTGTTGCTGTTCCATCACGCGCAGGGACAGACCACGGGATTCCTCGCGTTCGCCGACCAGCTGCGGGACGCGGGACACACTGTCCACACGCCCGATCTCTTCGAAGGCCGCACGTTCGACACCATCGACGAGGGGCGGGCCTTCGTCAAGCAGATCGGCTTCCAGGAGGCCGTGGACCGGCAGGTCCAAGCGGCCGACGGGCTGCCAGCTGAGTTGGTGTACGCCGGCTTCTCCCTCGGGGTGGTCCCGGCCCAACAGCTTGCCCAGACTCGCCCGGGCGCGCGGGGCGCGCTGTTGATCGACTCCTGTCTTCCGACGTCGGAGTTCGAGACCTCGTGGCCGGACGGCGTGCCCGTACAGATCCACGGGATGGACGCCGACCCGTACTTCGCCGGGGAGGGCGACATCGACGCTGCCCGCGCGCTGGTCGGGGAGGCCGACGACGCGGAGCTCTTTGTCTACCCGGGCGACCAGCACCTGTTCGCCGACAGCTCGCTGCCGTCGTACGACCCGGAGGCCGCGGCGCTGCTGACCCAGCGAGTGCTCGCCTTCCTGAAGGCCGTCTGATCGGGGACTCGCGATGCTGGCGCTCATCGACCTGGCGCTGGCCTGCACCGACGCGGCGCCCCAGGCCGAGTTCTGGAAGAAGGACGTGGGCTACGCCGAGACGCCACCACCCCTACACGACGCAGGCCGAGTACATCAGGGGCCTCGATCGACCGCCGACGTTGACACACGCGGCAGGTCGGGCGCTGCTGTGAGTGCGCCGCGCGATACTCGTTGACATGGCATACGACGACGAGCTCGCAAGGCGGGTCCGCAAGGTGATGCACGGTGAACGCGGCGTGAGCGAGAAGCGCATGTTCGGCGGCCTCGCCTTCCTGGTCCATGGCAACATGGCAGTGAGCGCGAGCAGCCAAGGCGGTCTGTTGCTCCGCATCAATCCCGCTCAGGCTGAGTCTTTGGTCAGGGAGGCGCACGTGCGGCGTTTCGACATGCGCGGCCGCGAGATGGATGGCTGGCTTCGCATCGACGCCCAGGCAGTCAAGACAGACGAGGAACTCCGGCGCTGGGTGGATCATGGTGTTGCCTACGCACAATCGCTTGCGCCCAAGTAGTCCACCCCAGTAGTCCACCCCAGTAGTCCACCCCAGTAGTCCGCCCCGGGAGCGCGCAGTGGGCTGCGGGCACAGGCAACATTCGCGCGGCCGCGGACTACCCCGTGGAGGTGGTGTGCGCGGCTGGAGGAGCACCGCGTCGGTGTGATCTGCTGAGCCGTTGACGCGATGGCCCATAAGGTCTCCGATGGCCTCGTGCCACCATCCGACCGAGCCGGGGGCGGTGCGGCGATGACCGGACCCCTTGAAGTGGTCCACTCGTTATGAGAGTTGTGGTTGGTTGGTCTGGCATCGGCTGGCGTAGTCGTCGGGGGTGAGCATGCCGAGGGCGGAGTGGGGTCGGTACTGGTTGTACTCGTCTCGCCAGTCAGCGACAAGCACCTGGGCTTGTAGCAGCGTGTCGAACACTTCTAGGGCGAGGAGCTCGTCGCGCATCCGGGAGCCGTAGGACTCCACCCAGGGGTTCTGCCAGGGTGAGCCGGGGTCGATGTAGGCGGTGCCGGCCTGGTTTGAACCGGCACCAGTCCTTGACCGCGTTCGCGGTCAGCTCCGGTCCGTTGTCGCAGCGGATGAACGTCGGGTGGTGGCCGCGGTCGGCGGTGATCTTGTCGAGGACGTCGACGGTGGCGTCGGCGTCGATGGAGTAGGCGACGACGTCGGCGAGGGACTCGCGGGTGTGCTCGTCGACGACATGCAGGATTTTCACCGCCCGACCGGTGGTGTGACGTCGAACTGGTAGTCCAACGCCCACACGTGGTCTGGGTAGTCCGCGTGCAGCCGGTCAGCCGGTGTGCTGGACTCCCCGACCCGGCGACGTTTGCGGCGTCTGGCAGGCACCCGTAGCCCTTCTTCGCGCCACAGCCGTTGCACCTTCTTGCGGTTGCAGGCGTGACCGTCGCGGTGCAGGACCGCGTGCGCGCGCCGG
>JBBRYB010000013.1:0-109383 GCA_038238115.1 Propionibacteriales bacterium | reverse complement strand
TGGTGGTCCGACCGGGTGGGGGCGACGGGCCTGGCGCTGTACGGGCGCAAACTGTGGGAGACGATGAGCTCCCACTGGCCGACCGCCGACCAGCAGCCTGGCGCCACACCGGCGCAGATCGAGTTCGCCCGCCGCTGGCGGGACATGCCGAAGGTGGTGTTCTCCTCGACGACCAGCAAGGTCGACTGGAACACCCGCCTGGGCACCGGCGACGCGGTCACCGAGATCACCCGACTCAAGGCCGACGACGGCGGCTTCATGGACATCGGCGGTGCCACACTCGCCTGGGCGGCCATGCGGGCCGGGCTGATCGACGAATACGCGATCGTCACCCATCCGGTCCTGGTGGGCGGCGGCACGCCGTTCTTCACAGCCCTGGACGACTGGGTGAACCTGAGCCTGGTGGAGACCCGGACGTTTCCCGACGGCGTGGTGCTGACCAGGTACGAGACCAGGCGCTGAGTGCCCGACGTCGGATCAGCGCGGGCTTCAGACCACCCAAGGATCTCGTGGCGCTGTGTTCCGAGGCGATCGTGACGTCCCTGCCGGATCCTGTTCTTCACCGCAGACGATCCGTCCGGAGAGGGATCGTCATACGGCCCGCTGCCGCGGAAGCGGGGATGATCAAGGCATGCGGTGTTGTAGACCGGCTCCGTGCTGAGTTGGCGCGGCACGTAAAGGCGCCCGACGTTATTTTCGGGCCGGTGCGTTGTCTCCCGAAGATCAACTGCGGTCCGGGATGGGCAGCAGCCCCGGATATCAGGTGATCAGCAGCGGCTATGGTCCCCTCATCGATGGCGGCCACCAGGTCTTCGCGCGGCAGGTCTTCAACAGTCATGCAGGGGACCGGCGGCGGCTCGAACGTCTCGGTCGCGTCCGTGTCCGCCTTGGTCGCATTCGAGATACAGACGCGTACGCCGCATCCAAGGGGCGCTCGGTGTGACTCTCCAGTCCGTGCCCGCTCGCGGGCGGTCCTTGGAGACGGCCTCTCGAGGAGCAGGTCAGCCCCGGCGCTGGGCCCGGCGGAAAAGGGACGGCAGGTATCGCACCATCAGGGTGGACCAGGTGAGGTGGGTCAGCACCGGCGCCTGGAGACCGCCGGAGGCCCGCCGCTGCAGGGCGAACAGCGTGCCCATCACACCGGCCGCGAGCATCAGTGCGGGGTTGCGGGTGGACGCCGTCGCCAAGACGTAGACGCCGGTCGAGAAGACGGCAGCCCGATCAGGGGCGAGGGCCGCATACAGCGCGCCGCGGAAGAAAACCTCCTCGCCGAGTCCGTTGGCGAGCGTCGTCGCCACAACCGAAGGCCTATTGCCCTCCTCGGCAAAGACGAGAACCCTGCCGATCGCCGAGTCGAGTGCGGGGATGCTGCGGGCGACCATCGCGCAGCCGTAGAAGAAGCCGAACGCTCCGACTCCGGTGGCCACCGGAGTGAGGATGGGCCGGCGCAGCCGCCGGTCGCGGTGCTGGATCCAGCCCAAGTGCAGCGGACCGGACAGCAAACCGCCGCCGATCCACGTGGCGGCCACGGCACCGGTCAGCCCATAGAACTCCTTGGAGCCGGGCCTGGTCGACAGCGAAAGCCCGAGCAACCCGGTGCCGAGCAGAGAGACGCCCGAGACCACTCGGCGTCTGCGGCGTACGACGGAGGGCGGCTCGCAGTGGTGAACGGGCACCACGTGCAGCAGCGACATCGGCAGGCGTGAGTCGACCTCGCGCCTGGCCCGCCGCCACCAGGAATTGGTGGCGCTCATCGAGGCGGAGTCCGCTCGGCGTGTTCGCTCAGCGCCGTGCGGACCGCATCGTCATACCCCATCGGCTCGAACGGGACGATCGACCGGATGCTGTCGTCGTGGACCACGACCTCGTTGGCCATCGAATCCACCAGCGACCGCCCGGTCTGGGTGTCGACGTCGGTGACCAGCGACAGCCAGCGCGACGACAGGCCCGGTGACAGCAGGGGAACCGGGACGATCACCAGCGGACGCCCGCTGATCGCGGCCACCCGGCGCAGCATCGTGGAGTACTGCAGCACTTCGGGGCCGCCGATCTCGAAGACCTGCCCCTTGGCTCGCGGCTCGTCGAGCACGCCGACGAGGTAGCGCACGACGTCGGCGACCGCGATCGGCTGCGTCCGGGTACGCACCCAGCGTGGAGTGACCATCGCGGGGAGATGGTGGACCAGCTGGCGCGTCATCTCCCACGAGATCCCGCCGCTGCCCACGATGATGCCCGCGCGCAACACCGTGACCGGCACCCCGAACCCGCCGAGCAGCCCCTCGACATCGCGCCGGCTGCGCAAATGCGACGACAACTCGTCGGAGTCCTGGCCCAGGCCGCCGAGGTAGACGATCTGCTCGACTCCGGCCTCGGCGGCGGCCTTGCCGAATGCGTAGGCGGCCTCGGCGTCCATGCGCTCGAAGTCTCTCGAGCCGAGGCTGTGCACGAGGTAGTACGCCGCCCGACAGCCGTCGAGAGCGTCGACCAGCGTGGCAGAGTTGTGAACGTCACCGTGCACCGCCTCGCCTACTCCGTGGTAGCCGTCGGGGTGCCTGGTCATCGCCTGGACCCGGTGGCCCCTGGCCTCGATCGCGGGGCACAGTCGCCGTCCGACGAACCCCGATGCGCCCGCGACCAGGACCGGCCTGGGTTCTGTCATCGCTCGTCCTGGTTGAGTCTGCTCATCTGCAGCCGGTTGGGTTGCGGTCGTTGGTATCCGAGTTCACCGCCGATGCGCCCACCGTACGGGCGGCCGTGATCGGCGTACTCTTCCCGGAAGTACGACAGGTGCCAAGCGCCGATGTCGATGCCCGACCCGGTCCTCAGCATCGCCTTGTCGACTGACACACCATGCACTCGGGTGCTGCCGGGCGGGCCGATTCGTACGATCACGAACTCGTCTCGGGCATCGTGCACGATCTCGGCGTGCAGCGGCTCCAAGCCGGCGAGCCGGATGTCGCAGCCGCCGCCGCTGCCGATGGTGGTGACGTCGTCGCGCAGCAGGAACTCCTCCTGCTGTTCGTTCGGCCCCGGGTGCGTCCGCGGCGCCATAACGAGTCTGGCATTTCCGCCACGATAAGGGTCGTGCGTGGTGGTCACGCGGCGGCGAGGACGACGAACCATCGTCGGGGCGAACGGGAACAGCGTGGGCGGCGGCACGAGGTCTCGCGCGGGGAGTATGCCGCCGCTCGGGGACTGGGTTCGGGCCCGAAGGAGCGACCAGAGGCCGCGGCCGCGTTCGATGCGGATGTGCCGTGAGCCGGTCACTCGGCGCTGCAGCCACGACGTCCGGGTCGCGCCCAACGTGAGCAGCGGCCCGGACGGCGCGATGACATCGAGCGACACGCCGCGGCGTGCCATGGCCTTGGCCAACCCCTGGATGGCATCGGAATCCGACCGCCCCGCGAAGAGGAACGGATCGCTGACCCGGAGTTCTAGGGCCTTGCCGGAGCCGGTCACGGTGCCGGTCACGGTCCGCGAACCCGGAAGGTCGACGGAGAACTGAAGGTCGACGTTCAGCGAGAGGTCGGTGGCCATGGACTTAGTCCCTGGCTACTGGCGAGCCGGCGTTGTCCTTGGTGGTGACCTGGAGAGTGCCGTTGAGCTTCCAGGTCGCTCGCGGCGCCTTCGGTCCGGTGTCGCGTGGGACCTCGACGGACATGTCGATGAACCGGTAGTTGATCGCCGCCTCACGACCGGTCAGGAAGGACCACATCTCGCGGCCCAAATCGGTCCAGTCGACGACGTCGTTGTCGGTCATGGAGGGATGAGTGGTGGTCTCGGTCATGCTGTGTCTCCTCGTTAGATTCCGGGATAGTTGAACACTAGTTTCAACGCTCTGTTCAAGTTACTATGACAGCATGCCTCTGGACGCGCAAGCCCCTTCCACACCCGATCCTTCTGTCGCCTCTCTCACCATCGGTGAGCTCGCGGACCGGACCGGCCTCCAGCCCGCCACCGTGCGGATGTGGGAGTCCCGGCACGGATTTCCACGGCCCACACGCCGCGGCAGCGGTCATCGCCGCTATTCGAGGCAAGACGTCGAGCTGGTCCGTCAGGTGATCCGACGCCGCAACGCCGGCTATCGCCTCGAGGTGGCGATCGCCGAGGTCGTCCTGGCTCAGGCGGCGGTCGAAGAGCCACCGAGATCCCCCACCGTGTACGCCGTGATGCGGCGCGAGCACACCACTCTGCAGCCGCAGCGGCTTTGCAAGTCGACCCTGATCGCGCTGTCGTGGGCGATCGAGGACGAGTGTTGCGCGCGGGCGGAGCGGCCGATGATCTTCGGGGGCTTCCAGAAGCAGAAGTATTTCCTGGCAGCGCGGGAGAGGTGGACCGAGTTGGCCCGGATCGCCCGCTCGACGATGATCTTCGCCGACTTCCCTGATGAGCCCGACCCGGTTTCGGGCGCGACGGTCGTTCATCTGCCCGACGACGCCCCGATGCGGCGGGAGTGGGCCGTGGTCTGCGATGCGCCCGACTACCCCGCGATGCTCACTGCGTGGGAGCTGCCCGGGCAGTCGACGGTGCCGGACCGCAAGCGGCTCTTCGAGGCGATCTGGACCGTCGAGCCGGCCGCCGTACGAGACGCCGCCCGTGCCTGCGCCCAAGTCGCCGTGCAGCTCGACCACCCGGAGGGAGCACCGCTCCTCTATGAGCTGGCCGAGAACCCTCCGCCGCCACCTACCGAGCTGCTCCGGGCGATGTCACTGCTCAACCGTGTCGTGGCCTACGTCGACGGCGCCGGCTGAGCAATCAACCAGCTCAGGGCAGGCGTGGGTGTCGGACGAGATGCACCGCCGGATGCTCGGCCACGACTACCAGGCCGTCTCCGATCACTCGCCCGTCTCACCGTCACGAACGGCCTGACCGCGGAGCGGCTCAGCGAGCAGTTCCAAGTCGCCGCAAGGCTTCAACGCCGGGTGAGGTCCGGAGTATCGTGCGAGATATGAGGTGCTTCGTCCTTGAGCCGTTTGAGGTACAAGCCGACGGAAGCGAGCTGATCACCGTGGCAGGCGCCAAAGAGAGGCAGCTGCTGGCCTTGGTGGCGAGTGCGTGTCCGTCGGTGGTCAGCGTAGACAGACTCCTCGAGTTCCTGTGGGACGGAGAGCCTCCTCTAACTGCGCGCAAGTCCCTGCAGGCACATGTCGTTCGACTGCGCAGCGCGCTCGAGCCTGAACGGCCGCGAGGTTCACGCGGCCGCTATGTCGTACGCCGGCAGGCCGGCTACGCCCTTTTCCATGGGACGTGACGAGCTCGACTGACTGACATTCACGGACTTCGTGGCGCGCGGCCGCTCCTTGCTGTTGGCCGGTGATGCGAAAGGTGCACGACCGCTGCTGGCAGAGGCGCTGGACCTGTGGCGAGGGGAGCCTTATGCCGACTGGCCCGACTCGGCGTTCGCGGACGTCGAACGCCGCCGCCTCGAGGGCGTCTGGGTAAATGCAACGGTTGCGTTCTTCGAGGCAGAGCTGGAGCTGGGGCGGCACGAGGATTCCGTCCCGGAGCTGGAACCCATGGTCACCGAACAGCCGCTGAACGAGAGCTGGTGGTCGCCGCTGGTGGTAGCTCTGTACCGCAGCGGCCGGCAGGCGGACGCGCTCGCCGCCGTCCGACGGGCACGCTCCCACCTCGCCGACGAGCTGGGGTTGGATCCAGGGCCGCGGCTGCGCAGGGCCTAGCAGGCGGTCCTCGTTCATGATCGCGAGCTCGACATTCCCACGCAGGCAGGCGCAAACGGGCTGGCCGGCGACCTGGGCGACAGGCGGCCTTCCGTCCAAAAGGTTGAGGGGTGCCCCTACAAAGGCCTGTCGACGTATCAGATTGAGGACGCCGGACTCTTCCACGGGCGCGACCGGCTGGTGGGAGCCCTGGTCGACAATCCGCTGCTGGTGGTGTCCGGATCGAGTGGGGCGGGCAAATCGTCCGTCGTCCGAGCCGGCCTGCTGCCTCGGCTCGCCTCAGGAGTCCTCCCCGGGAGCGACCAATGGCGTCCGGTCGTCGTGACGCCGGGCGAACACGCCGTCGACGCACTGGCCTCGTTGACCGGTGAGACCGAGCAGACCGATCGCATCGTCCTCGTCTGCGATCAGCTCGAGCAGCTGTGGTCATCACAGACGGAGCCGGCTGAACGAGTAGCCTTTCTCGACAACGTGCTGGGTCTCCTCGACGACGGCGCCGTGACCCGTTGCGTGCTCGTTGTCCGCGGCGACCACGTCGGCCGACTGGCCGAACACAGCGAGCTCGCCGAGCGGATGGTGGGCGCTCTCGTCCTGTCCCGCCAATGACCGAGCAGGAGCTTCGCGCGGTGGTGGAGGGACCGGCCGAGATGGCAGGTCTTCAGGTCGAGAACGAGCTGACCGACCTGGTGGTCCAGGATGTCGCCGGTCACGCCGGCGGCTTACCGCTCCTGTCCACCGCGCTGGCGAGCACGTGGGAACGACGGCGGGGCGAAGTCCTGACGCTCGCCGGCTACCTGGCGAACGGCGGCGTTGCGGGTGCAGTCGCCGGGTCCGCGGAGGCGGTCTTCGCGTCCTTCGACGAGGAGGGCAAGGAGATCGCGCGGCAGGTGCTCATCCGACTGGCCGACCAGGATGAGCAAGGCACGCTGCGGGGGCGGCGGATGCCGTTGAGCGAACTCGCTCCCTCCGGCGCGCATCGGGACGCGACGCGTGCGGTGGTGGAGACCCTCACCGCGCGGCGGTTGGTGGCGACGG
This sequence comes from Propionibacteriales bacterium, assembly GCA_038238115.1. GTDB lineage: Bacteria > Actinomycetota > Actinomycetes > Propionibacteriales > Nocardioidaceae > JBBRYB01. The sequence continues at coordinate 102,667 of JBBRYB010000013.1, read as the reverse complement.
AGGACGGCTACCTCGAGATCGCGCACGAGGCGCTGCTCGGCGCATGGCCACGGCTGGCGGGCTGGCTCGCCGATGACGCGGTCGGTCGTTCGGTACGCCGACACGTGGCACCGGCGGCGGTCGAGTGGGACCGGAACGGGCGTCCCATGAACGAGCTCTATCGAGGGGCCAGGCTCGACGCCGCGGCGGACTGGGCTGCATCGCCTCAGTCAGGTGTCAGCGAGCTGGAAAAGGAGTTCCTCGACGCGGGAGTGGCTCGGTCGACGGCGCAGCTTGCTGAGGCGCGCGGCAGGGGCCCGACGCGAGGCAGCCGGAAGGCGCCAAACGCGCGGGTTTGCTGCCGGGTTGGCCGCGGCGCTCGTCGGAGCAGCAGCGCGATCGATACGATGCCGCTGATCGGGTACAACTGGCTACCAAGGAATGACCATGGCCCGACGAGGACATTCCGAAGGGACGTGGCCGCGCTCAGCAGGCCCGCCAGCAGCATCAACGCCGCGTTGCCCCGTTGCGTCTGACCGCCCATCAGCCACCAGCCCACGACCACGATCGCCACGGCGAAGGTCGCTACTGCAGGGTCGGACAGCGGCCAGGTCGGAACCGGGCGGACCAGCAACAGGGCCGTCAAATCGTGGCGAGGAAAAGCGGTCATGATGTCCCGAATGAACAGCCCGCCGTCGTGATGCAAGCCGTCAAACAGGTGCTACAGCAGACCGCCTCCTAGCCAGGTTGAACTTATGCCCCCGTCCGGTGCCGACACACCGGATGAGGGTCGCTCGTTGCGGCAGTGTTCTCTCGCTGCTCGACCGAGGTCAATAGGTGTCAGCCATGTTGACCAGTTGCTAAGCGTGACAGTCGATCGAAATTTCTCACTACTAGTCGGACCACTAAGCCCCGTGCCGTCAAGACGGCGGCATCCCAGGCTCCCATCTTTTACCAGCGCTTCGGCTATCAGGAGTACGGCCGCGAAGTCGATTATCCCCCCGGGTAATACCAACTTCCTTCTCCGCAAGGAGCTGCCCCAGACCACGCCAGGCTGCACGTTCTGTCATGCGCGATACGTGCGTCAGTCTTACTTAGCCCCCTTCCCACCAGATGTTGTTTGAAAGCGGAACTCGACCACGTCGCCATCGGCCATGACGTAGTCCTTGCCCTCGATGCGGACCTTGCCGGCGGACTTGGCGGCAACCATCGACCCGGCAGCCACCAGGTCGTCGTACGACACCACTTCAGCCTTGATGAAACCGCGCTGAAAGTCGGTGTGGATCACGCCCGCTGCTTCGGGGGCGGTGGCGCTCTGCCTGATCGTCCAGGCGCGTGACTCCTTGGGACCAGCGGTGAGGTAGGTCTGCAGACCCAGCGTGTCGAAGCCGACTCGGGCGAGCACGTCGAGGCCGGGCTCGTCGACGCCCATCTCCTGGAGCATGGCGCGAGCCTCCTCCTCGTCATCGAGCTCGACCAGCTCCGCCTCGAACTTCGCGTCCAGAAAGATCGCCTCGGACGGCGCGACCAGCTTGCGCATACGCTCCTTGAGCAGTTCGTCGCCCAGTTCGTCGGCGTCGCAGTTGAAGACGTAGATGAACGGCTTGGCCGTCATCAGCATCAGCTCGCGCAGCAGGGACGTGTCGATCGCCGTGGCGAGGATCGGCGTACCCGCCTCGAGCGCCTGCTTGGCCCCGCGTACCGCGTCGAGCACGGCCAGCTTCTCCTTGAGCCGGGCGTCCTGCTTGAGCCGGGCCTCCTTCTCCAACCGCGGCAACGCCTTCTCGACCGTCTGGAGATCAGCAAGGATCAGCTCGGTCTGGATCGTGGAGATGTCGTCGGCCGGCGAGACCTTGCCCTCGACGTGGGTGACGTCATCGTCCTGGAAGACCCTCGTCACCTGGCAGATCGCGGCCGCCTCGCGGATATGCGATAGGAACTTGTTGCCGAGCCCCTCCCCCTCCGACGCCCCCCGCACGATGCCCGCGATGTCGACGAACTGCACAGTGGCAGGCAGCACCTTGGCCGATCCGAACAGCTTCGCGAGCACGTCGAGCCGTGGGTCGGGGACCCCGACCACACCGATGTTGGGCTCAATCGTCGCGAAGGGATAGTTCGCCGCGAGCACGTCGTTCTTGGTGAGCGCGTTGAACAGTGTCGACTTGCCGGCGTTGGGGAGTCCGACGATCCCGATGGTGAGGGCCACAGGCGACAAGGGTACGGCGGATGAGCTGCTGCTCGGAAATCCGCTCCCCAGGGTGCCGCCGGCATCGAGCCCCTGCCAGCTGCCCCCGGAAACGAGCGAAGCCGTCAGCCGACGTCGGTCACCACCTCCGCGCCGACGCAGTTGGGCCCACATCGGCAACGGCGAGCACGGCGGCCACTGGCTGAGGTGTGCCGGCACAATCTCCCCTCGATGACCTGCCCCGCTACGACGACGAGTCCCGGATCGGCTTGAACGAGTCGGGACCGCCTTCTCGCGCCTCGGTGTCCAGGACGCGGAAGAGCTCCAGCTCGGCGTCGTAGTAGCGCGTCGTCGGCCCGAGCGCCGTCTCCCGAGCCTGCGGCACACCGCTAGGGAGGCCGTATCATCGGGCCACACGACCGCGAAGACCTCATGAAGTCCGTGCTGGAAGCCCCAGGACAACGCCCCCCTCGCCGACTCCGACGCAAACCCCTGGCCCCACGAGTCGGGGTGGAAGTGCCAGCCGATCTCGAACTCGCCGTCACCGCCCGGAAGCGGCGCCAAGATGACTGTCCCAGCCACAACCCCGTCGGTCTTGCGTTCGACCGCCCAGCGCCCTGCCACGGACTCGGCACGATTCAAGTCCGCCCATTGTTCGACACGTCGGGCGGCCTGCTCCGACGTCAAGCACCGCTGGGCTGCTGCCCAGCCACCTCGCAACCTCCCACCGGCCGTAGATGTCCAGCACCCGTGCGACGTCCGCTGCGCACCAAGTGCGCACCAGGCAGCGCCCGGTCTCGAAGACCACGCCCTCCATGTCGGCTCCCCCTGGTCCTGGTTCGTTCGAACGGCAGCGTAGCCAGCCTCAGGTGGCTACGGCCAACTGCCGACCAGACCCAGCGCGATCACGCCACCACGGAGGCGAAAGCCCGAACCGGAAACGTGCCGAGACCGCTGACGCGAGGAGGTACGGCGGTGAACCGTGCCCCGCGCGGCGGCACGTCCTCAAGGCCAGTGAGGTGTTCGACGACGGGAATGCCCGCACCCAACAGCAGGGTGTGGGCTGGTCGCTCACAGTCGCTCATGTCGTCGATGTTGGCCGCGTCGATGCCCACCAGGGCAGCGCCCTGCTCGACCAGCCACTCGGCGCCGCCGCGCGTCAGGTAGGAAGCTTCGACGACGTACTCAGGCGTCCCGAAGCGCACCGAGTCGCCGGTCTGGAGCAAGACGGCGTGGCCCGTGACGTCGAGCCCGGTCAGATCCTCCTCGCCGATCCCACGGCGCGAGGTGGCCGTGGGTCTCACCACCACCGCAGGCAGGTCGGCCAGCCTCTCGAGCGGCATCTCGGCCAGGTCGGCCCCGGACTCGAACCGGTGGTGCGGCGAGTCCACATAGGTGCCGGTGTTGGCCACCATCGAGATCCGGCAGATCTCGAACGTCGTGCCCGGTGCGTACGAGGGTTGGGACGCTTCGCGCGACATGTGCATGCTGATCTCAGGTGCTGGGAGACCGGGCAGCGTCACCATACCGGCCTCGATCACATGGCTCAGCTCGACGAGCCGGCGAGCCTCACCCGTTGCGGCCGAGCCGTCGACCCGCGCCCGGTAGTCAGTCATGGCCACATCCTGGTGTGGCCGCCGCCAGCCGGCCACCCCCGACGCTGCCGACTGATCGCGAATTGCAGCCAATCTTCCCAGCGCCACCGTCGCTCACCGATTCTGTCGGCGCTCACTGTCATCGTGTGAGACATGGACAGTACGACGTTTGTCATCGCCGCTCTCGCCCTCGTCGCTGGGATGGCGCTCGGGGTGGTCATCGGGCAGCGTCTCGCCGACCACGCGCGTCACAGCCTTCGCGACGAGCTGCGCGCACTCTCCGCCCAGGCCGCGAGCGAGTCGAGCCGGCAGGTGATAGCGCTCACCGAGTCTCGCGTGGGCGCGGCCGCAGAGGTCGTCGCACCCGTGCGCGAGAGTCTCGACCGGCTCAACCAGCGGCTGGGCAGCCTCGAGACCGCCGGCGCATCCTGGCAGTCGCAGCTCAAGCAGCAGGTCGAGTCGGTGCACCTGAGCGGCGAGGAGCTGCGCCGCGAGACCCGGTCACTGGCCGAGGCGCTGCGACGGCCACAGGTGCGCGGATCGTGGGGCGAGATGCAGCTCAAGCGCAGCCTCGAGCTGTCGGGCCTCACCGGTCACTGCACGTTCGAGGAGCAGGTGACGCGGGAGACAGAGGACGGACGGCTGCGCCCCGACGTGGTCGTGCGGATGGCTGGCGGCAAGCAGGTGGTCATCGACTCCAAGGTCTCACTCGATGCCTTCTTGTCCGCGACCCATGCTGTTGATCCGGCCTCGCGGGATGCGGCCCTGACGCGGCACGCCCGGCAGGTGCGTCACCATGTCGACGCGCTCGCCGCCAAGGGCTACTGGCGGCAGTTCTCGCCTGCTCCTGAATTCGTCGTCATGTTCCTGCCCGCCGAGGCGATCTTCTCCCAGGCACTCGAGACAGACCCCGGTCTCATCGACTATGCCGCAAGTCGGCAGGTGATGCTGGCCACCCCGACGACCTTGATCGCCATGCTCAAGACGGTCGCCTACACCTGGACTCAGGAGGCGTTGGCCGACAACGCACGCGAGGTCCACGAGCTCGGCCGCGAGCTCTATGACCGGCTCGCGACCGTCGGGGGGCATCTGGACGGCCTCGGGCGTTCCATCAACGCCGCGGTGACGGCGTACAACAAAGCGATCGGGTCGCTCGAGACCCGGGTGCTGGTCAGTGCGCGACGGCTGCGTGACCTCAAGGTGAGCGACCAGGAGCTCCTGGCGCCCCGCAGCGTCGCCGAGCTGACCGTGCCCATGACCGCCCCCGAGCTGATCGACGACGACGAGATGGTGCTGATCGAGGGCGCACCCGGCCGAGAGCAGTGGGTACGACGGGCGGCGGGCGAGTGAGCGGAGGCAGCAGCGACACCGGCGCCAGCCCACACAACCTTCCGCCGAGACCCACAGCCGTCCTCGCGTCTTGAACGGCTCCTTGTCGCGGCTGGTGCGGCGTGTCAGCACGTCACCCTGCGCACATCACTCATAACCTACGAGGAGCAGAGCGAGACGACCTCGCAGGAGGAGGCACGATGGCCACGTCACCGGCCGGGTCGCCGCAGTCCCGAGGCGACCACGAGGGATCGGACTACGACCTGCTCGTCCAGGACCCGCTGCCGCCTGCCTATTCCCCAGTGTTCCCGCACCAGGGCGACGACCGCGATGGGGGCCCAGTCTCACACCCGCTCCACTCACGGGCGGACGGCGACATCGACGCCCTCGACGCTCTCGACGACGACGACGACGCGGGTCAGGAGGCCATTGCCGCAGGCATGCCTGGTCGCGGTGTCATCCTCGTCTCGCTCACGGCGGCCGGGGGAAGCGCTGGCCTCGACCTGGCCCTTACCGGCAGGCTCTCGATGTTCTTTGACCTGTGCTTCATCGTCGTCTGCCTGGTCGCAGCAATGGGCGTTCGCCGCCGTGACCTGTTCACCACCGGTGTGCTGCCGCCGCTTGTCTTCGGCGCGGTCATCGGGGTCATCGCCGTGACGTCGCCGGTGACGTTCTCGGTCGTGGGCGGCTTCAGCAAGGTCGTCATGACCGGGCTGGCTCAACACGCCGTGGCTCTCGTCGCCGGGTACGCGGTCGCGCTCGTCACCGTGGGCGGACGCGTCAGCGTCGCCCGCCAGTACGACTAAGGCACTTCCACGGCGGCTGGCGTGGACCGGAGCCGCAATTGCGCCGACTCAGGTGCGACCGGCCGCCTTCAGGTCACGGCGCAGCTCCGGCGGCAGCGCGAAGATCAACGACTCCTCCGCGGTGGGCACGGCTCTCGCGATCGGGTAGCCCCGCGCGGTGAGGAAGTCGAGCACTCCCTCGACGAGGCTCTCGGGCACTGATGCTCCTGACGTCACCCCGAGCGACGTCACGCCCTCCAGCCACGCCTCGTCGATCTCCGACGCGTCGTCGACAAGATGGGCGGCCGACGCACCTCCCTCCAGCGCGACCTCGACCAGGCGCACGGAGTTGCTGGAGTTTCCTGAGCCGACCACGAGCACCAAGTCGACACCGTCGGCGATCACCTTGACCGCCTGCTGCCGGTTCTGGGTGGCGTAGCAGATGTCGTCGGACGGCGGGTCGAGCAGGTTGGGGAACTGCTCGCGGATTCGCTCGACCGTCTCCATCGTCTCGTCGACCGACAGCGTGGTCTGGGACAGCCACGCGACCTTGTTGGGGTCGCGCACCTCCAGGTCGGCCACCTGGTCCGGACTCTGCACGAGCGTGACCCGGTGTGGCGCCTCGCCCGCCGTACCCTCGACCTCTTCGTGACCTTCGTGGCCGATCAGCAAGATGTCGTAGTCGTCGGCAGCGAAGCGGCGTGCCTCGTGGTGCACCTTGGTCACCAGCGGGCAGGTGGCGTCGATCGTCTTGAGCCGGCGCTCCGCAGCCTGTTCGTGCACCGTCGGCGACACGCCATGCGCGGAGAACACGACGGTGGACCCCTCGGGGACCTCGCCGAGCTCCTCCACGAAGATGGCACCTCGCGCTTCCAGACTGTGCACGACGTGCTTGTTGTGGACGATCTGCTTGCGCACGTAGACCGGCGCACCGTAGAGGTCGAGAGCCTTCTCGACCGTGATCACTGCCCGGTCGACGCCTGCACAGTAGCCACGCGGTGCCGCGAGCAGCACCGAGCGGTCCGCGATCGTGGGCATCCCCAGGTCGGTCACGGCGGAGTCAGAGCCAGGCATGGGTCCATCGTAGTGTCGGTCCTCACCACTACTCTCATGTCGTGGCCATCGACACCAGTGAGGACCACCCGGCCCCGGTCCGGGTGATCGCCAACGCCCTGACCGGCTACATCAGCCGGCTCGGCCCGATCTGGGTCGAGGGCCAGATCGCCCAGCTGACCCGGCGGCCGCAGACGTCGACCGTCTTCTTGACGCTGCGCGACCCACTCGCCGAGGTCTCGGTTCAGGTGACCTGCGCGAGGCCGGTCTTCGATGCGATGGCCATTCCCGTCACCGAGGGGGCGCGCGTCGTGGTGTTCGCACGTTTCCAGTACTACGTCCCGCGCGGCTCGCTGTCGCTCGTGGCCACGCAAATCCGCCCGATCGGGGTCGGTGAACTTCTGGCGCGGATCGAGCAGCGCCGTCAGCTGCTCGCTGCCGAAGGACTGTTCGAGTCCGCCCGCAAGCGCCGGCTGCCGTTCCTGCCCCGCCGCATCGGCCTGATCACGGGCCGCGACTCGGCTGCCGCGCGTGACATGATCGACAACGCGACGCGCCGCTGGCCCGGTGTGGCCTTCCGGGTGGAGCACGCCACTGTCCAGGGACACGACGCCGCCCGCCAGGTGATCGAGGCGCTCAGCGTGCTCGACAGGGACAGCGACGTCGACGTCATCGTCATCGCCCGCGGAGGCGGCGCTCTCGAGGACCTGCTGCCGTTCTCCGACGAGGGCCTGATCCGGGCCGTCGTCGCCTGCCGAACACCCGTCGTCAGCGCTATCGGGCACGAGGAGGACCAACCGCTTCTCGACCTGGTCGCCGACCTGCGGGCCTCCACGCCCACCGACGCAGCCAAACGGATCGTTCCCGACATGCGCGACGAAGTCACCAAGGTCGTGGCGCTTCGTGACCGCGGTCGCTACGTCGTCTCGCTCGCTCTCGATCGCGAGCAGCGAGGGCTCGCCGCGGCTCGGGCGCGACCGGTATTGGCTCGGCCGCACCACACGTTCGACCAACTCGACGTGGTCATCGCCGGGCTGGTCGACCGCTCACGCCGCAACCTCGACCACCAGCTGGCCCGTGCCGAGGACGACCTCCGGCACCGGCTGGCCCGGGTCCGCGCATCCTCACCGCTCGCCACGCTCGAGCGCGGGTACGCGGTCCTGCAGACTGCAACCGGCAGCCTCGTCACCGATGCCGGCCAAGTCGGTCCGGGCGACGTGGTCGAGGCCAGACTCGCACGCGGACGCGTCAGCGCCACCGTCGCCTCCTCGACGAGAGGCACCGCTTCGGATCCCGAGCCGCCGGACAGCCCAAGCCCACCCGGACCCGGTCCGATGAGTGACGCAGCCAGCGCCAATCCGTGACCGATCCCTCCCGCCTGCCCTCAGGACTGCCATGACCGACACACCCAGCTACGAAGACGCCCGCGACGAGCTGATCTCCGTGGTGCAGCGGTTGGAGACCGGCGGGACGTCGCTGGAGGAGTCGATCGCCCTGTGGGAGCGCGGCGAGGAGCTCGCGCAGGTGTGTCAGCGCTGGCTGGACGGCGCCCGGGCCCGCCTCGATGCAGTTATCGCGTCTCGACCGGATGACGCAGGACGTGGTGACGATCCGCCTGCCGACCGGTCGACGTCCTGACCGGTCGACCCCCGCACGAGCCGGTCGCTCACCGGACCGCCCGCTACCGGGCGGTCAGCGTCTCGACGTAGCCGACCAGCTCATCCTCCGACACGGTGCCGGTGACGACTGTCGTGACACCGGCACCCTCGCGTACCAGGGCGTGTTCGCCCCCGTCGGACGACGACAAGGTGTCCCACCTGAGGCCGTTGACCCGTACCGGCGGGCCTGGCTGGTCCGCGGGAGTGTGCGCGGCCACAAAGTCTCTCGGCAGGGCATTGCCCTGGTCGAGCCCGACGTACGCGCCGTCGCTCGTCAAGAAGCCGAGATGCCAGGACACATCAGGCCCGGCTCCCGTCCACTTGACGCTCGTCGCGCGCCACCCGGACGGCGCGGGCGCTGGAGCCAGTACGGCGAACGGCGCCCCGGCACGAGCGGTGGCCAGTGCGGCGGAGTAGTCGACGGTCGTCGCGGGAGTAGGGGTGTCTCGATGCTGGAACCGCGACAAGCCCCAGACGAAGCAGATCAGGAGCAGCACCATCAGCAGCGAGCCCACCAGCCCGCCGAGGCTGGACCGGTTGCCGCTCCGGGTTTCGCTCACGTGGCCATTGTCGCGCTGAGCCGCCGTGGGGGACGCGCCACCCCCGGAGACGCCCTGTCCTACCGCAGTTGCGGAGAACTTCGCTCGTGCGCGCTGACGCGGCTGCGGATATGCTTGTGCTGTGACTACCTACAGACTTGCGGACGCCGCCGGCTTGCTCGGTGTCAGCGACGACACCATTCGCCGATGGGCGGACTCCGGCCGCTTCCCTGCCGCACGAACCACGGACGACCACGCCGGCATCGAAGGGGTGGCTCTCGCCCGTCTCGCCCGAGAACTCGCCGACATCCCGAGCGATGGCTCTCAGGTCGCTTCACACCGAGTCAGCGCCCGTAACCACCTGCGCGGCATCGTCACCGACGTCACCCGCGACTCTGTGATGGCCAAGGTGGAGATGTGCTGCGGTCCCTACCGCGTCGTGTCCCTGATGAGTCGCGAGGCGGCCGATTCGCTCGGGCTCGACCCCGGTGTCGTCGCGGTGGCGTCCATCAAGGCCACGAACGTCGTCGTCGAGGTCCCGTCATGATGGCCCGGCTCAGGCGCACCGCTCCTTGCGTCCTCGTCGCGACGACGCTGCTAGCCGCCGCGGGTTGCGGAGGCGGAAGCAATGAGAGCAGCGGTGCCGGCTCGTCGACCACGTTGACCGTCTTCGCCGCCTCGTCGCTGACGGGGACGTTCGGAGAGCTGGAGAAGACATTCGAGGCTGATCACCCTGGCGTCAACGTGCAGGTGTCACTCGACTCGAGCACTGCACTGGCGACGCAGATCACACAGGGGGCTCCGGCGGATGTGCTCGCCACCGCCGACCAGTCGAGCATGCAGATCATCGTCGACGACGGTGACAACGCCGCCAAGCCCGTGTCTTTCGCGTCCAACACCATGGCGATCGTGACCCCGCCGGACAACCCGGCCGGCATCAAGACCCTGGACGACCTCGACGGTACTGACTTCGTGCTCTGCGACCCGTCCGTGCCGTGCGGTTCGGTGGCCGCCGAGATCTTCAAGAACGCGGGCGTGACCGCCAAGCCGGTTTCTCTCGAGGACAAGGTCACCGCGGTGTTGTCCAAGGTGACCCTGGGCGAGGCTGACGCCGGTCTCGTGTACGTAAGCGATGCGCAGGCGGCGGGCGACCAGGTCATGACGATCGACATCCCCACCGACGTCAATGTCGTCACCCCCTACTACATCGCCGCCGTGAAGGACGCGCCGGGGCCCGCTCTCGCCGGTGACTGGATAGACCTGGTCAACTCGCAGGCCGGTCAACAAGTCCTGAATCAGGCCGGCTTCGGTCCTCCGTGACCGTAGGCCAGACGTCGGGACCAACACGCGGTCGGGCGCCGCTTGGTCTCACGCTTCCGGCCGGGGTCGCTCTCACCTTCCTCGTCCTCCCCGTGATCGCCGTCGTCGTGCGTGCACCGTGGGCGAGTCTGGTCGACGAGCTGTCCTCCGGCGAGGCTCGGGTGGCGTTGAGGCTCAGCCTCGTCACCACCTCGATCTCGACACTGGCGTGCCTGACCTTCGGGGTGCCACTGGCCTGGCTGCTCGCGCGCACCGCGTTTCGCGGTCGGAGCCTCGTGCGCGCGCTCGTAACCCTCCCCCTGGTTCTTCCTCCGGTCGTGGGTGGCGTTGCGTTGCTGTTGGCGCTCGGCCGCAGGGGCATCGTGGGCCAGTACCTCCTCGCCTGGTTCGGGCTCTCGTTCCCCTTCACCACGACGGCCGTCGTACTCGCGCAGACGTTCGTGGCGCTACCGTTTCTTGTGATCAGCGTCGAGGGAGCGTTCCGAGCCTCCGATGAGCGCTATGACGACGCGGCCGCCACCCTCGGGGCGTCGCGGTGGCTCACGTTCAGCCGGGTGACGGTTCCGCTGGCGCTGCCAGGGATCGTGTCCGGGGCGGTCTTGTCATGGGCCCGGGCCTTGGGAGAGTTCGGCGCCACGATCACGTTCGCGGGCAACTTCCCGGGCACGACCCGAACCATGCCGACCGAGGTCTACCTGGCGCTCCAGTCCAACATCGACGCCGCGATCGCCCTGAGCCTGGTGCTCATCGTCGTGTCGCTCGTGGTGCTCGCGCTGCTGCGAGAGCGCTGGCTCTCCGGGGTCTCCGCGTGAGCCTGCTCGCCTCGTTCGTCGTACGACGCCCGGAGCACTCCACAACCATCGACCTCGACGTCGAACCAGGGCGGGTCATCGGACTGATCGGGCCCAACGGTGCCGGCAAGTCGACCACGCTGCGCGCGCTGGCCGGCCTGGCCCGGATCTCTAGCGGCGAGATCAGTCTCGATTCACACATCCTCGCCGCCGAGGGGGTACACATCCCACCCCATCAGCGCGACGTCGGCTTCGTCTTCCAAGATCATCTGCTCTTTCCCCATCTCAGTGCCCTCGACAACGTGGCGTTCGGCCCTCGAGCCAGGGGGGTCAGACGTCGCACGGCTCGGGCACGGGCACGGGACTGGCTGGAGCGCCTCGACGTCGGTGACTTCGCCGACCGTCGACCGCGTGAACTGTCAGGTGGCCAGGCACAGCGCGTGGCGATTGCCCGCGCGCTCGCCAGCGAGCCGGCGATGCTGCTGCTCGACGAGCCCACAGCGGCTCTTGACGCCAGCGGGGCCATGACCCTGAGGACGCAGCTGCGGCGTCACCTCAGCGAGTTCGACGGGGTCAGCATCATCGTCACCCACACCGCGTTGGACGCCATGCTGCTGGCCGACCGGCTGGTGGTGCTCGACGCCGGCGAAATCGTCCAGTCCGGCACACCGGCCGACGTCGCCTCGCGTCCGCGCACTCAGCACGTGGCGGCCCTCGTGGGCCTCAACCTGCTCCGCGGCGATGCCGTCGACGGGGTGGTGTCCGTCCCGGGTCGGGCGTCGATCATCGCGGCGGAGCAGCTCAACGGCCCAGCCTTTGCCGCGTTCCCCCCGTCGGCGGTGAGCTTATACGCCGGGCGGCCCGACGGCAGCCCGCGCAACGTCTGGTCGGGAACTGTCACCTCGATCGCCCCCCATGGTGATGCCCTGCGGGTGCTGATCGACGCCGACATGCCACTTCTCGCCGACATCACCCCAGCCGCGACAGCGACCCTCGGGCTGCTCCCCGGAAGCCGCGTGTGGGCGTCTGTCAAGGCCACCGAGGTGTCCGTCTATCCGGCGTGACTTTGGTGCCCCCTGGCGACCTGGCCGGGGGCCGAGCGCATCCGACGACGTACTCGGGTCGACGCCGGATTCGTTACCATCGGGACAAGCCCACCTCGAGGAGCTCCGCCGTGACTGCAGGACAGCCCAACCCGCCCAGCGAGTACGAATACGAGGGTGACCACGAGATCGCCACCCCCGCCAACGCCCCCGATCGCAACCTCGCACTCGAGCTCGTCCGGGTCACCGAGGCCGCGTCCATCGCCGCGGGCCGCTGGGTGGGACGCGGCGACAAGGAGGGTGCCGACCGGGTGGCGGTCAACGCGATGCGCGCGCTGATCGGCACCGTCGGCATGGACGGCGTCGTCGTCATCGGAGAGGGCGAGAAGGACAACGCGCCCATGCTCTTCAACGGCGAGAAGGTGGGCGACGGCACCGGGCCGCAGTGTGACGTGGCCGTCGACCCGGTGGACGGGACGACGCTGACGGCGAAGGGCATGTCGAATGCGGTGGCGGTCATGGCGGTGGCGCCCCGAGGCGCGATGTACGACCCGTCGGCCGTGTTCTACATGGAGAAGCTCGCGACCGGACCCGAAGCCGCCGACGTTGTCGACATCCGGCTCCCGGTGGCGGAGAACATCCGCCGCACGGCGAAGGCGAAGGGCAGCAGCAAGGAGGACATCACCGTCTGTGTGCTGGACCGTCCGCGCCACGAGAGGCTCGTCGACGAGATCCGCAAGACCGGTGCGCGGATCAAGTTCATCCTCGACGGCGACGTGGCCGGTGCGATCATGGCGGCGCGGCCCGACACCGGTGTCGACCTCCTGGTCGGTGTGGGCGGCACGCCGGAGGGCATCATCACCGCGTGTGCCATGAAGGCGATCGGTGGAGTGATCCAGGGCCGGCTGTGGCCGACCGACGACGACGAGAAACAACGGGCCCTCGACGCGGGGCACGACCTCCAGGCCGTCTTGTCGACGGATGACCTCGTCACCGGAGACGACTGCTTCTTCGTCGCCACCGGAATCACCGACGGAGAGCTGCTGCGCGGCGTGCGATATGCCCACTTCGGCGCCACCACGCACTCCCTCGTGATGCGCTCGCGCAGTGGCACGATCCGTACCATCGCGAGCGAGCACCAGTTCTCCAAGCTGAGCCGCTACTCGTCAGTCGACTTCTCCGACGACTGGACGTCGTCGGTCGGCACATCGAGCAAGCCACGCTCGCCTCGCTAGCCGCGCCCGCCAACGTTGCTCGTCTTGGGCGGCGTCCGGCGGATGAGATCAAGGCCGTGGAAGAGATCGGTGCGGAGCATCGGGCGACGAACTTCGTTCGCGGAGGCTGCCTGCTGCGGGGCACCCCGCACCCCGGCGCAGATCGCCGCTCGGGCGTCGCGCAACGCCATCGAACGTTGGTGGACGGGGTAGCAGCTGACTGCGAACACACTCCGCGCACCGAGAAGGAGGTCGCCGCTGTGCGGCAAAGTACCGAAGCGACAGTCTGCCTCGCCGACGGCATCGAGATCTGCTACGACACGTTCGGCGATCCTGCTGACCCCGCCCTGCTCCTGGTGATGGGTCTGGGCGGTCCGCTGAACTGGTGGAACCCCGAGCTGTGCAGGCTGTTCGCGAGCCGCGGGTTTCACGTGGTCCGCTTCGACAACCGAGACGTCGGCAAGTCGAGCAAGCTCGACGGGCGTGGCGGGTCTCGGCGCGACGTGGTGCGCGGCTTCGTACGACGCACGGCGGTCCCGCCGTACACCCTCAGCGACATGGCGGCCGACGGCGTCGGCCTGCTCGACGCCTTGGGCATTGCGCAGGCCCATGTGGCCGGCGTCTCGATGGGCGGCATGATCGCCCAGACGCTGGCGATCGAGCACCCCGAACGCGTCTTGTCCCTCGTGTCGGTCATGTCGACGACGGGCAGACGCTTCGTCGGGTGGCAGGACCCTCGGTTGTTCCCGATGCTGCTGGCTCGCGGCGGCGCCACCCGTGAGCAGGTGATCGCCCGCTCGGCACGCACCTGGGCCGCGATCGGCTCGCCCGCCTTCCCGACTCCTCCCGAAGAGACCCGCGAGAGGGCCGGTGAGACCTACGATCGCGGCATCAGCCTGGCGGGCGCGGTGAGACAGATGCAGGCGGTGCTCGCCCAACCTGACCGGTCTCAGGCGCTGCGCCGCCTGAGGCTCCCGGCGTTGGTGATCCATGGGCTCAGCGACCGGCTGGTGCACGTGTCGGGAGGCCGCGCCACCGCGCGTGCTATCCCGGAAGCGGAGCTGATGCTGATCCCGGGCATGGGCCATGACTTGCCCCGCGAGCTGTGGCCTGTCTTCGCCGAGGGAATCCAGCGCACCGCCCATCGCCTCGGGGCCTAGCCGCACGCTCCCACGCGAGGGCGCAGGCCGTCGCCCGCGCACGATCGCCACTGCCTGGCGCGCGAAAGACAAGCCATGAGTTGCATCGGCCCTTGAGCACCTCACCCTTTGCGTCGGCGAGGCACAGCTCGCTGAGGTGTGACAGCACTCCCCGGCAACGGCGTGAGGCCGTCGTGCTCGTCGGCCGGCATCAGCCGTCCTACGAATTGGCGGGCAGCCGGATGCGGAACCGCCACCCCGGCCGTGTATGCAGAGGTTGGCGCGGCAACGGGCTTCGCCTGAGGTGGTCTCAGTTGGAAGAAGGACCGACGGCTCCGCCCAGACTGCCTATGACAGTCTCGAACAGTCATCACCCAACCGGAGCCGAGCGCCCGCGATCAGGGCGAGGCTTGGCCAACACGACAGAGGTGGGAGAGTCGATATGCCAGCCTGGATCTGTGTGACGTGCGGGGTGCAGCAGTCCGAGAGCGACGTCCCTCCGCAACGCTGCGTGATTTGTGCGGACGAGCGCCAGTACGTCGGTTGGCAAGGACAACAGTGGACCACGCCGACCGACCTCGCCCATGGCCATGTCTGCGAACTGCGCGACGAGGAGCAGGACCTCGTCGGAGTCGGCACTGCGCCGGCCTTCGCCATCGGGCAGCGCGCCCTGCTCGTACGCACGCCGCAAGGCAACGTGTTGTGGGACTGCGTCTCGCTGCTCGACAATCACGCCCGCGAGCAGGTCACCGCACTCGGTGGCATCGAGGCGATCTGCATGTCGCATCCGCACTTCTACGGTGCCAACGTGGACTTCGCCGACGCCTTCAACGCCCGCATCTTCGTGCCGCGCGCGGACGCGGCGTGGATTCAGCGGCAGTCGTCGCGCATCGAGATCTTCGACGACGAGGTCGAACCGGTGCCCGGCGTGACCGTGGCACGCATCGGGGGGCATTTCGACGGCGCCGCCGTGCTGCACTGGCCGGCAGGGTCGGATGGCCGCGGGGCACTGCTCACCGGCGACACGATCACGGTCGTCCAGGACCGCGACTGGGTCAGCTTCATGTGGAGCTACCCGAACCTCATCCCGCTCGACGAGACGACTGTGCTCGACATCGCTCACCGCGTCGAGCGTTTCGATTTCGACCGCGTCTACGGCGGCTGGTGGGGGCGGGTCGTCGTGCAGGACGGAGCAGCGGCCGTACGCCGTTCGGCCGACCGCTACGTCGCTCGCCTCCGTGGCGACCGACCCAGCGTCTAAAGGCAGGCAGCCTTTGCGCGGCAATCTGCCGGCGCTCCTGCGCCTCGACCCGAACAACTGGCGCCTCGACCCGAACAACTGGCCGCTCGACCCGAACAACTGGCGCCTCGACCCGAACGACTGGCCGCTAGGCCGGAACAACTGGCGCCTCGACCCGAACAACTGGCGCCTCGCGCGACGGAGCGGAGGTCGCTCAGGCGGCGAGGACGAGCAGCTCGTCGAGGGCGTCACGAAGGTAGTCGATGAGGTTCCACACGTCAGGCACGAGCTCGCGGCAGGCGATGAGGCCGAAGTCGAGCGCACCGTCGTAGGAGAACAAGGTGATGTTGAGCGCGCCGGTCAGGTCGGTGATAGCCGAGACAGGGTAGAGGCCGAGCACGCGCGCGCCGCCGACGTACAGAGGCACCTGCGGTCCCGGCACGTTGGAGACGAACAGGTTGAACGGGAAGGCGCCAACCGTCACCATCGAGAAGATGGCGCGTGCGGCGAGGCTCGCCATCGCGGTGGGGATGACGGTCGACATGTCCTGCAGGATCGAGGCCGGCACCGCATCGAAGTGGATCTTGGCCTCCGCCAGGGCTGCCTGAACTCCGGCGAGACGCTCGGCCGGGTCGGCGATGTGCGTGGGCATCTCCGCGAGCATCACCGACACCTGGTTGCCGTTGGAGCCACGCTGGTCGTCGGCGCGGACCGAGACGGGGACGGCCACGACGATCGGTTGGTCGGGCAGTCCGTCGTGGTTGAGCAGCCAGCGCCGCAACGCCGTCGTACACAGCGCCATCACCACGTCGTTGACGGTCATCGCGAAGGCGTTCTTCACCGCCTTGATGTCTGTGAGCGGCAGCGACCCGAACGCAAACCTGCGGTGTGCGGTGATGGCCCCGTTCAATGGTGTGGGCGGCGTGGAGATGGCACGGCGCCCGAGGCTGCGGCCATGGGTGCCGGCCGTGGCGAGCCTGAGCACCGAGTCGGCGAAGTCACTGACCGTCTTCGCCCCCGGCAGCAGGCCCGCCCCGGGCAGGTCGGCAAGGTGGGGAAGCGCCCTGGGAAGCGTCCGGATGACGTCCACCGGCTGGGTGGCCGCCGCCACCAGGCCACGTCCGATCAGCTCGAGCGAGCTCGGCAGGCGTTGCGGGTTCCAGTACTCATCCGGCGGCTCCTCGACCCGCGGCTCGATCCCGATGTCCATGATCGTGGCGAGGATCTCCACACCCGAGACGCCGTCGATCGCGGCATGGTGCACTTTGCTGTAGAGCGCCTGCAGGCCTCCCTCGACGTTGTGGATGAGGTACATCTCCCACAGCGGACGGGTCCGATCCAGCGGTCGGGCGTGGATCCGTGCCACCTGCTCGCCGAGCTGGCGCTCGTCTCCGGGCGCCGGCAACGCGACGTCCCGGAGGTGGAACTCGATGTCGAAGTCGGGGTCATCGGCCCAGTAGGGCAGTCCCAGCCCGAGCGGGACTGTCACCAGACGCTGGCGCAGCGGAGGGGCCAGGTGCAGCCGGGGTTCGAGCACCTCACGCACTCGTTCGATCTTCAGCTCGCCACGCGGGGCGCTCACCGGGTCGAGGAGCAGCAGGCTGCCGACGTGGCCCACCGTGGTCGCCGACTCGATGTAGAGAAACTGCGCATCGAGCGATGAGAGCGGCTGCATGAGTGCATCCTCGCACCCGCGCCGCCACTGCACCTGACCGATCTCGTCGCGCCGCTGGGCCCGGACGTGGCAAGGTTCCGGGTGGGCTGGTGGGCCGGTGTCGATGGCGCTCGAATCAGGTGGCACGCTCGGCATGGTGACGCCATTCGGACTGGGGCTTGCCGCAGTCGGTCGCCCCGGCTACATCAACCTCGGGCACGCCGCCGACTTCGCGGACGGCCGCGACGTCGATGCGATGCGCGCGCGCTGTCACACCCTGCTGGATGCCGCCTGGGATGCCGGCGTCCGCCACATCGACGCGGCACGCTCCTACGGCCGTGCGGAGGAGTTCCTCGGGGACTGGCTGCGTGTTCACCCGGGCCGACGCGAGCAGCTGGCAGTGGGATCCAAGTGGGGTTACACCTACGTCGCGGATTGGCGCGTCGACGTGGCGCGGCACGAGGTCAAGAACCATTCGCTGGCGACCTTGGAGCGGCAGTGGAAGGAGACGCTGGAAGCGCTGGGCGGCCCTCCGGACGTCTATCTGATCCACAGTGTGACGTCCGACAGCCCCGCCCTCCACGACCACGCGCTCCTCGATGGCCTCGGCCGGCTGGCCGAGACCGGGGTACGCACCGGGTTGTCGACGAGCGGTGCTCACCAGGCGGACGTGCTGGGCCAGGCATTGGCGCTCGGTGCCTCCGGCCCGCTGAGCGCCGTACAGGCAACCTGGAACGTGCTGGAGACGTCGTGCGGCGCTGCCCTTGCCCAGGTCCATGCCGAGGGCTGGCACGTCGCGCTCAAGGAGACGGTCGCGAACGGCCGGCTCACACAGCGGGGTGACCCTCCGGCGGCGCTGTGCGGCATAGCAGCCAGGCTCGACGTCCCCCCCGATGCTGTGGCCATCGCCGCAGCTGGCGCCCAGCCGGCCACTGTGGTCCTGGTCGGCGCTTCGACCGTCGACCAGCTGGAGAGCAACCTGGCGGCACGTTCGATACAGCTCACGGCCGGTGACCTGGCCGCTCTCGGTGGGATGGCTCAACCGCCCGCCGACTATTGGAGCGAGCGCAGCCGCCTTGAGTGGAACTAGGCGCCGCGGCGAACGGCCAGCCACATCCGCCCCGGTGCCGGGACGGCCGGCGTCCGGCGTGGTCGCCAGCTCGGTGAGCGAGCGTGGTGAAGTGGTGCTGCGGCGCCGTCGCGTCGACGACGCCCTCGAGCTGCGGGTCAACGGTGTCTTCGTGATGGACACGCGTGAAACCTCCACCGAGCGGCTGCTGGCGAAGTCGACGCTCGATGCCGTAGCTCCCACCGCCGGCCGGGGGCTTAGCACCCTGATCGGTGGCCTGGGCCTCGGCTTCACCCTCGCCGAGGTGCTCGCCGACGGTCGCGTCGACCGCGTCACGGTGGGCGAGATCGAGCCCTGCCTGGTGGCGTGGCATCGAGACGGCGTGGTCACCGCGAACCTCGGGGTCGTTACCGACCCGCGGGTTCAGGTCGAGGTCGGCGACGTCCGAGACGTGGTGGCGCGACAGCCCCGCGGGTCGATCGACGTCGTGCTGCTCGACGTCGACAACGGCCCCGGTTTCCTCGTGTACGACGACAACGCCGCGGTGTATCGAGCCGAGTTCCTGCGGATCTGCCGCGACGCCACGCGACCGCGCGGTATCACGGCGATCTGGTCGTGCGCCGCCTCGGCGGCACTGGCGCGGACCATGCAGGCGGTTTTCGGCCGGGTCGACGAGGTTGTGGTTCCGGTCAGGCTCGGTCGGCGGCAGACGACGTACCACCTCTTCCTCGGGCACCGCGAGGCTCCTACGCTCACACCATGCCAGGGCCGCTGACCGTGAACTTCCGGGTCGTCATCCCGGAGCACGAGCTGGGGTGGCGGTTCTCCCGCTCGAGCGGGCCAGGCGGCCAGTCGGTGAACACCACGGATTCCCGGGTGGAGCTTGTCTTTGACCTAGCGCGCACCACAGCGTTGAGTGAACGTCTCAGGACGCTGGCCCTCGAACGCCTTGAGGGCAGGCTTGCCGACGGCGTCGTCACGGTGGCGGCCTCGGAACACCGCTCCCAGCTGCGCAACCGCGAGGCCGCCGAGCAGCGCCTCGCCGAGCTCGTCCGGGAAGCGATCGCGCCCCCGCCGCCCCCGCGGCGAGCGACCCGGCCGACGCGCGCCTCGGTACGTCGCCGGCTCGACAGCAAGCGCAAGCGCAGCGACCTGAAGCGAGGGCGCCAAGCCCCCCGCGACTGACCAGCCCGCGCAGCGGCTCCTCCCCCTCCTCATTCGCCTCTGCGTTTCCCATGTGCACATGGCGGATGCACCCTTCGCTTGGCGGATCTGCCATGTGAACACTGCACTTTCCTTGTGCACATGGGAAACGCAGGCCGGGGGCGGGCGGCTGGGGCGTCGGGCGGCTCGGAGTGGGGGTGGGGGGCCGCGGGCGGGCGAGGCCTCGGGCGGGCGGGGCGTTGGGCGCCGGGCGGCGGCGCGGAGTGGGGGTGGGAGTCCGGGTGCGCGGCGAGGGGGATCGTTACGGTGGGAGGATGGACGACGATCAGCGGGAGTCAGCAGCCGGCGAGTTCAGGGTCGAGCGCGACACGATGGGCGAGGTCCAGGTGCCGCGACACGCTCTGTGGCGGGCGCAGACGCAGCGCGCGGTCGAGAACTTTCCGATCTCCGGCCGCTGCATCGAGTCCCAGCACATCCATGCGCTGGCCCTGATCAAGGCCGCGGCAGCCAAGACGAACGCCGAACTCGGTGTGCTCGAGGCCGACATGGCCGCCGCCATCGTGCATGCCGCGACGGAGGTGGCTGACGGTCGCCATGACGCGGAGTTCCCGATCGACGTCTTCCAGACCGGGTCCGGGACGTCCAGCAACATGAACGCCAACGAGGTGATCGCCTCGCTCGCGACCGCCGCCCTCGGTCGCGACGTGCACCCGAACGACCATGTCAACGCGAGCCAGTCGAGCAACGACACGTTCCCGACGTCGATCCACGTCGCGGCGGCGGCAGCAATCACGCGTGATCTGCTCCCGGCCCTCGACCACCTGGCCGCCGCCTTCGAGGTGAAGGCGGCCGAGTTCACCGACGTTGTCAAGGCCGGGCGCACCCACTTGATGGACGCCACCCCGGTGACGGTGGGCCAGGAGTTCGGCGGGTATGCCGCTTCGGTGCGCATCGGGATCGAGCGCCTCGAGACGTCGCTTCCCCGAATCGCCGAACTGCCATTGGGCGGCACCGCCGTGGGCACCGGCATCAACACGCCACCCGGCTTCGCCGCCCGCGTGATCGAGATTCTCGCCGAACTGACACACCTGCCTCTGCACGAGGCCCGCAACCACTTCGAGGCACAGGGAAGCCGCGACGGTCTCGTCGAGGCGAGTGGCCAGCTGCGCACCATCGCCATCGGCCTGCACAAAACCTGTACGGACCTGCGATGGATGGGCTCGGGCCCTCGCGCCGGGTTGGGCGAGATTCGCCTGCCAGACCTGCAGCCCGGCTCGAGCATCATGCCCGGCAAGGTCAACCCGGTTCTCCCCGAGGCGATGTCGATGGTGTGCGCCCAGGTGATCGGCAACGACGCCACGATCGCCTTCGCGGGCGCCTCGGGAAACTTCGAGCTCAACGTGATGATGCCCGTGATGGCCGCCAGCCTGTTGGAGTCGATCCGGGTACTCTCGACCACAGCCCGACTGCTCGCGGACCGCTGCGTCCTGGGCATCCAGGCCGACGTGGAGCGTTGCCGCGAGCTTGCCGAGTCGTCGCCGTCGGTGGTCACGCCCCTCAACCGGCACATCGGCTACGAGAACGCCGCGGCCGTCGCCAAACGCGCCGTCAAGGAGCGCCGCACGATCCGCGACGTCGTCATCGAGGAGGGATACGTCGACCGCGGCGACCTGACCGAGCACCAGCTCGATGAGGCGCTCGACGTCCTCTCAATGACGAGACAGCCGACCAGCTGAGTCGCCAACGACCACGCGTGGCGGCCTGCGTCGCCGCGGGCGAAATCGTGTTGGCAGGTAGGGGCGTCCTCAGGGGGCGGGTCGAGGGCGGTCCTGTCCAACCCTCCTCGCGACGGTCGAACTGCTCGCAGGCGTCGATCGCGCGGGAGGCCAGCGACGTCGCGCGTCAGCACCCCGAGGTAGGTCGGCAGGCGCCGGCGATCCCCGATCGAGCAGATGCGGGATGTAGCGTCGGTGCTCGGCGTTACTCATCGTGAGCACGGGGTTCTTGTTCCTGACCTAGCCAAGGGGGAAGCTGGACGCGATGAGGCGGCAGCCGAGGGGTTCAGAGCCGCCGGGTCGTTCGTGGGCGTGACACCCGCGTGCTGGCGAACTATCCACACCCGACCCACGCAGAGTCACGTCGGCCGTGCGACCGGGTCCCCCGCCGCCAGCCAGGACGAGGTCGGCGTCGGACGCGGGACCAACAAGCCCGGTTCCGGGTCAGTACCAGCTGTTGGCCTGCCAGAAGCCCCAGGCACCGCACGGCGAGCCGTAGCTGTGCTGGATGTAGGCAAGGCCCCACTTGAGCTGGGTGGCTGGGTCGGTTTGCCAATCGGCTCCGTACGCCGCCATCTTGTCTGCCGGCAGCGACTGCGGGATGCCGTAGGCGCCGGAGGACGGGTTCGACGCGGACGGGTTCCAGCCACTCTCGTGCATGTACAGCTCGTCGAGGCAGCCGAACTGGTCGGCGCTCCAGCCGTACCGGGGCAGCATCGAGCGAGCGATATCGCGGGGGTCGCTCGGCTGGACTGTCTCGGTCACCCCACGCGTCATCGACTGTCTGGCCGCCGGCAGAGCGCTGGTCTTGTCGGCGCGCTGCGCCGCGACCATTGCCGGACGCTGGGCCGAGCGGCTCGTCTCACGGTTGGCGGCTTCCAGGCGCTGCGCCAGGGCGGCGCCGACCTGCGGATTCGTGCCTGTCGCCGCCGGGGCCGTGTCCACGCCGGAGGGCACACCAGCGGCCGCGTCCGCGGTCGCGGCACCGCCGACGTCGGCGTCGACCGTGAGCGCTGCGGCACCGACCGCCCCGACAGCGCCCAGCAGGGCGAAGGTGGCACCGGCACCCTTGCCCGGTACGGCGCTGACGGCCCTGCCAGCAAAACGCCCCATCGTCGTGGTGAACGATCGGGGCGCCTTGTGGCGGGGGGAGACGCGTCGGGCCGGCAAACAGAACCACTCCAGAAGATGTACGGAGAACGTCACACACCATGAAGGAAACCCGGCCGCATTTCAAATCGGCGCCGCCTGCTGTGACCGACGTGACAGATGAAGCGAATGTGCCCCCGCGTGCTGACGCAGCGTGACCCCCCGCGCACACCATGTCGGCTGATGCCGAGAACCTCCAAGCCCACCCAAGCAGAACGTGCAGTCAGCTCGACATGGTCAGATTCCGCCCCGACACCGGGTCGAAGAAGTGGATCTTGCGGGTGTCGACGTGCAGCTCGGTGAGGCGGCCATGCGCCAGCCGGCTCGGCAGATCGAGCGACCCGAGCAGCTCGGTCCGCCACGAGCCTCCGAGCAGGTCGCGCTCGAACATCTCCATGCTGTCGAGCACGTCGGGTCCTTCGAGCGGTACGCGGACCAGATGTGGCGCCTGGCTGCTGTCGACCCCCTCGCCGGCATGCTCGGGACGGACCCCGGCCAGCACCAGCCGCCTGCCTCGCAGCATCTGCGCCTTGACCGAGCCGATGGGCACCTGGCCGAACGGCAGGTCAGCCGTCTCGCCGTGGACGCTCGCCGGCAGGATCGTCATGGGAGGAGACCCCATGAAGCCGGCGACGAAGAGGTTGGCCGGCTGTTCGTACAGCTCGCGTGGTGGGGCGACCTGCTGCAGCCGACCGGCATCGATGACCGCCACGCGGTCGCCGAGCGTCATCGCCTCCGTCTGGTCGTGCGTGACGTAGACCGTCGTGACGCCCAGACGGCGCTGCAGCCACGCGATCTCTACCCGCATCTGCGAGCGAAGCCGTGCTTCGAGGTTCGCGAGCGGCTCGTCGAAGAGGAAGGCCTGCGCGTCGCGCACGATCGCGCGGGCCAACGCCACGCGTTGGCGCTGACCGCCGGACAGACCGGCGGGTTGGCGCTGCAGCTGGTCATCGAGCTTGAGCAGCCGGCTGGCCTCGCGCACCTTGAAGTCGATCTCGCGCTCGCTGAACGACTTCGTCGTACGCAGCGGGAAGGCGATGTTGTCGTAGACGCTCAGGTGCTGATACAGCGAGTAGTTCTGGAACACCATCGCCACGTTGCGGTTGCTGGAGGCCACGGCCGTCACGACTTCATCACCGAAGAGGATGTCACCCTCAGTGACGGCCTCCAGTCCCGCGATCATGCGCAGCAGGGACGTCTTGCCGCACCCCGACGGTCCCACCAGCACCATGAACTCGCCGTCGGACACCTCGAGGCTGATGTCGTTGACCGCGGCCAGGTCGAGGTCGTACCTCTTGACGACGTTTCTCAGCTCGATGGCAGCCACGACATCACCCTCCGCCTCAAAGCCTAGGCGATGCGTGGGCGATGATCCCGGCGCGGATCAGACCGAGCGGTCCTCCAGCGGATCAGACCGAGATGTCCTCCAGCAGATCAGACCGAGATGTCCTCCAGCATCTCGGTAACCAGGGCGGCGATCGGCGAGCGCTCGGACCGGGTCAGCGTGACGTGCGCGAACAGCGGGTGGCCCTTGAGCTTCTCGACCACGGCCACCACGCCATCGTGGCGTCCGACCCGCAGGTTGTCGCGCTGGGCGACGTCATGGGTCAGCACGACGCGGGATCCGGCCCCGACGCGGGACAAGACGGTGAGCAGGACGTTGCGCTCGAGCGACTGGGCCTCGTCGACGACCACGAACGCGTCGTGCAGTGACCGGCCGCGGATGTGGGTAAGCGGCATGACCTCGAGCATGCCCCGGGCCAGCACCTCCTCGATCACGTCGCTGCTCGTCACGGCACCGAGCGTGTCGAAGACGGCCTGCGCCCAGGGCTGCATCTTCTCCGACTCGTTGCCCGGCAGGTAGCCCAGCTCCTGGCCACCGACGGCGAAGAGCGGGCGGAAGACCACGACCTTCTTGTGCTGGCGCCGCTCCAGGACCGCCTCGAGACCGGCACAGAGGGCGAGCGCCGACTTGCCGGTACCGGCGCGCCCTCCGAGCGAGACGATCCCGATCTCGGGGTCCAGCAGCAGGTCCAGGGCGACGCGCTGTTCGGCAGACCTCCCGCGCAGCCCGAACGCCTCACGGTCGCCGCGCACGAGCTTGACCCGCTTGCCCGGGGTCACCCTGCCCAGGGCGCTGCCGCGTTCGGACACCAGCACCAGCCCACAGTGACAGGGCAGGTCGCGGCCGGCGTCGAGGTCGATCACGCCGTCGTCGTACAACGCGTCGATGTCGCAGCCGCGTACGTCGACCTCGCTCATGCCGATGAAGCCGGTCTCGACGGCGAGCTCGGCTCGGTACTCCTCGGCCGCCAGCCCCACCGACGACGCCTTGACGCGCATCGGCAGGTCTTTGGAGACGAGCGTGACGTCGGCGCCCTCGGCCATCAGGTTGAGCGCCACAGACAGGATCCGGGTGTCGTTGTCGCCGAGCCGGAACCCGACAGGCAGCACGGTGGAGTCGGTGTGGTTCAGCTCGACACGAAGGGTGCCGTTGTCCTCGCCGATAGGTACCGGCGCGTCGAGACGGCCGTGCCGGATGCGCAGCTCGTCGAGGCTGCGCAGTGCCGTGCGGGCGAAGTAGCCAAGCTCGGGATGGGCGCGCTTGCCCTCGAGCTCGGTGATCACGACGACCGGCAGGACGACCTCGTGCTCGTGGAAACGCCGGAGGGCACCGGGATCGGCCAGCAACACGCTCGTGTCGAGCACGAACGTACGACGACCCGGGTCGGCCGAGACGCCGCCCGCGCGGGGCGACGTGCGTGGCCGTCGTGACGACGTGTCCCTGGGGGTGCGGCGTGCAGCCACGGTGATCTCCTCACGGACCACGCGCGCATCGCCCGCCCGGTCCTGGTGTCTTGGTCGGACCGGGACTGTCGCGCCCGGGGACATGTTGACTGTCCCGAGGGATCGTGCACGATGGCCTCCCGCGACGCCAGGCTTTCCCGCATGGCGTCAAGTCCGACGCTACGCATCCGGGTGTGCTCAGGTCTCACGACACGCCACAGCCGACCGGGTGGCTCAGTGACGAGCCGGCTGGGCGCTCAGACGCCGAAGCGGCGGTTGCGCGCGGCGTAGTCGCGGATGGCGCGCAGGAAGTCGGTCCGCCGGAAGTCCGGCCACATGGCTTCGCAGAAGTAGAACTCACTGTGGGCGCTCTGCCACAGCAAGAACCCCGACATACGCTGCTCGCCCGACGTCCGGATCACCAGGTCGGGGTCGGGCTGGCCCCGGGTGTAAAGGTGCTCGGCGATGTGTTCGACGTCGATGAACTCCGCCAGCTCCTCGATCGTCGTGCCCTGCCGGGCGTGCTCATGGAGCATGGACCGCACCGCGTCGGCGAGTTCACGGCGACCGCCGTAGGCGACGGCGATGTTGACCGTCATACCGTCGATGTCGGACGTGGACTCGGCCACCGTCTTGAGCTTCACCGCCGTCGCGTCGGGCAGCAGGTCGAGAGCTCCCACCGGGTTGATTCGCCAGCGCCCGGCCGAGCCGAGCTCGTCGACGAGGTCCTCGATCACGCGCATCAGCGGACGCACCTCGTCGACGGGACGGTTGAGGTTGTCGGTCGACAGCAGCCAGAGCGTCACGAGCTTGACGTGCAGCTGGTCACACCATCCGAGGAACTCCTCGATCTTGTCCGCCCCGGCGATGTAGCCGCCCTCGACCTCCTCACCGAACGCCTTCGCCCAGCGCCGGTTGCCGTCGCACAGCATCGCGATGTGACCGGGGATCTGGTGGGGCTTCAGCCGACGGAGCAGGCGTCGTTCGTAGAGGTCGTAGACGACGGACCCCCACGATCCCATGCTGGGCAACCTCTCTTTCGCCGCACCGCCACGACTTCCGCGTGGTCGGCGTGACGTGCTGTCTGCAGATTACCTGGGTGGGAGGGGGTGGTCGCGCATTACGGTGTATCCATGATGGCAAAAAACGCCACCGAACTGCTCAAGGACGCCGCCCGCGAGATCAAGCCGAAGCTGCGCGGCTGGCTGCACCTGGTGACGTTCCCGCTGAGCGTGGCCGCCGGCATCGTGCTCGTCGCCTTGTCTCCCACCACGAGCACCCGGGTGGCAACGGCGGTCTTCGCGGTGACCTCATCACTGCTCTTCGGAAGCTCCGCGCTCTTCCACCGCGGCCACTGGAGCCCACGCTGGCATGGTGTCCTGCGGCGGCTCGACCACTCCAGCATCTTCTTGCTGATCGCGGGGACGTATACGCCGTTCGCGCTCACGTTGCTCGACGGAACCAACGCCCGGATCCTGCTCCTCCTCGTGTGGGGCGGGGCCTTGATCGGCATCGCCTTCCGGGTGGTTTGGATCGGCGCGCCGCGCTGGCTCTACCTGCCTGTCTACGTAGCCCTCGGCTGGGCGTCGGTCTTCTGGCTCGGCGACTTCGCCGCGTCTGCGGGACCTGCCGTCCTTACCCTCATCATTGTCGGAGGCGCCCTTTACTCAATGGGTGGGCTGATCTACGGCATCAAGCGACCCAACCCGGTTCCGCGCTGGTTCGGCTTCCACGAGGTCTTCCACTCGTTCACGATCGCGGCCTTCGTCGCGCACTACGTCGGAGTCTCGATGATCGTGTACGCCGTCCGGTAGCCACAGTCTCGTGCGTCGGCACCCAGTAGCGCTGGAGATACTGGAACAGCCCGCGACAGGTCCTGTCGACCAGCCGGATCTGGTCACCCCAGGCGTTGACGCCGACGATCGCCGTCTGCGCACCGTCAGCCAGGCACGAGCCGGGCGGGCGCACGACGGTGCCGCGTGCTCGCACGTCGGCGTTGAGCTGGTCGAGCCGGTCCGCGGAGAAGATTGCCTGTCCGTGCCGACGGATGTGTCACCGACAGCGGGTGGCGATCGAGGCATGCCAGCCCGGCGACGCGGTCGGGGTGCGTCCCCGCATCGACGAACGGCTGTTCGGCCCGAGTTCGTCTCAGCGAGGCTCCCCGACCATGCTGGGCAGCTCCAGGGCGCTGCGCTGCTGGACCAGTGCCCGCTCGAAGAGCAGCTTCAGCGTCGGAGCCGAGACCCGCTTGCCGCCAAGCCTGACCACTCCGCACGTCGTGTACCGACTGCTCACGGTAACGACATGGCCGTCGCGGTAGGAGAACACGATGGCGAAAGGCTCCGCAGGGACGTCGAGCGCCGGACACATCTCGCCGTCCGTCGGAAGGGTGCGCACCGCCTTGACTAACTCGGGCACCCTCATCACGAGGGCGTCAGTCGGTGCCTGCCAGGGCGACGTCACACCCTTGAACTGCGCCGGGCAGAGCCGCACAGACTCCGCGAGGACGCCGGGCGTGACACTGGTCCACTTCGCCCGGAGCAGAACCGGATGCGTCGGGCAGGGATCGACGTACGGAGTCGGCGTGTCGCGCGAGGTTGATGGCGCGGTCGTCGTCACGCCGTTGCTGGGGTCGGTAGCTTCGTTCGTCGTCGGGCTGGTGCTGAAGAAGTGCGGCATGATGACGACAGTCGCGGCCGCAACCGCGACAGCGATCCCGCCCGCGACGCCGCGACGTCGTCGCCTGCCCCGTCCGGCGGCGGCTCGGGGGGCGCCTGAGGCTCCGGACTCGCGCGCGGTCCATCTGTCGAGCATCTCCTGGATCTGCTCGACGTCCCGGTGGGCCCGCTGGTCCTTCACTGGTCCCCTCCGACGTCGGTCCTGGCGGGGTCGAGCGTAGCTCCATCATGGTCGGGGCTCTGTCTGGAGCCAGTGCACGTCGCAAGGACCCAGGGGGTGCGGCCGGCGGGGGGTAGGTGCCGGCCGCACGTCAGTGGAGCGAGGGACCCGGACGGCCAGGGTGCGACTCCAAAGGTCCCGAGCGCCAACCGGGTGGTCGAGGTGACCGTCACCCCCACGAACTCCTGACCCGGATGGCGACGAGTGCGGCAACCCCCACCATGTCTGTCGTTGCCGCCGCCTCGTCGGCATCCGTCGGCCCCTCGTCGCCTAAGCCTCGTACAGCGGCAGCCCGACAGGCCAGGGCCGATACCGAGTCGACACCAAACCGTTGCCTCTCCGCGAGAGGTCAAGAATGCCGAGCGCCTCGACGCACGTCGACCACAGAGGTGACCGGAAGGTCGCAGACGAAGTGGTGACACACGTAGGCGGCCGCGCTCCCCTCGACCAGCGTGCGGTCCTGGAGCAGCGGCACACTGGGCACGCCCGGCTCTCCTTGGGCCACGACAAGTCCCGGATGGGGCAAGCGGTATGCCGCCTGCACCAGCTCTCGCCGGCGCACGTCACCTTCGGGGCCTATGACGGCAACCTGACGCGGCCCGTCGAGCAGCGCCTCCATCGCGGTGAGCGTCTGCCCGGCGAAGCGCGGGGCCTGTTGCGCGAGCCCGGACAGCCGGTCGACGAGCATCTGCGCCGCCTGCCGGTCGTCGTCGTCGCCGGTCAACCCATACATCGACGTGAGCACCGTGGCAGTCATCGACTGGCCGGACGGTGACGCGTTGTCCGCCGGGTCCTGCGGGCGCTTCAGCAGCATCTCGGCGTCGTCGGCGGTGTCGAAGTAGCCCCCGTAGCCATCAGTGAATCGCGCCTTGATCTGCTCCGCCAGATCGCTGGCCCGCCGGTACCACGCGGGGTCACCCGTCACGCCGAACAGCGTGATGAAGCCGTCCGCCACGCAGGCATAGTCCTCGAGCACGCCCGCAGGCTCGCCGACGCGTCCGGCCCGAGACACCCGACGCAGCCGTCCGGCTTCCAGATGCACGTCGACCAGGAGCTCGGCCGCCGCCACCGCGGCGGCGACGTAGAGTGGCTCGTCGAGCACCATCCCGGCCTCCGCCAACGCGGCGACGGCCAGTCCGTTCCAGGCCGCGACGACCTTGTCGTCCCGGGCCGGCCGGTTGCGCAGCTCGCGCGCCTCGAACAGGCGGCGCACCCGCTCACTGTGGACCGCCCAGTCGTCGGGGTCGGTGTCGAGTCGCAGGGTCGACGAGCCATGCTCGAAGTTCCCGGTCGAGCCCACGCCGAAGAAGGCGGCCGTACCGGCGCCGTCTTCCACGCCCAGCACACCGGCAAGCTCCGCCGGCGTCCACACATAGAACGTGCCCTCCTCCCCGTCTGAGTCGGCGTCCAGCGCCGACGCGAAGCCGCCCTCCACGGTGCGGAGCTCCCGCAAAAGGAACCGCGCAGTCTCCCCGGCGACCCGCGCGGCGAGCGGGTTGCCGGTCTGTCGCGACCAGTGGACGTAGACACGCAGGAGCAGCGCGTTGTCGTAGAGCATCTTCTCGAAGTGGGGAACGTCCCAGCGCTCGTCGACGCTGTAGCGGGCGAACCCGCCGCCGAGCTGGTCGTACATGCCACCGCGCGCCATCGCCTCGAGCGTCCGCTCGACCATCCGCAGCGCCTCCGCGTCGTCCACCCGACTCGCTCGCCGGAGTAGGAACTCACAGACCATCGACGGTGGGAACTTCGGCGCCCCTCCGAATCCGGCATACCTCTCGTCGAAGCTCTGCGCCAGGGCTGTCAGGGCGGATGCTCCGACATCGCTCGTGGCGGCTGGCCCGATGGCGTGGCTGCGCTGCAGGTGCTGGGCCACATCGGCGCCGATCCGGCTGATCTCGGCCCGGCGCTCGGTCCAGGCCGCCACGATGGCCTGCAGCATCTGGCCGAACGCGGGCATCCCCTGTCGCGGCTCGAGCGGGAAGTAGGTGCCGGCGAAGAACGGCTCGCCGCCGGGGGTAAGGATGCAGGTCATCGGCCAACCGCCGTGCCCGGTCATGGCCTGCGTGGCCTCCATATAGATCGCGTCGATGTCGGGCCGCTCCTCCCGGTCCACCTTGATCGACACGAAGTGCTGGTTGAGATACGCGGCGGTCGGCTCGTGCTCGAACGACTCGTGTGCCATCACGTGGCACCAGTGGCAGGCGGCATATCCGACGGAGAGGAAGACGGGTACGTCGCGTGACCTGGCGGCGGCGAAGGCCTCCTCGCCCCACTCGTACCACTGCACCGGGTTGCTCTGGTGCTGCAGGAGGTAGGGGCTCGTCGCGTTCGCCAGCCGGTTGCTCATCTCGCCATCCTGCCCGAGCTGCGTCGGGTCGGCTCACGGTGAGCGTCGTCGGCAGCCGTGGAGGTTGGGCGGCTCAGAATGTTGGCCGTTCCCCTGGGTCGTCGGCGGGATCAGGCGCCTCGTCGTCAGGTCTGCGCACCGGCCGGTCGCCGGCCGTCGAGTCGTTGGCGGCCCTTTCGCGCAGCTCGGCCTTGGTGGGTGCGCTGATCTTGCGCAGCTGGGTGTTCATGCTGCGCCACAGCAGATAGGTCGCGATCCCCAGCGCGACCACCAAGATGAGCGCCACCCAGCCGGGCCTGACGTTGTTGGGGTCGTAGGCGAGCAGCACCAGCGCAGGGCTCATGCCCCCAGTGTCTCGCTTCGTCCTTCGTATGTCGCGGCCAGGTCACGCACACCCGCTAACAGGTCGCTCTCCGGGATCTCGGTGGGCACGAGAGAGTGCACGAGCTCGAAGTCCTCGGTCGGCCAGGCTCTCTGGTGCATCTCCAGCGGAACGGCGAACCACGAGCCCTCCGGGTCGATCTGCGTCGCGTGCGCGACGAGAGCGCGATCCCGCACGGGGAAGTACTCGGCACACGGCACCCGGGTGGTCACCCGCTGCTCGTGCTCGAGGTCGACCTTCCACTCCGTGAGCCGCTCTGCGTACGGCGACTCCAGGCCGTGCTCCAGCATCGCCTCGTGCAACGCCACGATCCGCAGGCGGTGGAACGTGTGGTGGTAGTAGAGCTTGAGCGGCTGCCAAGGCGGCCCGGCTTCGGGGTAGGCGGCTGCGTCACCGGCCGTCTCCCAGGCCTTCATCGTGACGACATGGCACATCACGTGGTCCGGGTGCGGGTAGCCTCCGTTTTCGTCGTACGTCGTGATCACGTGCGGCTTGATCTGCCTGATCAACCGCACCAGCGGAGCGGCTCCCTCCTCCGGTGTCACGAGACCGAAGCAGCCCTCCGGCAGGGGCGGCTTGGGATCTCCCTCCGGCCACCCGGAGTCGACGAAGCCGAGCCACTCCTGCCTCACCCCGAGAATGCTTCGTGCCCGGTCCATCTCGTGGCGGCGGATCTCGGCGATGTTGGCGAGCACGTCCGGCCGGTCCATGTTGGGGTTGAGGATCGAACCGCGCTCGCCGCCGGTGCAGGTCACCACGCGGACGTCGACTCCCTCGGCGACGTACTTGGCGGTGCTCGCCGCTCCCTTGCTCGACTCGTCGTCGGGATGTGCGTGCACGTGCATGAGCCGCAGACTCTCGCTCACCGTTGCTACCTCGCTCGTGTGTTGGCTGGTGCCGCACGCCCTCGGGCCGAGGCGACACGACACAATGGTCGCAGGGTACGACGCCTGAGCGTCATCGGAGTCCATCACAGACCTCCGCGAACGCCCGCGATGGAGCCGACGCGTGCACAACAGCAGCGACCACGCCGCCCGCCAGCTCATGGCGCAGCGGTACGGCGCGGCGTCGCCTCGCAACCAGCGTCTCGTGGCTGCGCTGAGCGTCCTGCTCGCGCTCGCCCTGCTGGTCTGGCTGGTGTGGGCGGCCTGGTCGCACGCCACGCCTGATGTCAGCGGTGAGCTCCAGGGCTACCAGGTGGTGTCCGCGCACGAAGTCACCGTGACGCTCCAGGTCAGGCGGGCCGGTCGCGAAGCCGTCGTCTGCACGGTCCAGGCCCAGGCCGTGGACCACACAGTGGTCGGCGAGGACGCGGTCACCGTTCCTGCTGGCGCCGCTGGAGACGTGACGTTCGAGGCGACGTTGAGAACCGACCGAGAAGCGACGACCGCCACCGTTTCGGGATGTCACTGACGCCCACGATTGCGGACGCGGGGCGATCTGTTGATAGCCTCTGTCCTTCCCCATGGGTGGTCGACGGATTCAGATCTGCCCGCGAGCAAGGAGCACACCCGTGACGCAGCCCGCCGCCGCCAGCGCCATCTGGCTCACACAGGAGGCCTACGACCGTCTCTCCGCGGAGCTGCGGCACCTCAAGGGCCCGGCCCGCGCCGAGATCTCGAGACGCATCGCCGACGCTCGCGAGGAGGGTGACCTCCGTGAGAACGGCGGATACCATGCCGCCCGCGAGGAGCAGAGCAAGACGGAGTCTCGCATCGTCCAGCTCGAGGACATGCTCGGCCGCGCGCGGGTAGGGGAGACTCCGGCCGGCGACGGAGTGATCGAGGCCGGGATGGAGGTCACCGTGAAGTTCGGCGGCGACTCCGAGACGGAAACGTTCCTGCTCGGAGCACGCGAGGTGCTGGCGCTCGACGCAACCGTCGAGATGAGCGTCTACTCACCCCAGTCGCCGCTCGGCTCGGCGATCGTCGGGAAGCTGCCCGGCGACACCGCCGAGTACACCGCCCCCAACGGTCGCTCGGTGCAGGTCGAGATCGTGGCGGCGAAGCCCTTCACGGGCTAGCGACGCGTCGGCGGAGCCCTTGCCGCCACTCAACGGGTCGTGGCGTGGGCGTACTTGCGGATCGCCAGCGGCACGAAGATGACCGTGATCGCCACGCAGTAGATCACAGCGAGCAGCGCGGGGTGCTGGGCGGGGAAGCCCGTTCGTGGCGAACGGGTTGGGGTTGCCGAAGAGGTCTCGGCAGGCGGACGTCACCGCTGACAGCGGGTTCCACGCGGCGACGGGCTTGAGGAAGGCGGGCAGTCCGTTTGGTGGCACGAAGATGTTGGACACGAACGTCACCGGAAAAGGCCAGATGAGGCCTGCTGAGGCCGCCACCTCGACCGACGACACCGACAAGCCGATCAAGGCACCGATCCAGAGCATGGCGAACGCGAAGAACATGAGCAGCGCGAAGGCTGCCACCGCGTGGAAGGGCCCCGCCTCGATGCGCCAGCCGACGAACAGGCCGCACACGACCATCACGAACATGATGAAGGCGGTGAAGACGAGGTCGCCCACGACCCGTCCGGCGATCACCGCCGAGCGATGGATCGGGAACGAGCGAAAGCGGTCGATCAGGCCCTTCTGCATATCGTCGGCCAGGCCGACGGAGGCCGAGGCCACCGCGAAGGCCATCGTCTGGGCGAAGATGCCGGCCATCAGGAACTTCCGGTAGATCAACGGGTCGAACGCGTATCCCGGGACCGGGATGGCCCCTCCGAACACATAGGCAAACAGCAGCACGAACATGATCGGCTGGATCGTGCCGTACATGAGCTTGTCGGGCACTCGCGGAATCTGTTTGAGGTTGCGCCATGCCATCAACAGGGCGTCGCCGACCAGGTTGGCGGACTTCTGCTGGCGAGGACTCGCCTGCTCGACGGTGGTCATCGTGCCTCCTGGGTTGTCTTCAGGTGGGACTCCGCCGCGCCATGCCCGGTCAGGCTCAAGAAGACGTCGTCCAGCGTCGGGCGTCGCAGGGCCACGTCGTCGATGCCGATGGACGCCGCATCGAACTGACGGATGACAGTGATCAGCACCTGCGAGCCGCCCACGATGGGCGCGGACAACCTGCGGGTCTTCTCGTCGACGCTGAGCTCACCGGCGGCGTCGCGGGCGAGGATCTCGCGGGCAATACCGATCTGGTCAGCGTCTCGAACGATGATCTCGATCCGCTCGCCGCCGAGCTGCGACTTGAGCTCGTCCGACGAGCCCTGCGCGATGAACCGCCCGAGATCGATCACCGCAATCAGATCGGCGAGCGCGTCTGCCTCCTCCCGGTACTGGGTGGTCAGCAGGAGCGTCGTTCCGCCTCGGACCCGGTCGCGGATGACCTCCCACAGGTCCATCCGGCTTCGGGGGTCGAGGCCCGTCGTCGGCTCGTCGAGGAAGAGAACTGACGGTGACGCCACGAGGGCACCGGCGAGGTCGAGTCGGCGCTTCATTCCTCCCGAGTAGGTCTTGGCCACCCGGTCAGCGGCATCGGAGAGGTCGAAGACGTCGAGCAACTCAGCCGCCCTCGCTTTGGCCACCGGCGGCGAGAGGCCGTAGAGGCGCCCGAACAGCCAGAGATTCTCCTGGCCGGTGAGGTTGTCGTCGACGGCGGAGTACTGGCCGGACAGCCCGATCGAGCGGCGTACGACGTCGGCTTCACGGACGACGTCGTGCCCCAACCTCTGGGTCGGTGCACTCGCAGGACACTGTTTCTACCGCCAGCCGCCGACAAGCTGGCGACCGCCGTCACCGGCAGCGCTGAGACTTCGTTCAGACCATGCGCACGTCGTAGCCACCGGCGCGGAGCTTTCCGAGAACCGCCTTGCTGTGCTCGAGGCCTCGCATCTCCATCTGCAGCCCCACCTCGACCTGGTCGAGCGGCAGTGACTCGGAGGTGCGCTCATGGATGACGTCGAGCACATTGGCCTCGGCGTCACTGAGCGTGGTCAGGAGCCGGGCGAGGCCACCGGGCTTGTCGGAGATCCGACATCGGATGGCAAGGTAGCGGCCCTGGGCGGCCATGCCGTGCCTGAGCACGCGCATCAGCAGGATCGGGTCGATGTTCCCGCCCGAGAGCACCGCCACGATCGGCCCCCTGAAGTCGTGGGGCGCGTCCATCAGTGCTGCCACGGCGGCGGCTCCGGCGGGCTCGACGACGACCTTGGCGCGCTCCATCAAGACGAGCAGCGCCTTGGACATCGACTCCTCCGACACGGTGCGGATCTCGTCGACGACCTGCTGGACGGCGGCGAACGGTATGGCGCCCGGGCATCCCACGGCGATGCCGTCTGCCATCGTCGTCATGCTCGCCAGCGCAACGGGCTGACCCGCCTCGAGTGAGGCCGGATAGGCGGCGGCCGACTCGGCCTGCACGCCGACGACACACACGTCGGGGCGTTGGGCCTTGATCGCCAGCGCAATACCGGCGAGGAAGCCACCGCCGCCAGTCGGGACGATGACGGTCTGGACCTGCGGCGCCTGCGCCAGGATCTCAAGACCACACGTACCCTGCCCGGCCACGATGTCGACGTGGTCGAAGGGGTGGATCAGCACGGCGCCGGTCTCGGCTTCGAACGCCCGCGCGGCCACCAGGCACTCGTCGATCGTCGTCCCCACGAACTCCACGTGGGCTCCATAGGCGCGGGTCGCCTTCTCCTTGGGGATCGGAGCCCCGTTGGGCATGAAGACCGTGGCCTTGATGCCGAGCAGCTGCGCGGCGAGGGCGACCCCCTGCGCGTGGTTGCCCGCGCTCGCCGCGACGACGCCGCGGGCTCGTTCGGGAGCGCTGAGCTTGGAGATGCGTAGGTAGGCGCCGCGGATCTTGAACGAGCCGGTGCGCTGCAGGTTCTCGCACTTGATCTTGACCTGCTCCCCGGTGAGCGCGTCGAGCCAGCGCGACCCTTCCATGGGGGTGACCAGGGACGTGCCCTGCAACGCCTCGCGCGCGGCCAGGATGTCGGCCAGCGTGACCGTCGGGACCTCGTCGGTGCTCATAGAGACACCCTAGATCGCGGGCCCGTCGCCAGGTAAAACTTGCATGAGACACGCATCTAGATATATGTTTGCAACATGCAACCAAGCGCTTCCGCGGACCCATCGACGACTTTGATCGATCCACAGTCTCCCGAAGAGGCCGTGATCATGCTGCTGATGCAGGCTGGGCGTCGGCTGCGTACCCGCCATCCGGAGGACCAAGTCGACCCCTCGACGTTCCCGCTCGCCAAGCAGCTGATGGTTCACCAGGCTATGCGGGTCTCCGACCTCGCCGCCAAGGTCGAGCTCGACGCCTCCACGGTGAGCCGGCAGATCAAGCAGCTCGAGGACAAGGGCATCGTCGAGCGCACGCCCGACCCGGCCGACGGCCGCGCCTGCCTCGTCCAGCTCAGCGCGGACGGGCGCGCCACGATGCAGGCCGCATTCCGCCGCCGTTTCGAGCGCATCCAGGCCGCGCTGAAGCCGTGGAAGCCGAGCGACCGCGCGCAGCTTCAGAGCCTGCTCACCCGCCTCGCCAGCGACCTGCGCGAGGCCAACGACCGCGACGCGGCCCAGAGCCTTGACCCATCCACCCCTGTACGAGAAACGGCACAGTCATGACCGAGACCCCTATCCCCGACTCGCAGGGATACCTCACCCATCGTCAGATCCTCGTCGTGATGGGCGGGCTGATGGCCGGGATGTTCCTCGCGGCGCTCGACCAGTCGATCGTCGGTACGGCGCTTCCCCGCATCACCAGCGAGCTCGGCGGGCTCGACAAGCTGTCGTGGGTCGTCACCGCGTACCTCCTCACCCAGACCGCTTCTACGCCGCTGTGGGGGAAGATCTCCGACCTCTACGGCCGCAAGATCATCTTCCAGGCGGCCATCGTCACGTTCCTCGTGGGCTCGCTGATGGCAGGCGCTGCCCAGGGCATCGGCGAGCTGATCGCGTTCCGCGCGGTGCAGGGCCTGGGCGGCGGCGGTCTGTTCGCGCTTGCCCTCGCCACCATGGGTGACGTCGTCCCCCCACGCGAGCGCGGCCGCTACGGTGGCTACTTCGGGGCCGTGTTCGGCACCTCCAGCGTGCTCGGGCCGGTGCTCGGCGGATTCTTCGCCGACGGTCCCGGCTGGCGATGGATCTTCTACATCAACATCCCGATCGGCCTGGTTGCGCTCGTCGTGACCACGACCGCGCTCAAGATCCCCCACGTACGCCGTGACCACGTCATCGACTACCTCGGCGCCGCCACGATCGTCGGGGCGGTCAGCTCCTTCCTGCTGTTCACCACCTGGGCCGGGCCCGACCACGGCTGGGGCTCGTCGCTGGCGCTGGGACTCGTCTCTGCCGGAGTCGCCCTGACCGCAGTGTTCGTCTTCGTCGAGTCTCGCGCGGCGGAACCGATCATCCCGCTCGAGCTCTTCCGCATCTCGGTGTTCAGCACAGCGAACCTCTACAGCTTCATCGTCGGCTTCGCGATGTTCGGCGGCATCATCTTCCTGCCCGTCTACCTCCAGGTGGTCCAGGGCATGAGCCCGACCGAGTCGGGACTGGCCCTATTGCCGATGGTCGTCGGGATCTTCTCCACCTCCATCTCGTCCGGCATCACCATGAGCCGCACCGGCCGCTACAAGATTTTCCCGATCCTCGGCGCGGCCGTCGTGATCACCGCGCTGCTGCTCCTCTCGACGCTGGGCGTCGACACGCCGTACTGGCAGGCCGGTCTCTACGTCTACGTCTTCGGAGCGGGACTCGGGTTGAGCATGCAGATCATCGTGACAATCGTGCAGAATGCGGTCGACAGGCGGCACATGGGCACGGCAACCAGCTCAGTGGCGTTCTTCCGCTCCATGGGCGGAACGTTCGGGGCCGCGGTGTTCGGGGCGATCCTGACAAGTCGGCTCGCCGTCCACCTCTCTGAGCAGTTCGCGGGCAGGGGAGGACCAGGCGTGGGCAGCGCCGGCGTGAACAGCAACGACGTCACGGCGATCCAGGCCCTGCCCGAGCCGGTGCGAGGCCTGGTCCTCAATGGCTTCGCCGAGTCGCTGCACGACGTCTTCTTGTGGGCC
The DNA here is from genome assembly GCA_038238115.1 of Propionibacteriales bacterium. Lineage (GTDB taxonomy): Bacteria > Actinomycetota > Actinomycetes > Propionibacteriales > Nocardioidaceae > JBBRYB01. Next base: position 64,531 of record JBBRYB010000013.1, on the reverse strand, counting down.
GTCCCCGTGGTGGTCGTCGCTCTCGTGGTGTCATTCTTCATCCGCGAGGTGCCACTCAAGGCCCGCGACGCCGACCCCACCGACGAGTCCGGTCAGGCACCTCAGGAGATCGCCGTCGCGCACTAGGTCGAGGTCGACGTCTTTGCGCCGAACTGCCTCATGCGTCTGGTTGCCAGAGGCTGGTCACCAGGCGATGAGCGGCGAGCGGATGGTCCCGCATGAGGAGGCCGGCAGCGGCCAACACGTAGTCGCGGTCGATCACGACGCGTGGCGCGCGGGGGACGAGCCACCCGCCCGACACGAGGTCTCCGGTGACCGCGGCAAGCACGGAGAACGCCTCGGCGTCGCTGCTGTGGCGCAGCACTCCCCCGGAGCCCACCAGCAGATCCACCTCGCGTAAGTCCTTGCCGGTGCGCTCGAGAAGGCGGCCGGTCGGACTGAAGGCGACTTGTTGACGTCCGGCGTGTCTGCGTACGGCGAGCGTCGCCGCCGCCGCTGCGATGGCGAGATCTGCGGCCCGGGCGTCGGGGGTCGTGGGCACCAGGCCGGGGTCGGCCCGACGTGCCTCGGCGGCATACCGCAGTCCGCCCCCGACGCCGAGACCAGCCGCCTCGGCGGCGTCGATGGTGGGTACGGCGCTCCAGCGCATCCCGAGGTCACCTTCGACGGTTCGGCTGACCGGAACCGTGGCAACAACCTCCCGTGCCAGCCCGGAGTCCTCCGGGTCAAGGCGGGTCACCGAATGCACGTCAGTCGTCGCACCGCCCACGTCGACGACCACCACATCTCCGGCGCCCGGCCGACCCGGGCCACAGCCGCCGGCGAGAAGCTCGACCGCCGTCAGCACGACATCGGGTGTCGCGCCTATCACCATGTCCGTGAAGTCGGCCCGCTTCGAGAGGTGCTTGCCGCTGATCACGTGAGCCAGGAACATCTCCCGGATCGCCCGGCGTGCGCCGTGCGGCCGGAGCACACCGATCTGCGGCACTACGTTGTCGGCCACGACGAAGGCGACGTTGGACCGTGTGAAGAGGGCGGTGATCTCGTCCACAGCCTCGGCGTTTCCGGCCAGGACCACCGGACCACGCCAGTTGGCCTTGACGAGCGCGGCCGCATTCGCGCAGATCACCTCCGCGTTTCCCCCGTCGGTGCCTCCGACCAGGAGCACCACGTCCGCAGCGCTCGCCCGGAACTGGTCCTCCTGGAAGTCCCCGGACGAGACGTGCACGACCCTGGCGCCGCTCGACAACGCCACCCGCCGTCCCGCCTCAGCGGTGACGAGCTCCTCATTGCCGACCACGGAGATCCGAAGGCCACCACCCGCTGACGAGCAGGCGAGCACTGGTACGTCGGCTGTGCCCGCCAGGGGCTGGAGCTCGCCACGCAGCACATCCCAGCCGTCGAGCAGGTCGGTGTCGATGGTGGTCCGATGGCTCGCCGTGCCCACCAGCCTGCCTGTCCCCGTGTCCACCAGCGCCGCCTTGGTGAAGGTCGAGCCGAAGTCCACGCAGTAGACGAGCTCGGCGCTGTGCGGTGACCGTGGTGGAAAGCGTGTCCCTCCGGTGGAGCGGCTCACTGGCTCGTCGGACGGCTCACGGAAGAGCTTGGCCGAGATCGGCGAGCAGGTCGTCGATGGACTCCAGGCCGACCGACACTCGGACCAGGTCGTCGGGCACCGCGAACTCCGAGTCAGCCACCGATGCGTGCGTCATGGCGGCGGGCAGCTCGATCAGGGACTCCACCCCACCGAGCGACTCGGCGAGTGTGAAGAGCCGGGTCGCGTTGCAGACGTCGACAGCTGCGGCATGTCCCGCTGCCACCCGGAACGACACCATCCCACCGAAGCCCTTCATCTGCCGAGCGGCGACCTGGTGGCCGGGGGCGTCGGCCAGCCCTGGATAGAAGACATCCTTGACAGCATCGTGCGTGGACAAGAATTCGGCGACGCGCTGCGCACTCGAACAGTGGCGGTCCATCCGGACTGCCAGCGTCTTGAGACCGCGCAGCACCAGGTAGGCGTCGAATGGACCGGCGATCGCGCCCGTCGAGTTTTGGAACGTGGCCAGCGCCTCACCGAGGGCCTTGTCGAGGGTGACGACGGCGCCTCCCACCACATCGCTGTGCCCGCCGGCGTACTTGGTGGTCGAATGCACGACCACGTCTGCGCCCCAGCGGATCGGCTGCTGGAGGTAGGGGGTGGCGAAGGTGTTGTCGACGACGAGCAGTGCGCCGGCCTCGTGGGCGATCTCGGCGATCGCGGCGATGTCGGCGATCCCGAGCAGCGGGTTGCTGGGCGTCTCGATCCACACCATCTTGGTGCGTCCGGGTTGCAGGGCGTTCGCGATCGCCCGCGGGTCGTGGATGAAGGCCGACGTATGGCCGAGGCCCCACGGCTCGAAGACCTGCTTGAAGAGCCGAAACGTGCCGCCATAGGCGTCATTCGGGATGACGACGTGGTCGCCTGGTGAGCAGACGACGCGGATCAGCGCGTCCTCGGCTGCCATACCGGATGCGAACGCGACGCACCGAGCGCCCTCTTCGAGTGCGGCGAGACAGTCTTCGAGCGCCCGGCGGGTGGGGTTCCCGGTCCGCGAGTACTCGTAGCCACCGCGCAGTCCCCCGACTCCGTCCTGCTTGTAGGTGCTGTTCGCGAAGATGGGAGTCATCACCGCACCAGTGGCGGGGTCCGCCACCTGGCCAGCGTGGATTGCCCTCGTCTCGAAACCGAACTGCTGCCCGTCGTCCATCGGTGCAGCCTAATGGGCCGCGTGCGGGCCGGTCGTCGGCCCATTCTGTGCACGCGGAAGGTGAGCCGCTGTCGTGTCTGCTCCCGTCGACTCCACCGCGAGCCCGCCCGCGCGACCATCGAGATTGGTGCCTTGACAGTGCGCGAAGGCGCGGCAAGAGTAGTCAGCCGAGAGAGGGAGGCGCTGCCCCATGCCAAGAGTTTCGTTTCACCTTCACCCCGTTCGAGCCATTGCCAGGGCTGGCCTGCGCACGGTCTCACTCGCCGCAGGCACCTGTGTGATTGCGGCACTCCTGTCCGCACCGGTTTCGGCCCAGGGCGCCGCGCCAGGCTCCGCAGATTCGTCCAGAGCCGGTCAGGGAAAGGTCCACCAACTGGTCGCCAACTTGCGGGGTTCCAAGGAGCCGGCTGGTGGCGACCGCAACGGTATGGGACGAGCCACCATCAGGCTCAACGGGGCCACCGGCAAGGTCTGCGTGCGGACGCACTACCACGGCATCAAGAAGCCGAATGCTGCGCATATTCATCGTGGCCGGGCTGGTGTTGACGGTGACGTGGTGATCGACCTCACCGGCGCTGTGACAGGTGGCGCGCGCTGCGCCACCAAGGTCCACAAGCGGCTCATCCACCACATCCTCTTGCACCCCAAGCGCTTCTACTTCAACATCCACAACGGCCCCTTCCCGGGAGGCGCGATCCGCGGGCAGCTCCACCGCTAAGCCTCGACGGACCGCTAAGCCTCGACGGGCGCCAAGCCTCGATCCTGGCCCCACCTGGGCGAGCGGCGTGTCCTGGCGGTGGCGTTCAGCCCGGGTGTCGAGGCGCCGACCCGCAGGCCGCCGCCGAGGTTGCGGGGGTCGGGTGTGCCGGCGGTGGCGGTCAGCCTGGGTGTCGAGGCGCCACAGAGTTGCCGGTCTCGCAGATACGCCGCTGCCGCCTGATCGGAGTCCGGCAACTTTGTGGCTCCTCGACGTCTTCCTTCCGCACCCGCGACCGACAGCGCGGCGCGATCATCGCCGCCGCCGCCACCGCCATCGCCTCGGCAGCCGCCTGCCGCCGCCGAGGTTGCGGGCTCGGGTGTGCTAGCGGTGGCGTTCAGCCCGGGTGTCGAGACGCCACATAGTTGCCGATCTAGGCCTGGGTGCTGCGCTCAGGTCGGCTCCTGCCAGGGGCCGTCGGGAGCGAGTCTGCGCAGAACCGCGACGACGTCAGGCTCGACCGGGTCGACCAGCTCTTCGCTGTCCCGCCAGCTCACCCAGGCGTGGCCGAGGTGTGACTCCACCTCGTCGCTCGTGAGGGTGAGCCCGTGTTTAGCCCCAGCGGACACCCGCCCGACAAAGAAGTGCTCGTCGCCCACCCAGCGAGACCCCCGCCAGACCGTGTCACGAGCCACGTACGTCGGCTGAGCATGAATCGTCGGCGGTGGCAGGCCGGTCTCTTCACGCCACTCCCGCGCCACCGCCTCGAGGGCGGATTCACCAGCCTCGATCCCACCGCCGGGCGGCTCCCAGAGGTGGTGGCCGTCCACCGGATCACGGTGATGGATGAGCAACGCCGGTCCTGGTCGTCCAGACACAGCAGCCGCGCGGCGGACCGGGACCGCACAGGAAGAGGTGTGAGGTCGCGGATGAAGTGGACGATCGGCTCGCCCTGGTCGTCCAGCCGCTCTCGCCCCGACACGACGAACCCCTCGCGCTCGTAGAGGCGCCGGGCGGCGGCGTTGGAGCGGTGCGTCCAGAGCTGAGCCCGAGCGAAGCCTCGTCTCGTCGCGTGCGACAAGATGGCCCGGACCACAAGAGCGGCAAAGCCCTCTCCCCAGCGGCCAGCCTCGGTCGCAACGGAGGAAATATGCGCGAGACCAGGCACGTTGTGTGAACTGCGCGCGTCGTCGGCGAGCGCGCGCATCGCCACAGCGGCCGACACGAGCCGGGAGTCCTCGAACAGTCCCACACCGAAACTGTGTGGCCTGTCCAGCCCGGGCGGCCGCGCCGGCGCTCGCGGGCCGCCGACCAGGCCACGCCGTCGCGCAATCGCCGCCTGCCACAATGAAGACAAGGCATCAGCGTCGTCGTGAGTCAACCTGACCATGAGCGCGGACATGCTTCACGGTATAGCGATGGAGAGGCAGGCCAGAGATGATGTGGGGTCGCAAGAAGACCGAGCTCCCCAGCCACGACAGCGCACTCGGCGGGCGAGACACCCGCCCCTTCGCGGTGCCGGAGACCCATGACGTGCTGGGCACGCCGCTCGAGGGTCCGATCCCCGACGGCTTCGAGGTGGCGGTCTTCGGGCTCGGCTGCTTCTGGGGCGACGAGAAGATGTTCTGGGAGGTCCCCGGCGTCTGGTCGACGTCTGTCGGCTACGCCGCCGGACTCACGCCCAACCCGACGTACGAAGAGGTCTGCGGCGGCCGCACCGGTCACGCCGAGGTCGTACGAGTCGTCTTCGACCCGTCGCAGATCAGCTACGAAGACCTCCTCAAGGTCTTCTGGGAAGCCCATGACCCCACCCAGGGGATGCGGCAGGGCAACGATATCGGCAGCCAGTACCGCTCCGTCATCCTCGTGACCACGCCGGCGCAGGCAGCAACCGCCGAGAAGTCGCGAGACGCCTACCAGCAGGCGCTCTCAGCGAAGGGGTACGCCGAGATCACCACGGCGATCATGCCGCTCGGTGGCTACTTCTTTGCCGAGGGCTACCACCAGCAATATCTGGCCAAGAACCCGATGGGCTACTGCCCTATCCACGCCACCGGCGTCACGCTCGACCAGCAGGCGGGATCAGCCTGAGCCATTGGCACTGTCACTCGACCGACGGGTGGCCCTGCCCAATACGCCCGGTGGCATAGCCCCACAGGCATGACCTCTCTGTTGCGGGGTACCGGCCGCTCATGCCGCGCCCATCGCACCCGGGCGCGGCATACCTGAGTCCGTACCTGGTGGAGAGCAGGAGTGCCCGATGACACCGAGCCGATTTCCGACCACGACTTCCCCACCGACGTACAGCGACCTCACTCTCACGATCAACGGGGAGCCGCATGACGTCCGGCTCGACAACCGCACCTCGCTCCTTGACGCGTTGCGCGAGCACCTTGGACTCACCGGCTCGAAGAAGGGATGCGACCACGGCCAGTGCGGCGCGTGCACGGTTCTGCTCGACGGTCGCCGAGTCAACTCCTGTCTCACGCTCGCGGTCGCCGTCCGCGGCCGGTCGGTGGTGACCGTCGAAGGCCTCGTCGGCGACGACGGCGACCTGCACCCGGTCCAGCGAGCCTTCGTCGAGCACGACGGGTTCCAGTGCGGTTACTGCACACCCGGACAGATCTGTTCGGCGATCGGCATGCTCGGCGAGGCCGACGCCGGCTGGCCAAGCGCAGTGACCCCGCCCGACGACAGCGGCCCTCAGTCTTCCGACGAGCTTGACGCCAACGAAGTCAGGGAGCGCATGAGCGGCAACCTGTGCCGCTGCGGCGCCTACGCCAACATCGTGCCAGCGATCCTCGATGCCGCGGGAAGCACCCGATGAGGTCGTTCGCGTACGACGCGCCCGCCACGCCGCAGGAGGCGCTCCAACTCGTCAACGGTCGGGCCGACGCCAGGTATCTCGGCGGCGGCACCAACCTCGTCGACCTGATGCGCCTCGGGGTCGAGCGACCGGCGCGGCTCGTCGATGTGTCGGGCGTGCTGGCGGACTCCGTCGAGTCGACACCCGAAGGTGGCGTGCGGATTGGCGCCGCAGTGCGCAACAGTGAGCTGGCCGCCGACTCCCGGGTGCGGCGTCACTATCCTGTGCTGTCCCAAGGGCTGCTGGCGGGTGCCTCGGGCCAGCTGCGCAACATGGCCACCGTCGGGGGGAACCTGCTCCAGCGCACGCGCTGCCTGTACTTTCAGGACATCTCCAAGCCCTGCAACAAGCGCGAGCCCGGAAGCGGATGTCCCGCTCGCGACGGGATCAACCGCGACCTCGCCATCCTCGGAGTCAGCGAACACTGCATCGCCACCCATCCCTCCGACATGGCGGTTGCTCTTGCCGCCCTCAACGCCGTCGTCTGCGTGATGGACCACGACGGTGAGCGCCGAGTGCCACTGGACGACTTCTACCGCCTGCCCGGTGACGACCCGTCGCGGGACACCACCTTGGCCAGCGGCGACCTCATCACGGCCGTCGAGCTTCCCGCTCCCAGCGCCCTGACGGAGCACTCTGCCTACCGCAAGGCGCGCGACCGGGCCTCCTACGCGTTCGCGGTGGGCGCCGTCGCGGCGGCGGTTGACGTGCAGGACGGACAAGTGCGCGACGTCCGGATCGCGCTCGGGGCGGTGGCGCACAAGCCGTGGCGCGCACGGGTCGCCGAGGAGGCGCTGCGCGGACGGCCGGCGACGGCGGCGGAGTTCGAGAGCGCCATTACCCGTGAGCTCGAAGCCGCCGAGCCAACAAGGGACAACGCGTTCAAGATTCCCCTGGCGGCGCGGCTCACAGTCGCCGTCCTTTCCGGATTGGCTGGCGTCGAACGGGAGGATGAGCGATGACCACCACCGCCGAGCGCTCCGTGATCGGCGCGGCGCTGACCCGGGTCGAGGCGGTCGACAAGGTCACCGGCGCGGCCCACTACGCCGTCGAGTACGCCGCCGAGGGCGTCGTCTACGCCTGGCCCGTTCAGGCGAACATCGCCCGAGGCGCGGTCACGTCCGTCGACGCGGAGGCGGTCCGGCAGAGCGAGGGTGTGCTCGACATACTCTGGCACGACAACGCACCGCGCCTCGGCGACACCGGCGACCCTACTCTTGCCGTCCTCCAGGACGCGCGGGTCCACTATCGCGGCCAGATCATCGCGCTCATCGTGGCGGAGTCGTCGGAGGCCGCCCGCGAGGCAGCCGCGCTCCTTCCGGTCCGCTACGCCGCCGATGAGCACGACAGTGTGCTGACGCCTGACCACCCCAGCCTCTACACGCCTGATCAGGTCAACCCCTCCTTCGAGACCGACACGTCCGTCGGAGACGCCGACGCCGAGTTCAAGCGCAGTGAGGTGCAGGTCGACGAGACCTACACCACGCCGGCGCTGCACAACAACCCCATGGAGCCGCACGCGAGCACCGCCAGCTGGGACGGCGACTCGTTGACCGTCCACGACTCCAACCAGGGCGGACAGCCGGTGCGCCAGGCGCTGGCCAAGGCATTCGACGTCCCCGCCGACAGCGTGCGGGTCATCAGCAGCCATGTCGGCGGCGGCTTCGGCTCGAAGGGCACTCCACGGCCCGGTGTGGTGCTGGCCGCGATGGCGGCCAGGGTGGTCGGCCGGCCCGTCCGGCTCGCCTTCACCCGGCAGCAGATGTTCGCGCTCGTCGGCTACCGCACACCGACGGTTCAGCACCTGCGCCTGGGTGCCTACCGCGACGGACGGCTGCGCTCGATCAGCCACGACGTCGTCGAGCAGACCTCCACGGTGAAGGAGTTCGCGGAGCAGACTGCCGTCATCTCGCGGATGATGTATGCCGGCGGCCACCGGCGAACGACGCACCGACTCGCTCGGCTCGACGTGCCGATCCCGTCGTGGATGCGTGCACCCGGGGAGTGCCCCGGCTCCTTTGCACTCGAGTCGGCGATGGACGAGCTGGCGGTCGCCGCCGGTGTCGACCCCGTCGAGCTGCGCATCCGCAACGACCCCGACACCGACCCCGAGCTGGGAGTGCCCTTTTCCAGCCGGCACCTCGTCGAATGCCTGCGCCAAGGAGCAGAGCGGTTCGGCTGGCCTGGCCGCAACCCGTCGCCGAGACAGGACCAGCGTGGCCGCTGGCTCGTCGGCACGGGCGTGGCGTCGTCGACGTACCCGGTACACGTCGCCCCGGCCACGGCCCGCGCCGCGGTCGACGACGACGGCCGCTACACCGTCGCGATCAATGCCACCGACATCGGCACCGGAGCCCGCACGGCACTGCTCCAACTGGCTGCAGAGGGGCTCGACGTGTCACCGGAGCAGGTGACGATCTTCATCGGCGACACTCGTCTCCCGCAGGCCGGTCTCGCCGGTGGTTCCATGGGCCTGAACTCGTGGGGCTGGGCCGTGACGAAGGCCACGCAGGCACTCCTTACCAAGCTCGGGGACGCCGGCGGCACCGTCCCGGCCGGCGGGCTCGAGGCGACCGAGAGTACCGCGGATGACGTCAAGGAGCTCGAGGGGGGTTTCAGCCGCCACGCCTTCGGCGCCCAGTTCGTCGAGGCCTGGGTGGACCGCGACACCGGCGAGGTGCGCGTGCCCCGCATGGTCGGGGTCTTCGCGGCCGGACGGATCGTCAATGCGCGCACCGCCCGCTCACAGTTCATCGGGGGTATGACGATGGGCATGTCGATGGCGCTGCACGAAGAGGGCGTGATGGACGCCGCCTTCGGTGACTACGCCAACCACGACTTGGCGACCTACCACATCGCCGCCCATGCCGACATCGGCGACATCGACGTGAGCTGGGTCGAGGAGAACGATCCCCACCTCGGGCACAACGGCACGAAGGGAATCGGCGAGATCGGCATCGTCGGCACGGCAGCGGCCGTCGCGAACGCGGTCTACCACGCCACCGGCGTGCGCCTGCGGGACCTTCCGCTACATCTCGAAGACCTGCTCGAGCACGGCGGGACCTGACTGTTCGCGCTGCTTGCGAATCGGCCAGCCGTCCCCCCGGGTAGGCGCCGCCGTGGCTCGAGCGCACTGACGTGCGCGTTCCTCGTAGGCCCCTGGACCGGTCGTGACTCGACGCAGTACACCGGGGGGTACACCGTGGGGGCCGCGATGCTGTCGCGCGGCGACGTCTGGTGGGTCATGACGTCGTCGTGGAACCGGCCGCGCGCGCGAAGAAGACGGGCTTCCTCGACCCCACAGAGCTCAACGTTTGAGACGCAGGTCGAGCTCCTCGCGAAGCCGGCTTGCGGTGGTGAAGGCGATGACGTCGATGCCCAGCGCGGCCGCCGCTGCGGTGTTGTCGGGTCGGTCGTCGATGAAGGTCACGTCGGCGGCACTGGCGCCCATCGTGTCCAACGCGGCTTGGAAGGCAGCAGCGTCTGGCTTCGCAACGCCGAGGCGTGCACTGAAGATGAGGTGGTCGAACATAGCGAACGCCTGATCCGCCTCGATGGTTTCGGCAAGGTCGGCGGGGGCGTTGGACAGCAGCGACAACGAGGCTCCGCCCCGATGGACGTCCTCGAGAACGTCCAGGGTATGGCGGTTGAGCCGTGTCCAGCCGGCAAGGTCCTGGGCCACGAGCTCCGCAAGCACAGGGTCGTCGGAAGCCACAGTCCGGTCGAGTATTGCGGACCAGTAGTCACGGGAGCTGCTCCCCAGGTCGTACGACGGGCGGTGCTGCCAGTAGCCACGCAGGAAGGTGGCCTCGTCGAGCTCCGTGAGCTCAGCCATCCGCTCCAGGGTGCCGACCGGTTGGGGCCGGCTGATGACCTCGCCGTAATCCACTAACAGGGTCAGCTTGGGCGTGCGGCGGCGGTCTCGCGCGGGTCCCTGCATGACCGCAAGTATGTGCCACTCGACCGGCTGCCCCGCATCTGCCCGCGGTCCAGCATCTTCCCCGCGGCACAGCCTCTTCTTCGCGGCAGCATCTTCCCCGCGGCGCAGCATCTTTCCCGCGGCAGCATCTCCCCGCGGCGCAGCGCCGGCCGCCCGCACAGCACCACCCGCCGGCAGGCTCAACACCTCTGCGCCCTGCACGTAGCTGCTGCGGCCCTTGCATTTGCCATGTGAACACTGCATACGCAGTGTTCACATGGCAAATCTCCCGTGTGCACCGTGCATCTGCCGCGCGGCGGTCGGCGCCGCCGCACTGGTCACTGGGGGCCGCCAGCCGACGACTACTACCCAGCCTCTCGATTCGTCCTGCTGACCTCGGGGACGATGAGGCAGCGTCAACAGGACGAATCGTTAAGCGGAGGCGATGAAGCCGAGCAGGTCCTGGCGCGTGAGGACGCCGACTGGCTTGCCGTCCTCCTGCACGAGTACGGCGTCCGCGCTCTGCAGCTTGCCGACGGCCTCGGTCACCGGCTCCCCCGAGCCGATCGTCGGCAGCGGGGCGGCCATGTGGGCCTCGACTGGGTCAACGAGCCGCGCCCGGCCGACGAACAACGCATCGACCAGGTCCTTCTCGCTCACCGAACCCGCCACCTCGGCGGCCATCACTGGCGGCTCGGCGCGGACGACGGGCATCTGCGAGACGGCATACTCGCGCAGGATGGCAACCGCCTCGGCGATCGTCTCGTTGGGATGGGTGTGCACGAGGTCGGGGAGCCGGCCGCCCTTGCCGCGCAGCACGTCGCCGACGGTGAGCTCCTGGGCCGGAGCGAGGAAGCCATACTGGGCGAGCCACGCATCGTCGAAGACCTTGCTCAGGTACCCACGCCCCCCGTCCGGGAGCAGCACGACGATGACCGCGTCGGGGTCGTCGAGCTCGTGGGCCAGCCGGATCGCCGCCGCGGCCGCCATGCCCGATGAGCCACCCACGAGCAAGCCCTCCTCACGGGCGAGCCGCCGGGTCGTGAGGAACGAGTCACCATCGGACACCGCGATGATGCGATCAGCGATGTCGCGGTCGTATGCCGCCGGCCAGAAGTCCTCACCGACGCCTTCGACGAGATAAGGCCTGCCCGTGCCGCCGGAGTAGACCGAGCCCTCCGGGTCGGCGCCGATGACCCGGACCCCACCGTCGGAGATCTCCTTGAGGTAGCGGCCGGTGCCGCTGATTGTGCCACCGGTGCCGACGCCGGCCACGAAATGGGTGACGCGTCCGTCGGTCTGCCGCCAGATCTCGGGGCCCGTCTGCTCGTAGTGGCTCAGCGGGTTCTGCGGGTTGGAGTACTGGTCGGGCTTCCAGGCCCCTTCGATCTCCTTCACCAGCCGGTCCGACACGTTGTAGTAGCTGTCAGGGTGCTCGGGGGCGACCGCGGTGGGACACACGACCACGCGGGCGCCGTACGCCTTGAGCACGTTGCGTTTGTCCCCGCTCACCTTGTCGGGGCAGACGAACACACACTGGTAGCCCTTGGCCTGCGCGACCATGGCCAGTCCGACACCTGTGTTGCCGGAGGTTGGCTCCACGATGGTGCCCCCCGGCTTGAGCTCGCCGGTCTCCTCTGCCGCCTCGACCATGCGCATCGCGATCCGGTCCTTCACCGAACCGCCGGGGTTCATGTACTCGATCTTGGCGAGCACGAGGCCAGGCGCATGATTCGTCGCCCTGTCCAGCTTGATGAGCGGCGTGTTGCCCACCAGGTCCAACAGTGATTCAACGTAGTCCACATGTCCACCCTAGTGACTGGGCCGATACCGCTTCGGAGCAAAGCTGTCTGCGTCGTGGGGGAGCACGCCCCTAAACTGGACGCCGGCCGAGAAAGGGGTGGGAAGTTGACCAAGGCGAGTGCAGCGCGCAGGCTAGCCACCGCCGCGGCATATGGGGGCGGCGGCCTTGGGCTGTTCGGTGGTTCGCTGTACGGCGTCTTGACCGCCGAAGCGAAGCTCGCCCGGCGCAAGATCGGCAACGCCAAGGACAAGCCCCCGGATCCGGGCGGTGTCTACGGCGCCGACCTGCCGGGCCGACCGCCGCTGCGACTCGCCGTGCTGGGGGACTCCGCCGCAGCCGGTTATGGGGCCGTGGCGGCCGCCGAGACGTTCGGAGCGTTCCTGGCGACCGGTCTGGCCGACTTGGCCCAGCGGCCGGTCAGCCTCATGAGCGTTGCCCACGTGGGAGCGCAGACGTCGGCGCTGGAGCGGCAGATTCCGCTCGCGCTAGCCTCTGAGCCGGACGTCTGCGTGATGATCATCGGCGCCAACGACGTGACCCACAAGGTGCGGCCATCGGAATCCGTGCGTGCCCTGCAGAACGCGGTCGAAGTGCTTCGCGCGGCCGGCCCCGAGGTCATCGTCGGAACCTGCCCCGACCTCGGCACGATCCGTCCGATAGCCCCGCCGCTGCGTCAGGTGGCGAGGACCTGGAGCCGCCGGCTCGCCGCGGCTCAGCTGATTGCCGTCATCGAGGCCGGTGGACAAGCCGTCTCACTGGCCACCATCCTGGGTGCCGAGTTCGCAGCGGCCCCGTCGGACATGTTCGGCCCGGACCTTTTCCACCCGTCGCCGGCTGGCTACCGCAGTTGTGCCGCCGCGATGCTTCCAACGGTTGCTGCAGCGCTCGGATTGGAGGCTGAGCTCGGCGAGGCGACATTGACCTACGAGCCGCAGCGCGGCGAAGGCGTCCTGTCGCTCGCGAGGGCGGCCGCGATGGCGGCCGACAGCACGGGCACAGAACTGTCGCGAGCCGACGTGGCCGGTGCAGGTCGCGGTACGCGTGGGCGGTGGGCGCTGCTGCGGCACCGACGCCGTCATCCCATCCCCGATGCCGGCGAGATCGAGACCGATCTCGACGACCAGCACCTCAACAACGATCAACCAGCCGCCCCCTGAGCTCACGGACTGGCCTCGGCAAGGGGCATGCCACTGCAATCCGCGAACGACTGGCGCCTCGAGCGGAACACCTGGCGCCCCGCCCGAACAACTGGCGCCTCGACCCGAACACCTAACGCCTCGACCCGAACACCTGGCGCCTCGACCCGAACACCTGGCGCCTCGACCGGAGCGACTGGCACCTCGACCCGAACACGCGGCACCTCGACCCGAACACCTGGCACCTCGACCCCGAACACCTGGCACCTCGACCCGAACACCTGGCGCCTCGACCCGAACACCTGGCGCCTCGGGTAGGAGGAGACGCGACACGCCGATGGGGCGTCGACGAGGTGAGGGACAGGGTTGTCTGTGCGCTCGCCATGGGGCAGGCTCGAAGCACTGAGGTGGACCCTCCGCCAAGGACATGGGTGCAGCAGGGGAGAAACGATGGGCCTACGCCACTCCGAAGAAACGCATCAGCTACTGGTCGCCCGGGTTCCCGAGGCGACCGGACGGCCTCTTCACGAGTGGTTCGGCCACCTCGACGACGGGCCGGGGATCGCCCGCTTCGACGACCGGGTGCGGTGGCTGCGCGACGAGTACGCTCTTCCGCACGGCTATGCGACCGCGATCGTCCACGAGCACGACCTGAAGCGCGCCCACCGCTCCTTCGAGTGACCCGACCGGAACGCCACCGGCGCTGAGCGTGGCACCTGCTCAGCCGCACGCCAGACATGTGGCACCTGCCCAGCCGCTACGTCAGACGCAGGTCTGGCTCATCAGTTCAGTCCTGGCCACGCAGGATCGCGAGGATGCGCAGCAGCTCGACGTAGATGAGGATCAGCGTCGCGGTCAAGGCGAACGCCGCGCGCCACGACTCAGCCTCCGGAGCACCGGCCGCCACACCCCGCTCGACCATGTCGAAGTCGAGGATCAGGTAGAAGATCCCGAGCGCCAACCCGAGGAAGCTCATCGCGAGTCCCAGCGGGCCGAACTCGTTGAATCCGATCGAGGCGCCGAACTGGTACAGGATGAAGTCGAGGAAGGTGACAACGAAGAACCCCATGCCGGCAATGACCACGAACTTGCGGAAGCGCGACGAGACCTGGATGTCGAAAAACTTGTACGCCGCCAGGGTGGCCGCGAACGCCGCCACCGTGCCGAGCACGGCCTGAGCCACGATTCCCGGGTAGAACATCCGCTCGAAAGCCTCGGAGGCAGCACCCAGGAAGAAGCCCTGCGCGACGGCATACAGCACGACGAGGGCAGGGGAGACGACGCGCTTGAAGCTGAGCACGAGACCGAGCCCGGCACCGACCAGAGCCCCGCCGATCCAGGCAGTGCCGACATAGTTGGCCTGACCAGGCTGCGAACCGTCGGGGAGGAAGACCCAGGTCGCGGCCGCGGTGGCGACGACGATGAGCAGCGTCAGGGCCGTACGCGAGACGACGGAGTCGATCGACATCCGCTCCCCGACGGCCTGACCGGTCGGGTAGGACCAGCTCGAGGGATCGGTGCTGGGATGCGTAGGCGGCACCTGGCCATAGCCTGAGTAGCCCTGGCCACGGGCGGGATACGCCTCGTGGCCATAGTTCTGAGCGCTGCGACCGTTGAACGTGTCGCTGTTGTTCAGGATCGGATTCCGGCTCTGCATGAAACATGACTCCTCGGTTGGCCTGGCACGTCATCAGGTCACCTCAATCATACGTGCTACTTCACAACGCGCAGGGTTCGCCGACGCCCCCACCGGAGTCAGTTCCTGGCCGCCAGCGAGGCGGGTCGCCGCATCGGTCATGATGTCGGAGTGGACGGGACAGGAGCCAGCACGAACCGGGACCAGTCCACCCGCTCCCGCGACCATCTGGCGAACGAGCGCACCTACCTGGCGTGGCTGCGCACCGCCGCCAACGTGATGATCGTCGGTCTGGCGCTGGCCAAGTTCGGTGACCGTGGTTCGGCGACTGTATGGACGCTCGCGGCGGGAGGCGTCCTCGTCGCGACGGGCGCCGGCGGCGTCGTGTACGGGACCAGCCGCTACATCCGCGTCAGTCATGAGCTCGAGTCGGGACGCTCGGAGACCGTGGGCCAGGTACGCGGGCCGGTTCTCGCCGCCGCCGTGCTCCTCGTCTCTATCCTGTTCTCGCTGGCCGTCCTCATGATCGGCGGCCGATCGGGATGAGCGGGAGCCGTGTGGCTCACCAACCGGCCCTCCAGAAGGGCATGGCCGGGATGCGGGGAGCGCGGCCGCGATGACGCTATGGGACAAGCGGCCCGACATGATCGTGCACAAGGCGGACCCCTACAACGCCGAGCCGCCCCCGTCGGGGTTGGACGGCCAGGAACTGACTCCGGTCGCGAGCTTCTACAGCCGCAACCACGGCGAGATACCCACGCTCGACCCGGACGAATGGCGGCTTCAGGTCGGCGGCCTGGTCGACTCGCCGCTGGAACTCTCCCTGGACCAGCTTCGCGATCGTTACGAGGCGAAGAGTCTCGTCGCGACCCTGCAGTGCGCGGGCAACCGGCGCGCGGGTCTCGTCGAGGTGCGCGACATTCCGGGTGAAGATCCTTGGGGGGTCGGAGCGACATCGACGGCCGAGTGGGCGGGCGTCAGCCTCGCCGACGTGTTGGCATCGGCGGGCGCGCGGTCCGATGCGGCGCATGTCGCCTTCGAGGCGGCTGACGTCTCGGCGCTCGCCGAGCCCACGCAGCCATACGGCGGCTCGATCCCTGCACACAAGGCGCGAAGCCCTGAGGTACTCCTGGCCTGGGGGATGAACGGCGAGCCGCTCACCCGCGTGCACGGGGCTCCGCTACGGGTGGTCGTTCCGGGTTATATCGGTGCGCGCAGCGTCAAGTGGGTCCAGCGGATCACGGCGCGGGCGCAGCCTTCGGACAACTACTTCCAGGCCACGGCATACCGGCTGCTGCCTGCTGAGTTCAATCCCGCCACGGCCGGCCCGGGCGACGGCCTGTCGTTGGCCTCGATCGCTCTCAATGCGGCCATCCTGCGACCCCTCGACAACCAGCAGGTCCCCCAGGGTGCCATCCGGGTCAGCGGCTATGCGTTGGCCGGTGACGACCGTGCCGTGGCGCGCCTGGACGTCTCCGTCGACGCGGGCCGGTCCTGGAGGCAGGCAGCCCTCGCACCTGCCCTCCACCCGTGGTCGTGGCAGCAGTGGCACATCGACGTTGACCTGCGGCCTGGCCCGGCAGAGATCGTGGCCCGCGCCTGGGACTCTACCGGCGCGGCGCAGCCAGAGTCAGCCGGCCCGTTGTGGA
Source organism: Propionibacteriales bacterium (assembly GCA_038238115.1). GTDB lineage: Bacteria > Actinomycetota > Actinomycetes > Propionibacteriales > Nocardioidaceae > JBBRYB01. Next base: position 48,077 of record JBBRYB010000013.1, on the reverse strand, counting down.
ACCCGAAGGGCTACGTCAACAACTCGTGGGCGCGGGTGCGCGTCACTGTCGCGCACTGACCGCAGGAGTCACAGCGACAGCTTCGGCGGCAGGCGGCTCAGGATTATTTGCGTGCTGCACTACCGTGCGAGCAACCTCCCGCAGCTTGACGTTGCTCGCCTGCGACGCACGGATCAGGAACGCGAGGGCGCGACCCTCGTTGACGGCGTACCGCTCCATCACGATGCCGATGGCCTGACCGATCAGCTTGCGGTTTCCCAAGGCGTCTTTCAGCCCGGAGATCTCCTCGGCAAAGCCGAGCGCCATCGTCGCCTGCCGGGTGAACAGCTCAGCCAGATGCTCGGGATCATCGAAAGCACCACTTGTCGTTGAGTACAGGTTCAGCGCACCGTGCGAGCCGCGGGGATGGTCGTAGAGCTGGAGCGCCATCTGGGCTCTGAGTCCGAGCCGCCCCACGGCCGCACCGTAGCGCGGCCATCGCGCATCATTGACGACATCGGCGGCCCGGACGAGATGCTCCTCGACGACCGCCTCGAAGCACGGGCCCTCGCGCAGCTCGTACTGTGCCGAGTCAGCCTGGACGGCGACGGGGTCGGTTGCCGCCACCGTCTCGATCCGTCCGTCCTCATGGAGGATCGAGATGCTTGCGTAGTCGACGTTGGGGACGTTGTCCCGGGCCGCATGCGTGATCCGCGTCAACGTCTCGTCGAAGTCGCTCGCACCTTCCAGTGACTGCGACATTTCCGTCAAGACGGATAGTACGTGCGATTCGCCCATGCAAGGCTCCTCGAGGAGGGGACGCGTGACCGAGCGTGCATCCGACGAGTGACTTATGAGTATTGCACCCGACCCGACGAATACAAGATCTGCCGGACACGTGAGACTTTGCCGGTCTGCCGGCGACCGCTTGCTTGACGGCCCGGGCCCATCGTCGCCGCCCCAACAACCTCGTCGTCCCGGGCATCCACTTGACACAGTGGGCGGCGTCGGCCAACGATGTAACCGTGGTTACAAAGCAGCCTCGCTCCAGGCTTCGGTGGGTGACGCTGGTCTACCGTGTGCCGCGGACGCCATCCGCGCCGCGAATCGCGATCTGGCGGAGGCTCCGGGCCCTCGGCGTGGCGCAACTGTGCGACGGGGTAGTCGCGCTCCCTGAGGATTCACGGACGCGGGAACATCTCGAGTGGGTGGCCGATCAGGTGATCGAGGCGGGCGGGTCCGCGCTCCTGCTGCGGGCGGAGGCCCTGTCGGCTGACGACGAACGGACGGTAGCTCAGGCGATGTCGTCGGCTCGCGCGGAGGAGTACCGCGACATCGCAACGGCAGCTTCGGCGGCCCTCGAGAGCGAGGCAGTTGAGCGTGCTCGCGCTCTGGAACGGTTGCGTCGAGAACTGCGCAAGGTCCAGCGGCGCGACTTTTTCTCCCCTGCAGAGAGAGACCTGGCGGTCTCGGCCCTCGACGCGCTCGCAGAAGCCGATCGAGACTCCGATCGGGTCGCGGTCGACGTCTCGCCAAGGCGGTCGCCGTGAAGTGGGTGACGAGGGCCGGTGTGCACATCGACCGGGCTTCCTCGGCGTGGTTGATCCGGCGCTTCATCGACGCGGAGGCCGAGTTCATGTTCGTCTCCGGCCCGGAGGACGCCCCCGAGGATGCGACGCCGTTCGACATGCGCGGTGTCGAGTACGGCCACCACGGCGCGGACTGCACATTCGAGACGTTGCTGCGCCGACATGACCTTCTCGACCCGACATTGTGGCGGATCGCCGCCATCGTCCACGAGGCCGACCTTGAAGACGGCCGCTACGACGCCCCGGAGGCCGCCGGGCTCGACGTGGTGCTTCGCGGTCTGTCAATGACGCAGCACGACGACACCGTACTTCGACTGACGGCTCCGCTCTTCGACGGGCTGTACGACTACTTCCACCGCAGCCTCCTCCTCGGCAAGGAGCCGCCCGCATGACACCAACCTGGCCCAGGCACAGAGCCGGGGCTCAGCGATCGGCGCCGAGTGTCGACATCGGTAGCCGAGATGCGCTTGCCCTGCGCGAGGCGACGCGGACCTGGTTCGCGATCTCTCTGCAGACGTTCGGCGGACCAGCGGGGCAGATCGCCGTCATGCAACGAACGCTTGTTGATGAGAAGCGCTGGCTCAGTCAGCGGCGATTCCTCCATGCCCTCAACTACTGCATGTTGCTCCCCGGGCCGGAGGCCCAACAGTTGGCGATCTACGCGGGGTGGCTGCTCAACGGCATCAAGGGCGGCATCATCGCCGGCGCCTTGTTCGTCCTGCCCGGCGTGGTCTCCTTGCTCGGACTCTCGGCGATCTACGTCGGCTTCGGGGACACAAGTCTCTTGGACGGTCTCTTCCTTGGGCTCGCACCGGCCGTCATCGCCATCGTCGTGCAGGCCGTGCTTCGGGTAAGCCGCCGGGCGCTCACCCACCCGACTCTGGTCGTCCTCGCCGTGGGCGCGTTCGTCGCCCTGAGCCTCTTTGCGGTCCCCTTTCCGGCGGTAGTGCTCACGGCCGGGATCATGGGATGGTTGCTCGCTCGTGTCTGGCCCAACCTGGCGCAGCCGAAGCCGACGAAGGTCATGAATGGTGCGGCTCCGCTGATAGGCGACGAGCAGCTGCACGCGGACAGGCCATCACTGCGCCGTGGCGGATGGATCCTGGGAGTCGGCCTGATGCTCTGGGCGTTGCCGATCATCGCAGCTGCGGTGGCATTCGGCCGCCACAGCATCTTCGTTGACCAGGGGTTGTTCTTCTCCGGCGCAGCGGTTGTCACGTTTGGTGGGGCCTACGCCGTACTTGCCTACGTGGCGCAGCAGGCCGTATCGGTCTACGGGTGGTTGGCTCCGGGAGAGATGGTTCGCGGGCTCGCCCTCGCGGAGACCACGCCGGGACCACTGATCATGGTTGTCCAGTTCGTCGCCTTCGTCGGCGCATACCGTCACCCGGGGGGTTTGGATCCTTGGGTCGCCGCCGTCCTCGCATCGCTTCTGACGACCTGGGTGACGTTCGTTCCCTGCTTTCTGTTCGTGCTTCTTGGTGCACCGTACGTTGAGCGACTGCGACACAACCGCTCACTGACGGCGGCCATGACCGGGATCACTGCCGCCGTTGTCGGCGTCATCGCGAACCTGGCGGTGTACTTCGCCGTACACACACTCTTCGCCGAGACGAAAGCCGTCGACAGCGGACTTCTCAGCTTCACGGTCCCGGAACCCGACACCCTTCAGGTGGCCGGCGTCATCGTGATGGCGACCGCCTGCTGGCTGATCTTCGCCCGCGGCTGGAGCGTGCTCCGGACGCTTGGCGTCTGCGCCGTCCTCGGAGTAGCGCTGCACGCGCTAGGCGCTGCTGGCTAGCGCCTTGGTGCCCCCGGTGGGACTCGAACCCACACTGAGCGCCTTTTAAGGGTGCGTCCTCTGCCATTGGGATACGGGGGCTGCCTTCATCATCGTAGGGTTCTGCGCCTCCAGCCAGGTCAGCTGAGCCGCGACGCCACCGGCTGCACGGGTCGAGGCGGTGCCGCCCCGCACACCGATCCGCAGCCGGTCCTCGATGTCGAGGCCGCGCAGCCTCGCCGCGAGGTAGCCCGCCGCCAGGCTGTCGCCCGCCCCCACGGTGTCGACGAGCGGCCAGCGCAGCGGCTCCGGCTGCACGCTGTACGTCGTCTGGACCTGTCCCCGGCCACACACGTGCACCCGCGCCCCCTCCGCGCCATGCTTCACGACAAGCTCAGCACCATCGGGCAGGCGCTCGGCAAGCCACGAGGCAGCACAGTCGAGCTCTTCGGCCCTTGAGATGCCGAGCGCCTCCTGCTCGTTGCAGAAGAACACATCCACCTCCCCCAGCACTTGCTCGATGCCGCTCGACCAATCGCCGCGGGGGTCGAAGTTGGGGTCCAGCGACGTAGCGATCCCCCGCTGTCTGCACGAAGCGAAGAAGCGGGCGAGGTCAGGTTGCAGTCCGTGCTGCAGGAAGTAGCTCCCCACATGCAGGTGTGCCGCATCTTCGAGGACAGCTGCCGGGACGTCGGTGACCTCGACCGCACCGATCGAACCCATGGCGGTGAGGATGCAGCGATCGCCGACGGGCAGGGTCAGGATGGTCGAAATGCCCGTGGGTCGGCTGCCGTCTACCCGGCAGTGCGACACGTCGACGCCGCGCTCCCGAAGCTCCCCGAGCAGGAAGTCTCCCAGGAGGTCGGCGCCGACCACTCCGACCAGCGACGTCGCAGTGTCCATCGCCGCAGCCCCGCACGCCGTGATCGCCGAGGAGCTGCCCATCGTGATCGTCGTGCGGGGCACCACCTGCTCGGCCTGACCGAAGGCCGGTGGCGCGTCGAGCTCGACGACGATGTCGGCGCACAGCTCCCCGACGACCAGCAGCCGGCCAGCCTTCACGTCGGCAGCTGCCACGTCACCCAGACCCTGGCACCTTGCGCTTCGACGCAGCCTGCATCGACCCAACCGGCGGCCAGAGCCCGTACCCGCGCGCATGCCTCAGCCATCTGCTCAGGTCGACGCGCCGATCCGTGGATGACCACGACCGGCCACGACGGGTCGACGTGGCCCGGCACGACGGTGGTGGCGACATCGATGTGCGTCGCCACCACGTCATCGGGCTGCAGCTCCAGCGCGTCGGCGACCCCGCGACAGAGCGAGTCGAGGGTGCCGACGACGTCGTCGAGAGAGTGTGCAAAGACCTGGATGACGGGCACCGGCAATCACATCTCGGACAACTGGACCGAGCGGCTGAGGTGGGGCGGCGAGTCCGGGTTGCGGCCCTCGCGCAGGGCGAGCTCGATCGCGAGCCGGTGGACCCGGACCAGCTCGGCTTGGGCGTCCAGCTCCGCCACCTCGAGCCTCGCCCCGGTCGCGGTGATGTCAGCGGCGACGCTGTCGGGTACGTCGGTCAGGGACCAGACGAGAGTGTGCTCTCCCGCACAGGAGATGGGACCGTGCTGGTACTCGAAGACCGGATAGGCCTCGGTCCAGAACCCGGCCGCCTCACGAACCTTAAGGGCCGCCTCTTGCGCCACTGCCGCACTCCACTTCGTGCCGAGGAACACGACGTGGTTCAGCTTGGCCAGCTCGTCGGCGTCGACCGGCAGCGGCAGGGTCAAGGCTTGCTCCGCCTGTGCGGCGAGCGGCTCGATGTCCTCGCCGAGCGAGCGCCGCAGCATGGCGAGCCCGGTGGTGGCGAAGCGGGTCTGCACGACTGATGTCTCGTCGGCGTAGTCGAGCAGGATCGCGTCGGGGACCAGTGTCGCGATCGGCGTGCCGGGTGCGCCGGTGATCGTCACGACCCGATGCGTGGTCTTGAGCTCCTTGCCGAGCGTGACGAGGTCACCCGTCGTACCCGAGCGGGACAGCAGGATCACGACCTCGTCGTCGTCGACGGCGTCGAGCTCGGACGGGATTGCCCCGCGGGTGGGCCCGAGACCGGCGGCCACGCGTCGTCGGGCGTAGGCCTCGCCGACGTAGTACGACGTGCCACAACCGAGCACGAGTGCGCGCTCGCCGGCGCGGGGCAGCATCGCCAGCTCCCGGGCCGGCGTGGCCGCGGCCTGTCGCCACATCGCTGGCTGCGAGGCGATCTCGATGACCGTGACGTGCCCCGGTCCCTCCGCGGGTAACGCCGACGGCCCTCCCGTCGCCTGGACCGGTGAACTCATCGGACCTCCGCTCGGATGAATGAGACGACGGTAGTCAACCACAAGTGGGCGGCGAAAGTGAGCATCCGATCGGAAATATCTGCTCACTATTGACAGATTTTGGTGGCCATGCTGGGATGGCTCGAACACGGTGGACGCCCCGTTCCACCCAGAGGGAGGACCCTGACCCATGTCGGTTTCACGCCGCCAGTTCCTGGCCGGAGTCTCCGGAGTCGCCGCGGGCACGTGGCTGACCGGATGCGGCGGCTTCAGCAAGTCGAGCAGCAGCAGCTCGAGCACCAGCAAGGACACGGTCACATTCATGACCTGGGCCAGCGACGCCGAGAAGCACGCTTTCAAGAAGCTGGCATCGGCGTTCGAGGCGGCCCACAGCGGCGTCACCGTCGACGTGCAGATCGTGCCCTATGGCGAGATGTTCACCGGCGTGGACGCCCAGCTCCAGGCCGGCACCGCGCCGGACGTCTTCCGGGTCGACTACCCCACGATGGGCCTCTACAGCAGCACGGGGCAGCTCCTCGACCTGAGCAGCTACCTCGACTCGTCGTTGACGTCGGACTTCATCCCGGCGCTCTACCAGGCCGTCCAGTTCGACTCCAAGCCGTACGGCGTCCCGCACCAGACTGATACGACGTGCATCGTCTACCAGCCCGCCATGCTGAAGGCGGCCGGGATCACGAGCGTGCCGGACTCCCTCGACACCGCCTGGAGCTGGGAGGAGTTCGCGGGCATCGCCGACAAGCTCAAGGCCGGCCTGCCGAGCGACGTGATGCCCTTCGCCTATGACTGGCAGCAGGCTGGCGCGTTCCGCTGGCTTAGCTGGCTCTTCGAGGCGGACGGTCGCCTGCTGGACACCGACCTGAAGACCGCGGCCATCGTGGGCGAACCCGGCAAGAAGGCGCTCGAATACACGCTCGGCTTCTTCCAGAACGAGTGGGTACCGAAGAACACGTCCGTCAAGGGCGCGACCTACCCCGACACGATCTTCATCTCTCAGAAGATCGCCATGGCCTATGTCGGCGACTTCCTCCTCCCTGGTCTCGTCGACGGCATCAAGAACAAGTTCGACTGGCAGGTCACCTACCAGCCGAAGGACGTGCGCGCCTCGTCCGACCTCGGAGGCAACGCCCTCGTCGCGACACAGCAGGCCTCGAACCCCGACCTGGCGGCCGAGTTCCTCACGTACATGGTCGACAGCGACAACATGGCCTCCTTCTGTGAGGAGGCCGTCGAGCTGCCCACGCTGCAGTCGCTCGTCGACAAGAAGCTCAACTACGCGACCCGTCCGGACCTGATGCCGGCTTTCGCTCAGCAGGCGACGACCCTGACCGCCGACGATGTGGCCCAGGTGACCACTCCGTTCTTCGGCCAGATCAACACCTTGCTGCAGGACCAGCTGGAGCAGTGCTTCACGAGCGGGCAGTCCATCGACGACACGCTGTCCAACATCGCTGACGGTGTCGAGCAGGCCGCGAAGGGCTGATCGTCGATGGCTACCGTCGAGTCCGTCGAAACGCGGACGCCCACGCCTCGGACGACGCCCGAGGGCAAGACCCGGGGCAGGCGCATGTCGTCCGTGCGTGAGGCCGCGGTGGGCTACGTCTTCGTCTGGCCCAACCTCGTCTTGTTGGCGCTCTTCCTCTTCATCCCCCTCGGTTGGGCGCTGCTGCTGTCCTTCGAGGACGCCAAGTCGTTCGGACCGGCCACCTGGATCGGCCTGGACAACTACCGCACCCTCTTCGGCGACAGCGTCTTCTGGCGGGTCCTGGTCAACAGCCTCGTCTTCACGCTGGCGACCGTGCCGACGAGCGTCGGCATCGGGCTCGTGCTCGCCAACCTGCTCAACCGCGCCCTGCCTGCGCGGGGCGCCCTGCGCACGATCATCTACCTGCCGATCGTGATCAGCGGCCTGGTCACGTCCCTCATCGGGCTGCTCCTCTTCGACGAGGGCGTCGGCATCCTCAACGGCGTCACCCGGGCCCTCGGGTGGGGCAACATCGCCTGGCAGACCAGCGGTTCGTTGGCGATGCTCTCCGTCGTACTCATGACGCTGTGGACGCGAGTCGGCTTCGCGATGGTGATTTATCTGGCCGGATTGCAGGACATCCCGGAGGACATGTACGAGGCTGCGCGCCTCGACGGTGCAAACGGGTTTCAGCAGTTCCGCCACATCACGGTCCCGATGCTGCGCCCGTCCACGCTGTTCCTCATCGTGATGAACGTCATCTGGTCCTTCCAGGTCTTCGACGTCATCTACGTCATGACGAACGGCGGCCCCGGCTACTCCACCTCGATGCTCGTGACCTACGCCTACGACCGAGGCTTCGGCCCGTCGCGGGACTTCGGCTACGGCGCGACGATCGGCGTGGTGCTCTTCGTCCTGACGCTGGCCTTCACCATGATCCAGCTGCGAGTCCGCCGATCCCAGGAGGCGTGACCATGAACAAGTGGACCCGGTTCGGCGTGTGTGGTGGCGTCTGCGCGGTGATGATCTTCCCGATCTACTGCATGCTGATCGTGGCGTTTACGCCCAAGGCCGACCTGTTCAACGGCGGGACGCACCTGTGGCCGGCGAGCTTCACCATGGCCAACTTCACCAACCTGGCCAAGACGTTCCCGATCGGGACCTGGTTCACGAACTCCGTGCTGGTCGCGTCGATCACGACGGCCCTCACCGTCTCGGTCAACCTGCTGGCGGGCTACGCGTTCGCCAAGCTGCGGTTCTGGGGGAAGAACGCGCTGTTCCTGCTCATCCTGAGCACGATGATGATCCCCGCACAGGCGATCATGATCCCCCAGTTCCGGATGGTGTCCACGCTCGGCATCTTCGGCACGTTCTGGGCGGTGATCCTGCCCTCGGCGGCCGCGGCGTTCGGGATCTTCCTCGCCCGACAGTTCATGCAGTCGATTCCCGACGAGCTGATCGAAGCCGCGCGGGTCGACGGCGCCAGCAACCTGCGGATCTTCTTCCGGATCGTGCTGCCGCTGTGCAAGCCGCTCATCGCGGTCATGGTCCTGCTGTCGTTCATGGCCCAGTGGAACGACTTCCTGTGGCCGCTGATCGTGCTGAAGACACCGGAGCTCTACACGCTGCCAGTCTCGTTGCGGTTCCTGCAGGGACAGTACGACGCCAACTACGGTGGCCTCATGGCGATGGCCCTGCTGACGTGCCTGCCCCTGGTCGTGCTGTTCCTGCTGCTCCAGCGCTACTTCGTGCAGGGCCTGGCCCGCTCCGGGCTCAAGTGAGGCCGGGACGGAGCCTCGCCCGGTGAACTACCTGACGACGCTTGACCTCGACGACGAGTGGCTGGACGCCCTGGCCAAAGCGTGTCCTGACCTGCAGATCCGACGGCACGTCGTCTCCTCGCCCGACGAGATCGACCCGCGGGTGTGGGCCGAGATCGAGGTGCTCCACACGAGCAGCGTGTTCCCCGCCCCGGGACAGGTGCCACGGCTGCGCTGGATCCAGCTCGACACCTCCGGCGTCGAGCACGTGATGACAGAGCCGGTCTGGGCGAGCGACGTCGAGATCACAACGCTCGGCGGGATTGCTCCCGTACCGATGGCGGAGTTCGCCGTGATGTCGCTGCTCGCGCTCGCCCACCACCAGCCGCTCGTCCAAGCGATGCGCCGCGACCGCTCCTGGCCGACCCCGGCCGAGCGGCTGGCCACCCTGACGCCGCTACCTGTGGACGGTGCCACCGCGACCATCGTCGGCTACGGCCGGATCGGGCGGGAGGTGGCAAGGCTGCTCCACGCGCTCGGCGTCCACGTCATCGGCGTGCGCCGACGCGCCGGCGCACTCAGCGACGGCCAGCCGACCTCTTCCCTCGGCGGCACATCGCCCGACGAGGACGTGCTCTACGACACCGGCCGGTCCTTCGCGGGAGCCGACGAGGTCGAAGTGCGTGGCATCGACGAGCTGTCCGACGTACTCCCGCGAACCGACTACCTCGTCGTGATCGTCCCGCGCACGCCAGCCACGATCGGGCTGATCGCGACGCCCGAGCTGACGAGGCTCAAGCCCGGAGCGTGCGTCATCAACGTCTCGCGTGGTGATGTCGTCGACGAGGCCGCGCTGCTGGCCGCTCTGGACAGCCGGCGGGTGCGGTACGCCGCTGTGGACGTCTTCGAGACCGAGCCGCTACAGGGTCCTTCGGTGTGGTGGGACCATCCGCACACCCTGCTGAGCCCCCATGTCGCGGGATTGGCACCGCGTTACCGCGAACAGGTGCTGGATCTGATCTCCACTAATGTCGTGCGCTACCAGAAGGGTCTACCCCTGCTGAATCGAGCCGATCGTGCCGCGGGCTACTAAGCGCGTCCTCGGGCAGACGCGGCAACAGGAGTTGCTGCACTACCTGCGCACCTTCCGCACCGGTCACGTGGCTGAGCTGTCGGAGATGCTCGGCGCGAGCCCCTCCACGATCCGCCGCGACCTCGACGAGCTCCAGGACCGTGGCCTGGTCTTCCGGGTCCACGGCGGCGCCTCGATCACCGAGATCAGTGGGGAGCCCGCTCCTCCCGTGCGCGCCACCACGCATGCGGAGGAGAAACGACGCATCGGTGAGCGGGCCGCGGCCTTGGTCGACGACGGCAGCACCGTGCTCATCAGCGGGGGTACGACGACCGAGGCCATGCTGGGTTTCCTCGGCCACCTCGGACGACTCACCGTGGTGACGAACGGCCTGAAGATCGCCTCGATGCTCGCCCAGTCGCCCGCCATCGACGTCATCGTGCTCGGCGGCCTGTTGCGCCGCGAGGAGATGTCCCTGCTCGGTCATCTGACCGTGCAGGCACTCGACGAGTTCCAGATCGACATGGTGTTCATGGGCGCCTTCGGCATCGACGCCGAGCTCGGGCTGACCGGCATGAACCTCGGCGAGACACAGACGGACCGGGCGCTGATCGGGAGCGCACCGGAGCTGGTCCTGCTCGCTGACAGCTCGAAGCTGGACCAACGCGGCCCGGTCCGGTTGGCACCAGTAACGGCGGTCTCCACGCTCGTCACCGACAGGTCTGCAGAGCCGCAGACGCTGCAACGCATCCGCGCCCGAGGCGTCCAGGTCATCACGTGCTGACCGCCACCTCCGACCTCGTGCTGGCGGCGCAGGCGGCAGGCGTGGGTGTCCCCGCGTTCAACGCGATCACGATCGAGCACGGGGAGGCGATCGTCGAGGCCGCCGAGCACACCGCCGCGCCGGTGATCTTGGCGCTGAGCCACAACGCGGTCCGCTTCCACCGTGCCATCGGACCAGTCTCCGCGGCATACCTCGCCCTTGCTCAAGCCTCGAGCGTGCCGATCGGCCTGCACCTCGACCATATCGAGGACATGGAGCTCGTCGAGGCCGCTCCCGATCTCGGGTTCGGCTCGGTCATGTTCGACGCAGCCAACCAGCCGTATAACGACAACGTCGCGGCGACCCGGCGCGCGGCCGAGCTGATGCACAAGCACGGGATGTGGCTCGAAGCCGAGCTCGGCGAGATCGGCGGCAAGGACGGGGCCCATGCTCCCCATGTGCGCACCAACCCACACGAGGCGCAGACGTTCGTCAAGGACACGGGCGTCGACGCGCTAGCCGTCGCCGTCGGCACCTCCCACGCGATGACCTCGGCCACGGCGGAGCTGGACCTCGACCTCGTGCGCCGCCTGCATGACGCGGTGACAGTGCCGCTCGTGCTGCACGGCTCGTCGGGCGTGTCCGACCAGGGCCTCGCCGCCGCCGTGCGGGCGGGACTGGTGAAGATCAACGTCGGCACCCAGCTCAACATCGCCTATACCGACGCCGTCCGACTCGGCCTCGCCACCTCGACCCGCCCGGATCCACGGCCCTACCTGCATGACGCGCGGGCGGCCATGCGCGACGTCGTAGAACGCCTCATCCGGGTCGTCACCGACCCCGCAAGCATCTCGTGACACCATGCCAGCGTTTCCCTCTCCAGCTCTTCGCCGGATCGACCACGGAGGACGAATGCCCGACACCGGCCACGCCATCGATCCCGACCAGGCAAACGCACTGCTGCGGGCCTGCCACACCCGCCGCCTCGACCGGGAGGGGATCCCCATGGTGCTGGCACTCGTGGACGAGCGGCACGAGACAGTCCCGTCCTCCAACGACCGCACGCGGGCGGACGGCACGACGCTTGCCGACCTGCTCGGCGCGTACGCCGACATCCTCGTCCCCCCGCCGATCTTCCGCCCCGACGACGAAGGCGCCCTGATCACCGCGATGCAGGTGCTCGCCTACGCGCACTTCTCAGGGTCGGCCGAGCCTGATCCGGGCCTCGGCGCGACGGAGCTGACGCGTTGAGCGCCCCGACCGTCGCCTCGCACAAGCAGGCCTTCCGGCAGGGCCAGCTCATCCGGGTCGTCAACTACCACAGCACGCCAGCGGGTGGCGCCGCAGCGCTCGAGCGCGAGCTCGCGGACTACGCCCAGGCGTTCTGCCCGGTGACGCTCGAGGACCTTGACGCCCTCTTTGAGACCGGTGAGTGGCACAAGGACAGGCCTGGCGTGCTGCCCGTCTTCTACGAGGGCTACCGCAACAGCGCGACGGTGGCGGCGCCGCTCTGCGAGCGAGTCGGCCTGACCGCCTGCTTCCCGGTCGCCACGCAGTTCCTCAGCACTCCGACCGAGCACCAGGAGGCCTTCGCCCGGGCGCACTGGATCTACCTCGTGGAGGAGGACCTTCGTGGCGAGCGGATCGCCATGACCTGGGAGGAGCTGAGGGACCTGTCCGAGCGACACATCGTGTTTCCGCATACCGCGTCCCACGAGGGCTTCGACACCGTCCTCGACGCTGCCGACCTCAAGCGCGAGGTGTCCGACCCCAAGGCCGAGATGGACTCGGTCACCGGGCAGGACGCCGCGGCCTTCGCCTGGCTGCACGGCTCGCCGTACGGCCGCAGCCCGATGCACGACCGGGCCCTGGTCGACGCCGGCTACCGGTTCCTCTTCAGCAACACGATGATCCAGCGCCTCCCCACCGCCTGACCCGCCAACCCCCTCGATTCGTCCTGTCGGGGTCGGGGACGTCCAGCCACCTGCAACAGGACGAATCGTGGTGTCGGTGGGGGCTGCCATCATGGTCGGGTGAGAGAGCGGGTGACAGAGCGGCAGGAGTGGAAGTTCTTCGCCGCGCTGCCCAGGGCCGACGCGCCGATGGCGGCCTGCTGGTGGCTGCTGCTGCTGGCCAGGGGCGCCCTGCCGGCCGCCTTCGCGATCACCATGGGAGTTCTCATCGGTGCTGTCCAGACCGGTGGCTCGCTGGCGGGGCCGCTCGTGCTGATGGGCGTGTCCTTCGTGCTGCTACAGGTGCTCTCACCCCTGCATGAGGCGGTCAGCGCGAACCTCGGGTCGAAGGTCGCTGCCTGGCTCAACGACGAGCTGGCCGCGAGCTGCGTCGAGCCACCCGGCATCGGCCACCTCGAGGACCCGGAGCTGACCAACGACCTGACGACTGCACGAGAGTTCGATCTCGGCATGACCGGGCCTCCGATGTTCCTCAATGTGAGCTTCATCGCCGCGGGGCTGGTCGAGATCGTCAGTGGCGTCGCCTCAGCGGTCGTGCTGGTCGGCTTCGCGTGGTGGGCGGCCGTGGCGCTGTTGGCCGCCTGGGCTAGTACCCACTGGCTGCTGCGCGAGAGCTCGATCTGGAGGGACCGAAACACCGAAGTCGTCCGCTCTGCACAGCGCCACGCCGACTATGCCTACCGGCTCGCCGTCGATCCGCCGCCCGCGAAGGAGCTTCGGCTCTTCGGCCTCCAGGGGTGGACGATCGACCGGTTCCGTGCGCGTCGCCGTCGACTGTTCGAGCTCCAGTACGAAGCGACCCGCCTTCGTCAGCAGCCGGTGCTGCTGTCGCTGCTGGTGGTGGCAGCCGCCAACGCCCTGGTCTTCTGGGCGTTGGGTGTTGGAGCGATCAACGGCGACGTCGCCCTGTCTCGCCTCGTCGTCTACGCGCAGGTAGCGGTCGGCGTCAGCGCAGTCGCGTTCGGGGGCTTCAACTGGGCACTCGACGGGGCTGCCGCCCCAGTGGTCTCCGTACTCAAGCTGAAACCGGCGATGGCCCCCGCTGGAGCGCTGTCAACAGGCGAACGGATCTCCCAGCCGAGAGTGCCGCACCGGCAGCTGCAGGTCCGTGACCTGCGCTTCACCTATCCGCGCACCCACCGGCCGATCTACGACGGTCTCGACCTCAGGGTCCCCGCCGGGTCGTCGCTGGCGATCGTCGGCCAGAACGGCGCCGGCAAGACCACGCTCGCGAAGCTGCTGTGCCGGCTCTACGATCCCGACTCCGGCTCGATCGAGGTGGACGGTGTCGACCTGCGCGACCTCGACATCCAGTCCTGGCGCTCACAGGTGACGGCCGTCTTCCAGGACTTCGTCCGCTTCGACCTATCCCTGCGCGACAACGTCGCACCAGAGGGTGCGCCTGACGCCGACATCCTCGCCGCACTGCGCGACGCCGGCGCGGAGGGCCTCGTGGACCTCGACACCCCACTGGCCAAGGGCTACGAGGGTGGGACCGACCTGTCGGGCGGTCAGTGGCAGCGGGTCGCGTTGGCGCGCGCGCTGTGCGCCGTACGCCGCGGCGCCGGACTCGTGCTTCTCGACGAGCCGACCGCCCAGCTCGACGTGCGCGGTGAGGCAGCGATCTTCGACCGCATCCTCGAGGCGACCCGCGACGTCACCACCATCCTCATCTCCCACCGATTCTCTACTGTGCGCCACGCTGACCGGATTGCAGTGCTCGAGCACGGCCAGGTCATCGAGCTCGGGAGCCACCTGGAGCTGATGTCCGAGAACGGCCGTTACCGGGCGATGTTCGACCTGCAAGCGAGCCGCTTCGGGGCGAGTGCCGACGAGGAAGGGGTGGAGTATGACGTCCTCGCGTGACGACACCCCGCCGGCCCTGGCGTCGATGTGGCGGCTGTGCAAGCTCGGCTATTCCCACGAGCCCGGCCTGCTCGTCTTCGCGCTGGTGGTCTCGCTGCTGGCCGCGGTCCCGGACGGGCTGCTGGCGCTGTGGCTGAAGTTCCTCGCCGACGGTGTGGTCGGCCACGACCGTCGTCTCGTGCTCATCGCCGTGGTCGGGATGGCGGTGTCGGTCACCCTTACCTGGCTGCTGCGGGTCGCCACGTCGCGGGTGACGCGGCGCTTCCGCGATAAGGTGACGATCGCCCTCGAGACCCATGTCGCGAGCCTGCAGGCCTCCGTGTCGACGATCGAGCACCACGAGCGACGCGACTATCTCGACCGGCTCTCCGTGCTGCGCAACCAGGTCTTCGTGCTCGATCACATGTACATGTCGCTGTTCTCCACCTGCGGCTGGCTGGTGCGCCTGGGCATCACCGTGGCGCTGCTGTCCTCGATCCATCCGGCGCTGGCGTTGCTAATAGCCTTCGCGGCGCCGACCGTGATCAGCTCGTCGTGGCGGCCCGGGGTCGAACGTGGAGTCGAGGAGCGCAGCGCCGAGCACTACCGGCTGGCCGCTCACTTGTTCACCACGGCGACCACCGCCGCCGCGGGCAAAGAGGTCCGCGTGACCGGCATCGGGCCGCAGCTTGTCAGGCGCCGCCGCAGGGAGTGGGACAAGTGGTACGCCGCCGTGTCGCAGGCGCGCTGGTCCAGCGCCTGCTGGCACTCCTTGGCGTGGGGGGTGTTCGGCATCGGCTTCGTGGCTGCTGTCGTCTTCGTGGCCTCGGGGCTGCACGCCTCGGCCGGGCAGGTGCTGCTCGTCCTCGCCGCCGGTGGCCGACTGTCGGCGTACGTCGCCGCGACGATGTCGGAGATCGGCTTCCTGCGCGGCATCTGGCTGGACGGGTCACGGCGGCTGGCCTGGCTGGAGGACTATGCCGCCGCGATGACCGCTGACGCCGACCAGCCCGCCCCCGAGGGGCTCGACGACGGCATCACGTTCGAGGCGGTCTCGTTCGCCTACCCGGGAACCGACACGCTCGTCCTCGACGACGTGTCGTTGCACCTTCCAGCCGGCGCTGTGGTGGCGATAGTGGGCGAGAACGGCGCCGGCAAGTCCACCCTCGTCAAGCTACTGTGCAAGCTGTATGAGCCGACGTCCGGACAGATTCTCCTCGACGGCCGGCCGTTGCAGCGGGTCGCCACCGACGCCTGGAGACGGGAGGTGTCGGGGGCGTTCCAGGACTTTTACCGCTTCGAGTTCCCCGCCCGGACCAGCGTCGGGCTCGGCGACCTTCCAGCCGTCGATGACGACGCCGCCGTACGCACAGCCGTGAGCAAGGCGGGCGCCGATGACGTGCTCGAGCGGCTCGAGTCCGGACTGGACACCCAGCTGGGGCCGACCTGGCCCGACGGCGTCGATGTGAGCTTTGGCCAGTGGCAGAAGCTGGCCCTGGCTCGCGGCTTCATGCGCACCGATCCGCTGCTGCTCGTGCTGGACGAGCCGACGGCCGCGCTCGACGCCGAGACCGAGCACGAGCTCTTCGGACGCTACGCCGATGCCGCCCGCGCTGGGTCGCGGGGCGGTGTCACCATCCTCGTGTCCCACCGGTTCAGCACTGTGCGGATGGCCGACCTCATCGTCGTGCTGCAGGGCTCACGCGTCGCGCAGGTGGGCAGCCACGAGGAGCTGATGCGCGAGGGCGGTCCCTACGCCGAGCTCTACTCCATCCAGGCGGGCGCCTACCAGTGAGGCAGGTCTCCCGCTGGACCGTCCTCTGCGCCCTTCGATGGGTTCCACCGACCGCGATGGCTGAGCCGTGATCGCGATGAGCGCTTCGAAGACGCGCAGCCTGAGCAGGTGCGCGCGACCGGCCTCGTCTCGAGGCGCGCTTCGCGGATCGGCCCCGGCCGAGGCAGGCTCGCACCGCCTATAGCTGCCAATCGCCGACCGCGACTCGGCGGCGTCCAGCTCCACAGGTGACACCTGGGCCGGGTCGACCAAACGAGCTGACCCGGGAACGCTCGAAGGCGATCGTTGACTCCTCAGGTCGTGCTCGTCATCGGCGTTCGGGTGACCGAGGCCGCTGCGACGTCGTCGTGCTCGCTCTGCAGCTGCTCGACTCGCCGCCCGGTCACGACGCGATCGGCGGCCAGGCGGCCGCGGACAGCTGTTGCAGCTGCCAGGCGCCAGCTCAGCCCTGGCTGCCGCCATGTCGCCATCTGCGCCGCCTGTCCTTGGGTGGCGCGCCCTCCTCACGCCGCGGGTGAGTGCCGAGCCGCTGCGGCAGCGTCGGCAGCCGACGTACGTGCCGCCGGATGCGTTCATCGAGATCGAGCTCCTGAAGCAGGCGCTCGACGGTGGCCAGCAGGGAGAAGTTCAGCGTCGCGAGCGTAGTGTCGCCGCGCGGATCGATCAGCAGGAGGTCGGTGACGCGGGCGCGCGCGTCTCGCAGGCTTTCCAGCGCCTCCCGCAGCTCGGCGAGCTCGGGCGGGTCGACTCCCGGACGCGCCTCAGCGTGGACCAGTTGCCCGAACGATCGCACCCCGGCCGCCAGGTCGTGCAGCAACAGGGCAATCGCGGCGCGGACATCTTCCGCGATCTCGCGGTTCTGGGCGTCGTAGCCTTGCGCCGCCTCGACGAACGACCGGAACATGTTGCGTACCGACACCGCGGAGTGCTCCAACGCCTCCAGCCCGTGCCGGAGCCCTGGGCCCGAGTCCGCCATCGCGAGGGCACGCAGGTTGAGCCGCCTGCTCTCCTCGGCTCGCAGAAGGGCCGAACCCACGTTCGGAATGTCATGGGTCAGCCGGCGAGCCTCCCCTAGCCGGTGCCAGGCCTGTTCGACCCGTCCACTGGTGGAGACATCGTCGTTGAGCACGTCCTCCGCCGCTGCGGCGAGGAGCCGCGCCAGATCGTCTGCGAGCTTCTCGATGGCCTCGGCGGCGTCCTCGCTTGTCACCTTGGGCGGAAGCAGCAGGTTGGCTAAGACGCCGACGCCTGCCCCGACCAAGGTCTCGGCGATGCGCTGCCAAGCAGCCGTCTCCGTTGTCCTGGCGCCGACGCCGAGGACGAGCATCGCGCTGATCGGCACCTCGAGCAGGTTCGACCCGAGACGCAGCAGCTGGCCGACCAGCAAGGACACCGCGACCACCGTGGCCAGACTCCACCACGTGAGGCCCGCCAGAGACGAGAAGCCCACGGCGACGCTGACACCGGCAACGACACTGGCTACGCGCTGGATACCACTTGCCAGAATGCTCACCGGTGTCAGCTGGACGACCAGCAGGGCGGTCAGCGGGGCGAGGAGCGGCTCGCTCTGCGGAAACACCAGGCGTGCGACGACGAAGCTGGCAAGGGCGGCGGCCGTCAGCCGAACCATCCGGGCAACAGCCGGCCTGCTCCGCCTGTGGAACCGGTCGAGGCTGGCATCCACCGAACGGCTGAGCACCTCTCGCATCACCGCCACTCCGCTAGTATCGCCGCCCGCCGATCGTGGTCCGGCGTGACCCTGACGTCTGGCGCCCGCCGCCTCGATGGAACGGCGCAAACGAAGCTGCAGCGGCCGTCACGCCGAATCGGCGCAGTAGGGTCTGCCGGACCAGTACGCCCACTCCTCGAAGTCCGCTACCCGCCCGCTTGCGGCGAAGCGCAACACCACCTCGGTGGGCTGGGGCAGCCAACCATGTCGGGCCGGCGATGTCGTGTCTGTGGTGGCGCCCCGCTCCACCGATACGATCATCGACGTCAAGGGCGTCCTACTTTCCCGTCTGACGGGAACTCGCCGGCTCGACACCGTAAAAGGGACCGTTGGGTGGACTGATGTTTCGAAGGATCGGCATTGGCATCATCGCCGCTGCGGCGTCAGGGATCGTACGACTCGTCTTGCGCCAGCAGCCGGAACGGGCCACTCGGATCGACGGGTCCGGCGACATGTCCCCTCGGTCAGCCGAGCCAGGGGACGTGGCGATGGGGCGGGATTGTCGTCGGCCAACCCCGCGTGCGCTGCGCCAACCGCTCAAGCATGGCGCCAGCGGCCGCGGAAGTGTCCGCTCGAGTGCGATCACGACCGGCGTCGTCGCCAGCTCGATGCCTGGGCCCCGCGGTGCCCAGCTCGACGACGTCCGCGAGCCCGTTGCGCTGGACGACCCGTGCTGAGCAGTCTGAGGTCGCCACTAGATGCCCGACTCCTTGACCAGGGCGCGAGGTGCCTGGATACGCCAGGCGTCCTTGATCAACTCCTCCAGCTCGTCGACGCCGATCGCCGCCAGGCGCACGAGCACCGCAGGGAAACCGTTGTAGTGCGGCTCGGTGAAGAACGTGTCGGGCTGGGCCGCAATCAGTTCCCCCTTCTCGGCCTGACTTGACACCCGGACCGCGAGCACCGACGGCTGCGGCACTCGAGCCTCCTGTGGCTCGCGCCGCTCCAGCCAGACCCAGGCGATGCCCTTCTCCTTGCCGTTGTTCAGGACCGAGAACGCAAACCGGTCGGGACTCTCGACCGTCTGGGGCAAGGACAGCGCGATTGTGCGTACGTCATCTTGGTCCGCCACCGTTGTCGACCCCTTCGCGTCACGTCATATGCCAGCAGTCCACGAGCCAGCTCCCGACGTCAGTGTCGCGTCTCAGGCGGCCGAGCGCCAAGGACTACCGGCGCAGGTGGATGAGGTCGTCGCCACATCGGGCGACGACCTCGAGGTGATCGGTCCCAGCTCGAGACCAGGCGGCAGTGAGACTGTCGGCGGTGGGTCCGGTGGCGAGCACAACAGGCTCGGCATCCACGTCGAGCGAGACGCTGCAGACCCTGTCGCTCGCTGCCACCACCAGGACGGGATCTCTGGAAATCCCTGCAGGCAGATCGGCGACCCAACACGCCGCTGTCACCGGCCCGACGGACTCGCCCACGCGGCGCCATGCAACCGACGTGGGGTCGGTCGTGACGAGCAGACCGGCATCCACGACGACGGCGGCCCAGACGCTGCCGTCAGCGTCTGGACGCGCGGCCAGGCGAGTCGTCTCGGCTGGCAGGTCGGCGCGCGAGGGGCCGGACCACTGCAGGGTGGGGTATGCCGAGAGGCCAGCACGCCATACCAGCAGCTCGTCTCCGCGACGAGCGCACGCCACGAGCCTCTCACCTACTTCGGCGATCACACAGTCATCGAGCAGCTCGCCCGGCCTACCGGGCAGCACGTCGGTGTGCTCGAAGCCCCGGCCGGGCGACCAGGTCCACCGATGCAGGCCGTCATCGCCGGCGGCCAGCAGCTCCAGGAACTGGGGTCCGGACGCGGCCTGGATCAGCGAGACCGCGTGGTAGCGCCGGCCGCACGCAAAGTGCAGGCCCCCACTCCAGGTCTCAGCGGCGACCTCACCGGCGGCCGCCTCGTCGTTGTTGAACCAACACACCCACAGGCCGTCGCGTGGATCGGGATAGGCGAGCTCGAGGTTGCCGCGCTCGCCGTAGCTTCCCTGCGTAATGCTCGGCCCGCCGGCGGCCGATGGCACGTGCATACGCCCGAGACCCTCCGTCACAAATACGCAGGTTAGCGCATCCAAGTCTCGACTCTGGACGTTTCTGCTCGTTCATGCTTGGATATTCCTCAAGCCGATTCAGACGAGGGAGTCCTCATGCGCGTAGCCCGGGTGCAGACCCGCACCGGCGTTGCGGCGGTCAGCATCGACGACGGCGACAACTGCCGGGTGGTCGCGACGAGCGGCTCCGACGACCCGCTGCTCGAGCTGATCCAGCACCCGAGCGGCCTCCTGGCTGCGACCCGGACGCGGCTCACGGACGCCATCGTCAGCCTGGCGGATGTGCGCCTGCTCTCCCCGTTGCACCGGCCCGGCAAGATCATCGCCGTCGGGCTCAATTACGTCGACCATGCCGCGGAGACGGGACTCACGCCGCCGGCGAAGCCGCTGACGTTCGCCAAGTATCCGAGCTCGCTCACGGGACCGTGCGACGACATCGTGATCCCCATGGGACAGGCCGCCCAGGTCGACTACGAGGCCGAGCTCGCCGTGGTGATCGGCCGCCACGTCGGTCCAGACGGCAGTGCCAGCCTGGCCGACGTCGCGGCCTACACGGTGGCCAACGACGTATCCGCCCGCGACGTGCAGTTCGGCGACCAGCAGTGGACCCGCGGCAAGTCCTTCGACACGTTCACGCCGCTAGGGCCGTGGCTCGTCACCGCCGACTCACTGCCCAATCCCCACGGCGTGAACATCTGGACCGACGTCAACGGCGAGCGACGACAAGACGACACCACCGCGTCGATGATCTTCGACATCCCGGCCATCCTGGCTCATCTCAGCTCCGGCACGAGCCTCGAGCCCGGTGACGTCATCGTGACAGGCACCCCATCCGGCGCTGGGGCTTTTCAGCAACCACCGCGCTTCCTCACTCACGGTGACATCGTCGAAGTCGGCGTCGAAGGCATCGGCGTCCTGCGCAACACCGTCCGCCACAGCACGAGACCGCGACAGCACCAAACCCGACAATCGCTGACATCAGCGCGCACGCACGAGGGGCATGCATGAGCATCGACGATCGTTTGGTACTCACCCTCATCGGAGCGGGCAGCGCCGTTTTCACCCGAGGCCTGCTCGCCGACCTGATCTCGGCGACAGACTTGGGCGGATGGGAGATCCGCCTCGTCGACGTCGATCCGGTCGCTTTGTCGACCGCCGAGCGACTCGCTCAGCGGATGATCGACGCGCGTGGCGTCACTGGGCGGATGTCGGTCCGAGCGGACCTGGACCGCGCGAAGGTGCTGCCAGGATCAGACTTCGTGGTCACCTGCATCGGCGTCGGCGGGCGCCCCGCGTGGCAGGCAGACCACGAGATCACCATGAAGCACGGCGTCTTCCAAGCTGTCGGCGACTCGATCCTGCCCGGTGGCATCTCGCGGCTGCTGCGTACGGCCCCGGTCCTCGTCGAGGTGGCCCGTGACATCGCGGCGCTCGCGCCCGGTGCGCTCTACTTCAACTACAGCAACCCCATGACCGCCAACGTCATGGCCATCACGAAGTACGCCGGCGCCGAGGTCGTGGGGCTCTGCCACGGCATGCATCACATCCAGCGCGAGCTTGCCGAGTTCATCGACAAACCGCTGGCCGAGACGTCGACGCTGTACGCCGGCATCAACCACCTGACGTTCATCTACGACTTCCGCTGGCAGGGCCGCGACGCCTGGCCGCTCGTGCGCGAGCGCCTGGACCGCGAGCTCGTCGGCGAGCCGGACAAGGACGAGCTGGGGTCGATCTTCTACGACAAGGTGTCGGTGTGGCACCACCCGTTCTCCTGGGAGCTCTTCCGTCGCTACGGCGCGTTTCCGGCCGCCGGGGACCGCCACGTCACCGAGTTCTTCCCCGAGCGGTGGGCGCACGGCGACTACTTCGGAAAGGTGCTCGGCGTCGACGCGTTCTCCGTCCCCGAGATCCTTCAGTGGGGCGAGCGCCGCTACGAAGCCATGCGCCAGCAGGCTGACGGCGAGGTCGAGCTCGACGACACCGCCTTCGAGCGCAGCAGCGGTGAGCAGGAGCAGCTGATCGCGATCATCCGCTCAGTCCTGTTCGACCGCCGCGACACGTTCTCGTGCAACGTGGTCAACCACGGGATCGTCCCAGGAATCCCGCCCGACTCGGCACCCGAGGTCCCGGGGATCGCGACCGCGCGTGGCATCCGGCCGATGGCAGTTCCCGACCTCGGCGGGCCGCTCACCGCAGTCCTCAACCGCCGCCTGTCGTCGGTCTACCTGGCGCTCGAGGCCGCGATGAACGGCGACCGCGCCCTCGTGGTCGAGGCGATGATCGCCGACGGCGCAGTCACCGACACCGACGCCGCGGCGGCAGTGACTGACGACCTGCTCACGGCGCAGGCCGCCTACCTGCCACAGTTTCGATGACAGGGGGCAACAGGTGAATGACGTTTGCAGCGCGCCCTTGCGTAGCGCCGGCTGGTTCTCCGATCCCGGCAAGACCGGCTTCCTGCACCGTTCCTGGCTGCGGTCCGAGGGACTGCCCGACGACAGCTTCGAGGGCCGCCCGGTCATCGGGATCGCCAGCAGCTGGTCGGAGCTGACCCCTTGCAACGCACACCTGCGTGAGGTGGCCGACTACGTCAAGCGGGGCGTGTGGCAGGCCGGCGGAGTTCCCTTCGAGTTCCCGACCACGTCGGCCGGCGAGCCGCTCGTGCGGCCGACGGCGATGCTGCTGCGCAACCTGATCTCGATGGACCTCGAGGAGACGCTTCGCGCTAACCCGCTCGACGGGGTCGTCCTCCTCGCCGGCTGCGACAAGACCACCCCCGCCTACCTGATGGGTGCCGCGAGCGTCGACCTGCCCACGCTGATGCTCACCGGCGGGCCGATGCTCAGCGGCAAGTTCCGCGGTACGGACATCGGCTCGGGTACGTCGGTCTGGCGCTTCACCGAGGAGCACCGCGCCGGCCGCATGAGCAACAGCGAGCTGACGCAGGCCGAGACGTGCATGTCACGATCGCGCGGCCATTGCATGACCATGGGCACCGCGTCGACGCTGGCCTGCATCGCCGAGATTCTCGGCATGCAGCTTCCCGACAGCGCCGCCTGGCCGGCTGCGGACTCCCGACGCAACCGCCTCGCACACCTGGTGGGACGCCGCATCGTCGAGATGGTCGCCGAGGACCTGACGCCCAGCAAGATCTTGACGCGGGGAGCCTTCGACAACGCGATCCGCCTCAATGCGGCGCTCGGTGGCTCCACGAACGCGGTGGTGCATCTGCTCGCCCTGGCCCGGCGGGTCGATGTCTCGCTCGGCTTGGACGACTTCGACCATCTGGTCAGGGACATGCCGACGCTGGTCAACCTGATGCCGAGCGGGCAGTACCTCATGGAGGACTTCGCCTACGCCGGCGGTATGGGCGCTCTCGTCGAGACGCTCGGCGACCTGCTCGACCGCGACCTGCTGACCGTCACCGGACGGTCCATCGCAGACAACTACAGCGGGGCCGAGTGCTTCGACCGCGACGTGATCAGGGCCTTGGACAACCCTGTCAAGCCGGCGGGATCGGGCATCGCCGTGCTCAAGGGCAACCTCGCACCCGACGGTGCGGTCATCAAGCAGTCCGCCGCCACGGCCGAGCTGATGCGACACCGCGGTCGCGCGCTCGTCTGGGACACCCTTCAGGACTACCTGGCCGCCGCCGACGACCTCACGCTCGACGTCAAGCCCGACGACGTGCTGGTAGTCCGAAACGCCGGACCGCGCGGCTACCCGGGCATGCCCGAGGTCGGCAACCTGCCGCTGCCGCGGGCGATCCTCGAAGCCGGGGTGAGCGACATGGTGCGCATCTCGGACGCCCGGATGAGCGGAACGTCGTACGGCACCGTCGTCCTGCACGTGTCCCCGGAGGCGGCGGTCGGTGGACCCCTGGCCGCCGTGCGGACCGGCGACATGGTGGTGCTCGACGTGGCAAGGCGCACCCTCGAGGTCGAGCTCGACGCCGACGAGATCGCGGACCGGATGCTCGGGTGGTCGCCGCGCCCGGTCGCCGGAGCGGAGCGCGGTTGGACCCGGCTGTACGTCGACCACGTGCGGCAGGCACATGAGGGTGCCGACCTCGACTTCCTGGAAGGGCGCAGCGGGCACGACCAGCCGCCCCAGGCGTTCTGACATGGCTGCACAGTCGCCGGCCGCGAAGATCGACAGGGCGCAGCCTCCGGCCGAGGAGATCAACAAGGCGCCGCCGCAGACGGAGCCTGCGCAGGGCGCCGCCGTGCTGGTCGTCGGCGCCACCGGAATCCTCCGCCCCGCGGTCGGCACACTCCTGGCACGCGGCGTCTGCGTCCTCGCCGTGGCTCGCGACGGTGACCGGCTCATGAGGCTCGCCGATTCCACGCATGGTCGACCCGACCAGCTGCTCACGCTTGCCTACGACGCCGCCGACGCGTCATTTCCCGTCGCCGTCGAGGCGAGCCTGACCGCGGCCGGGCTGCGCCTCGACACGGCCGTCACATACTCCCCCGCCTCCCGGCGGGAGGTCCTTGACGAACTGGCGGCGACAGCACCAGGGGGGCTGGTCGAGATTCTTACCAGCAACGTCGCCGCGCCCCGTGGATCGGATCGCTCGTGGCAGCTGGCAGACCTGCCTCCAGGCTCGCCGCGATGGCGTCGGCTGGTGCTCGGCTGGCACCGCCAGGTGTGCGGTTCACGCTGGCATACCCCCGACGAGGTGTCCTCGGCCGCTCTCCACGCGCTCGATAGTGCCGGTGATCACCTGCTTGGCGTGGTGTCGCCGTGGGAGGACGGGCCTGGGTGAGCGATGTCCTGTGCCTGGCGACGGCCGTGGCCCTCGACCGCTTCGCCACGGTCGAGGCGTTCGCTGTCGGCCGGACCAACCGTCCCACGGCCGTCGTGGAACTGGCCGGCGGGAAGGCCGTCAACGTCGCGCGCACGGTCGACGGGCTCGGCGGCACCGCGCACGTCGTCGGGGTAGTCGGTGGGGCGGCCGGGGACGCCGTCGTCGCGCAGCTGGCGACGACCGGCGTGACGAGCACCTGGGTACGTGGCACCAACCCGACCCGCCAGTGCCTTGCCGTCTATGACGACACGACTGGTCAGGTCACCGAGATCTTCGAGCCCGCCCAGCCGCTCTCGCCGGTCGAGTGGAGTGAGTTCGCGACCCTCTCCATGCGGGCGGCCACGGCCCACCGTGGCGTCACGGTGGTGTCGGGCCGGCTGCCGGCCGGGGTCAGCGGCGTCGAGCTGGCCCGGCTCGTGAGCGCGGTGATGAAGGCCGGCTGTCGGGTCATGCTCGACTGCCAGGGTGACGGTGCCGCAGAGGCGGCACTGGCCGGCGCCGAGTGGCTCAAGATCAACGAGCACGAGGCTGCGGAGCTGCTGTTCGCCTGGGGACTTCCGCTGCCAGCATCGGCAGACCTGGCCCGTGCAGTGGCTGACCGGACAGGAGGCAGCGTCGTGGTCACACTGGGTGCCCGCGGGGCCGCGGCGGCGACGGTGGGGGGACCGTGTTTCGAGATCGGCCAGGTCCCGTTGCCGGACGCCCACGCCACCGGAAGCGGCGACGCGTTCCTCGCCGGACTCGCCTTGTCCCTCGCCCGCCAGGAGCCGCCGCAGGACTCGCTGCATCAGGCAGCTGCCGCCGCCCGTGCGAACGCCGCTCGACGCGACGCCGGGTGCGTGACTGCTGGCCAGGCCGCAGCACAGCTCGGCGGTGTCACCGTGCGGAGTCAGCCGTGGGTCGCTGGCGCAGACGGGTCGACCGGCTAACCTGACGGCTGCCCCCAGCAGTCACCCACAGCCAATGAAGCGTGGGCAGGTCCGCCGGCCGGGTCAGGGGTTGCCCAGCACGTCAAACCTGCCCACGGTCTCTCCGGATCGTTTGTCAGCGGGAGATGTGCTGGCGCAGCCAGCTGTTCACAACTGACACGAACCGGTTGTGCGTGCGCTCGAACGTGTAGGCGTGCGCGGTGTCCGGTAGGGTGACCTGCGTGACATTCGAGCTGCCGGTGAGCAGCTTGGCCTGGTCCGGGCCAGCGGGCGGCGGGAAGAGCGCGTCGCTGCCTCCAGCGACGATCAGCACGGGCACTTTGATGCTGTGCACGCGCGCCAGGTCGACCTTGACCGCCTTGGCGAACGAGGCTGTGTCACCACACGGGTCGACGGTGAGCTGCTGGAGGACCGCCTTCTCGACCCGCGGGTTGGTGCTGTCGAAGAGGGCCGCAGGTGCGCCGGAGGGGGGCCCGAAGGGGGCATACCCGCCCGGCCCGGCACCGCCGACACGGACGCCACCGTGGGCGCACACCTTGGCGGCATAGGCGGCGTTCTTCTTCAGCAGCGCCGACTGGACCCGATCGGCGTAGCCGACCACGACCAACCCGTCGATGTCACCGAAGGAGTAGGCCTCGACCTGGGCGATCTGGCCACCGTAGGAGTGGCCGGCCAAGACCACCTTCGAGAAGCGCGGTCCGTTGCCAGCGGGGTCCACCCGATAGTCGCCAGAGCGAAGGTCCATGACCATCTGGTGGGCGATGTCGGCCCTCGAGCCGACACAGATACGGTTTCCGTTCGGCTTGTCGCTGCTTATGTAGCCGAGTCGGTCGATGACGACCGAGACCTGGCCGTTGTGAGCCTGGTTGGTCGCGTAGTCGTAACCCAGGGCTTGCTGGAAGTGCCAGAAGAACTGGCCGAAGCTGAGACCGTGCAGGTACAGCGTCGTCGCGTCGACCGCGCGTGAGTGCACCTTCGCGGCAGGTCCGACCAGATGGCCACGCACGGTGTAGGTCTTGCCGTCGCTGGCGCACGGTACGTCGGAGCGGTTGACGTTGCGAACCGTGAAGGAGATCGGTACGTCGGCGACCTTGACCTGATGCGACGCCTGCTCAGACGACGCCGAGTCCGTGCCGGTGTTCGTACTGAGCGCCGGACTGATCGTCGCGCCAACCGACCCGAGTCCGACCAGCGCTGCCAGTGCGACGGTGCACAGAGCTCTTCGCATCTGTTTGCTCCTCTTTGAAAGCGACCGAGATGACCAGGCGGCACTTGATGGCGCGCCTGTCCACACTTACGTCGGCGATGTACCCCAGGACGGCGGTCGACAAACCATTGACCGAAGTCTGGTCACAGGTGGGCGAGACGCGCGGCCTCACCGAGCACGGCGTCAAGCATCTGCTCGGTGAGCTTGCCGGTGAACGTGTTCTGCTGGCTCGGGTGGTAGCACCCGAGCAGCGTGAACCGACGCCCTCCGTGGCGCTCCGCCAACTCAAGCTCCACCCCGGACGCATGGCCGAACCTCGGCCGTGGCCGGGCTACGACGACGTCCTGCCTCGCCAACGCCCGCAGCGCCACATCCCAGGCGAACGACCCCAGGCACACGACGGCTCTGACCGAACCGAGCACCAAGGCGAGCTCCGAGTCGAGCCACGGTGCGCAGGTGTCGCGCTCGAGCGGTGACGGCTTGTTGTCCGGTGGAGCGCAGCGCACGGACGCAAGCATCCGGGTGTCGATCAGCTGCTGGCCGTCCCCGGCGTGGACGCTTGTCTCCCGGGCGGCGAGTCCGACCCGGTGCAGCGCCGCGAACAGCCAGTCGCCTGACCGGTCGCCGGTGAAGATGCGACCGGTTCGGTTGCCGCCGTGCACGGCCGGCGCAAGTCCGACGATCACCACCGCCGGGGTGGCGCTGCCCCAGCCGGTGACCGGGCGCCCCCAGTACGGCTCGGCGGCGAACGACCTGCGCTTGTCCCGGGCCACCGCCTCACGCCAGGCCACGAGCCGAGGGCAGGCACGGCAGCGCGACACCCGGGCGTCCAGCTCTGTGGTGTCGGTGGCGGCCAGTGCTAGCTGCAGCACGTCGGACGCACCGTGGGCGACCGGTGTCCCGGGAGCCGCCGGGTCGCCCGGCCAGCCGGTGCCCGGCGGCACCGGGCTCTCGAACAGCGCACCGGTCATGGGATGCGGCAGCGCCGTCATACCAGCGACCAGGCGATGCCGTCGAGGATGTCGTGCTCGGACACCACCAGGCTCGCGACGCCGAGCCTGCGGACAACGGTGCCCAGCACGAGCGCACCCGCACCGATCACGTCGGCGCGGCCCGGGTGCATGAACGGCCGCGATCTGCGGTCGGCGACGCTGAGCTGCACCATCTCGTCGACCGCCGCGAGCAGCGCCTCGGTCGGGATGCGGACGAGGTGCAGGCGGTCGCGGTCGTAGGCCTCGAGGCGGAGCACCATGGCCGCCATCGTGGTGACCGTGCCCGCTACCCCGATGAGGTCACCGATCCGGTCGAGCGGAAGGCTCATGCCGTCGAGTGCTGTCTCGACGTCAGCGACGACAGCTGCGACCTGCTGTTCGGTCGGCGGGTCCGTATGCAGGTGCCGCTCGGTGAGGCGGACCGAGCCCACGTCGAGAGACTCGCCCCACACCCGAGTGGGATCTCCCCCGCACGTGACGAGCTCCGTGGAGCCACCGCCGATGTCGAGCACGACGAAGGGCTGGTCGAAGCCGGCGTGACCCACCAGCGCCCAGGTAGCACCGTGGTAGCTGAGCCGAGCCTCCTCGAGGCCCGAGACGATGTCTGGGCGCGCCCCGAGTCGACGCTCGACCCCGCACACGAGTGCGTCGGGGTTGGCGACGTTGCGGGCGGCCGACGTCGCCACGACCCGGACGGCAGTGGCTGCCGACTCCTCGATCAGGCTGACGTAATCATCGAGGCCTGCGAACGTCCGGGCCAGCGCCGCGGGTGCGAAGACGCCCGTACGGTCGACGTCTTGGCCGAGCCGCACGATCGTCGTACGCCGCAGCACTTCCACCGCGGTTCCCGCCGCCACGTCGAGGTCGGTCACGAGCAGCCGGAGCGAGTTGGTGCCGATGTCGACGGCGGCCACCCTGGTCATCGCGGAGGGTCCTCGTCCTCGGCGTCCACCGCCACACAGGGCCCTTGCGCCCACCAGTCCGGCAGCAGGGCGAGCGCCTCGTCTCCGAGCGGGTTGACCCCGTCACCAGCCGCAAGTGCGTGGGCTACGAGCACGTGCAGGCACTTGACCCGCGACGGCATACCTCCGGCTGAGACCTGGTCGGTCTCGGGCACCTCCCCGTACTGGCGACGCGCCGCGATGTATGCCTCGTGCGCCTGCTGGTAGCGGGTGGAAAGGTCGCCGTCCTCGGCGAGCCGGACGGTCATCTGCCGCATCAGCCCACCCGCTTCGAGGGTGCCGACCTCGGACGCGGCGCGGGGACAGGTCAGGTAGAAGAACGTGGGGAACGGCGTACGGTCGCTGAGCCGGGGCGCCGTCGCGACCACGTCGGGATAGCCGCACGGGCAGCGATGGGCGACACCGACGACGTCGCGGGGAGCGCGACCGAGCTGGGCTTGGACGGCAGCAAGGTCGCCAGTCGTCGGGCCGAGCGAGACAGCGGAGTCCCGGCGGCTGCTGCAGTCGGGGACGTGAGAGCTCACCTGGCGGGTGATCGGCCCTGGTGGCTGCTGCCGCCGATGTGTCGGGCCGGGCGATGCGTGGGCCGTGGAGTGGCCTTGTCGGCGGGGTTGGCGCCTGCGTCGACCACACTGCCCCAGGCGTTCTGCCACCACTCAGGCTGGTGGGCAGGCGCCGCCACGTTCGGATCGGACAGCTCGCCAACGCCGTCGGACAGGATGTTCCCGTCGGCGCCGATCACGCGGTAGCCCGTCTCCCCCGGCAGCACCCACCCGAACCGGAGCCTCGCCTGGGTCTCGATGTAGGCCGGGTCATGCCAGCGCCGCCTGGTCTGCTCGAGGACCGCCACGTCGGCCTTGTGGGTGGCGATCTCGGCACTCAGCGTGTTGATTTCGCTGCGCTGCTTGAGCCAGGCCCGCATGCTCGACGCGTAGGACACGGTGAGCACGGCCAGCACAAGCAGCAGGATCGCTGCTCGGCCCGTCAGCTTCGACCGCGACGAGGATGCGCCCTGCCCCGGTGGCGGTTCGGACGCGGTGGCGCGCGTGCTCCGTCGCTTCGTCGGCGCCGCGCTCGTGGGCCGCCGACCGGCACGCCCACGGCCGGGGCCAGGGGCGGGGGACGGACGAAGGCGTGCGGGCATCGTCGTGCGTCCCCTCAGCTCGCCGCGTAGCGAGGGAAGGCGCCGATGCCGGAGTAACGCGCCGCGTCGTGCAACTCCTCCTCGATCCGAAGCAGCTGGTTGTACTTGGCGACCCGCTCCGAGCGTGCCGGCGCGCCGGACTTGATCTGGCCGCAGTTCGTGGCAACCGCGAGGTCGGCGATCGTGGTGTCCTCGGTCTCGCCGGAGCGGTGGCTCATCATGCAGCGCATGCCACCTCGATGGGCCAGGGCGACCGCGTCCAGCGTCTCGGTCAGGCTGCCGATCTGGTTCACCTTGACGAGCAGCGCGTTGGCGGATGACTCGTCGAGGCCGCGTCGAAGCCGCTCGACGTTGGTCACGAAGAGGTCGTCGCCCACGATCTGCACCTGCTGGCCGATCATGGCCGTCAAGGCGTTCCAGCCGTCCCAGTCCTCCTCACTCATCGGGTCCTCGATCGACACGATGGGGTAGGCCGACAGGAGGTCGCCGTAGTAGGTGGCCATCTCGTCGGAGGATCGCTGGGTGCCCTCGAACGTGTAGTGGCCGGCCGATGAGTCGTAGAACTCGGTGGCTGCCACGTCGAGGGCCAAGACGATGTCGGTGCCGAGCGCCAAACCGGCCTTGTCAACAGCGGAGGCGATCAGGTCGAGCGCTTCGCGGTTCGAGTCGAGGTTGGGGGCGAAGCCGCCTTCGTCACCCAACCCGGTGGCCAGGCCTCGCTGCTGGAGCACCGACTTGAGGGCGTGGTAGACGCTCGCGCCCTGCTCCATGGCCTCGGCGAACGTGGCCGCTCCGACCGGCGCGATCATGAACTCCTGGACGTCGACGTTGGAGTCGGCGTGGGCGCCGCCATTGAGGATGTTCATCATCGGCACGGGCAGCAGGTGGGCGTTCGGTCCCCCGACGTAGCGGAAGAGCGGCAGCCGGGCGGACCCGGCCGCGGCCTTGGCCACCGCCAGTGACACCCCCAAGACCGCGTTCGCGCCGAGCCTGGCCTTGTTGGGCGTGCCGTCGAGGTCGAGCATCGCCTGGTCGAGCGCTCGCTGCTCGTCGGCCGGCATACCGACGATGGCATCTGCGATCGTGTCGTTGACGGCGGCGATCGCCTTGCTGACACCC
Source organism: Propionibacteriales bacterium (assembly GCA_038238115.1). Taxonomy (GTDB): domain Bacteria; phylum Actinomycetota; class Actinomycetes; order Propionibacteriales; family Nocardioidaceae; genus JBBRYB01. The sequence goes on along the minus strand of JBBRYB010000013.1, from coordinate 16,783 downwards.
TTGCCGCCGTACCACGAGTCGCCGTCGCGTAGCTCGACTGCCTCGAACTGGCCCGTGGACGCACCGGAGGGGACGGCGGCACGGGCGACGGTGCGGTCGTCGAGCGCCACCTCGACCTCGACCGTGGGGTTGCCGCGCGAGTCGAGGATCTCGCGAGCGCCAACAGCCTCGATGTGTGCCACGACAGTCTCCCTCAGCGATGCGGCGACTCGATGCCCGCCCTTCGGTGTGCGTCTGTCAGCCTAACTGCGGAGCGCGTCATCCGGCCTGGCGGCACGCTGTCCGGCGCCGCGCACCTGGTCGATCTCGCGGGCCACCCGGGCGCGCAGGGCCTGCTCGGGGTCCAACCCCGCGGCGTGGGCCGCCGCAACGAGCGCGAAGAGCACCTCGCCCAGGGACTGCAGGGTGTAGGTCGTCTCGGCGGGGGTGGGTACGCTCAGCCCGGCGGACGCGTCAAGACAGCGACCGACGAACTTGTCGGCCAACGCCAGTGCGGGCAGACCGAGGGGGATACCGTCCAACGGCGACCGCCGTGCCTTCTCGGCCGCCTTGATCGAGGCCCAGTTTCGCTCGACGGCGGCGACATCCTCAGCCGAAGCGTCGGAGAAGACGTGAGGGTGCCGCCGGATCAGCTTCTGCGTGATGGCGTCAGCGACGTCGTCGACGTCGAAGGGCTGCTCCGGGTGCTCGCTCGCGATCCGCGCATGGAACAGCACCTGCAGCAGCAGGTCCCCGAGCTCCTCGCAGAGGTGGTCTCGGTCTCCGCTCTCGATCGCGTCGACCGTCTCGTACGTTTCCTCGACCAGGTAGCGCACAAGCGAGGCGTGGTTCTGCTCTCTGTCCCAGGGGCATTCGCGGCGTAGCCGGTCCATGACCTCGACCAGCTCGAGCAGGCGCGAACCTGCTGGACCAACCGACCCGACAACCACCTCGACGTCGACCTGGGCGTGGTTGCGCCGAGGTGACCCCTCCGACGTGCGCGTCTCGGACGTCAACTCCCGCACCAAGACGTCGTCGGTGTCCTCGCACGCCAGCCAGACCAGATCGGCCCCGTCGCAGGCGGCGGCCCGGCCGAGCAGGTCATCGGCGGACACGTCCGGCATGGCCTCGACTCGGACACCGTCGGCGAACAGTGCCATCGCGAGTGGTGTCTGGTCGTCATACGCAGCGACCAGACCGGCCCGGTGAACGGCCCGCCAGGCGGGGCCGGTCAACAGCCCGGCCGGTAGCCGAGCGCTGGTCACGAGGACGCTCAGCCGTGCCACACGACCACCCGGTGCCGGCGACAGCGGGCTCGCTCAGCCACAGACCTGCGACGCCGGAAGCGAGGAAACGTCGGACTGACCGCTGGCGGTGCGGGCGTCGGCGGCCTTGGCCACCTCGGAGACCGAGTCCGACAAGGAGCCCGACGTGGAGGATACCCGCCCGCCGTCCCAGCTGCCGTAGGCGGGATTGACGGTGACATCTTGGGCTTTGAGGAACTTCGTCATGAAGTCGACGGAACCCTGGGTGTCCGCGGTGGTCACCTGCGACGAGTCGGTCACGCTGGGGTCCTTCAGATGCGCTCCAATCGTGGCCTGGTCGATCTGAGCCTGCGCGGCGTTGTGGAAGAACTCTGTGAGCAGGTCGGTATCGGAGTCTCTCAAGCCCTCGGGGAGCACCGTGTTGTCGAGCTGCTGGACGGTCTTGGGCAGGATCGTCAGGCCGAGGTCGTCGGCCGCCTTGCCGACGAGGTTGGAGGAGATCAGCGATCCCAGGATCGTCGAGCGTAGATCGGAGACAGCCAGGGTCGTGGGCTGGGCGGTGGCCTGGTTGTTGATCTCGATGTAGCTGCAGGCCGCACCGACGAGGTCGTCGACCTGGCTTTGCGAGATCGCCGACCCGTTGACCGTGGCGGCGACCCCCGGGTGCAGGTTGGCGCCACAGCCGGAGACGGTGAGCAGCGCGACAGCGGCCAGTGCGATGACACCGTATCCGCGACGGTGGCTGGAAACGTCACCCCGACGCGGGGGGTGGCGACCAAGCTTCACTGCGGTGCTCCCTTCATGACGCTGGGCTGCGCACGATGACGTCGTCGATGACCCGACCAGCCCAATCTAGTACGGCCTCGTCGCGGACCGGCTGACCGCCGATGCGCGCGGTCACCGGACGCGGCACCAAGATGCTTCGCAGGGCCTGCTTGACCACCGTCTTCGGATAGAGGCGGTCCAGGCGCACCCGGGTGGAGTCGGCCAGGTCGACAGGGGTGAACCGGACGTAGTTGCCCTGCACGTTGACGTCGGTAAGCCCGGCCAGCCTCGCTTTGACCCGTAGGGCGGCCACGGCCAGCAGGTTGTCGACGGGCGTGGGCGGAGCGCCGTACCGGTCGACGAGCTCTGAGCGGACCTCGTCGACGGCCTCGGGGGAGCGCACCTCGGCGAGCCGCTTGTACATCTCCAGCCGGAGCCGTTCGCTCCCGACGTACTCGTGCGGAAGGTGCGCGTCGACGGGAAGCTCGATCTTGACCTCGGGCTCTTCCACCGGTCCGTCACCGCGGTACTCCGCGACGGCTTCGCCGACGAGCCGAACGTAGAGGTCGAAGCCGACGTCGGCGATGTGGCCGGACTGTTCGCCGCCGAGCAGGTTGCCGGCGCCCCGGATCTCGAGGTCCTTCATCGCGACCGCCATGCCGGCGCCGAGGTCGGAGTGCTGCGCAATCGTGGCGAGGCGGTCGTGTGCCGTCTCGGTGAGCGGCTTCTCGGGTGGGAAGAGGAAGTAGGCGTAGGCGCGTTCGCCGCCGCGCCCCACGCGCCCACGCAGTTGGTGCAGCTGGGAGAGGCCGAGCAGGTCGGCCCGCTCGATGATGAGGGTGTTGGCGTTGGACACGTCGAGCCCGGACTCGACGATCGTTGTGCACACCAGCACGTCGGACTTGCGCTCCCAGAAGTCGACCATCACCTGTTCGAGCGCGTGCTCGTGCATCTGGCCGTGAGCGGCTGCCACTCGCGCCTCAGGCACCAGCTGGCGAAGGCGTGTGGCCACCCGGTCGATGCTCTGCACCCGGTTGTGTACGTAGAAGACCTGGCCCTCGCGGAGCAGCTCGCGCCGAATGGCGGCCACCACCTGCGAGTCGTTGTAGCTGCCGACGAACGTCAGCACCGGGTGGCGCTCCTCCGGCGGCGTGGTGATCGTCGACATCTCCCTGATGCCGGTGATGGCCATCTCGAGCGTGCGTGGGATAGGCGTCGCCGACATGCTGAGCACGTCGACGGCGGTGCGCATCCGCTTGAGCGCCTCCTTGTGCTCCACGCCGAAGCGCTGCTCCTCGTCGACGACGACAAGCCCGAGGTCCTTGAGCTTGACCTCGCTGTTGAAGAGCCGATGCGTTCCGATGACGACGTCGACGGCGCCCGTGATCAGGCCGGCCATCACCTCCTTCGCCTCCGCGTCGCTCTGGAAGCGGCTCAGCGGCTTGACGATGACCGGGAATCCGGCGAAGCGCTCCGCGAACGTCTGGTAGTGCTGCTGCACGAGCAGGGTCGTCGGCACCAGAATCGCCACCTGCTTGCCGTCCTGGACGGCCTTGAACGCGGCGCGTACGGCGATCTCAGTCTTGCCATACCCCACGTCGCCGGAGATGAGCCGGTCCATCGGGATGGGCTGCTCCATGTCACGCTTGACCTCGTCGACACTGGCCAGCTGGTCCGGCGTCTCGACATAGGGAAACGCGTCCTCGAGCTCACGCTGCCATGGCGTGTCGGGCGCGAACGCGTGGCCCCTGGTGGCCTGCCGGGCGGCGTACAGCTTGATGAGCTCGGCGGCGATCTGACGCACCGCCTTGCGGGCTCGTCCCTTGCGCCTGCCCCAGTCGGAACCACCGAGGCGGTCCAGCGACGGCTGCTCGCCACCGACGTAGCGTGTCACCTGGTCGAGCTGGTCCGTTGGGGTGAAGAGCTTGTCGGGCGGCTGGCCTCGCTTCGAAGCCGCGTACTCGATGACGAGGTATTCACGGGTGGCGCCGGCGACGGTGCGCTGGATCATCTCGACGTAGCGGCCGACGCCGTGCTGGTCGTGGACGACGTAGTCGCCCAGCTGGAGCTCGAGCGGGTCGATCTGTCGGCGGCGCCTCGAGGGCATCCGGCGTGAGTCGCGGGCGGTCGTGCGCAGGCTCGTCAGGTCATCACCGGTCAGCACGACGAGGTTGATTGCGTCGGCCACGAAGCCGTGCTCGAGGCTGCCTTGGACAACTTCCACCACGCCGCTACCACGCAGCGCTGCCGCATCAGTCGCGGCGGAGGCGACCGGGTCGCCACCCAGGACTGCGGGGTCGAGCTCGTCGGCCGTCCGGGCGGCGACATCGTGCTCCTTGAGCACTTCCACCAGGCGGGCACCGGGCCCGTGCCCTTCGGTGACGAGCACGACGCTTCTGCCCTCGCGGACGAACGCGGCGATGTCCTCGACGGCCGCGACTGTGTCACCGCGATAGGTGTCGGCAGCACGCACGCCGAGCGTGATCGTCTCCACAGAGCTCGACGTGTCCACATCAGCGGAGACGATCTCGCCGGTTTCCGTGCGCAACGGCCCCATCGGCCCTGTCGAGTCGGCACCACTCCCCCGTTGCCCGACCGTCGGGGCGAGCCCGAACTGCTCAATCGTCGGCGCCAGCCCGAACTGCGCCACCGACCACCACGACAGGCCGCGAGCGAGGGCGTGGGTACGCACGTCACCGAGGCTGTGGTAGGCGGCGGCACCCAGGTCGATCGGGGCCTGTCCGCCGCCGGCTGCAGCCGCCCAGGAGGCCTGCAGGAACTCCTGACTGGTGGCGACCAGGTCATGAGCGCGGCCCCGGACGCGCTCGGGATCGCAGACCAGCACGATGGCGTCGGAGGGAAGCAGGTCGACGAGGAGCTCCATCTCGTCCACGAGGGCGGGCGTCAGGGACTCCATGCCCTCGACCGCGTGGCCCTCGGCGAGTCTGTCCAGCATCTCACGGAGCTCGGGATGGTCGGCCCTGAGCTGTCTGGCCCGGTCCCGAACGTCGTCGGTGAGGAGCAGCTCACGGCAAGGCGGCGCCCAGAGGGCTTTCGGACCCGCCTCGAGCGAGCGCTGGTCCGCCACCGCGAAGGACCTGATCTCCTCGACGGTGTCGCCCCAGAACTCCAACCGAACCGGGTGCTCCTCGGTCGGGGGGAAGACGTCGACGATGCCGCCGCGGACGGCGAACTCGCCCCGGCGCTCGACCAGGTCGACGCGGTGGTACGCGGCCGCGGCCAGGCGGCGTACGAGCACCTCGAGGTCGATCTCGTCGCCCTCGCCAAGCGCGACCGGCTCCACGTCGGCGAGGCCCTTGACCTGTGGCTGCAGCACCGAACGGATAGGGGCGACGACGACCTTGACCTCGACCGCGCTCGCGCCGGACTCGCCGGGGTGGACGAGACGACGGAGCACCGCGAGCCGTCGCCCGACGGTGTCCGAGCGCGGCGAGAGCCGTTCGTGGGGAAGGGTCTCCCAGGCGGGGTAGGCGACGACGGAGTCGCTGTCGATCAGGCAGGAGACGGCCGCCGCGACTTCGTCGGTCTCCCTCGCCGTGGCAGTGACGACGAGGACCGTCTTGTCGGCGCCCGACTCGTGCGCGGAGGCAAGCACGGCGGTGATGAACGGCCGCATCGCCGTCGGAGCGGTCAGGTCGAGGGTCGACGCGGCCGGTTGGCGGGCCTGCTTGATGAGGGCCGACACTGTCGGCTCGGCCGCGACGACAGGTGTGAGTGCGTGAAGGGTCATTCAGCGTCGAAGTCTACTGGCCGTGCTCAGCCCAGTAGTCACGCACGAAGGCGCTCACGGTGTCGGCGAGCTCGGGGCGACATACCAGTAGGTCGGGCAGCCAGACGTCGTCCTGGTTGTAGGACAGCGGCGCCCCGTCCGCACGGCTCGTATGCAGACCGGCCGCACGTGCGACCGCGACCGGCGCGGCGGAGTCCCACTCGTACTGCCCGCCGGCGTGCACGTAGATGTCGCTGACGTCGCGGACGACGGAGATCACCTTCGCGCCGGCGGAGCCCATCGGTACCAGCGCGGCGTCGATCTGCTGGGCCAGCGAGTCGACGAACGCCGGTGGCCGGGTGCGGCTCACCGCAATCCGGGGCTTGTCGCTCGTGCGCGGCGACAGGACGGGCGGCTGGGACGTGCTGAACGTGGTCGACATACCGGGCTGCGCCACGGCACCAGCAACGAGGTCGCCGTCCTGCCACAGCGCGACGTGAACTGCCCAGTCGTCGCGGGGCGGCTCGGAGTACTCGCGGGTTCCGTCCAGCGGGTCGACGATCCAAACCCGGCGGCTGCCTAGCCGCACCTTGTCGTCCTTGCCCTCTTCGCTGAGCACCGCATCGTCAGGACGGTACGTCGCCAGCAGGCTCATCAAGATGGTGTGAGCGAGCTGGTCGCCGGCATCCTTGAGCGCCATGGCCTCAAGACCCTGCCCGCGGAGCTGTTCGAGGCGCTCACCGGCGATGGTGGCAGCCCAGGCGGCGAACCGGTGGTCGTCGGCGGCCACCTCGTCGAGCGCCTCCGGCAGTTCGAGAGTGTCAGCCACGCGACAGACTCTGCCATAGCCGCACCGGCGGCCCCGCACCGGATCGGGGCCGCCCGGCGGTTGCTCGGCAGTTCTTAGGCGTGGATCTCTTTACGCCCGGAGTGTCCTCCGACCGTCACCTTGCGAGGCTTGGCCTGTTCAGCGACGGGGATCTGGATCGTCAGCACTCCAGCGTCGTAGTCGGCCCTCAGACGGTCCGCATCGAGTGTCTCGCCAAGGAAAAGCTGGCGGCTGAATACGCCATATGAGCGCTCGTTCACGACGGCTTCGGCGGACTCAGGCAGGGACGGAGTGCGCTCGGCACGTACCGTCAAGACATTGCGTTCGACCGTCAGGTGGATCGAGTCGGAGTCCACCCCCGGTACATCGAGGTGAATGTAGAACGTGTCGTCGCGCCGGTAGGCGTCCATCGGCATCACCGCCGGCCGGCCGGCCGTCCCGAACATGGCTTCGGAGAGACGGTCCAGTTCACGGAAGGGGTCGGTCCTCATCAACATGGTCAGCACTCCTCTCGGACAGTCTTGTGGTTGATGAGATGAAACTCAGGAACCTGATAGGCTCTGGATAGATTTTGTGTTCAAGACAGACGAGATGTCAAGCATGCTGATACGCCCAAATCCCGATGGAGGCGCGAGTATGACCCCCGAACTCTCTCGACAGCTCCCTCCCGCCGGCGTCTATGCCATCTCTGTCGCGGCGGAGCTCACCGGCGTACCACCGCAGACTCTGCGGACCTTCGAGACCAAGGGCCTGCTGGACCCGGTACGCACTGCCGGAGGGACCCGTCGTTACAGCGAGCAGGACGTCGAACGGGTTGGCCACATCACGGCGCTACTCGACGCTGGCGTCAACCTCGAGGGCGTCCGACGTCTGCTCGTCCTGGAAGCCGAAGCCGAGCGACTTCGCGTTGAGGTCACGCGCTTACGCCGTCGCAGCAGGTGATCGCGACGCAGACTATCTGGCGCGAGAGCTCAGAAAGCCGGTGTCCCCACCGTGAGGCGACGACTGTGAGCCGATGAATGGAGCCGCAAGAGTAGACCAGACCTGGTCCACAACCGCCTCGAAACGTCGGAGGATCCTTGACGAGAGCCGGGTCATGCCGACGCGGTGCCGCGCATGGCGGTGGCGGCAGTCAGCTGTTGAACAGGTTCTGGGTTCGATCCAGCCCTTCGGTGACGAGGGACTCGACGGCGTCCGCTGCCGTGTTGACGTGCAGGTCGAGCTCGCGTTTCTCGGTCGAGGAAAACGGGCGCAGCACGAAGTCAGCTGCGTCCTGGCGTCCGGGTGATCGGCCGATTCCGACCCTGACGCGAAGGAAGTCACCGGTCCCGAGCGACCTCCGCACAGCACGCAGGCCGTTGTGGCCGCTGTCCCCGCCGCCGAACTTCACCCGCAGGTCACCGTACGGCAGGTCCAGCTCGTCATGGATGATGACCAGCCGGTCGGGGCCGGCCTTGTAGAAGGAGAGCAACGTGGACACGGGACCACCGGACTCGTTCATGTAACAGCGGCCGCGCCCCAACACGACCCGCACACCCGGTATTCCGGCGAGGCGGCCCTCCACGACCAACGCCCGACCGGACTTGTGAGCCCGCCACCCGCTGCCCATCCGCTCGGCGAGCTCGTCCGCGACGAGGTAGCCGACATTGTGACGGGTCGCTTCGTAGGAGGGGCCAGGGTTTCCCAGTCCGACGACGAGCCAACCGTCGTACGTCATGGCAGCTCCTGGCCGTCGAAGTATGCGCAGGATCACTCCTGGCCGGGCGCTGCGCCCTCGCTGTCGCTGTCGATCCTCGATGCACCCTCGGCGGTCTCCTCCGGGGCCTCCGGCTCGTCGTGCTCGACACCCAGCTCGGCTTCCGCCTCGGCCAGGTCGGCCTCGACGTCGGCGGCGGTCGGAGCGGCGGTGATGTTGACGATCAGGGCGTCCTCATCGAGGATCAGCGTGGCACCCGCTGGCAGGACGAGGTCCTTCGCCAGGATCTGCGAGCCCATCTCCAGTCCTTCGATGCTGACCTGGATCGACTCCGGAAGGGCCGTCGCGTCTGCCTCGAGCGACACGCTGTTGTGGTCGACTCCCACCAGCGTCTCGGGGGCGGACTCACCGACGATCACGATGGGTATGTCGACAGTGACCTTCTCGCCGCGGCGGACCAAGATCAGGTCGGCGTGCTCGATGAACCCCTTGATCGGGTCGCGCTGGACCTGCTTGGGCAGCGCAAGCTGGCTGCTGCCGTCGAGCTCGATCGACAGCAAGGCGTTCGCACCGGTCTTGAGCGCGAGCATCAGGTCGTGGCCCGGCAGGGTGATGTGCACCGGGTCGGACCCGTGCCCGTAGAGCACCGCGGGCACCTTGTCGGCGCGGCGGATGCGCCGAGCTGCGCCCTTGCCGAACTCGGTTCGGGGTTCGGCATGGATCTTGAGCTCTGAGGACACGGGGATACTCCTTGAAGCAACTGCTCGACCGCACGAGGACGGACAACGTCTGGCACCTGTGGCTGCCGAGCCCTGGAGCGCACCAGCAGTCCGAGACACCGATCCACGACACCGCGTCGATCTCGAAACAGGTGTCGATCACGAAACGGTCAGTTCGGATGCTCGCGCCGTACCGCCATCGCGGTCGCGCTCCCTCGCCGAGGCAACTCAGCGATCTTAGCGACGATGCGAGACAAGACGAAATCGGCCGACCCGCTCGGCCGACGTGCTCAGGCGCGCCCCTCGAAGAGGCTCGTCACCGACCCGTCTTCGAAGACTTCACGGATCGCGCGGCTGATGAGCGGCGCGATCGACAAGGTGGTGAGCTTGTCGAACTCGTGCTCGACAGGGACGGGCAGCGTGTTGGTCACGATGACCTCGCGCGCCCGGCAGTTCTTGAGCTTGTCGACGGCCGGTCCGGACAGGATGGCATGCGTAGCGACGATGACCACGTCTGCCGATCCCGCGTCCATCAAGGCCTCGGCCGCCTTGACGACCGTGCCGCCGGTGTCGATCATGTCGTCGACGAGTACGCAGACCCGGCCCGCGACGTCGCCGACGACCCGGTTGGCAACGACCTCGTTGGGATGGTTGACGTCCCTCGTCTTGTGGATGAAAGCCAGCGGCGCCGACAGACGTGCCGACCACTGCTCGGCGACCTTGATCCGGCCGGCGTCCGGCGACACGATCGCGAGGTCCTCACCGCCGTACCTGCGCGCCACGTGCTCGGCAAGAACGGGAAGCGCGGCGAGGTGGTCGACCGGCCCGTCGAAGAATCCTTGGATCTGCGCGGTATGGAGGTCGACCGCGATGAGGCGGTTGGCGCCCGCCGTCTTGAACAGGTCAGCCATCAGCCGCGCCGAGATTGGCTCCCTGCCGAGGTGCTTCTTGTCCTGACGGGCATAGCCGTAGAAAGGCATCACGACGGTGATCCGCTTGGCAGACGCGCGCTTGAGCGCATCGACCATGATGAGGTGCTCCATGATCCACTCGTTGATGGGCGCCGTGTGGCTCTGGATCACGAAGGCGTCGCTCCCGCGCACCGACTCCTGGTAGCGGACATAGATCTCGCTGTTGGCGAACTCGCGATGGGTCGTCGGCACGAGCGAGGTCTCGAGCAGCTCCGCGACTTCCTCGGCCAACTCGGGATGTGCGCGGCCGGAGAAGAGCATCAGGTTTTTCTCGGTCGTGCGCTTGAGACCGGTCACTGCTGCGCCTCCTCGCCGTGCGTATGCCGTTCGGCGGCCGCCGCTGCCCTCTCGGCCGCCTCGGCCGCCCGCGAGCCCGGTCGTTTCCTGGCGACCCAGTCCTCGATGTGTCGCTGCGGACCCGTGGACACGGCCAGGGCGCCGGGCGGGACGTCGCGTCTGACGACGGTACCTGCGCCGGTCACCGCCCCGTCCCCGATCTCGACCGGCGCCACGAACACGTTGTGAGAGCCGGTCTTGCAGTGGGCGCCGACCTTTGTGACGTGCTTGGCCACCCCGTCGTAGTTCGCGAAGATCGTCCCGGCGCCGATATTCGTGCCGGCGCCGATGGCGGCGTCGCCGACGTACGACAGGTGCGGAATCTTTGCCTCCTCGGCGATGGTGGCGTTCTTGGTCTCGACGAACGTGCCGACCTTGCCGCGCGCGCCGAGGACCGTGCCTGGCCGCAGATACGCGAACGGCCCCACCGTGCACCCGGCGCCCAGGACGGCAGCCTCGCCATGCGTGCGGACCACGCGCGCTCCCGCTCCCACGGTGACGTCGGTAAGCGTCGTGTCGGGGCCGACGACCGCCCCTGGGTCCACCACCGTCTGTCCGTGCAGTTGCACGCCCGGCTTGAGGCTCACGTCGGAGGCGAGGTGCACCGTCACGTCGATCCATGTCGTGGCCGGGTCGATGACCTCGACTCCGGCGGACATCCAATGGTCCACGGTCCGGCGGTTGAGCTCACGGCCAAGCTGGGACAGCTGCCCGCGGGTGTTGACACCCTCCGTCTGCCACACGTCGTCGGTTCGTACAGCCGCGATGCGGTGGCCCCCCTCCGCGGCGATGCCCACGACATCGGTGAGGTAGAGCTCTCCGGCGGCGTTCTCGGTGTCGAGCTGGGCGAGCGCGGTGCCCAGTACCGCAGCGTCGAAGGCGAAGATGCCGGAGCTGATCTCTCGTACCGCGCGCTGCTCAGGCGTGGCGTCCAGCTCCTCGATGATCGCCGTGACATGGCCGGCGGAGTCGCGGGCGATTCGGCCGTAGCCGAACGGGTCCGGCACCTCGGCGGTCAGGACGGTCACGGCGTTGCGCCGGGCGCGGTGTTCCTCAACCAGCCGTCGCAGCGTCTGCGGCGTCTGCAGCGGAACGTCGCCGTACGTCACCACCACAGTCCCCTCGAGGTCGGGCAGTGCGGTCAACCCCGCGAGCACCGCGTGCCCAGTCCCTTGCTGCTGCTCCTGTACGGCGATCAGGGCGGTCGGGGCGATCTCCGCTACGTGCGCGGCGACCGCCTCGCGCCCGTTGCCGACGACGACGACCAGATGGGAGGGCTCCAGAGCGGCGGCCGCGGGCAGCACGTGGCCGATGAGGCTGCGGCCGCCGAGGGTGTGCAACACCTTGGGGGTCGCCGACCGCATCCGGGTGCCACCACCCGCCGCCAGCACGATCACTGCTGTTGGAGGGTCCGGTGTCACCTGCGCTCCTCGCTCTCTGCGCTCCCCCGCCTGGCTTCGATCCAGGACCTCAAGCTTCAAAGGCTTGCGGGCTGCCGGGTTACCCCACAGGGGACGGCGTGGCGTGCTCCAAGAGGCGCACCCCTGCGGGTTCACAGTCTGCCACAGGGCCGGGACGCCGCTCGCAGCTTGGAAGTTACGGTTGCGTAGGTTACGGTTGCGTAGGTAGCGCAAACGCCGACTCTTGAGGACGTTCACCATGACGCCAGCCACCGCAACCAAGCCACGGGTGGACCACCGCGTAACACCCGCGATCGACCCGGCTGAGGAGTACGTCGCCACAACCGGTGGCGAGCACAAGTCGTCCGCGGAGCAGGTTGCGCTGGCAATCTTGATCGTGCTGCCCTTCCTCGCGGTGCTTGCGGCCATCCCCATCGCCTGGGGAGGTTGGCTCGGCTGGCACGACGTGGCGATCGCCCTGGTGATGTATGCCGTCACCGGCCACGGGATCACCGTCGGCTTCCACCGCCACTTCACGCACAAGGCGTTCAAGCCCAACCGGGCGGTCAAGATCGCCCTCGCGGTCGCTGGCTCGATGGCGATCCAGGGCCCGGTCGTGCGCTGGGTGGCCGACCACCGCAAGCACCACAAGTTCAGCGACCGGGAGGGGGACCCGCACTCGCCGTGGCGCTACGGTGAGACCATCCCCGCGCTGATGAAGGGCCTCTTCCACGCCCACATGGGCTGGCTCTTCGACCCTGAGCAGACTTCCCAGCGCCAATACGCCCCCGACCTGCTCAAGGACCGGGACATCCGGCGTATCTCGAAGGCCTTCCCCTGGCTGGTTGTCGTCTCACTCGTGCTGCCGGCCGTCGCCGGTGGGCTCTGGTCGATGTCGTGGCAGGGCGCGGCAACCGCGTTCTTCTGGGGTTCGCTGGTACGCGTCGGGCTGTTGCACCACGTCACCTGGTCGATCAACTCGATCTGCCACGCCGTCGGCGAGCGCCCGTTCAAGTCCCGCGACCGGTCCGGCAACGTCTGGTGGCTGGCCATCCCGTCGATGGGTGAGTCCTGGCACAACCTCCATCACAGCGACCCCACGTGTGCCCGGCATGGAGTCCTCAGGGGCCAGATCGACACCTCGGCCCGGATCATCTGGGCACTGGAGAAGCTCGGCTGGGTCTCGGCCGTGCGCTGGCCGGTCCAGGAGCGACTCAACTCCAAGCGGGTTCAGCCGACCGCCTGAGCGGCGTACTCATGACCGCGATGCCCACTCCGTGACCGAACCCAAGAACAAGCGGACGTCGCGATCGCGGATGACGAGCGCCGAGCGCCGCGAGCAGCTGATCGAGGTGGCGCGCACGCTCTTTGCCGAGCGCGGCATCGAGGGGGCGTCGATCGAGGAGGTGGCGGCTCGCGCCGAGGTCTCCAAACCGATCATCTACGAGCACTTCGGTGGCAAGGAGGGCCTGTACGCCGTCGTGGTCGACCGGGAAGTGCGTCAGCTGCTCTCGATGATGCGGTCATCACTCACGGCGGGACACCCGCGCGAGCTGCTGGAGCAGGCCGCTTTCGCTTTGCTCGACTACATCGAGGAGTTTCCCGACGGGTTCCGCATCCTCGTTCGCGACTCGCCGATCGGATCGGAGTCGGGGTCCTTCGTCTCGATCATCAGCGACATCGCCACGCGGGTCGAGTACATCTTGGGAGCCGAGTTCCGCAACCGCGGTTTCGACTCCGAGTACGCGCCGATGTACGCCCAGATGCTCGTCGGCATGGTTGGTACGACGGGTCAGTGGTGGCTCGACACGCGCAGTCCGGCCAAGCAGGAGGTCGCCGCCCACCTCGTCAACTTGGCTTGGAACGGCCTCTCCGGGCTCGAGCAGGCACCGCAGCTCAAGAACCCACGCGTCTGACGTAGCCGTCGATCTCCTCCAGCAGCGCCGACTTGGTGCTGTTGTCGGCGAAGCTCACCCGGACGGCGTCGCGGGCGAGCTTGGCAACTCCCGTGGCATCGAGGTCGAGCAGCTCGGCGGTGATGGCGTATTCCTGGTTGAGGGACGTGCCGAACATCGGCGGGTCGTCGGAGTTGACGGTGACGGTGACTCCGGCGTCGAAGAGCGTCTTGACGGGATGGTCGGCGAGGCTGGCCACGGCGTGGGTGGCGACGTTCGAAGTCGGGCAGACCTCGAGGGCGATGCCGTGCTCGACGAGATAGCGGACCAGCACGGGGTCCTCTGCGGCTGAGGTGCCGTGTCCGATGCGCTCGGCGCCGAGCTCGCGGATCGCGTCCCAGATCGTCTGCGGCCCGGTGGTCTCCCCGGCGTGCGGGACCGACCGGAGCCCGGCGGCGCGGGCCTGGTCGAAGTAGGGCTTGAACTGCGGACGCGGCACGCCGATCTCGGGGCCGCCCAGCCCGAACGACACCAGTCCGGCCGGACCGAGCTCGGTCGCGATCCGGGTCGTCTCCGCGGCGGCCGGGAGACCGGATTCGCCGGGGATGTCGAAGCACCAGCGCAGGGCCAGCCCGAAGTCCCGCTCGACGGCACGTCCGGCATCCTCGATCGCCTCGCAGTACGCCTCGGCGTCGATGCCCCGGATGACCGACGTGTATGGCGAGCAGGTCAGCTCGGCATACCTCACCTGCTGGCTGGTCATGTCGCGGCCGATCTCGTAGGTGAGCATGTGCACGTCCTCGGCTGTGCGCACCAGGTCGACCACCGACAGGTAGATCTCGACGAAGTGTGCGAAGTCCGTGAAGACGAAGTAGCTGCCCACTGCGTCGGCATCCTTGGGGACCGGCGAGTCCGGGTGGCGCCCCGCGAGGTCCGCGACGATCCGGGGCGAGGCCGACCCGACGTGGTGGACGTGCAGCTCGGCCTTGGGCAGGCCGGCGATGAATGCGGCGAGGTCGACGTCAGGGCGCACCATGCGGCGACCCTAGTGCCCCAGGCCGAAGCGCCAAGAGTTCCGGCCGAAGCGCCACTCGTTCCGGCCGAAGCGCCAAGAGTTCCAGCCGAGAAGCCAGCTGCTCGGGTCAGGGGACGGGATGGTCGAAGGGAGCCACGACGGTGCGCAGCAAACCCGCCAGCCTGGACTGCTCGCCTTCGGACAGCCCGGCGAGGAGCACGTGCTCCGAGGTAAGGAGGCCCTCGAGGGCAGCATCGACGCTGTCTCGGCCGGAGCCGGTGAGGCGTACTATCACGCCGCGCCGGTCGCCAGGGTCGGGAAGCCGCGCCACCAGACCCTTGGCGGCCAGCCGGTCGACGCGATTGGTCATCGTGCCCGATGTCACCATCGTCTCGCGGAGCAACCGGCCGGGAGACAGTTCGTACGGCGCCCCCGCCCGGCGCAGTGCGGAAAGCACGTCGAATTCCCAGGCTTCGAGGCCGTGCTCGGCGAACGCCTGGCGTCTTGCCAGGTCGAGGTGGCGAGCCAGCCGGGTCACCCGGCTGAGCACCTCCATCGGCGTGACCTCGAGGTCGGGTCGCTCACGCCGCCAGGCAGCGACGAGCCGGTCCACCTCGTCCGCGGTAGGCGTCGACACGCGCACACTCTATCCGTCCAGACACCCGTCAAGACTCTTGACGTAGAGATAGCGCAGGCCGCATCATGTATCTCGACGTCAAGATACCTGACGGTGAAGCAACCGTCCCAGCGATCTCCGGGAGAGCCTCGTGGCGAGATGGAATCCCGCGACCTACCTGGAGTTCGCCGACGAACGGTCCAGGCCCTTCTTTGACCTGACTTCGCGCATCGATGCACGGGCACCAGCAACCGTGGTTGACCTCGGCTGCGGTCCGGGGCAGCTGACTGCGGTGCTTGCTGCGCGGTGGCCGAACGCCACAGTGCAGGGGATCGACTCGTCGGTGGAGATGGTCGAGGCGGCCACCGCGCACACCGGCGAGCGGGTCAGCTTCGCCCTCGGCGACGTCGCGTCGTGGCGGCCAGCAGTTCCCGTCGATGTCATCGTCAGCAACGCCACCTTGCAGTGGGTTCCGGGCCACCGGGGGCTGATCCCCCGCCTGGTGGAGGCGTTGCGGCCCGGCGGCTGGCTCGCGTTCGGAGTCCCCAGAAACTTCTCCGAGCCCAGCCACCGGATGCTCCACGAGCTCGCCGCCGACCCGCGCTTTGCCGTAACCACCCGTGATGTCGACACCCCGTCAGCGTACGACGCAGGAACCTATCTCGCCGACCTCGCACGGCTGGGATGCCATGTCGACGCGTGGGAGACAACCTACCTACACATCTTGACCGGGCCCGACGCCGTGTTCCGCTGGATCTCCGGCACCGGGGCGCGGCCGGTGCTCCAGGCGCTGAGCGAGGCGCAGCGTGCCGAGTTCGTGCCCGAGTACCAGGCGCTGCTGCGGTCGGCGTACCCAGAGCACGAGTTCGGCACCGTACTGCCGTTTCGCCGTGTCTTCGTGGTGGCGCGGAAGGCCCAGACATGACAATCCTGCATCACGTCCAGGTCGGCTGCCCCGCAAGCGGAGAGGGGGAAGTACGCCGCTTCTACGGCGACACCCTCGGCCTCATCGAGGTGACGAAACCGCCTGGGTTGGCGCGGCGCGGCGGCGTGTGGTTCCGCGGTGACGGCTACGAGCTGCACGTCGGCGTAGAGACGCCTTTTGCGCCGGCCGGCAAGGCGCATCCCGCGTTCGCCGTCGAAGACGTCGATGCGTGTGCGACCCGCGTCGCGACGGCCGGCCTGGACGTGACCTGGGACGACAGCCTGCCCGGCTACCGCCGCTTCTACACCCACGACCCACATGGCAATCGGGTCGAGCTCCTCGGCCTCCGGTAAGCCGCACTGGCGTCTCGGCCCGAACACCTGGCGCCTCGACTGGAACGGCTGGCCTCTCGGCCCGAACACCTGACCTCTCGGCCCGAACACCTGACCTCTCGGCCCAAACACCTGACGCCTCGGCCCGAACACCTGACGCCTCGACCGGAACACCTGACGCCTCGGCCCGAACACCTGACCTCTCGGCCCGACAACACCTGACCTCTCGGCCCGAACACCTGACGCCTCGGCCCGAACACCTGACGCCTCGGCCCGAACACCTGACGCCTCGGCCCGAACACCTGACGCC
>JBBRYB010000012.1:0-115543 GCA_038238115.1 Propionibacteriales bacterium | reverse complement strand
GACTCGACGTTCTTGCCCGATCCCAAGCCGTCGACCCCACCACCGAGGAGGTGACCAACCAGCTGACCATCCAGGCCATCACCGCCTGAACAACCAACGGCGAGGGATCACCCGTCGTACACCACCCCAGCGGACTTGACCAACGCTGAATCACTCGCCGCATCCCTTTTGGGACCGTCCCGTTACAGGGCCGCTGGCGGGTGATGCGGCGGGACGACGACATCTAAGAGTGTTTACTCGGCGTTTACGCCTTGCTTTGGCTTCGGCCACTGCTCCAATTGACGACCATGCTTTCCGCCGCTCAGCTTCAAGTGTTCGCTCCCAAACGGCGCATCAAACGAACCCAGAAGGAGGCCTTCGGTTGAACGAGGGGCCCACTCCTAGAGGTCTTCTCGCTTGCGCCAGAAATATAGTCATCACTGGACTGGCTTACCTGAGATAGAGCTGACGCAATTACCATTTCCAGCACCTGGGATCGCCGCTTCTTTGTCGTTTGACCCATCAGGCGTTCAGCGGAGAGAAGATAACTTTGCACAAGGCTGTCGAAAATAGAAGTTCATTTGTTTACTTGCGGCTTGTTGCACAGCTACGAAGGTGCGAGCAATGTACCCTCCTGTGGCCGCTCCAACCGCGGTGACCAAAGAAGCTGCATATTTTATGGAGGGTGTGTCGGCGAGGACTGCCACCATTACACCCACGATGATCATGACTAAGCCGATTCCCATGGCGATCTGGGCCATGCGGTAAGAAGTCTCTGCCTGAGACCGCGCAAGTGCATCGTAAGCGTCCATCTGCTTTCTATTTGCACGCATCAAACCAATCAAAATCATTTGGACCGGTAACGTTTCCAAGCGCTTCGTCGACTTCCCCCCGGGCTAGCCTCTCCTGCGCTTCGTAGAAGTTGGCGCGAGCGGTTGTCATGGCGTTGGCCCCATACGCGAGCACGACAAACCCGACCAGCCCAGCGACAAGCGCAGTAAGCAGGCTTAGCTGACTTGAAATTCCGAAGTTGTCAGTTAAGTATTGAGGCGCGATCAACTCACCGAGAGCTGCGTACAGCAGTAACCCACCAAGCAAAGCTGAGGTGAAAGACCGCCCCCGGACACGCTGGCGGGCAGCGGACTGCAGCCATGAACGACCGGCTGTTTCGTCGCTTGGTTGTGACGACACGTTGGTCCCCTGTGCTCGCAGTAGCTAGTCGACCGCTCGCCAGAGTACTCGTAATCTTCACCGGTATGCACGCCACCCTATGGGCGAGCCCGACTTGTAGGCACGATCAGCGTGCTTGATTGTTGGGAAGGCCGTCCACACCAATCGTGTTCGGTGTTAGGGATGCGATCAACATTTAGACGCGCACGACTTCATGCCGCGACGTGGATTGATCATGCGGGCTGGTGCCGCGGTCCAGGATTAATCCGGCCGGATCCCCGATTCCTCAGCCACCCGCAGGAGACGCCAAGCACCCAGGAAGCAGATGGCGGCGACCGCTGGCGACGGCGTCCAGGCAACCATCGACGACCGCCGACCGCCGCCGCCCCCTTCGCCAGCGCAGCGCCATGAAAACCACCTACTGGGCCGCGGGGCCGGCTTGATGCCTACAGTGAGGTAGCAGCTACATTGACGCTTGCTGATCAGGCGCGTTTTATCCTCTTAGGACTTTTCGCGTGTAGGTACGGCGGCGATAGAACCCAGTGGTTTGCAAATGTCTCACTTCTTAACCACTCAGTTAGTCAGTCGCCGCTCTGCGAGCGCCATGGCCGGGGTTGACGAACCGCCCAACGTTCAGAGCGGCGGGAGCTCGCCGTCAAAAATCCTTGCTCTTGCGGACGGCCCCGCAAGCGTTGGCTGCGTGAGAATTTGGTCGAGCAATGCCCAGTCTCGTCCTATGGCGTAAGTTCCCTTAGTCGGGATCGTGCCGATTGGTATATCGGGACCGAGGCTATAGACCATTCTGGGGTCCGGTTTAGTGTCCTCACCGCGTGTGAGCTCCGGCCAGAGGTCGTTGAGGTGTTCGACGACCTCGTAGCTGTCGACGCGGTTGATCTGCCGGACGTAGCCGCCCCACCGAAACGCCATGAAGCGCGGAGGGCGCTTCGGCCATCCGTTGGCACCACCATAGGGATGGAAATAGGCGCGTTCCTTGACAACGAAGTCTCGGAAAGACCGCTCCCCTCCCTCCTCGGGGAGGCCATCAGACACGACGACACAGTAAACCCACTGATCAACGGCATCTCTCACGGCCGTTGCTCCTAGAAGCTAGTTGGCTAGCTCCTCGAGCCACAGGCGCTCAGTCGACCGGGCTGTTCGGCGGGCGCGGTGCAGGTCGAGCCTCACGTCGTCCCACGGAAGGTGCCGGACGGGCACACCGGCGATGTCGTGCGGGAGCTGGGTTCTTGCCCAGTCGGCGCTTGAGTCGGAGAGGCTGACGAGAAGGCGGTTCTGGACTGCTTCGACGCGGTTCACGTACGTTGTCAGTTGGACTTCACCGGGCACAAGCCACGCCTTCTTTGCTTCGATGACGACTCGCGAGTCCGGTGAAGTGAGCTCGAGATCGGTACGGCCAAGTTCAGGACGGCCGAGTACGTCTACGACCTCAAGCGCAACCTCAACCTGAGATGAATTACCGGGCATAGCCAGCCGAGCCCATAGCGCAGCGCGCAGGGTTGGGCTCCGGGTGAGTATCCAGCCCAACGCGGCTGTCAGGTACCTCGTTGCGGCCCAGCAGGTCGAAAACCGATTGCATCGACTGCCCGTCGCGCACCATCTCACTTGCCACCGCAGTCTCCTGGCCCCGTCCGGTTCTCAAGGTGCCCCCCGCGCAGAGTCAACTTGATCGTACGCTTACGGACCGTTGCGTTTCGTCGATTGGAGACCGCGGTACGGCAGGACACTTTGATGAAGCACGGCCATGACGGCGTGGATGCACACAAGCGTGTCGGTCAGCGACGGGGCCAGACCGTGTCCCTTCCCCGTGCAACCGCTCAGGACATCAAAGGCGCCACGGCCGTCACCGGCGGTCGCTTGGGCGGACATAGCGCGGGATCAGGCCGGCGGACTGTAGGTCGCCTACCGAGGGTCCTCGATCCTCAGTCACCCGTCCCAGGAGACTTCATGAGCCCAAGACGGCGACTCAAACGAGCGTCTCTCACTGCTTGCGCGACGTGGCCGCAGGAAGGAATGTGGCCCGATGGGCGAGACGCGCGTGGGACTGGTCTGTGGCTATCTGGATCCGTCGCGCGACGGGGTGGCCGACTACACGCGCCGGCTGGCCGACTCCCTGCGGGAGATCCGGATAGAACCGGTTCTCGTCACCGCGCACGGGCTGGCGGCGGGGGAGGCGGCCGTCGGTGTGACGGAGCGGTGGGATGCCCTAGGTGTGCTCCGGGCTGCCCGGGCAGTGCGCCGCTTGGACGTCGATCTGGTTCATGTGCAGTTCGCGCCATCGGTCTTCGGTTTCTCTCGCGCGGTTGGCATGCTGCCTCGCTGGTTACCGTCACGCGTACCGCTTGTCGTGACCCTGCACGAGTACGGCGTGTGGGCCGGGCGCGGTCTTGGTCGGCGGATCCGGTCCAATCTTTGGTCAGTGGCCGAGCACCACGGGTATGTCGACCGCGAGACGCTGTTTCTGACGACCGCCGCGGACGTGGTTCTGGTTCCGTCGCGTGAGCACTTGTGCGTGCTGCAGAAACGTCTGCGCCGCCACGCGCCCGTCACGCTGGAGGTGCCGATCGGTCTCAACGTCGAGGGTCCAGCCGTCGGAGAAATGCAGGCTAGAGCCGACGTGCGGCGCGTGCTGGGGGTGGCTCCCGGCGCGGCGCTGGTCGTGTTCTTCGGATTTTTGCACCCCGCGAAGGCTCTCGACCAGCTGATCTCTGCCGTAGCCGACGTACAAGCTCAGCACCCGGGTACACATCTGTTGCTGATCGGCGGCGCGGAGAGTCACTCCGTCACGGGTACCGCCGCGCATCAGTTCCGTCGACAACTCGACCAGGTAGCGGCGGCGTGTGGTGTGCAGGACAACGTCCACTTCACCGGTTACCTGCCGGACTCGAAGGTCTCCCGGTTGATGCGGGCTGCTGATGTTGCGGCCTTTCCTTTTCACGAGGGGGTCACCCGCAAATCCAGTTCACTGCTGGCCGCGTTCGCGGCCGGCATACCGGTAGTCGCCACCGCACCACCCGGTGAGTTGCGTCGACCCACGGAGGACCAGGCGGTGCTACGCGTGCCGCCAAATGACACTGCCGCCTTGGCCGCCGCCCTCGAGATGGTGCTGAGCGATCGCGCCCTTGCCGACCGGCTCGCTGCCGCTGCAGGGGAGGTGTTGGCGGCACAGAGCTGGGACGCCATCGCCTCCGCCCATGCAGAGGTGTATGCCCGGGTGCTGGCCTCGCGCCGAACCCTTCGAGCGTAGACAGGCGGGGGGGATCCGAGCAGAGTGAAGCCCTCGACGGCCAAGGAAGGAGACCGGATGTCACTGCGAGAGCGGGTGCTGTGGGTCCGGGGAGGGCTGGTCAGCCGGTTCGGTCGCGGAGCTTCGGCGGTCCACCGACCGTCGGGAGGGAGACAGACCGAGGACCCCGCGCTGTTTCGTCCGCTCGTGTACGGGGATCCCGCGCGTCTGCATATTGCACCCACAGCAGTGGTGAACAACGCGTTGTTCAACTTGTCGTCCGGGGAGATCACCGTCGGCGACTACGCGTTCTTCGGCCACAACGTCTCGGTCCTCACGGGCACACACGACTGGACCAAGTTCGGTGCGGAGCGTCAGGTCGCGGTGACCGAGTCTGGACGCGACGTCATAATCGAGGAGGGTGTCTGGGTGTCCAGCAGCGCGATCATCGTCGGGCCCTGTCGAGTCGGCGCGCACTCGGTCGTGGGCGTGGGCTCGCTTGTGCTGCGCGACGTCGACCCGTACACGGTCGTCGCCGGCAACCCCGCCCGCGTGCTGCGGAGTATCCCTAAGCCCGGGGAGCCCGAAGCAGCAATGGTGGACCCGGACTCCGGCGCCGCCGGGACCGTGACTGCCGGATGACCTCGGGCAAGCGCCTGGAGGCGCTCGAGGCGCAACTGAGTGAACTCGTTCATGTCGTTGCGGAAAGTTCGCGACGAGTTATCGAACTCCAATCGGAACTGCGCGAGTACCGCGACCGCAGCAACGGCAGCGGGCCACACTTCACGGCTCTCTACGGCGACTTCACCGACCGCTTCCGAGGATCGACGGAGGAGGTCACCGCGAAATTGACGGGCTACCTCCCCGACGTACAGCGGCTAGTCGGCGCGGATGGCGTTGGAGTCGTGGACCTGGGTTCCGGGCGGGGCGAGTGGCTGACGCTGCTTCGGGATGCCGGCATACCCGCTCGCGGCGTTGACAGCAACGCCTCTTTCGTCGGGGCAGGGCGAGGCCGTGGTCTCGATTTGGTCCACGGTGACGCCGTGGAGCATCTCCAGAGCCTGCCTTACGACTCGGTGGACATGGTCACCGCGTTCCACCTCATCGAGCACCTCGACGTCGAGGCTGTGCTGACGCTGCTGGCTGCCGCCCGGCAGGCCCTGCGTCCTGGTGGCTGTGTGTTGGTCGAGACGCCCAACCCGACCAACCTGCGCATGGGGGCGTGCGACTTCTACAACGACCCCACGCATCGCTCACCGCTGCCGCCAGCCCTTACCGAGTACCTCGTGTCGGCGTCAGGCTTCTGCGAGGTCGAGGTGCGGCCCTTGCATCCCAGCCGATCCAGCGACCACTCGGTGATCCCCTCCAGTTCCGGGTGCGGGATCGAAGAGCTGGTCACGCTCACGCTCTTCGGACCTCAGGATTACGCCGTCCTCGGCTATAAAGTGGCGCCGGCGCACCCAGAATGAACACGAACTCGGGCGCGACTCGAGTCTTGTTCCTTGAGACCTTCATTCGCCCGGTGAAGCAGGGCAACACCGGCGGTCTCGCGCCGTCAAGTGACTCGATCGGTTACGGGATCACGGCCGCGACAGCGATTCGAACCGGCCTAAGCGCCGCCGGGTTCGACGTCGTCCGGCCGGAGGTCCCCCTCATCGATGACGAAGACGGACGTGTCGAGCGGCTGCGGTGGCTGCTGGCCTCATATGAGTGTGTGCTGGATGTTTTGAGCACGTCGCCGCCCGATGTCATCTTCTTCTTCCACGCGTTCGCTGCGTTCCCGGTGGAGATCCGCCGCATGCTGCTCGACCTCGACCTTGAGGTGCCTTTGGTTGGCTATACCCACGGCAGTCACTGGGACCCCACCGACACCTATCGAGCCCACGTCTACCCGCGGATGGAGATGCTGGACCTGGCCAATCTGTACGCTCTGGACCGCGTCATGCTTGTGTCGGACTATATGCGGGCCACCCTCCGGCACAACATCTCCGCGTTCAACGCTCCGTTGGCCAAGTCCCTGGACGCTCGATGCGAGGTAGTCGGTCTGCCGTTGGACGTGGAGCGCATCGACGCCTGCCGCACCGACGAGCGCTGGGAGCGCCCTACCGTCGTCTTCAATCACGCCCCAGTGCCGAGTAAGAATGTCGAGCTGTTCGTGCGGGTCATGCGCCGGGTGCTGCCACGCAACGACGTCCAGGTGCTGTTCACCCGCCGCTTCCCACCAACCCAGGCCGGTGGGGCGGAGGTGACAGAACTGGCAAACCAGTTCCCCGGCAAGGTCCTGCTGGGCAAGGATCTCCCATTGCCCGAGTACTACCGGAAGCTGTGGATGTCAGAACTGCAGGTGTCGACAGCGACGCACGAAAGCCTCGGGATCTCCACGCTCGAGGCGATGTACACCGGCACCTGCTGCATCGTCCCGCGCTTAGGAAGCTATCCGGAAATCACCGGGTCGCACCCGGATGCGCTCTATGAGCTCGGGGAGCAACAATTGGAGGAACGCCTTACGTACCTTCTCGATCACCCCGATGAGCGCAGGGCCGTCGCCGCCGAATTGAAGCTAGCCGCCGCGCGACACACACCTGCCGTCGTCGTCCCGCGGATCGTCGGCGTGCTGAACGCGGTGTGAGGCAAGACGTCTCCAGAGTGCCTTCGACGCCACTGCCGACTGCTCGCCGAGCCGAAGAAGCCAAGGGCGCTCATGCTTGACGAGCCGTCGCGAAGGAGTCTGGGCGACTGAGCGAGTTGTTGCAGCAAGGGTCAAGCCAGGTCGTCCCGCGCCGCAAGGATGTGGCGGACGTCATGAAGATGGTGCTCCGCCTCATGCATGGCCTGCCCGCACCAGCCTCCGCGCAGTGCTGTGCTCGCCGGGTTGACGCGGTCGCAGTCGTTTCCTTGACCGGCGCATACCTCCTCGCAGAAGCCGTCGACGTCCGCGTCCAGGTCCTCCAGCACCGCGGCCATCTCGCGATCGTTGTAACGGACCTGCGGCTGCGGATCGCGGCGACATTGAGTTATCTGCAGAGGTTCCCGACCGTCAGTCGCCATACGAGGGAAAGCTAGACCGGCCACCAGTTCACCCTTGAGGCCCTGGACGATGCCCAGGATTCCCGCCCGGCGCGGCGTGAAAGAGATACCCAGCCGTCATGACGCAACGGCTCTGGCGATGAACGGGCTATCCATGTCTTCCAGCATCGCGAGCCGGGGCCCGTCAGCATAGGTGGCCCGGTGCCCTGGCCGATCGGGCCTTGGCCGACCGGTTTTGGGTCAGACCACCCGATCGGGCGCGGTACTTGGACCGGCGTCACGGCCGTCACCGTGTCCCGGTCAGCCGGCGTCACTGACGCGAGGCTGAAGAACCGGGCGGACTGTAGGTCGCCTACCGAGGCTCCACGGTCCTCAGTCACCCGTACTGAGGGGCTCCGAAAGCCCCAAGACGAGGCAAGATGCCGGCCCCATGGTCAGGGCCAGGCCAACCCGTCCCGCGGCTCACTCGGAGGGAGTGAGCCGAAACCGCCTGATCCGTAGCCTCACCGTCGTCTACGTGGCGGTCACCTCGGCCGGCCAGTGCCGGTACGTCGGGCAGACCTATGACCTGCGTCGGCGCGCCGTGAGCACCTCGCTGTTCCCGGTCGCCGGGCACGGTGGGCGTACACCTGCTCGTCCTTCCGTTGAGGGAGAACGTCTCCGCGGAGCTGCTCGACAATCGTGAGGTGTTTACGGCACGCCTCCTTCCAGCCGGTCGAGGGCAGCCTGCACCCACGTTTGGCCGGTTGCCCCACGGGGCGTGTGTCCTGGACCGGTGCGCGGCCTGGCGGATCCGGGACACATCAAGGGAGCCGCATTTTCGCGCGGCCGAAGCTTCGAACGGATCGCCGCCAAGTCCTTGCCCGGCCCGGTGCCGCCGTCGCTCTAAGACGCATTGGGGTCCTGTGCGGGTTCAAGGCGCTTATCGGTCACTTCGGCTGCTCGGATCAGCTGACGGGCCTCGTGGTATGCCACCCCGACCCGTTCGGCAGCGTCGCGGATGCTGAGACCATCGCGGATCAGTCGTCGCAGGGCATCTGTAAGCCGCTTCTGTGCCGCTTGGCGTGATTTGAGCGCGGCCCGGCCAGCGCGGGTGGCGGCACGAATCCGGGACTGACGCTCGCCAAACCCAGGAGTGCCGGATTCCGCCTCCCGGACCAGACGGTCAGTCCGTCGCCGATCCTCGCGATAACGCGCCGCGATCCGCCTCCCCTGACGCGTCAATTGCCTGTCCTTCGAGAGCTTGTCCACGACCCATCAAGCGCGTAAGAGCGTCCGAGCGGACACGCTCACCGTGTTCGTGAAGCCATGACGACACACCCTTTGCACTCCCGTGACCGGTTTCGTCCGTACGAAACGTCTACGCTCTCGAAATGGACGTTCGGACGTGCCCCCGATGTGGCGGCCCTATGCCGTCTCGTCGACCTACGGGTCGTCCACCGACGTGGTGCTCTGACCGCTGCAAGCGAGCGGCCTACGAGGAGCGTCGGGCAGCCGCCAACGGTGCCATCGCGGTGAAGATCGTAGAGAAGGTCGTCGAGCGAGATGTGCACGGCATCAACGAGTGCGCGAACCGCGTGACGGACTCCCCGGTCGCCTGCCGCCGGGTGCTCGACCACCTGGCGGAACTGGCAGGCACAGGGAAGCTCCGTGATCCTAAGTGGGACACGACCGTACGCTCCCTGACCAAGCTGATCGCTGCAGTGACACCGCGCGGGTAACGACCGGGTTCTGGTCGCACAGCCCCATCCTTGGCCCTACTCGTCCACAGCCGGCCAAGATCGATTCAGGACGTCCGTGCGCGCGTGTGACCCTCGGCGTGGGAGCGCCTCGCGAGTTCGCCCGCACGCCGCCGACGAGCCTGAGCGCACTCACCGACCGGCTCACTTTGGCTCACATTGCACGTCGACCGGCTCACATCGAGTCCACTCGGCCCGCCGTAGTGGGCTTGATGGGAGTGACAAGTCCGTACGGCGCCGTACCGGCACAACGCCTGACAGGCAGATCAGCGACCAGACCATCAGTGATCCGGGGAGGACGAAGCCCCGGCCAGTATGAAGCGGGAGTTTGTGATGGAGCAGTACTTGAAGGGTCTTCCGATGCCTCCTACGCAGCCTGAGGAGCCGATGACGGTGCAGCCGAGTATCTGGCTGTTGCCGGCGGAGGAGATGCCGCCGATCTTGTTCACGACGGATGAGGTGGCTCGGCTGCTGGGGGTGGGGAAGTGTCGTGTGTATGACTTGATCCGACAGCGGGAGCTGCGCTCGGTGAAGGTGGGCGCGTCCCGTCGGGTGTCGGCGCGGGCGTTGTGTGAGTACGTGGCGCGCCTCGAGTTGGATGAGCCGGCATGAGTGGGAGGTCTCCTCGGAAGGCGAATGGCGAGGGGACGGCGTACAGGCGGTCCGATGGGCGGTGGGCGACTCAGGTCTATGTGAACCAGTCGGACGGTCGACGGGTGCGGCGGACGTTCTACGGGTGGACCCGTAAGGACGTCGAGAAGAAGATGATGGAGGTGAGGGACCGGTCGGAGGCCGGCGCGCCGATCACGCCGTTGAGTCTGACGGTCGAGGCGTACCTCAATGAGTGGCTGAATCAGATCGTGGTGGTGCGGGTTCGGAGCAACACGCTGGCGGCGTACCGGTACAACGCTGATCGGTATCTGATCCCGGACCTCGGGCGGAAGAAGCTGGTGCAGCTGACCGCCCGCGATCTGCGGTTGTACTTCCAGGGTCTTCGGCAGCGCGGTGTGGGTGTCCGGACGGTGAAGTACGTCCACTCGACGCTACGGGCTTCGCTGCAGGACGCCGTGCGGGAGGAGATTCTCGACAGGAACGTGGCCGCACTCGTCCAGGTTCCGTCGCCACCGAAGACGGAGCGTGTGCCGCTAACGGTGGATGAGGTGAAGTCGTTTCTGAAGGCATCGCGGGACGACCGGCTCTACCCGATGTTCGTGGTCTTCGCCGTGTTGGGAATGCGGCGCAGCGAGGTCCTGGGTCTGCGTTGGCAAGACGTCAATCTCGATGAGGGCTTCCTGCTCGTGCGGCGTGGTCTGCAGCGGATCGACGGGACGCTGCAGGTCCTGCCGACGAAGACGGTCCGGTCTCGGCGAACGATCCCGCTGCCCGCGTTCGTGACCCGAGCCTTGGCCGCTCACCTGCTTGCGCAGGAGGAGGAGCGCCGCCAGCTCGCCGAACGGTGGCCGGAGTCGTCCTACGTCTTCACCACGCCCATCGGCACGCCGATAGATCCCCGGAACTGCACCCGGGCCGTCCAGGACGCGTGCAAGCAGGCTGGCGTCCGGGTGGTCAGACTTCACGACTTCCGGCACGGCTGTGTGTTCGGTGCTGCTGAGCCTGGGCGTTCCACCGCGGACCGCGATGGACATCGTCGGTCACTCCACGATCGACATGACGATGAACGTCTACGGGCACGTGACCCTGGACGATAAGCGAGAGGCCCTGGACAAGCTCGGGGAGCTCTTCGACGAGGACGAGAAATGACGCGGCTGCAGTACAGCGTTGCAGTAAACGTCGATTCGGCGCCGATCGAGGCAGCCTCAGTGCCGGTTCCAGGAGCACATAAGCGCTGGTCAGCCGCGGGTTGGCGTCGTGGTCAAGGTGGCGCGCTCGGAGGGATTCGAACCCCCAACCTTCTGATCCGTAGTCAGATGCTCTATCCGTTGAGCTACGAGCGCCAACTCGAGACGCGCAACGAACTTCGTCGTGCGCGAGCAGCGAGTCTAGCGGTCCACCCCGACCTCCGGAAATCTGTTGGCCCGCCCGGGGCCGCGCGAGGTCCACATGGCAAGCACCCCGTGCCCACGGCAGATTGCCATGTGCACACTGCACATTCCTTGTGAACATGGCAAGCGCAGAGGGGGGCGGGGAGGTGGACAGGCCCGCGCGGCACGAGGCGGGCTCAGGAAGTCAGGTCGCGGCGTGCACGGCAGGGGCGTAGGGTGGCCGGAACCGGGTCGCCTTTCACATGTTGAGACGGGCATATCCGTACACTTCCGCTGCTGAGTCAGCGGCCGCTGGCGACCGCCATCGCGGTTGCGCGAGAGGGGAACATCGAGGCATGACGGCCGACACGACCACCAACTCGACGAGCGCTGATTCAGACGGCAGCGCCACGGGGGAGGGGCCGCCGGCGGCCGCACAGCCTCCCACCAGCCATCCGAAGCTGCTCGCATGGGTCGAGGAGGTAGCGGCGCTCACCGAGCCGGACCAGGTCCACTGGTGCAGCGGCTCCGAGGCCGAGTGGGCCGCCCTGACCGACGAGCTGGTGGCGCTCGGCACCCTGACCCCGCTGGATGACGAGAAGCTCCCGAACTCGTACTACTGCGCCTCCGACCCGAGCGACGTCGCCCGGGTCGAGGATCGCACGTTCATCTGCTCGGTCGAGGAGTCCGACGCCGGCCCGACGAACAACTGGATGGCGCCGGCCGAGATGAAGGCGACCATGAGCGACCTGTATCGCGGGTCGATGCGCGGTCGCACGATGTATGTCATCCCGTTCGTCATGGGGCACCTCGATGCGCCCTTCCCGATGTTCGGGGTGGAGGTCACCGACTCCGGATACGTGGTGGCATCGATGCGAGTGATGGCCCGCATGGGCACCGACGTCCTCTCCCGGATGGAAGAGCTCGAGGCGCCGTTCGTGCCCTGTCTGCACTCCGTCGGCGCGCCGCTGCAACCGGGAGACACCGACGTGTCGTGGCCCTGCAACGACACGAAGTACATCTCCCACTTCCCCGAAGAGCGCACGATCTGGAGCTACGGCTCCGGCTACGGCGGCAACTCGTTGCTCGGCAAGAAGTGCTATGCCCTGCGGATCGCATCCGCGACGGCGCGCGACGAGGGCTGGCTCGCGGAGCACATGCTGATCCTCAAGCTCACCTCGCCGCAGGGGTCGGTCAGGTATATCGCCGCCGCCTTCCCTAGCGCGTGCGGCAAGACCAACCTCGCCATGATCGAGCCGACGATCGAGGGCTGGAAGGTGGAGACGCTCGGAGACGACATCGCCTGGATGCGCTTCGGCGAGGACGGCCGGCTGTATGCCGTCAACCCCGAGTACGGCCTGTTCGGGGTCGCGCCGGGCACCGGCTGGCACACGAACCCCAACGCCATGCGCACGATCGCCCAAGGCAACTCAGTCTTCACCAACGTCGCTCTGACCGACGACGGCGGCGTCTGGTGGGAGGGCATGACGAAGGAGCCGCCGGCTCACCTCACCGACTGGAAGGGCCGCGACTGGACGCCGGATTCCGACGAGCCTGCGGCCCATCCCAACAGCCGCTTCTGCACTCCGATCAAGCAGTGCCCCATTCTGGCCGCTGAGTACGACGACCCACGTGGCGTGCCGATCGACGCGATCCTGTTCGGCGGCCGCCGCAAGACGACCATCCCCCTGGTCACCGAGGCGCGCGACTGGACGCACGGCACCTTCATGGGCGCCACCTTGTCGTCGGAGACGACGGCCGCCGCAACGGGCGAGGTCGGCGTCGTACGCCGTGACCCGATGGCCATGCTGCCCTTCATCGGCTACGACGCCGGGGACTACCTCAACCACTGGATCACGGTCGGCAAGCAGCATGACGAGGCCGCTATGCCTCGCATCTTCTACGTCAACTGGTTCCGGCGGGACGAAGACGGCTCCTTCCTGTGGCCTGGTTTCGGCGAGAACAGCCGCGTGCTCAAGTGGGTCGTCGATCGGATCGAGGGTCGCGCCGAGGCCGTCGAGACCCCCATCGGGCACGTGCCCACAGTCGACTCGCTCGACCTCACGGGCCTTGACGTGACGCGAGACGAGATCGCCGCAGCACTCGAGGTCAAGCCGGACGAGTGGCGCGACGAGGTCCCGCAGATCGCGGAGTGGTTCGACAAGTTCGGGGAGAAGCTGCCGACCGTGCTCTGGACCGAGCTCGACGGGTTGAGGGAGCGCCTCGGCTAGTCGCATTCCGGCCCCGGCGGCGCGGCTGGTCAGTACGCTCGGAACGTGCCCAGCGTCTACAGACTCATGCCTCGAGGTGGCGTCCGCGTCGCCCTCAGAGCGCTGGCATACGTCGTGGCGTGGGCGGTCGTGGCCG
Source organism: Propionibacteriales bacterium (assembly GCA_038238115.1). Taxonomy (GTDB): domain Bacteria; phylum Actinomycetota; class Actinomycetes; order Propionibacteriales; family Nocardioidaceae; genus JBBRYB01. The sequence continues at coordinate 102,038 of JBBRYB010000012.1, read as the reverse complement.
TCCCCGCGGCATACCTGCTCTTACTCGCTGACACCCGTACGACGGTAATCGCCGGCCATGACGTCGCCGTCTCCCCCACTGTCGACGGCCACGCGACCGTGGACCTCGGCGCCTACCTGCCGAATGTTCGCTATCCCACCGGCTCCAGGCTCGGCGTCGACCTCGTCGTCGGCAAGACGCAGGTCGACAGCTACCAGAGCCTGCTGCAGCGCTACGCGCTGATCGGGAGCCACCCCGAGGGTGAAGTTGCGAAGGTCACCGATCTCGTGCACGACATGGTGCTGGCCAACGCGCTCAAGGGCGCCGCGATCGGGTTCGTGGGCCCGGGCGCGTGGCTCCTGCTCGGTGGGCGCCGCCGTCGTGAACTCGTGCAGGGGCTGACCCGCCGCCGGGTCGCGTTCGCCGTCCTCGGCGCCGCCGTGGCCGTCGCCGCCGTCTCGGCCGAGCCACTTTTCGACAGATCGGACACCACGGCGGTGGCGGGGGACTCGTGGGAGCCGATCGGCTCCCTCTTCCCGGACACGTCGATCCCGTCCGACGCGCAACGGATCGAGGTGCAGCGCGGACTCATCACGACCGGCAGTCAGCGGCTCATCGAGAGCGCCCTCACCAGCTACCACACGTCGCTGCACTTCTACCGAGACCTTGCCCAACGTGCCGCCGGCCTGGGACGCCAGCTCCGCCAGCCCAGGCCGGGCGACACCGTTGCCCTCTTCGTCGCCGACCGCCACGACAACGTCGGAATGGACCCGGTGGCGCGGGCGATCGGCGACGCGGGCGGTGCCACGATCTTGTACGACGGCGGCGACGACACCTCGACCGGCGAACCGTGGGAGTCGTTCAGCCTCGACTCCGTCGCCGCGGCCTTCGACGACATCGACGAGAAGTACACGGTGGCGGGCAACCACGACAACGGGGACTTCGTGGGCGGCTACCTGTCCGACAGAGGCTTCACGGTCCTCGACGGTCGACCGGTTCAGACCGATGAGGGCATCCGGGTGCTCGGTGTGGCTGATCCCCGCAGCAGCGGGCTCGGCTCATGGCGTACGACGTCAGGCATCAGCTTCGACGACCAGGCTGACCGCCTCGCCGACGTTGCCTGCCGTGCCAACGACCGAGGCGAGCGGGTCACGACGCTTCTCGTTCACGACGCAAACCTGGGCCGGCCCGCCCTCGACCGTGGGTGCGTCGACCTGCTTATCGCGGGACACCTCCACACGCAGATCGGGCCCGACGTCGTCGTCGGCTCCAACGGGGACAACGGCGTCACCTTCACGAACGGGACCACGGGCGGGGCAGCGTACGCCGTCGCTCTCGGTACGAAGCTGCGTCGCGACGCCGAGGTCACCCTGATCACCTATCGCAACGGTCACCCCATCGGCCTTCAGCCAGTCATGATCAGCACGACGGGAGCGTTCACGGTCGCGCCTTACGACCTCATGCCTTCGATCACGAACTGACGGCGGCGACGACTCGCCCCGGACGCCATCGCGACCTGCCGCTCATCACCGGAGGAAGCCGTGGGAGCGCATCAGCGCAGAGATGTTCCGGAGCCCTGACGCGGGTCCGAAACGAACAAGGCAACATCGCACGTCGTTAGGCGGTCGGGCAGCGGTTCGTCGCGATCGTGTACAACCAGGCGCGCACGAAGTCGAGCTGGTCGAGACTGGCACCATCCATTGATGAGGAGGAACCATGACCGACGACGAGCGGAAGATTCGCACTTTGATCGAGCGCTGGGCGGCGGCGGTCCACGACGGTGACATGCCAACCGTGCTGGCCGACCATGCGCGCGACATCGTCATGTTTGACGTGCCGCCGCCCGAGCGCGGCGTCCGTGGCCTCGACGCCTACCGCGACACCTGGCCAGGCTTCTTCCAGTGGCAGGCGTCCGGCGCGGTTTTCGAGATTGAGTCGCTGGACGTCACCGCGGGCGCGGACGTCGCGTTCGCATTCGCGTTGTTGCGCTGCGGCACGCCCGCGGAGTTCGACCGCGACCCCGAACACCGGTTACGGCTCACCATAGGCCTGCGCAAGGTGGACGATCGGTGGGATGTCACCCACGAGCACCACTCGTTCGTCGACGCCACCGGGTAGCCCGACGTGTCTGCCGCTGGCATCCCGACCGCGCACGAGCGGTGGTTCCGGCCCTTGCAGGCGTCGGCGTTCGGCAAACAATGACGAGGCCGTGTGCCGCTCGGGTATGGGCTGGTTGGGAGACCGAGGACGTCGACGTGGCGAACGCCGGGGCCGCCCGCGAACGCCGGGGCTGCCCGCGTGGGTCGGCTCCGGCGTGTTCGCTGGTCAGGGCGGAGGTGGCGGGATTTGAACCCGCGAGAGGGGATTACCCTCAACCCGCTTAGCAGGCGGGCGCACTAGGCCACTATGCGACACCTCCGTGGCGCCGAGACGGCGACGCCACAGACTATCGGTGCGTCGGCTCCAGACTCCAATCGCGCCCAGCTCGGGTCGCTGCCACGGCAATCATGGCGGCCGCCAGCGCGGCGGCGCATGGTGTCTGAAGTCAGGACCAGCGGTCGGAGTCAGGACCAGCAGTCGGAGTCAGGACCAGTCGAGACGGCGATAGCCGTGCGCCGCGTTGAGGCGCTCGTGCACCTCCCGTTGCGCCTCGAGGTGGCGCAGCCCCAGGAGTGTCAGCGGAAGCACGGTGCTGCGTCCGTCCTCCAGCGAGATCACGAGAGACACGGCGTCACCGACTCGGCGGGTGTCGACGGACTCGACCTGGGCCCATCCGGCGACGGGTTCTCCCGCTCCCCTGACGAGCGAGACGCGGTAGCCCGCCGCGGTGAGCAGCAGCACCCGTGGTGGCCGGAGCAGCAGCACGGCGGTGGCTGCGACCACGATCACGGTGACCAGCGCCAGCACGACCAGCACTAGGTCCGGCAGCCCGGTGAAGGCGATCACCACCCACACGAATCCCAGCCCGATCACCAGCGGCCCGAGCACGCGCAGCACGTGCGCCGTCCCCAGGCGGTACGTCGACGAAGCGGCCGGGCGTGGCTCCACCCCTGGACTCACCACGACGTCGCACCGCGAGTCGCAGGTCTCCAGATGACGCACCGGCAATGCTCGCCGGAGAAGGCGTCACCGCAGATAGCCACCGTGGCGGAGGAGGCGGGATTTGAACCCGCGGCTGACATCACTGCCAGCGACCGCTTTCAAGGCGGTTCCGATAGGCCGCTCCGGCACCCCTCCACGAGCGTCTCGGCTCAGACGGCTCGGGCCCGATTGTCGCACCGCCCCCACCGGGCGCCAAACCCTGCGCCGGACGAGTGCTGATGTCGGCTGTCACCCCCCGCCACCGAGGCGCCGGTTGGCGAGCGACGGGTTGCCGGCGCGTACGTCGACGAGACGATCCGGGGACAGCTCCGCCGTCGCGACCGCCTCCTCGTCACCCAGCCGCGCGAGGGCCACGCCCATGGGGTCGACGATCATGCTGCATCCGACGTAGGCACGGCCGGTCTGGGCCGCGCCGACGACATACACCGTGTTCTCGATCGCCCGGGCTCGCAGCAACGTCGCCCAGTGATCCTCCTTGAGTGGGCCTCTCACCCAGGCCGCCGGCACGAGAAGCACCTCAGCGCCAGCGTCGACGAGGGCGCGCGAGAACTCGGGGAAGCGCAGGTCGTAGCAGGTCATCAACCCCAGTGTCAGCCCGTCGACCTCGACCACAGTCGGCAACGGCTCCGCGCTGGCAAGCCGGTCGGACTCGCGGTAACCGAAGGAGTCGTAGAGATGCGTCTTGCGGTACGACGCGAGCACGTCCCCGCCCGGCGAGAGCGCGACAAGGGTGTTGAACGGCCGGTCGGGGTCGCCCGAGACTTCAAACATGCCGGCCACAAGCACCAAGCCGTGACTCCGGGCGAGATCGGCCAGCGCGGCGACGAAGGGGCCGTCGATCGCCTGGGCGACGGGCCCGAGCGGCAGGTCCGGTGCCCCGAAGTCGTGCATAGCGGCCTCCGGTACGACGGCCAGCTCAGCCCCGGCCCGCGCCGCCTCGCCCACGAGGCGCTTGATCATCTCCAGGTTGGCCGTGGTATCGGTACCGGCCGCGAACTGAACCGCTGAGGTGCGCACGGCCCTAGTCTGCCAGCAGCCCATCCGTGCGCCAGTGCGAAGATGCGCGGATGGAGCCCTTCGACGCGATCATCCTCGCCGGTGGCGGCGGGCGGAGGCTCGGTGGCGTGGACAAGGCCTCACTGACCGTTGGGAACGAGACACTGCTCTCCCGAGCGCTGCATGCCGTCGGCGGCGCGGAACGAGTCGTCGTCGTGGGGCCGCCCCATGCAGCCCACGCGGGCGTGACATTCACGTCCGAGCATCCCCCCGGCGGTGGTCCGGTTGCGGCGATGGCAGCGGGTCTTGGCCACGTGAAGGCGCCCGTCGTCGTCGTGTTGGCCTGCGACATGCCGAACGTGTCCGAGCCGACCGTCGTGCGGCTCGTCACTGCTGCAGGAGCGGCCGACGCATCACCCGGGGCAGCTGGGCAGAAGACGGTCGACGGGGCACTCCTGCTTGACCCGGCCGGGCGACGTCAACCGCTGGCAGCGGCCTACCGACGCACCGCCCTCGCGGCCGCCTTGACACGCCTGGACGTCGTTGACGGCGCGGCCGTGCGAAACGCGGTGCGCACCTTGACCTTGGCCGAGATCGCGACCGATGCTGAGGTGACGCTCGACTGCGACACCTGGGGGGACGTCGAGCGTTGCCGACGACTTCTGGAGGAATGATGAGCCTCAGCACGTGGACGGCGCAGCTGTGCGACGCGCTCGGCGTCGACCTCGAGGTGGAGATCGACGACATCCTCGACGTGGCCCGCGAAGCAGCCCACGAGGTCGAGCGGCCGGCCGCCCCTGTCACGACGTTTCTGATCGGCTACGCCGCGGCGCTACGCGGCGGGTCACCGGCCGACGTCGCCGACTGCATCGACATCGCCAGCGAGCTCGCCGCCCGCGAATAGCCAGCCCAGCGGCTTGCTCTGACACGGTGGCCCCGGTCGCGCGCTGACACGGTGGCCCCGGTCGCTCGCCGGCCCGTCCCGACTACGGTGGCAGCCATGCGAGCCGTGTTGTGCCGAGAGCCCGGCGGACCGGAGGTCCTGGAGCTCCGCGACCTGCCCGACCCCACGCCCGGACCTGGCGACGTCGTCGTCGACATCACGGCCTCGGCGGTAAACCGGGCGGACCTCATGCAGCGTCAGGGCAGCTACCCACCCCCGCCGGGCGCGTCCGACGTACTCGGTCTCGAATGCGCCGGTGTCGTGTCTGCCGTTGGCGACGAGGTGACGAGGTGGCAGCTCGGCGACCGCGTCTGCGCCTTGCTGTCCGCGGGAGGCTACGCCGACAAGGTGGCGGTACCGGCTGGCCAGCTCCTCCCGGTCCCCGACGACCTCGGGCTGGTGGAGGCGGCCGCCCTGCCGGAGGTCGTGACGACCGTGTGGTCGAACGTGTTCATGATCGCGGCGCTCCAGCCCCACGAGGTGTTCCTCGTCCACGGCGGCGGTGGCGGAATCGGCACGATGGCGATCCAGCTGGCCAATGCCCTCGGGTCCCGGGTCGTGGTGACGGTCGGCTCGGCCGAAAAGGCGCAGGCATGCCTCCGGCTCGGCGCCGACCTCGCGATCAACTACCAGGAGCAGGACTTCGTCGAGGAGGTACGTCGGCTGAGCGAGTCGGGAGCCGACGTGATCCTCGACAACATGGGCGCGGCCTACCTCGGCCGCAACGTCGACGCCCTCGCCACCGAGGGTCGACTTGTCGTGATCGGGTTGCAGGGCGGCCGCACGGGTGAGCTCGATCTCGGCAAGCTGCTCACCAAGCGGGGCGCGGTGATCGCCACCTCGCTGCGCGCCCGACCCGCCGACGAGAAGGCGACCATCGTGGCCAGCGTCGAGGCCAACGCCTGGCCGCTCGTCGCCGACCACACGATCCGTCCGATCGTGCATGCGACCTTCACCCTCGACGATGTGCGCGCCGCCCATGAGCTCGTCGAGGCGAGCAGCCACATCGGCAAGGTCGTGCTCACCACGTAGGCTGGCGGGATGACCCAGCGACCGCAAGGCCAAGGCCAGCAGTCCGACGACGACCCGCGCAACGACGACCCGCGCGTCATCGTCGTCGGCGCCAACCAGATGGCAACGGCCGGAGGCGACGACGACGAGAGTCACTCCGTCGCCGACATGGTCGAGGAACCCGACAAAGTAATGCGGATCGGAAGCATGATCCGCCAGCTCCTCGACGAGGTGAAGTCAGCACCGCTCGACGAGGCCAGCCGGGTCAGGCTCCGCCAGATCCACCAGGCCTCGATCAAGGAGCTCGAGCAGGGCCTGGCGCCCGAGCTCGTCGCAGAGCTCGAGCGGCTGAGCCTGCCCTTCGGGGAGGACACGCCCAGCGAGTCCGAGCTGCGGATCGCGCAGGCGCAGCTCGTCGGATGGCTCGAGGGTCTTTTCCACGGCATCCAGACGGCCATCTACGCCCAGCAGATGGCCGCTCGCGCCCAGCTCGAGCAGATGCGCCGCGCCCTTCCGCCGGGCAGCATGCCGGCCGGACCACAGCTGCCCGGTGGGCCACAGCAGCCTCCCGACCAGGGCGATTCCCAGAACAGCGGCATGTACCTGTAGGGCCGCGGCTGCATCCCCAGGCGCTCAGCGGGGCTCGCCCGGCACTCCAGCGCCATCTCCCGGCAACGCAGCCTCACCCGGCGTACCAGCGGGCGAGCTCGACGAAGCCGTCGTCCAGGCTGGCGCGCGGGGCCCAGCCCAGCAGCTCTCGGGTCCGCCGTTGGTCGAACCAGTGCGCCGTCGTGAGCTGCTCGACCAGGAAGCGGGTCAGCGGCGGTGTGTCCCGCCTGCCGCTCAGCGCCCACGCGTCCTCCACCGCCGCCCCGAGGAGACGGGCCAGGGCTACCGGCAGGTGCCAGCGTGGCTCGGGTGCCTGCGCGGCGCGGCAGAGCCTGGACAGGATCTCGCGCACGGTGCGCGGCTCCCCGTTGGACACCACCAGCGACTCACCGTGCACGGTGGGGCAGGCATCCAACGCCGCCAGGAGCGCCTCGACCGCGTTGTCGACGTACGTGGTGTCGATGAGCGCGGCGCCCGAGCCGATCAGCGGCAGCCGGCCCGCCCGTGCCCTCGCCACGATCCGGCCGACGAGCTGGGTGTCCCCCGGCCCCCACACCAGATGCGGCCGCACGCACAGCACGGCGAGGTCGGACGAGTCGGCCGCGAGCACATCGAGCTCCGCCACCGCCTTCGACCGGGCGTAGCTGCCCCGAGCCCCTGCGGGGTCAGCTGGTTCGGCACCGGCGCCGACCAGCGCCCGCCCGGCATGAGCCACCGACGGCGAGGAGACGTGCACCAGAGACGCCACGCCGGACGACCGGCTGGCGGCCACGACGTTGCGCGTCCCGTCGATGTTCGCCCGGACGTAGTCCCCCCAGGGACCGACGACGTCGACCTTGGCGGCAAGGTGCACCACCGCGTCCTGCCCGACGGTGGCCTGCTGCACGACGTCGGCGTCCGCGACGTCCCCGAGCACCTCACGGCAGGGCAGGGCAGACCGGCCGCGCTGGAACACGGTGACCTCTTCGCCGCGAGCAAGCAACGCCAGCGCGGTCGCACGCCCCAGCATGCCGGTGGCACCTGTGACGAGAACCTTCACGGCGGGCGGCCTCAGGCCTCGCGGCCGGCGAGGACCCGTGCGGCCCACTCGGCCACCCTGCACCGATCCACCTTCGACGCGTGTCGGATGTCGACGGGCAGCGCCGGGGTGACCAGCACAGCGGCCACCTCCACGCCGGCGACCCGACGCACGGCCTCTGTCATTGCCTGTGGCGCCACTACCGGAGGTCGCCCGGGGCGCGGTCGGTTCACTGTTACCACCACGACGGCGACCTGCTGCACGCCGACCGGGCCGACTCCGACGGCCGCCGCGCCGAGCACGTCGTCGAGCGCTTCGACCCGCTGCTCGATCCCGATGGGTGTCACTGGTCCACCCGGGGTGGTCATCACATGCTCTAGCCGACCCTCGATCCACAGCCGTCCCCGGTGGTCGACATGCCCGACGTCGCCGGTTCGGTGCCAGCCGGGGTCACGGGTGCTCAGTCGCTGCGTGCCCCACAGCGCGTCGTAGTGGTCTTTGACGTGGGCGGCCCGGACGCAGATCTCCCCGGTCGGCCCCGGCCCCTCGACCAAGGGCGCGTCGGCCGCGCCCGACATCGACAGCCGGCTCACCGCAACGTCCACCCCTGGCAGTGGCGTTCCGACGCAGACCCCCTCGCCGGATCCCGCTGACTCGATCCCCTGCAGCGAGATGTCGGTAACGGGCAGCACTTCCGTCATGCCGTAGGGAGTGTGGATCTCCGCAGTGGTCAGGACTCCGCGCAGGTCCCTCAGCAGCCGAGCCGGCACGGGTGCACCGGCGGACATGAGCAGCCGGACTCCGGCCAGCGCCTCACGCTGTGATCCGGTCAGGGTTCCCGCGGTGGACACCACGTTACGAAGTGCCGCGGGGGACGCGAAGACGACCGTGGCCCGAATCGCCGCGACAGCATCAGCCAGCGCCGCCGCGGTGAGGGTGCCCGGCGACGTCACGTCCATGTCGGGAACCGCCGAGCCGATACCCAGCGCCGGCCCGAAGAGCGAGAACGGGGCGAACGCGGCCACGATCCGGTCCTCAGCAGTCAAGGCGTAGGTCGACCGGACGAGATCGAGCTGTGCCTCGACCTGGCGATGACGGTAGACGACGCCCTTGGCGGCGCCGGTGGCGCCTGACGTGAAGGCGACAGCGCACTCGTCGTCCGCCACGGCCATGGCTGGCGCGGCCATCCGGCGCCCGAGCCGGGACAGGTCCGCAAGCGACACATCAGCTCCCAGCGCGCGCAGAAGTCGGCGAGGAGTCCGTCCTGCCCCGATCCTCGTGCCCGGCAGGCACATGGCGCGTGCGGCCAGCAGTCCCTGCGTCGTGCCGATCACGTGGTCCAGTCGAGCCCCTCGCAGGGCGCGGCCCATGCCGCGCAGCCCGAGCCCCTTGTCGGCCACCACCACGACGGCGCCTGCGCGCCAGACGGCATACACCGCCGCGGTCAGGTCGGCCGACGGCGGCACCAGCAACGCCACCCGATCTCCGCGACGTACGCCGATCGCAGCAAGCCCTGCCGCGATCTCCTCCACGCGCCTCGCCAGCAGGGTCCAGCTGACTACCCGCCGGCCGACGTCGACGATCGCGGCGCCGGGGTCGTCGGCACGTTCGCCGAGCCGCTGCAACAGCAACCGCTGCCCGGGGCGGGTAGCGGCAGGGGAGGCCGACCGCGTAGCGGTGTCGGCACCGTCGGCCCCCGAGGGAACCCGACCGAGATCGCCCACCCACTGGACCACGGTGTCGGCGTACTGAGGGGCGTCCTCAGCCAGCAGGTGCGATGCACCCTCATAGCGGTGGAGGTCGGCATGTGGCAGCCGGTCGAGCAAATCGTCGAGGTGGGCCTGCCCGAACACCGGATCGCGTGGCCCCCACAGCAGCAGCACAGGTGAGTCGAGGCTGGCCGTCTCCCGGGCGACACGATCGAGCGTGCGGCGGCTCGGGTGGCCGGACGAGAACGGGATGTCGGCCACGAAGTCAGCCACCGACTGCCGCCGATGGGCGTGCGCGTAGGGAGCGGCGAACGCCCTGCGGACGTCGACAGGGAGCGGTGGACGGGACAGCCGGGTGGCCGTCCGCACGAAGGTTGGTGTCCGCACGCACACCACATTGCGAAGCGCCCGCAGGTTCACCAGCCGGATCAGCACCGGACCAGCAGTGTGCTCCGGGAGGTGTACCGCGGTGTTCGTCAGCACGACACCACGCAGCTGGTCTCGATGAGCTGCCGCCCACCCCAGCGAGACCGGCCCGCCCCAGTCGTGAGCGACCGTCACCGTGGGACCCTGCACACGCAGCGCGGAGGTGAGGTGGCCGAGGTCAGACACCCGCTGGTGCAGACTCCGTGGGGAGTCCAGCCGGTCGGAGTAGCCCATGCCGAGCTGGTCGGGTGCGACCACCCGCCATCCGGGCGGCGCCACGGCCAGGAGCCGCCGCCACAGGTAGGACCAGGTGGGGTTGCCGTGGACGCATAACAACGTGAGTTCGGGGTCGGGCACCTGGTTGTCCAGTACGTGCCAGGTCCTTGCCACGCCGTCGCCGTCGGCGACCGTCACCAGGCGTGACCAGGCGGCATCGAGACCGGGCAGGGGGTGCGGCGGCAGAGTGGCCCCGTCCGTCACCAGCGGATCTCGGTGCAGGAGGCGTTGAGCCCCGAGCCGATGCCCATGAGCAGCACCCGGTCGCCGGGCTCGAGCTCCTGGACCTCGCGGGCGAGGGTGAAGGGAACCGAGGCCGGGCCGATGTTGCCGCGCGTCGGGAACGTGCGGGGCACCCGCGACGGGTCGATTCCCAGCCGTCGACACAGTGCGTCGGTGTGGACCTGTGAGATCTGGTGGATGACGTAGCGGTCCATGCCAGCGGCCCAGTCGAACTCGGCCGCAGCGTCTTCCCACAACGCGGCCGACAGCTCGAGGCCGGCGACGAGCAGGCCCCTGGCGTCCGTGCGCATCCGCTCGATGTCTCCCACGCAGAGCTCATGATGCTCGCTGCTGGCGCGCGTCACGCCGCCCACCACACGATGGCCCTCGGGGTGACGGTCAGCCCGGCCGAGGACCATGGCCGCTGCACCCGACCCGAGGGTCAGCGTCGCGAACTCGTCGATGACCTGGGCGCTGGTCACCCCGGGTCCCGACAACCGTGCGATCGTCGTCTCCTGAACGGGTCGCGCGTCCTCACCGTTGACGATCAGCGCGTAGTCGATCTGGGCCGACTCGATCATGGCGGCAGCGATCTGCATGGCGTTGACGAAGCCCAGGCAGGCGTTCGCCACGTCGAAGTTCAGGCAGTGCGGCGCCAGGCCGAGCGCGTGGTGAACCGACACGGCGGTCGACGGCTCAAGGTGCGCCCTGCTGACTGACGTGTTGACGAGCAGCCCGATCTGAGCCGCGTCGATGCCAGACTCTGCGAGTGCCTTGGCCCCTGCGACCGCGGCGCCGTCGGCATACGTGAAGCCGTCCGCCCACCAACGCCGCTCTTGGATACCGACGAGCCGCTCGAGCAGGCCGGCGCGCAGCCCGACGCGCCGGTAGGTCGCGTCGAGGCGCTCGTCGAGCTCGCCCGATGTCACCACGCGCGGTGCGTCGAGCGCACCGACCGCCAGGACGGACGTGTTTGACGCGTGGTAGATCCCAGTGCCGATCATGTGCTCTCTCTGTCTCCAGTCGACGGCTGCCGCCGACTGCCCCACCGCCACCAAATGTCAGCGAAGCGAGGCTCGTCTCACGCCAACGCTACCCGGCCGCGCCCGGCAGACAGATCACGACGGGTAGCGGATCAAAGACGCGAAAGGTACATCGGGTCCAATCCGATCGTGACCTCGTGCCGAATCACACTCGTGACGACCACCAAAAGTTCCCGCTTCCTTCTCGGTGCAGCAGCCGGCCTCCTTTCCGCTGCCGCCGGGGTCGGGGCATCGATGATCGTTTCGGTCCTCGTTGGTGGCGCACCCACGCCCATCACGGCCGTCGGGTCGCGCGTGATTGACGCAACACCCGGCGCCGTGAAGGACTGGGCGATCAGAAACCTCGGATCCAACGACAAGGTCTTCCTCCTCGCGGGCATCTACACAGCGATCGCCGTGCTGGCCGCGGCTACCGGCATCATCGCCTGGCGTAGCCGACGGGCGGCCCTTGCCCTGACCACCGTCTTGGGCATCGTCGGCCTCGCCGCGGCCGCCGCCGACCGCACCACCTTGGTCGGTGCGGCGAGCAAGCTACTGCCCGCCGTTGTCGCACTCATCGTCAGCGTCACAGCGCTCTACTTCTTCATCCGCCGCTGGACCACCAGCCGCGACATGGCCGACGCCGAGACGGACGCCGGCACCCACGAACCCGCCCACGAATCCGAGCTCGTCTCCGTGACGAGCGGCACCGCAGGCGCCGACACCGAGCCGGGCTTTCGCCAGGCGCCCACCGCACGAAGCAAGCCGGCGGGACCGTCATCGGGCTCGTCCGAAAACTCGGCCCCTTCCGGGTTCGACCGCAGGGCCTTCCTCGCGGCCGCCCTCGCCAGCGGCGCTGTTGCTGCGGTCGGCGTCGGGACCTCGAGTGTCTTCGGCGACGTGGGTTCGCGCTCACGTGACTCCATCACGCTGCCCAAGGCCGCCGACGCCGCTCCCACGCTGCAGCCGGCGATGACGCTCGACAACGTGGCAGGCATCACGCCGTACATCACGCCGAACACTGACTTCTACCGGGTCGACACCGCGCTGTCGGTTCCGCAGGTCGACGCCGGAAGCTGGACGCTCAAGATCCACGGCCTCGTCGACAACGAGATCGAGCTGACGTTCGCCGAGCTGCTCAACATGCCGCTCACCGAAAGCCGGATCACGCTGGCCTGCGTCTCGAACGAAGTCGGCGGGCACTACGCCGGCAACGCCAGTTGGCTCGGTGTGCTCACCAAGGACCTCTTCGCGCAGCTCGGAATCAGCCCCGACGCCGACGCCATCAAGTCGACGAGCGTCGACGGCATGACGATCGGTACCCCGCTCGGAGCCTTGACCGACGATCGCGGATCCATGATCGCCCTCGGCATGAACGGCCAACCGCTCCCGATCGAGCATGGCTTCCCCGCCCGGATGGTCGTCCCCGGCCTCTACGGATACGTGTCGGCCACGAAGTGGCTGACCGACATGGAGGTCACGAAGTTCTCCGACTTCCACGCCTACTGGACCGACCGCGGCTTCGCTGCCGAGGCGCCGATCAAGACGTTCAGCCGCATCGACGTCCCCAAGTCGTTCGCCAGCCTCAAGACCGGCACCAACGCCGTGGCCGGCGTGGCCTGGGCCCAGGACACGGGCATCCAGAAGGTCGAGGTGAGCGTCGACGGCAACAACTGGGTCGAAGCTCGCCTGGCTGCCGCCGACAGCATCAACACCTGGCGACAGTGGGTCTACGAGTGGGACGCCGACGCCGGCAGCCACCAGATCCAGGTCAGGGCCACCGACCAATCCGGCTACACACAGACTGCCCGTAGGGTCCCGCCTCGACCCAACGGTGCCACAGGTTGGCACAGCGTAGACGTCACCGTCGCCTGACAGGACGTATGAGGCAACCATCCATATCCACGACAAGCAACATCCAAGAAAAGGAAGTCCAGATCATGCGATTCACACCAGCAAAGGCCGTTGCAGCCTCGGCCTGCACGATCGCGTTGCTCGGCGCCGTCGGCTGCTCGTCGGGTAACAGTGGCGACACTGCCGGAGGCACCAACACGAGCGACTCCAGCACCCAGAGCAGCAGCCAAGCACCCTCGAACGAGGCCCCGTCCTCGTCCGCCGCTCCGTCGGCCGACCCGGCCGCGAACCTCGTCGGATCCGGCTGCGCCGCCTACGCAAAGGCCGTCCCCAACGGATCCGGCTCGGTCTCCGGTATGGCGCAGGACCCGGTCGCGACAGCAGCGAGCAACAACCCCCTGCTGAAGACCCTGACCGCGACCGTCTCCGGCCAGTTCAACCCGAAGGTCAACCTCGTCGACACGCTGAACGGTGACCAGTTCACCGTCTTCGCTCCCGTCGACTCGGCCTTCGCCAAGCTGGACAAGAAGACGGTGACGGCCCTGATGGACCCGAAGAACTCGGACCTGCTCTCGCAGATCCTGACCTACCACGTGGTGCCTGGCCAGATCGCGCCTGCCGACCTTACCGGTACGCAGACGACAGTCGAGGGCAAGGACGTCAAGGTCACCGGTTCAGGTGACACCTTGAAGGTCAACGACTCGAAGGTCATCTGTGGTGGCGTGCAGACCGCCAACGCGACGGTCTACCTCATCGACACGGTCCTGTCCCCCCCGGACATGTGACCGCTTCCCTTCTCGGTTGGTGGGGAGAGGGCGCCTACGGGCGGCCTCTTCCCACCGGGGAAGTATCTCAGCAAGGAAGAACGGCTTATGACCACACTGGTCTGGACACCTCCCTGGTTCGCCCTGCCGTCCCCTGCAGCCTTCACGGTGCGTGGCACAGTAGACACCATGCGATCGCAGACCCAGACCGCTGAGCTGGTCGAGCTCCTCGCTCGAGTAGCTGGGGGAGACCAAACCGCCTTTGCCGGCTTCTACGACGCCACGTCGCGGACCGTCTTCGGCATCGTGCTCAGCGTCCTGCGTGACAGGGCTCAGGCCGAGGAAGTCACCCAAGAGGTCTACGTCGACGCCTGGAAGTCGGCGCCCCGGTTCAACCCCAGCCAGGGGTCGCCGAGTGCCTGGCTCAACACCATCGCTCACCGCAAGGCCGTCGACCGGGTCAGGTCGTCGGAACGCAGCATCCAGCGTGACCAGCGCCACTTCGACTCCGCAGTCGAGCCGGTCGCTACAGACACATCAGACATCGTGGTCGCTCATGACGAAGGTCGACGGGTTCGCGATGCTCTGCAGAAGCTTCCCGAGAGACAACGCACCGCCGTACAGCTCGCCTACTTCGAAGGGCGCAGCCACCGCGAGGTCGCCGAGTTCCTCGAGGTGCCGCTCGGCACCGTCAAGACCCGCATTCGCGACGCGATGAAGCGCCTGCGCACACAGCTGGGGGAGGCATCATGAACGACGCCCACCCCCAGGCTGATGCGTACGTCGTTGGAGCACTCAGCTCTGACGAGGCCCAGGACTTCGAAGCGCACCTAGCCGAATGCCTTAACTGCACCAAGGAGGTGGCTGACATGCGCGACGTCACCGCTCGACTGTCCGAAGCTGTAGCCGCCGACCCGCCGATCGCTCTCCGCGCCTCCGTCCTGGCGAGCATCGCCGTGACCGTGCAAGACCGACTCGAGTCCGAGCCGAAGCAGGCGCAGACCCGGCTCGCTGAGGTCACTGAGCTGCCCGCGACCCAGACCCCGCCCACCATCTCGACCGACCAGCCCGAGGGCGACCGAGCGAACCATTCCAGCGGCAGGCACGCCGGCCCCGCAGCCGCTGGCGATGAGCAGACCAACGTCGTACCGCTCCAGCGCTCACGGGCCAGTCGCGTCTCCGCACTGCTGGCGGCCGCCGCGGTGCTGGCTGCGATCGGGTTCGGCGGCTGGGCGATCCAGAGCCGAAACAGCGCCGACCAGGCGCTCGCCCAGACTCAGCAGCTCACCCAGGTGCTCGGCGCGAGCGACGTCCAGACCTCGTCGGGCACGTTCAGCGACGGGGGAGCCGGCACGGTCGTGCGCTCACGCAGCCAGGGCACCGCGCTCTTCATCGCCTCCAACCTTCCCGACCTGCCGGCCGACAAGGTCTACGAAGCCTGGACGGTCTCCGGCCAACCCGTCCCCGCCGGGACGTTCACACCTGAGGGGTCGAACACCACGGTGCGGCTGCCCGACGCCGCTCTCGACGCCAAGAGCCTCGCCGTGACCATCGAGCCGGGTGGCGGTTCCCAGCAACCGACGACCGAGCCCATCTTCACCGTCAACCTCTAAGCCCTTCCAACCCTCGTCGAACGATCCGACCCTAGGGGCTCGCCCTGGCCGGCTAGGCGTCCCGTCTTCGCGCCGACCGCGCGGGGCAGCGTTATAGTCCAGGCCATGAGCAAGGCCAGCGGCCACCATCTCGCCCAGGTCAACATCGCCTTGCCGCAGTCGCCGCTCGACTCAGCGCAGCTTCGCGACTTCGTTGATCTGCTGGAGCCGATCAACCTTCTCGCCGAGGCGTCACCGGGCTTCGTGTGGAGGCTCCAGACCGAAGACGGCGACGCGACCGCAGTGCGCGGGTTCGATGACGACAGGCTCATCATCAACATGTCGACCTGGGAGTCGCTCGAGGCGCTCGCGGGCTTTGTGTACGGCGCCCAGCACGCCGCCGTGATGCGCCGCCGACGCGAGTGGTTCACCCCGATCCGCGCTGCCTACACCGCCCTGTGGTGGGTGCCGGCCGGCGCCCGCCCGACCGTGGCGGACGCCGAGGAGCGGGTCGCCGCGCTGCGCATTCTCGGCCCCACCCCGTACGCGTTCACGTTTCAGCGGCCGTTCGCCGCCACGGACTCAGACGTCGCCCCGCAGCCCGGCGACGACTGGCTCTGCGGCGTGTAGGACCGCCCGCGATGCCGCCGTGGGAGGAGATGAGCCAGGCGCAGGACTCCGCGCGCTCGCTCCTGGTGGGAGAGCGGGTGCGGCTGCGCGACCTGCACGACGACGACCTGCCGCTGCTCGAGCAGTGGTGGCATGAAGCGGCCACCGGCGTACTGCAGCAAAACAACCTGCGCCCCCGACCGTCACCGGCAGCTCGGGAGATGTTTCGCCAGTGGAGCGCCAATGACAGCGGCGCCAGCGTCGGCTTCAGCATCGTCACGCTGGCCGCCGGTGACCTGATCGGCCATCTGACGCTGTGGGGAGTGGATGCCTGCAACCGGGGAGCGACGCTCGCGATCATCGTCGGAGACGAGCACACCGGTCAGGGCTATGGGGGTGACGCGGTCCGCGTGCTCGTGCGCTACGGCTTGCAGGAGATGGGGCTGCACCGCATCGAGCTCCAGACGTGGGCATTCAACGCGCGTGCCCTGTCGACGTGCCGCCGGGCTGGCTTCGTCGTGGAGGGACAGCGCCGTGATGCGGTCTTCCACGACGGCGCTTTCCACGACGAGGTCGTCATGTCGATCCTCGAGCACGAGTGGCGAGCCCGCTAGCCCGTGGCCTGAACCCACGGCTGCACGAGTGACCCCGTGGGGCGGACAGTCAGAGGGTGAAGCCGAAGGCGCGGGCGATCTCAGTGGCCGCACCGTCATCGGCGATGGGGTCCGTGACGGCGTCGGCAACCGCCTTCACGTCGTCCGGCGCCTGACCCATCGCCACGCCGCGACCGGCCCAGGTCAGCATCTCGAGATCGTTTCGACCGTCACCGATCGCGAGTACGTCGCCTTGTGCCACGTCGAGCTCGGCCGCCACGTCGGCGAGCGCCGACGCCTTCGAGACGCCTTCCGGCGCGAGGTCGAGCCACGCCGTGTATCCGACGAAGTAGTTGGTGCCGTGCAGGCCCAGTGACTCCGCCAGCGCGATGAAGTCCTCCGCTGACGACTGGGGGTCACGGATGACCACTCGGGTGACCGGTTCGCTGACGAGATCGTCGAGCGACTCCAGCCACATCTCGCCGGTGATCTCCCCCTCCGGGAAGAGCTTGTTGGTCCGATAACCGCGCCCTACCACTTCCACCGCGACCAAGGCGTCCGGGACGTGCTCGAGCACCATCCGCACCGCCGCTTCAGGGTTGAACGTGATCGCCGTCCTGATCTCGGTCGGCGGGTAGGTGAATGTCACGGCACCGTTGCTTGCCACACAGTGGCCAGACGGCAGGCCGAGCAGGTCGATCACGTGGTCGATCCCGAAAACCGAACGGCCTGTCGCCAGCACGATGTGGGCGCGCGCCTCGCGGGCGGCCTGCACGGCCTTCACCACCGTGGGCGACACCTGCTCGTGGTGGTCGACCAGGGTCCCGTCGATGTCGAGCGCCACCAGGCGCGGGGTCACGCGATGGGAACCAAGGTCTCGCGCCCCTGGAGGTAGGGCTGAAGCACCGCGGGCACGCGCACCGATCCGTCGGGCTGCTGGTGGTTCTCGAGCAGCGCCACGATCGTGCGGGTCATCGCACACGCGGTGCCGTTGAGTGTGGCGAGCGAGCGCACACCTGTCTCGAACCGCCCCCGGATCCCCAGCCTGCGGGCCTGGAACTCGGTGCAGTTGGACGTCGACGTCAGCTCGCGATACTTGCCCTGCGTGGGGATCCACGCCTCGCAGTCGAACTTCCGGGCGGCCGACAGGCCGAGGTCGCCCGCCGCGACGTCGATCACCCGGAACGGCAGTTCGAGCAGCTCCAGCCATTCCTTCTCCCATTGGAGCAACCGCCGGTGCTCGGCATACGACTCCTCCAGCGTCGTGTAGGTGAACAGCTCGACCTTGTCGAACCAGTGCACCCGGAAGATGCCGCGGGTGTCCTTGCCGTAGGAGCCGGCCTCCTTGCGGTAGCACGGGCTGAACGCCGCATACCTGCGTGGCAAGGTCGCCATCTCGAGGATCTCGTCGGAGTGGTACGCCGCGAGGGGCACCTCCGACGTACCCACCAGATAGAAGTCGTCGTCCGCCAGGTGGTAGACGTCGGCGGCCGCCTGGCCGAGGAAACCGGTGCCCTCCATCGCCCGCGGCTTGACCAGCGCCGGCGGGATCATCGGCGTGAAGCCGCTGGATTGCGCCCGCTCCATCGCCATCTGCACCAACGCCAGCTCGAGCATCGCCCCCACACCGGTCAGGTAGTAGAAGCGCGCCCCCGACACCTTGGCGCCGCGCTCGATGTCGAACGCCCCCAACCGCTTGCCGAGCTCGACATGGTCGAGCGGCTCGAAGCCGTCGGCCTTGAAGTTGCGCGGCTCGCCGACGTGCTCGAGTACGACGAAGTCGTCTTCGCTGCCGGCAGGCGCCTCAGGTGAGGCCAGGTTGGGCAGCTGGAGCATCGACTCATAAAAGGTGGCCTCGGCCTCGCCCTGGACGGTGTCTGCCGCCTTGACGCGCTGCGCAAGCGTCTTCGTGCTCGCCAGCAGGGCGGCTCGATCCTCACCCTGGGTCTGGGCGACCTGCACGCCGAGCGACTTCTGCTCGGCGCGAAGCCGCTCGAAGGCGACGATCGACGCACGACGCGCCTCGTCCGCGGCCAGGATCTCGTCGATGAGGTCCGGCGACAGCCCGCGTCGCCGCTGGGCGTCACGGGCCTGCTCGGGATGGTCGCGTAGCGTGCGCAGATCGATCACCGGCCCAGCGTATCGACCCGCTTCCCTCCGGCGGCTGGCTATTTCGAGTGAGCGCAGCCTTAGCGTTACATTCGGTGGCTCGACCCTGACCGCGCTACATCCGGATGCTGTACCGAGAGACTCGAGACCGACGTGACTGATTCGCAGGCGGCGCGGCGGCGGGCGGCGCTGACGGCTGCCGGTCTCACCGTTGCCCTGGTCGTCGTCGCCGTGCTCGTCGCGACACGCTACGCACCCCTCATGTCCTTCGATGTGAGCGTGGTGCGTGCGTGGCACGGTGCCGTCGACGGTACCCGCTGGTCCGGCTTCTTCCTCGGCGTCGCCAGCGCGAGCCGCACCGTGGTGGACGCGGTGGTACTCGGACTGCTGGCGATCGTCTTCCTGCTGCGCCGGCGGCTGCGGGAGGCGGCCTGGATCGTCTCCGTCCTGATCGTCAACCAGGCGATGTGGGTGCTCCTCAAACTGCTGATCGACCGACCACGCCCACACATCCCCCACCAGATCTCGGGGTTCTCCTTCCCCTCCGGGCACGCCACCGGCATCGCCTCCGTCATGGGCGTGCTGATGATCGTCGGCTGGCGAAGCGCCGCGAGCCCCCGGTCGCGGACACTGCTAGGCGTCGTATGCGTCGGAACCGCCGCGCTCGTCGGAACCGATCGGGTGTTCCTCGGTGCGCACTACCCGAGCGACGTCGTGGCTGGGTGGCTGCTCGGCAGCGTGGTTGTGCTGGTCACGTCGGCCATGTTCCAGACCGTGGTCGCTGGCCCCGAACGCAGCATGCCCGGAGCTAACCAGCCCGTGGTGCTCGACGACGCCAGCACGCTCGCCGTGATCCTCAACCCCGTCAGGATCATCGACGCAGAGGCCTTCAAGGCCAAGGTCGGAGTGGCGGTGCGCGCCGTCGGCTGGGACGAGCCCCTGTGGTTCGAGACAACCGTGGACGACGCCGGAGCCTCGATGGCCCGGGCAGCTGTCGCGGCGGGAGCCGACGTCGTGGCTGTGGCCGGCGGCGACGGCACCGTGCGTGTCGTCTGCGGCGAGATGGCCGGGACGGGGATCCCCGTCGGTGTCATCCCCGCCGGCACCGGCAACCTGTTGGCGCGCAACCTCAACATCCCGCTGACGCATGAGCTCGCGCTCGACACGGTGCTGCGAGGACAAGACCGCGCGGTCGACGTGGTCAAGATCGAGGGCGACGACCTGTTGGCGACTCGTTTCGTGGTGATGGCCGGGCTCGGCCTCGACGCCGCGATCATGGACGGCGCGCCCGACGCGCTCAAGGCGCGGATCGGCTGGCCGGCGTACGTCGTCGCCGGGGCACGTCACCTGCGTTATCCCGCGGTCCGGGTCGACATCAGCATGGACGGGGCGGACCCGGTACGCCGGCGGGCGCGCACCGTGGTGATCGGCAACGTCGGCAGTCTCCAGGCAGGTATCCCACTACTGCCGGACGCCGAGATCGACGACGGCCTGCTCGACGTGGTCGTGGTAGCGCCGCGTCGGCTCTTCGGCTGGCTGCCCGTCCTGGTCAGGGTGATGGCCAAACGGCGGCACACCGACGAACGGCTCGACCGGTTCACTGGCCGCTCGGTCATCATCACGGCCGCGCACACAACGCCCCGGCAGCTCGACGGCGACACGGTGGGCCCCGGCACCGAGATCCGCGCGGAGATCGAGGCTGGCGTCCTGCTGATCCGCGTCCCCCGTTGACGCCGGCTGGGCGCTGTCCTCGTTAGGCTCCTGGCGTGTCCTTCGACTCCACGGTCCTCAGCTGGCTGAGTCTTGCCGCGCTCATCGTCGCGGCCATCGGGCTCGCCCTGTCACTCGCCGCCTGGCGCCGCGCCGGCGCGCGTCCGTCGCCGGGACGCCGACCGAGACCGAAGCTCCGCGCCGCGACGCGCCGGCCCAGCGGCCCCCTGTCGTCGGACGCGGTCACAGCGGAGATCGAGGCGCTCAAGCTCAGCACGACCACCGCCCTGAGGCACCTGGCGGTGGTGCGCTACGACGCCTTCGGCGACATGGGCGGCCACCTGTCCTGGTCGATGGCGCTGCTCGACGACGGGGGTGACGGTGTCGTGTTGACCTCGATCTACGGGCGCAGCGACTCGCGAACCTACGCCAAGAACGTGTCCACCTGGTCGGCGAACCAGCAGCTGTCTCCGGAGGAGGAGGAAGCCATCGGCTTCGCCCGTGACGGCGCGGGGTGAGCCGCTCGCCCGCCCCATCCGTACGGTCGGGTGACCGCATCCCTGGCGTGGTCCGCAGCTCCCGGGTCCTCGCGCGCAGCCCTGCCCGGGTCCTCGCGCGCGCACCGCTGACGTGGGCGGTCAGGGCGTGCGGAGCCGGCTGAGCCAGGCGGCGGCCTCGGCGAAGTCGGAGTCCGACGTACCCGCCGACACCTGTGTCACGATGTTGTCGGCACGGGGGTAGGAGCCGAGAAATCGCACCTCGTGAGACGTGCGCCGAAGACCCATCAGTGCCTCGCCGACGCGGGCATCGAAGACATGGCCCTCGGCGTCGATCGCGAAGCAGTACTTGCCTAGGGCCGAGCCCGTCGGCCGCGACTGGATCCAGGTCAGGTCGACCCCCCGCACGGAGAACTGCTCGAGCAACTCCAGCAGCGCGCCCGGCCGGTTCTCGTGGATGAACACCACCAGTGACGTCTTGTCAGCGCCGGTGGGCGGCTGTGGGGCGGCGGTGCGAGAGACCAGCACGAATCGGGTGATGGCGCCGGCCCGGTCGGCGATCGCGCTCGCCAACGTGGCGAGCCGGTAGGTCCGGGCGGCGATCGGGGCGGAGATGGCGGCGTCATAGGGTGAGTCGGGCAGCGACACCATCGCGGCAGCGTGTGCGGTGGACGCCTCGAGGACCACCTCCGCGTCGGGGAGATGGGTGGCCACCCATCGGCGGCACTGCGCCTCGGCGTGCGGATGCGTCGCCACCCTGCGGACGTCCTCGGCCCGGGTTCCCTGTTTGGCGAGCAGAGCGAACTGCACCTCGACGTGGATCTCGCGCGTGATCATCAACGGGTCGCCGGTGAACAACGCGTCGAGGGTCACCGGCACCGGCCCCTCCACGGAGTTCTCGATCGGCACGACTGCATAGTCCGCGTCGCCATCTCGGACGGCGTCGAGGGCCGCGGCGACGGAGCCGCACGGCTGGAGCTCGGCCTTGGCCGCCGCCGGCAGCGAGCGCAGCGCCGCCTCGGCGAAGGTCCCTTCCGGGCCGAGGTAGGCATATCGAGCAGGGGGCACACCAGGCATGGGCCCCAGCCTAGAGACGCTAGATTCGGCCGCGTGACGAACTCTCCTGGTACGGAGCCCGCGGCCACCGCTGTCCCCTCGTCGCTCGACCTCGGCTATGCCCGCCTGGACCTCGACCGCGCCACCCGCACCGGTGACCCGGAGGTCGTGTACGGCGCCGGCAAGTCGCCCGCCCAGGTGGTCGAGATCCTCAGCCGGCTGCACACATCACATGCCGACCGAGCCGTGCTCGCGACCCGCCTCAGCGACGAGGCGATGGCGGCCCTCCAGCGCGACCTCGCCGACGCGGTCGTCGACAGCGTCGCCCGGGTCGCCACCGTCGGCGCCTTGCCTGAGCCCCGCGGGCTCGTCACCGTCGTCTCGGCCGGCACGTCCGATGCGACCGTCGCCGGCGAGGCGGCCCTGACCGCTCGCGTCTTCGGCGCCCAGACCCAGGTCATCACCGATGTCGGCGTCGCGGGCCTGCATAGGGTTCTGGGAGTGCGGGACCGCCTTGCCGCATCAGACTGCCTCGTCGTCGTAGCCGGAATGGAAGGGGCGCTGCCGTCCGTGGTCGGAGGACTGACGGGAGTCCCCCTTGTCGCAGTCCCGACGAGCGTGGGTTACGGCGCGTCATTTGGAGGCTTGGCCGCCCTGCTAGCAATGCTGAACTCCTGCGCACCAGGCGTCAGCGTGGTCAACATCGACAACGGCTTCGGCGCCGGCGTCTTCGCGGCGCGGGTCGCGCGCAACGCCGCACCGAGACCCCCTCGATGATCGGCTGGATCGACGCCGCCTCGGGCGCGAGCGGCGACATGCTGCTCGGAGCGCTCATCGACGCCGGGGCAGACTCAACCGTGATCGAGGCGGCCATCGCGGCGGTCGCCCCGGAACCGGTCGAGATGAGCGTCGAGCGGGTGCAGCGCGGCGCGCTCCGTGCCCAACGCGTCCATCTGTCGGTCGCGGACTCGTTGACGCATCGGGGCCTCGGCGATGTCATGGGGCTGCTCGCGAGCTCCGACCTGGACCGGGCCGTCGTCGCCCACGCCAAGGCGGTCTTTGCCGCGCTCGGCGAGGCGGAGGCTGAGGTGCACGGGGTCTCAACCGACGAGGTGCACTTCCATGAGGTCGGGGCTCTCGACGCCATCGCCGACATCGTGGGCGTGTGCGCCGGGTTCGTGTCGCTCGGCCTCGACGAGCTGCACTGCAGCCCTGTCGCGGTCGGGTCGGGCAGCGTCTCGACGAGGCATGGGTTGCTTAGCGTGCCGCCTCCAGCGGTGGTGCTGCTGCTCAGAGGCATTGCGACGTACGCTGGTCCGGCTGCCTCGGAGCTGTGCACACCGACCGGGGCGGCGTTGCTCGCGCACTGGGTCACGGCCTGGGGTGGGCAGCCGGTGATGGTGGTGCGGCGGGTCGGCACCGGCGCCGGCGCCAAGGACTTCGCCAGCCACCCCAACGTCGTCCGGCTCCTCGTCGGTGATGCGGCGGGCGCCACCGGCGCTCCAGGCGGCGACGAGCGCGGCACCGCGATCGTCCTCGAAACGAACGTCGACGACCTTGACCCGAGGCTGTGGCCTACGATCCTCCAACTCCTCCTCGACGCCGGTGCCTCCGACGCCTGGCTCACGCCGATCATGATGAAGAAGGGCCGCCCGGCACACACCCTGTCCGTCCTCGTGTCGACGCAGGCCGCCGAGGCCGTCCGGCAGGCCATCTTCGCCGAGACGCCGGCGATCGGGCTGCGCGAGTCGCAGGTGTCGAAGACCGCCCTTGGTCGCGAGTTCTCCGAGGTGACTGTCGACGGTCAGCGGGTCAGCGTCAAGGTGGCCCGCTCCGACGGAGTCGTGGTCAACGTCCAGCCGGAGTACGACGATGTCGCCGCTGCCGCGGTGGTGCTCGAACGCCCCGTGAAGGCCGTGCTCGCCGACGCGATCGCCGCCGCGACGCGGCTATGGATGCGCAAGACTGACTAGGCTCTCGGCCATGACCGAAACGAGCACAACTGCAGGCGGCGCCGACAGCGAGGTCGGCCGGCTGCGTACCGTTTTGCTGCACCGCCCCGGCCCGGAGCTCAAGCGGCTGACTCCCCGCAACAACGACAGTCTGCTCTTCGACGGCATTCCCTGGGTCGGGCGCGCCCAGGAGGAGCACGACGCGTTCGCCCAGGCGCTGCGCGAGCGCCAGGTCGAGGTGCTCTACCTGCTGGAACTGCTGGTCGAGACACTTCAGGAAGCCACTGCCCGCGAGCAGGCCATCGGGCAGGTAACAGCGAGTCTGCGCCTCGGCGACACCCTCCGCACCTATCTGCAGAGCTGGCTGAACCAGCTCTCCGCCGAGGAGCTCGCAGCAGCCATCACCTCCGGCGTCCGCAACGACGAGGTCCGCGGCGGCTTCGGGCTCGTCACGAGCCTGCTCGGCCACGACGACTTCCTGGTCGATCCCTTGCCCAACCTGCTCTTCACGCGTGACTCGTCAGTCTGGCTGCGCGACCGGGTCGCGGTCACGAGCCTGGCGATGCCGGCCCGGGCCCGCGAGACGCAGCTCACCGAACTGATCTACGCGTTCCATCCCCGCTTCGTCGGGGTGCCCCGGGTGCACGGCTGGCAGGCCGAGCATCTCGAGGGCGGCGACGTGCTGCTTCTGGCGCCGGGCGTGATTGCGGTCGGAGTCGGGGAGCGCACGACGCCGGCAGGTGCCGAACGGTTCGCGCGCGGCGTCTTCGCCGACGCCGTGGCACACACGGTGCTCGCCGTGCCCATCGCCCAGGAACGAGCGACCATGCACCTGGACACGGTATGCACGATGGTCGACGCCGACGCGATCGTGATGTATCCGAAGGTGGCCGACGACCTGGCGGCCTACGCGGTGACGTGCCTCGAGCCGCACGACGACGAGGCGCTGATCGAGCTGGCGGTGGCCCCCGCGGAGCCGTTCCTCGTCGCCGCCGCCAAGGCGATGGGGATCGACACCCTCCGCCAGATCGACACCGGCCTGGACCCCGTCACGGCCGAACGCGAGCAGTGGGACGACGGCAACAACACACTGGCGATCGCGCCGCGCATCGCCGTCGCGTACGAGCGAAACGTGGAGACCAACGAGCGGCTCGGCGAGGCGGGAATCGACGTGGTGGAAATCTCGGGCTCCGAGCTTGGGTCGGG
Source organism: Propionibacteriales bacterium (assembly GCA_038238115.1). Taxonomy (GTDB): domain Bacteria; phylum Actinomycetota; class Actinomycetes; order Propionibacteriales; family Nocardioidaceae; genus JBBRYB01. Next base: position 76,783 of record JBBRYB010000012.1, on the reverse strand, counting down.
CCGGGGCGGTCCCCGGTGCATGTCGTGCCCCATCGTCCGTGACCCGCTCTGATCTGAGCCCGCACCGGTTGAGGCCGCCGCTTCTCCATCTGCCGGCGGGGTAATGCCGCCGTCTCTTTTCCTCTGCCGCCGGCGTAGTGCCGCCACTGTCTCTCCCAGCCAGCCCCACTGCCCTACCCATCGCCAGTGCCCGAGTCTCTCCCCAGCCACCCCGCCGGCGCCGGCCGACACCAGGCCGCCTCGCCCGCAGTGTGCACATGCCAACGCCACCGCTCGAGTCCGCCAGCCACGCCACCGCCACCGCCCGACTCCCCCCAGCCCCCCGCCGGCGACCCTGGCCGTCTGGCCGCCTGGCCGCCTGGCATTTGCCATGTTCACCTGGCAAGTGCACCTCCCGCACGGCAGATCTCCCATGTGCACACTGCATACGCAGTGTGCACATGGGAAAGGCAGCCAGCCTGGGCCTCGCCTGGGCCTAGGCCTGGTCTGGGCAGGGCCCCGCCTGGGAGGGGACGGGCCGGGCCGGAACCTGCGGGCGTTGCGAGGCTCGATCGGGACGCTCGTTGAAAAGGCGGCACACGGCGGATCCGACAGCTGGGGATTCCGAGCAACAACCTGCGCGCGCTGGAAAACCCGGCCGTTACTGACGGGGGATACAGCAACGGCCGGGTGTGATGGAAGTTTAAACTGATCCGGCACCACGAAACAAGCGAACAGCGGCAAAGTGCCGCGTTTCTCGTCGAAATCGTCAGGCATCACCGCGAACGGGCCGGAAAACGTCCCGTTCAGCGGGCTCGGCTCCGGTTTTCGTCGCGCGCCCGTGCCCGCCTCAGCGAATCGTGATCTGCCGGTTCGCGAGCCCGTTGCGGGCCGACCGCTGCTGCCCGCTCAGCGGCGTGTCGTCGTCGAGAGCCTCGGCCAGGCGCCCGGCAAACGCCGTCGCTGGCTCCTCCAGGGCAGCGGCGCCCGTTCCCACCGGCAGGTCCCAGACCGGGACGAGCAGCCCATGCGCGCGGAAGGATCCGACCAGCCGGGTCTCGGGCAGCAGCTGGTCGCCGCCCGCCGAGTGCAGCCGCGCCAGCGCCGTGAGCAGGGCGTCCTCGTCGTGCGGCATTACCCAGCGCAGGTGCTCCTTGGTGCCGACGGATGTCCAGTACGCCGCGTCGACCGACTCCAACCGAAGCGTCGGGTCGATCGAGGAGTTCAGGTTCTCCAGGGTCGCGGCGACGGATCCCTCCGGGTCCTCCACCTCGTCGAACCAGAAGTCGAACCCGTCGAGCACCGTGACCGTAAAGGCGGCATCGGGATCGACGACGTCCTGCAGGCGCGGTCCACTTGTCGGCAGGCTCGCCATCACGACGCTGTCCCCCGGGTCGGCGTCGAGCGCCATTCGCAGCGCCTCGGCGAAGTCGCGGCTGGGGTCGGAAGACTGGTGCGCCACCTGGGTCGCCAGCCAAACCTGGCCGCTCTTCCTGACCATGGCGGGGGTGATGCCCGGAAGCAGGCTCGCTACGGTGACGTGGCGCCCGTCGGCCGCGCCGTCGTAGACGCCCTCCTGCAACAGTAGCGGCGCGGTCGCGGCGGGCACGAACTCGCGCAGCGCGACCCAGTCGCACTCCCCCGGAAGGCCATCGAAGGTACGCACGACGTACGGCGCGGCGCCGCCCACGCTGCCGTGGCAGGCCTTGTAGCGGCGGCCGGACCCGCACGGACAGGGCTGACGCGGCGCAACCCCATCAGCGGAGGCTGGCGCTGGTGTCTTAGTGCGGGACCTCTTGCCCATAGCGTCCTCTCGACGGTCCGCCACCAAGGCGGGTTGAATCAGACTCGATCCAGTATGGGCGTCGAGCTTCAATATCCGCCGGAGGCCAGCTGCCTCATCGCGTCGCCCGGCCGGTCGGTGATGATCGCGTCCACACCGATGCGTGCGCACAAGGCAATGTCGGCGGCCTGGTTCACCGTCCAGACATGCACCTGGTTGCCCCGCTCATGCGCCTTGGCGGCGTACTCCGGATGTGCCCGGATGATCTCCACCGAGGGTCCGGCGATCCGTGCGCCTAGCGGCAAGGTGCCGTCGCGGAAGCGGAGCGGCACCCGCTCCATCAGGTAGACCATCTCAAGGCGGGGTGCCAGTTCCAAACACCGTCGCAGGCTCAGCCAGGAAAAGCTCATCACTCGTACAGGGGAGAGCTGGGCGCGCTTCGGCCGCGCCCAGCCGTAGCGATCGAGCAGCTCGATCAGCCGGGTCTCGACCAGACCCGCGTAGCGGGTGGGATGCTTGGCCTCGATCGCGAGCTCGACTGGCCGGCCCCAGTCCGCCACGGTGTCGAAGAGACGCTCGAGGGTGAGGATGGAGCCGCCGTCGGTGTCCACCTGGGGATCCTCGTCGTCAAGGTCCTGCCAGGGGTTCTTCCACGACGACCAGTCAAGGGCCTCGAGCTCCTTGAGCTGCAGGGTGGACACGATTCCGTGCCCGTTGCTGGTGCGGTCGATGCGCCGGTCGTGGACGCAGACGAGATGCCCGTCCGCCGTCAGTCGGATGTCGCACTCGAGCGCTTCGGCGCCGTCTTCGAGAGCTCGCCGATAGGCGCTCAGCGTGTGCTCGGCCATCGCCGAGCTTGCGCCACGGTGGGCGACGACCTGCGGTCGCTCGTCATGGTGGGACCAGGAGATATGGGGTCGTCTACGCAGGCCGGGCAGCCGCAGCATGGACACGACTCCATCGTGACACGCAGAGGTGAACAGCCGCAGGCAGCCCACGCAATGCGGGATGAATTCGACGTCACCACCGGGGTCGGCTGGAGCACACGTCACCACCGCACCGGGGTTGGCTGGACCAGACGTCACCACCGAGGTTGGCCGGACAAGCCGTCACCACCGAGGTTGGCCGGACAAGCCGTCACCACTGGGGTCGGCTGGACCAGTCGTCGGGTGCGAGCTGCTCGGCGTCCTGGCGCCGGCGTACGACGACGGCTCCTATCATGAGCCCGACCGCCAGCAGCACGAGCCCCCCACCGGTTACGAGCGTCGCCGACACCCCCCTGTCACCCTGCGCGGATTGGCTGCTCGCGTCGGCGATCCTGCTCGCGAGGACTTGGCCGGTCACCGCCGCAATAACGCCGAGGCCGCTCACGACGAGACCAACGATCCCGAGCCCTGCTGAGGCCGGCTCTGTCGTCCGCAACGTCGCCAGCCACACGGCCAGGGCTATCACGGCCACAATGGCCGCCACCACGAAAAGGATCGTGTCAATGACGTCGCTCCTCGTGGCGGCATCGAGCGACACGGTGTTCGCGTCGCTGAGGTCCTGGAAGATGCCACGCCTGGCTGTGAGCGCCCAGCCGGCGTACCCCAGGCACACCAAGGAGGAGACCGCCAGGATGAGAGCGCTCGGCGTGAAGGTGCGTGTCGACGAGGTGGCTGGTGTGGTGGTCGGCCAGCTCGTCGGGATGCTTGTCGGCCACTGCGGCCGCTGCGATTGACTGCCGTACGCCGGTGTGCCGGCCGACGACGCAGGCGGCCAGCCCGGCGGCGGCTGCGCTGGTTGCGGTTGCCTCGGTGGCTGTGTCCACTGCGGTGGCTGTGTCTGCTGCGGTGGCGCCAGCGGCTGCTGGGATTGGGGTTGCGCCGCGGCGCCACCCGGCGTGGATGAGCCGGGGTAAGGGTAGTCGGCCGCCGGTGTCGTCGGGGCTGGGAGGCCGCAGCGGGCACAAGCGGTGATCCCCGCTCTGTTCTGCAGGCCGCAGCGCGGGCATTGCACGAGCTTCTCCCATCCGTCGGTACGGCTTCGTCGACTCAGCTTCGGACCGGACGCAGCGAGCGTACTGCCGCCTGTCCCTCGAGGATGTGGGGAGACGTCATCCACGCCGAGGCTGACCGACGAGCTGATCTCGCCGTCTCCGTGCTACCGGAGCAGGTGGACGCGACCGGGACATCGAGCTCGGCGCTCGCGCCCTGAGCTGCCAGAACCTGCACCGGTGAGCTGCGGACAGCAAGCGCGACGCAGCAGCGATAGCCCTGCGACAACCCCGCCCTCCCGACGGTGCCTGAACCGCGCTCGGAAGCTCGGGCTCAGTCGCGTTCCTCCAGCTCATCGGCGACCAGGTCCATGAGTAGACCGTCATGCCAGCCAGCGCCATCGACGTCGCGCTCATAGCGTCGCATGAGACCGACCGGTCGGAAACCGACTGAGGCATAGCACCGGATCGCCGCTTCGTTGTCCGCCGCGGGGTCGATGACCAGACGGTGGTGTCCGCGGGAGCGCACGAGATAGCGGGCGAGTGTCCTCACGGCGTCGCGGCCGACACCTCGGCCGTGCACAGCGGGGTCGACGAAGATGTCGATCGAGGCATGCCGATACGCCGGCTCATCCTCCTCGCCGTACTGAACCATCCCCTGCATGACAGCGTCGAGCACGATCGCGAATCGCGTCGCGGACTGGTCGTCGAAAGGCCACGCCGAGGACGCGGCCTCATCGCCCCAGCGAGACCGGACCTCCGGTGTTCCCAGGATTCTGCGCAGCTCCGCGACGTGGTCTGCGGTGATCGGCACCAAGACGACCCGCGCACCACGAAGCTCAGGGTCGGCGCTCACCCGCAAACCCCGGGCGGCTCAGGCGGCGCAGCGCTGACATCAGATGCCGAGCGAACCGGCGGGTACGTCGCGGGATCCACCCAGCTATCTTGCTCGCCACCTGCCAGGTGGGCCACTCGTTTTGACGCCGACCGACTTTCCTGCTCGGCTCGGTACTTCAGTGCATCGCGCGGCTCTCAGCCGCGCTGCGTCCTGAGGAACTTGCCGAAGTGCGGCACCGTGAACCGGACGACACCGCGCTCCTCGGCAAAGACGAGCCCTTTCTTGATCAAGCCGTCTCGGGCTGGCGAGAGCGACTGCGGCTTGCGCGACAGCGCGCTTGCGACATCGACGGTAGGCACCGGCCCGTCGCGCGTCTCAGCTCCCAGCTCAGCCATCGCTCGCATGTAGTCGCGCTCCGCGGGCGTGGCTCGCTCGAAACGTGATCCGAAGAATCCGATCGCGAGCTCCGCTTCGGCGAGCGGCGCCGCCTCGATCACGTCGGCACGGGCGACGGGACTCGCCGGTGCTGCATCCCAGGCCACCTTCCCATAGGCCTGGACGAAATACGGGTAACCGTCGGTGAGTTGGTAGAGCTCATCGAGCGCGTCGGCGTCGTAGTCGACGTGCTGCGTCGAGGCCGGGACGAGCAGGGCCCGGTCGGCTTCTGCCCGTGAGAGCCGGTCGACCGAGCGGTAGTGGAAGAGCCGCTCCGCATAGGACTTCGACGAGGAGAGGGCCACCGGCAGATGCGGGAGACCGGCACCTACCACGATGAGCGGTGCGCCTTGCTGGCTGATCTCATGGCACGCGGCGCACAACGCGGACAGCTCGGGCGCTGCGACGTCCTGCATCTCGTCGATGAAGACGGCGATGCCGACGCCGAGGTCGGCCGCGAGGTCAGCGACGTCGCAGAACAGCTCCGTCAGGTCGAGCTCGAGGTCGCCGGAGTCCGCTCGGCCCTTGGCGGCCGCGACGTCCATAGGAGGATGCCAGCGGCTCCCTCGGCGATCGGCAGAAGCGGTGCGCAGCGCGAACGCCTTGACGACGCCTGCCACCGCGTCGACGCGGTCCTGGTCGCGGTGGCGGTGGCCGACGTCGCGGACGGCGGCGTGAGCAGCTTGGGCGACGGGGCTGCGCAGACTCTGGCCCTGCCGGGCCTCGAGCTTGCCGGTACCCCACGCACGTTGCACCGCCCGGCCACGAAGCGCGTTGAGCAGCACCGTCTTGCCCACCCCGCGCAGTCCGGACAGCATGAGTGACCGTTCGGGTCGGCGGCTCGCCACGCGCTCGAGCGTGACCTCGAACTGGCGGAGCTCGCTGTCGCGACCGGCCAGCTCGGGCGGCCGCTGGCCGGCGCCGGGCGCGTAGGGGTTCCTGACGGGGTCCACGCTAGGACCCTATGCGGCTGTCTAGCGCCAGCCGTAGATTTGGCTATCGACCGCTATCGTGTCGCAAACTCAACCGTGGGCGGCGCTTCGGTCTCACTTACCATCGCCCGGCCTGCAGACGCCCAGGCCACCATCCCGCCTTCGAGGTTGGCCACGTCACGGCCCTGCGCCTGGAGAAAGGCGGTGGCTTGCGCCGACCTGACGCCCACCCTGCAGACCACGAGCACCCGCTCGTCGGAGGGTACGTCGCCCACCCGCTGGACGACCTCCATGAGCGGAATGTGCAGCGCACCTTCGATGTGGCCGGCCGCCCACTCGTCGGGCTCGCGCACGTCGAGCACTACCACGCCGTCAGGCAGCGGGTCCGCGACCTCGGCGGCGGACACCTCAGAGATCCTCGGAAGCATGACCCCACCCTCCCATCCTCATCTGCGCGGCCGACTCACTCCAGCCACCCTTATCGTCGCGACGGCCCATTGCCCGGGCCTCGTCGCTGCGGCGAGACTGGTCGGATGAGTCGTGACAGCAGGCCCAAAACCGCCGCCCTCTCGACGGCAAGACTCTCCGCATGACGCCACGCCCCGAGGACCACCACTTCACCAAACCCAAGACCGCGTGTCCCACCGACCGGGCTGGTCCCAGTCGCATCTCGGTCACGACAGTGCACGGCCGCACCGTCGCCTTCATCGGCGCGCCTACCGGCACACGACGCTGGCGGGTCACGCTCGACGGTCACAAGGTCGCGCACAAGAGAGCGTACGCCGGACAGCCCGTCCGCGTCCGCGCGACGGCGGTGTCACGCGGCTTCCCCTCGTGCACGACCAGCAACCCCGACGGCCGAGCCACGCCACGCGCTGGGGACGACAATCTGTTCCGCGTCCGGATCGGCTGAGTCGATTCGATCACCGAAGCCCGCTGTGCTGGTCCTGGTCACCGGCCTTCCCGGATCGGGCAAGACCACGCTCGCACGAAGCCTCGCTCAGCGCAGCCAGCGGCCGCTGTTGTCCCTCGACACGGTCAAGGAGTCTCTGCACGCCACGCTCGCGCCCATCGACCGCGGCGCACTGCGCGCTGCAGCCCTCGCCGTGGTCTGGGCCGTCGCCCAAGACGTTGCGACCGGGGCGGTCGTCGACCTCTGGGTGGACCCGCGCCGTGACCGCGACTCGGTGCGCGCCGACCTCGCCCGGCTGGCCGGTCTGGCGATCGTCGAGGTCATCTGCGTCGTGCCCGGTGATCTCGCTGCCCAGCGGTACGCCGCTCGGCCACGCATCGGCGGTGGCCACCTGCCCCCCGACGAAGAGACCCTGCGCCGGATCCGCTCAAGCGCAGACCTGATGGCGCCGCTGTTGTCCGGCCCCGCGCTTCGTGTCGATACGAGCCGCGCCGTGGACGTCGACGCCGTCCTCGCCTGGCTCCCGGCTCGCTGACCCGCTGCCGACCAATAGTTCGGATCGAGGCGCCAGCTACTTGAGGAGGCGGGACAGGCGCCTGTCGGCGAGGAGCTTGCCCCCGGTCTGGCAGGTCGGGCAGTACTGCAGCGACGAGTCCGCGAAGGAGACCTCGCGCACGGTGTCACCGCATACAGGACAGGCAACGCCTGCACGACCGTGCACGCGCAGGCCGGACTTCTTCGCCTTCTTGAGCTCCGATGCCGACAGGCCGTACGACCTGGCGATCGCGTCGTTGAGGGTAGTGCCGATCGCGTCGTACAACCGCTCGACGTCCTCCTCGGGCATGGCTGCGGGTTTGAACGGTGACATCTTCGCGACGTGCAGGATCTCGTCGGAGTAGGCGTTCCCGATCCCGGCGATGATCGACTGGTCGCGCAGCACGCCTTTGAGCTGGGACCGTCCGGCCGCCTTGAGGATCGTGGCGAGCGTCTGCCGCGTGAAGTCCGGGCTGAGCGGGTCCGGGCCCAGCCGGGCGATCCCGGGCACGTCGGCCGGGTCGCTTACGACGTAGATCGCCAGCCGCTTCTGCGTGCCCGCCTCGGTGAGGTCGAGCCCCGAGTCATCGTCGAGAACCAGCCGCGCGGCCAGCGGACCCTTGCCCGGTCTCGCCGGCACCGACGGGAGCTCGTCCCTCCATCGGATCCATCCTCCGCGCGCGAGATGCACGACGAGGTGGAGGTCGTCGACGCCGATGTCGAGGAACTTCCCGTGCCTCGTCACGCCCGAGATGAAGAGGCCATGAAGGGCAGCCACTGGTGGGTCGAACGTCTTCAGCGCCGAGAAGGCGACGATGTCAAGCCGCGCGACGGCAGACCCGTCCAGGCGCGCGCCCAGGTCCGTCGCGAGCGCCTGCACCTCGGGAAGTTCTGGCACCCCTCTAGTGTGCCCGCTCGGCCGCAGACTTCGCTCCCGCTTGCCGGTTGGCGCTGGGCAGGGCACCATGGTTGCCCATGCTGGCGAAGTCGAGCCAACCGCAGGGTGAGGTCTTCCTCGATGCCCGCGGGAACGGTCGTGCCATGCGGCTCACGTGGCACCACGAGGCCGACGTCGTGGTCTTGTCGATGTGGCGAGACCAAGTCTGCGCCGGCACGTTCCGGCTGGCCGTCGGAGATGTTGCCAGCTTCGTGGACGCGATGGTCGACGGGCTCCGCGACGCACCAGGAGTCCACGTGGCCCCGCGTTCGGTTGAGCCCTCGACGCGGTACGACCTCGGAGCTGAGCCGGCCGTCCCGCCGCGCCAGCGGTCAGCGGGAGCAGCGGCGTCCATACCCGAGACCGGCCAGGTCGCCCTCAGGCCCCAGCAGGAAGAGGAAGCTGCCGAGCCGGAGCAGGAACACTTCGCGGACTGGGCCTTCGGTCCCGACCCGCGTCGCGCGACAGCCAGCTGACCACGGCGAGCGGGAGACCCCTGCGCTCGTCACCTCCAAGCGAGCGGCAGCGGTGCGGCGAGGGCACGGCCCAGCAGCTTGAGGTAGTCCGCCCGCGGCACCTCGACGACTCCGAGGCTCTCGAGGTGGCTGGTCGACCACTGAACGTCGAGCAGTCGGCGCGGCTCCCCGTCGTCCAGCAGGTCAACGAGGGCCATCAGCGCCACCTTCGACGCGTCGCGCGCCCGGTGAAACATGGACTCTCCCGCGAAGAGCCCGCCGATCGCGACGCCGTAGAGGCCCCCAACCAGCTCCCCGCCCTCCCACACCTCCACCGAATGTGTCCAGCCGAGGTCGAAGAGGCGACGGTAGGCGGCGATGATCCGCTGGTCGATCCAGGCGCCCGGTCGACACGGATCGGCGCAGGCCGCCACAACGTCGTCGTACGCCGAATCCACCGACACCCGGAACCGCTTCGCCGACTGGCGCATCGACCGGGTGACACGCAGGCCGTCCAGAGGGAGCACTCCGCGACGCGCTGGCGACCACCAGCTCATCTCCGCGAGCTCACTCATCGGCATCGGAAAGATCCCCTGCTGGTACGCACTCAGGACGGTGCCGGGCTCGAGGTCGGCGCCGATCGCCACGACGTCGTCGTCGGCCTCCAGCGGGTCAGGGAACACCCAGCGGTTGGCCGGCGGCATTGTCTTCATGCGGGAGGCGTTACACGGACTTGCGCCGGAACTCGCGCTGCTGCTTGTCGTTGCGCGCCTGCCCGACACCCTTGTTGCGAGCGCCCTCGGCGTGCATGTCCCTCTGCGTCGCCTTCTTACGCTCCAGCGCCTCGCGGAACTTGCGGTGCTGCTCGTCCTCCCGGTCGACGTGTTCTTGGTCGGCCATGACCGCCTCCTTGGATCGCCGTGCAGCGGCTGGCCCGGTGCTTCGCGCCGTGTCCTGCCGCTCCAACCTAACCCGCGCGTTGCCACCACTATATTTCGGCCTGCGTACAGTAGGCGACGGATCCGCGACCACCGTGGGATCGTCAGCTCACAAGGAGCCGTCCCATGAGTGCACGCAACCTGGCCGGCAAGATCATCGCTCCGATCGCGCTCAAGAGCGCGCCCCGGTTCGCAACGGGATTTGTTCGGCAAGCCTTCGACCGTGCCGTGGACGGCGCCGGGCCGCTGCGCGGTGCCGCCGCAGCCGCCGACCGCCGCCTCGCGGAGCACGGCGGCAATGTCGACAAGGCGGTCGGCTCGCTGGTCGACTCGCACGTCCGCCTGGCCGGAGCCCAAGGCTTCGTCACCAACCTTGGCGGCCTGGTCACGATGGCTTTCGCCGTGCCCGCCAACATCTCCGGCCTCGCACTCCTGCAGTGCCACCTCGTCGGCGGCATCGCCCATCTGCGTGGCTACGACCTGGCGGATCCGCGCGTGCGCAACGCCGTCCTGGCGTGCATGCTGGGCAAAGACACTGTCAAGCGCCTCGTCAAAAGCGGGAAGCTGCCAAGCTCACCCATGGCGATCGCGACGGCACCTGGCCACGATCCGACATTGGACGATCGCATCGCCACCGAGGTCGCCGGTGAGCTGATCACGCGTGTCGCCGGCAAGCGCACGATAGCGACACTGGGTCGACGGGTGCCGGTGATCGGCGGCGGCTTCGGCGCCGTGACCGACGGCTTCGCTACCTACCAAGTGGGCCGGTACGCCGCTCGCGAGCTCCGGTCCAGACGCGCCTGAGCTGCAGCGCGTCAGAGCAGGGCTGTGGCGACCCGGGAGGCGGGTGGCTTGCCGATCTGCTCGGCCATCCAGGCAGTCGTGGCCACGAGCGCTTCGAGGTCGACGCCTGTCTCGATGCCGAGGCCGTGCAGCTGCCAGACGAGGTCCTCTGTCGCCAGGTTGCCGGTAGCGCTGTCGGCGTAGGGGCAGCCGCCCAGCCCACCGGCCGACGCGTCGATCGTGGTGACCCCGTGGCGCATGGCCGTCAGCGCGTTCGACAGCGCCTGGCCGAACGTGTCGTGGAAGTGCACGCCGACCTGCTCGACCCTCGCGCCCGCAGCCATCAACTCCGACAGCAGCCGCGCCACCTGCCCGGGCGTCCCGACGCCGATCGTGTCACCGAGCGACACCTCGTCGCAGCCCAGATCGAGTAGCCTGCGCGCGACGGCGACGACCTGTCCCACCGCGACCTCGCCTTCCCACGGGTCACCGAAGCACATCGAGACGTATCCCCGCACCCGCAGGCCCGCCGCTCGCGCTCTCGACACGACGGGGTCGAACATGGCGAACTGCTCGTCGAGGCCCCGGTTGAGGTTGCGGCGGGCGAACGACTCCGTGGCGCTCCCGAACACAGCGATGTCGCGGATCCCCTTGGCAAGCGCGCGATCGAGCCCGCGCGCGTTGGGCACCAGGACGCTCATCCGCGGCGCCGCCTGCATGTCGAGGGCGTCGACGAGGGCCTCCGCATCGCCGAGCTGCGGCACCCAGGTCGGATGCACGAAGCTCGTCACCTCGACCGAGCGGAGGCCGGCCGCCACCAACCGCCTCACGAACTCGGCCTTGACCTCGACGGGGATGATGGCCGACTCGTTCTGCAGCCCGTCTCGCGGTCCCACCTCATAGATCGTCACCTGCGACGGCATGTTCGCGGCGCGCTCGACCTGGGGGCTGCGCATCCCGGTGGCCGAGGGACCGGTCATCGGTCCACCCGTGCTGAGGCGGGCAGCTGACCGTCCTGGCCCGCTGCGACCGCGTCGGCCGTGACGACGAAGAGCGCGGCACCGAGGTCGACCTGACCACCGACCTTCGCCGCTGCTGACACCTCGGTGACCACCCCGGCAAAGGGCGCCTTCAAGGCCAGCTCCATCTTCATCGCCTCGACGACCGCGAGCGTTTCACCCTCGGCCACCTCAGCGCCCGTCCCGACCATCACGGCCAGCACAGTGCCCGGCATGGGTGCGGTGATCGTCCCATCCCCGGTTTCGAGACGATGTGACGCCGCGAAGGCGTCCGGCAGTTCGAAGACGTGGGTCTGCCCCTGATAGGCCACCGCGACCTCGCTTCCCGCGACCACGACGTGCGCCCGCGCCGCGACCCCGTCGACCTCGCAGCGCACCTCGCCGACACCGACGGCCGACGTCCACCGCAGTGAGATCTGTCGCTCCCCGTCCTGTACGACGCCTGCACCCGAGTCGACAAGCAGCACGCGGGTCAGCGTCGACGCGTCTTGGATGCAGCTGAGCGACACGGGCACACGGGCTCGCGGTCCGGCGAGCCGCCACCCGTCGGGCGTCGCGAGCGGATCGGTGGAGTCGTTGCCCGCCGCCACCGCGCAGGCTGCGATCCACCACGCCTGATCCGGGACTACGACCGCGGCGGCACCTGGATGGTGGTCCAGCCATGCGGTGTCGATCTGGGAATCTCGGTAGGCGTCGGAGTCGGCGAGCTGGCGCAGGAAGCCCGCGTTGGTAGTGAGGCCGACGATCGCGGTGTCGTCGAGTGCCTGGACGAGGCGTAGCCGCGCGGCCTCACGCGTCGCCCCCGACACGATGACCTTGCCGAGCATGGGGTCGTAGTGTGTGCTGACCCGCTGGCCTGACCCGAGCGCCGCGTCGACCCGGGCTCGTTCCGGCCAGTGCACCAGACGAGCAACACCCGCCTGCGGGACGAAGCCATGGGCCGGGTCCTCGGCGTAGACGCGAGCCTCGATCGCGTGGCCACGCACGCAGACGTCGGCCTGGCCGAAGGGCAGCGGCTCGCCCTGGGCCACGGCGAGCTGCAACGCAACCAGGTCGAGTCCGGTGACGATCTCGGTGACGGGGTGCTCGACCTGCAGGCGGGTGTTCATCTCCAAGAAGTACGCCTCGTCACCACGGACGAGGAACTCGACGGTGCCGGCGCCCACATAGTCGACCTCGCCGGCGAGTGCGATCGACGAGGACAGCACAAGGTCGCGCACAGCGGGAGAGATCACGCTGGCAGGCGCTTCCTCGATCACTTTTTGGTGCCGGCGCTGCACCGAGCAGTCGCGCTCGAAGAGGTGGACGAGGTGTCCGTGCTCGTCACCGAGGACCTGCACCTCGATGTGGCGCCCGTTCTCGACGTACCGCTCGAACAGCATGGTGTCGTCGCCGAACGCCGACAGCGCCTCCCGTCGGGCCGCGGCGACGGCCTGGTCGAGGTCGGGCGCCGAGCGCACGATCCGCATGCCCTTGCCGCCTCCGCCGCTCGCAGCCTTGACCAGCAGAGGGAAGCCGACCTGCCGGCCGATCGAGTCCAGGTCGTCGGCGGCCGCGTCAGCAGCCGGCACCACGGGCACACCCGCGGCCGTGGCGATGGCGCGGGCCTTGTCCTTGCGACCCATGGCATCCATCACGTCGGCCGAAGGGCCGACGAAGACGAGGCCCGCCTCGACGACCGCGCGGGCGAACTCGGCGCGCTCGGACAAGAAGCCGTAGCCAGGGTGCACGGCACCGGCCCTGGTCCGCTCCGCGGCCTCGATCAGGGCGGGGATCGACAGGTAGGAGTCCGCGGCCGCCCCCGGACCGATCCGAACCGCGGCGTCGGCCGCCCGCACGTGCGGCGCGTCGCGGTCGGCATCGCTGTAGACGGCCACGCTGCGCAGGCCGCTTGCCACGCACGCGCGCATCACGCGCAGCGCGATCTCTCCCCGGTTGGCGACCAGGACGGTGTCGAATCGGGTCACGCTCGCCTCACATCCGGAAGATGCCGTAGTGCGGCTCCGGCACAGGCGCATGCGCTGCCGCCGCCAGGCCCATGCCGAGCACGCGGCGGGTGTCAAGTGGGTCGATGATGGCGTCGTCCCACAGCCGCGCAGTCGAATAGTACGGCGAGCCCTGCGTCTCGTACTGCTCGTGGACGGGGCGCCGGAACTCGTCCTCGGCCTCCCGGGACCACGTGCCGCCTCGGGCCTCGATCCCGTCGCGTCTGACCGTGGCGAGCACCGCCGCCGCCTGCTCGCCACCCATGACCGAGATCCGCGCGTTGGGCCACATCCAGAGGAAGCGCGGGTCGTAGGCCCGCCCACACATGCCGTAGTTGCCCGCCCCGAACGAGCCGCCGATCACGACGGTGAATCTCGGCACGACCGAGCATGCGACGGCCGTGACGAGCTTGGCGCCGTCCTTCGCGATGCCGCCTGCCTCGTACTGGCGGCCCACCATGAAGCCCGTGATGTTCTGCAGGAAGAGCAGGGGGATGCCCCGCTGGTTGCACAGCTCGATGAAGTGCGTGCCCTTCAGGCTGGACTCGCTGAAGAGGATCCCGTTGTTGGCCACGATGCCGACGTCATATCCCCAGACGCGCGCGAAGCCACACACGAGCGTCTCGCCGTACAACGCCCTGAACTCGTGCAGCCGTGAGCCATCCACGATCCGGCGGATCACGTCGCGCACGTCGTACGGCGTCCGGGTGTCGGGTGGCACGACGGCATACAGCGTGCCCGGGTCCTCCACTGGCTCATCCACCTCGTGCTGCACGAGCGAAGGCGGTGCGGGCCGCGGCAGCGTGCCGACGATCGACCGCACGATGGCGAGCGCCTGCGGGTCGTCCGCGGCGAGATGGTCCACGACTCCTGACGTGCGGGCATGGACGTCACCGCCACCGAGGTCCTCGGCAGACACCACCTCGCCGGTCGCCGCCTTCACGAGCGGGGGCCCGCCGAGGAAGATGGTGCCTTGATTCCGCACGATCACGGACTCGTCGGACATGGCGGGCACATAGGCACCGCCGGCGGTACACGACCCCAGCACGGCGGCTACCTGGGGGATGCCCGCCGCGGACAAGGTCGCCTGGTTGTAGAAGATCCGCCCGAAGTGCTCGCGGTCCGGAAAGACCTCGTCCTGCATGGGAAGGAAGGCGCCACCAGAGTCGACGAGGTACAGGCACGGCAGGTGGTTGGCCCGGGCGATTTCCTGCGCCCGCAGGTGCTTCTTGACGGTCATCGGGTAGTAGGTGCCGCCCTTGACAGTGGCGTCGTTGGCCACGATGACGCATGGTCGGCCGCTCACCTGGCCCACCCCGGTTACGATCCCGGCGGACGGCACCGCGTCGTCGTACATGCCGAAGGCGGCGAGCGGCGCCACCTCGAGGAACGGTGAGCCAGGGTCGAGCAGCCTGTCGACACGGTCGCGCACGAGCAGCTTGCCGCGATCGGTATGCCGAGCACGCGCAGCCTCCGAGCCGCCCGCTCTCGCGGTGGCAAGGCGCTGACGCAGCTCCTCCACGAGACCTTCGAGACTCGCGTTGCGGGACACTGGCTCCGGCGCGGCAGCTGTCTGCTGGGTCATCCCACAATGTTAGCGATCGTTAACTTCCGGGTCTAGGCTGCCTACGTGACCGTCTCTCGACGAGACCAGATCCTGGCCCGGGCCGCCGAGCTGTTCGCTGCCCGGGGCTTCCATGGCGTGTCGGTGGACGATGTCGGCGCCGCATGCGGCATCTCTGGTCCGGCGTTGTATCGCCACTTCGCCAGCAAGGACGCGATGCTCGCCGAGATGCTGGTGCGCATCAGTGGGCGGCTCCTGGAGGTCGGCAGGGCCAAGGTCGACGCCGCCGGCGACGCCGACGAGGCGCTGCGGGGACTGGTCGGCTGGCATACCGGGTTCGCCTTGTCCAACCGGGCCCTCATCGTGGTCCAAGACCGCGACTGGGCCTCGCTTCCTGCAGCCGCCCGCGAGCGGGTTCGCGCACTCCAGACGTCCTACATCGAGCTGTGGGTCGACCAGCTGCTCGCGCGGCGACCGAGCCTGGACCGGCTGGACGCCCAGGCCCGCACACACGCCGTCTTCGGCCTGCTCAACTCGACCCCGCGCAATGCCCGCGTACCCGACACACACCTGCGACCACTCCTGGAGTCAATGGCCTGGGCCGCCCTGCTCTCAGGTTGATCAGGCGGTGCGCCTGTGAAGCACGGTGGCTCGGCAGGCACCCTGGACCTGCCAGCGAAGGTACGCCGATGGCGTAGGCTCAGCTGGGGCGTGCAAGCCTTTGAGGACGTGAGCGCGGAGGTCCAATCGACCCATGGCCAGACGGATTTACCTGCATGTGGGGACACCCAAGACGGGGACGACCTTCCTGCAAAGCGTGCTGTGGGCCAACAAGGATCTTCTCGCAGACCAGGGGCTGTTGCTGCCCCTGGGACAGGTCCGTGACCACTTCCATCTGTCTCTCATCGGCAGAGACGCCACCACCGAGCTCGAGCGGGTGTCACCGCGTGCGCGGACCGCTTGGGACCGGATGATGGAGCAGGTCGGGGAGTGGAACAAGGACGTGCTCATCAGCCACGAGCTCTTCGCGGTGGCCTCCGCGGAGCGAGCCGCCTGGTCGGTGAACCAGCTAACAACTGTGAGCGACGAGGTGCACCCGATCATCACCGCTCGCGACCTGGCCCGCCAGGTCCCCGCCGAGTGGCAGCAGAGCATCAAGCACGGTCGCACGCACACTCTCAAGGAGTTCTACCGGCTGCTCCAGCAGCACGATCCGTCCGTGTTGTTTTGGCGGGTGCAAGACCTTCCCGTGCTTCTCCGGGACTGGAGCCAAGGGCTTCCCGACGACCACGTGCACCTCGTGACCGTTCCCCCTGCGGGCGGTCAGCGAGACCTGCTCTTCAAGCGCTTCGGACGAACGGTGGGAATCGACCCGGACTCGGTCGACCAGTCGATCTCACGGCCCAACGAGTCCCTCGGCGTGGAGGAGATCGAGACGCTGAGGCGGATCAACGTCCACGCGCCGAGACAGGGTGGCAAACCAGTTCGCCAAATGATGGTTCGCCAGGTTCTTGCGGAAACAATCCTCGCCGAGCGGCCAGGAGCCAAGAAGTTCACCCCTCCGCAAGCCGAGCATCCCTGGGTGGTCGAGCGCGGGACGGCCATGGTGGAGGAGCTGAGAGCCCTCCCCTACGACGTGGTCGGCGACCTCGACGACCTGCTGCCACCCGCTCAGCCACTCGTGGGTCCCGTCCCCGACGACGTCGATGACCATGCCGTCGCCGCCGTGGCCGTACAGACGGTCTCGGCGGTGCTCTACCGCACGCACGAGATCGAGTCGCGTCACCTCGCTGAGCAAGTGGCTGACCTGCAGAAGCAGCTCGCTCAGCGAACCAAGCGGGTGGAGACCTTGGAGCAGCGGCTGAAGGCTGCCTGGGCGGCCTACGAGCGGGAGCGGGACCTGCCCGTCTGGCGCCGTGCCGGACGACGTGTCCGCGATGCCGGGCAGCGGATCAGGGGCACCGACGCCGAGGTGCAGCCCGGATCGCAGGCACAACGCTAGGGTTTGGGGCCAGAGGGGAGGCGAGGATCCACGATGGCCAAGCGCATTTTTCTGCACGTCGGCACCCCGAAGTCGGGGACGACGTATCTGCAGGCGATCTTGTGGCAGAACGCCGAACGGCTCAAGCGCGACGGCCTCCTCCTCCCCGGCCGCTTCAAGTCGCACTACGTCGCCGCCAAGGGCGTCACGAGCCGAAGCAGCCTCAAGCGCGACCTCCATGTCGATGTGGAGACGGCCTGGCCGCGATTGATGCAGCAGGTGAACCGATGGGGCGACGACGCAGTCATCAGCCACGAGCTGCTCGCCCCCGCTACGTCCACGCAGGCTGATGCAGCCAAGTCGCGGCTCAAACAGGCCGAGATCCATATCGTGCTCACCGCGCGGGCGCTGCACAAACAGCTGCCTGCGGCGTGGCAGGAGCAGGTCAAGAGTGGTCTCGCCACGCCCTACCACGTGTTCCTGCAGCGGGTGCGAGACCGCGAGGCCAAGGGCCGCTGGTTCTGGGGAGTTCAGGACCTGCCCGACATCGCCCGGCGGTGGTCCACCGGCGTCCCGCCACACCGCGTACACATCGTGACTGTGCCGTCCGATGCCAGCGACGCGACGCTGCTGTGGAGACGCTATGCACGCGCGCTCGGGCTCGATCCGACTGGGTACGACGCCGACGTGCCGAAGAAGAACGTGTCACTGGGCCCGGTCGAGTCTGAGCTGCTTCGAAAGGTGCACGCCGTCCAGGACGAGCGATTCACCGACCGCCAGCGCCACCAGTGGACGCGCAAGCTGCTGGCCAGCGAGATCCTGGCGAAGCGCCGAGGAGACCCGATCCGGCTCCCCGACACGTCGCAGCAGTGGCTGGCGGAGTGCACCAGCGACATGGTCGCCTCCGTACGCGCGGCCGGATACGACGTCGTGGGCGATCTCCACGACCTGGGCTGGCGGCCACCGTCGCCGAACGCGCGATCCATCGAGTCGGTGACCGACGACGAGCTCGACGAGGCCAGCGACTGGACTATCGCACGGCTCCAAGAGGAGCTCATGCGGCGAGAGTCACCCGTGCCGCCGCCTCCGGTGGGCCCCCACGACGGTGTCGACGGGATCCTCGAGCTGCTCGAGCACATCCGCGCAGCTGACTGTGCCGCCTCGCCCCGTGAGCCCACGGCCAGGCGCGCGGCGGGTCGGCTGCGCAAGTCGATCACCGCGTTTCGCAACCGTTGACGAACACGGTTCACAGGTTTGGTGAGACCGGGCCTTGAAGTATCCAGGTATTGGTGCTTGAGTATCCACGTGGTTGAGACAACTGCCACGTGACCTAATCTTCGCGAAGGGCATACTTTGTCTCCCATCTTCACCAACGAGGACGTCTCGGGTCATCTTCACTCTCTCAACCCCGCTGAATTCCCTCATGGTGACGGTACGCACTACGACCGCGCCGCGCGGACCCGTGAGCTTCTGTGCTCGGCCATCGGTGCCGACGCCGCGGCCGCCGAGCGGATCCAAGAGGAGGTCGTGCTCCTCAACATCGAAGTCGCCGAGTCGATCGTGATGCGCTACCGCAACCGTGGCGTTCCGGTCGATGACCTCGTCCAGGTCGCCTGTCTGGGTCTCGTCAAGGCCGCGTCCGGCTTCGACCCCGACAAGAGTGACAACTTCTTGAGCTATGCCGTGCCGACGATCCTCGGTGAGGTGAAGCGGTTCTTTCGCGACAACGCGTGGGTCGTCAAGCCTCCGCGGCGCATCCAGGAGCTCCAGGCGGAGATCACGACCGCCTCCGCGCGGCTCATGCACTCCACCGGCCGGATCCCCACCGCGGCCGAGATCGCCGCTGAGCTCAAGCTGCAGACCAAGGACGTCACTGAGGCCCTTGCGGCCGACGGCTGCTTCTCACCGAGCTCGCTGGACCGGCCGAGCAACACCGGCGAGGACGCCGGCGCCTCGCTCGCGGACGTGCTGGGGGACACGGACCCCAGCTTCGAGCGGGCCGAAGCCGTCGTCGCGCTCAGGCCGCTGTGCAGCAAGCTGTCCGAGCGAGACCAGCGGATCGTCTACCTGCGCTTCTTCCACGAGTGGACGCAGGCGCGCATCGCGCAGGAGTTCGGCGTCACGCAGATGCAGGTATCGCGGCTGCTCAGCCGGATCCTCAAGCAGCTCCGCGCCCAGCTGGGCGAAGCGACAATGACCGAAGACATCGCCCCGGCCGCCACCGCAGGCCAGGCTGAATGCCCCACTGAGCCTGCCTGCAAGGCCGAAGCCGTCGCCTGACCCGGAGTTACCTGCCCCCGGTTGGCTGACCGCGGAGTTGCTGAACCTCCGGGTGGCCTGACCCCCGGAGTTGCCTGACCCGGAGTTGCTGAACCTCCGGGTGGCCTGACCCCGGAGTCGCCTGACCCGGAGTTGCTGAACCTCCGGGTGGCCTGACCCCGGAGTCGCCTGACCCGGAGTTGACCCGCGCGGGTTGCCCGGAGTTGCCTGCCCCCAGAGTTGCCTGACCCCGGAGCTGCCCGCCCCCCGGTGGCCTGCCCCCCGGGTGTCTGACCCTAGAGTTTGCCTGACGCCGTGGTTCGTGACCTTGTCCTCGGGCCCCCGCCCGTTCCACCTCACGGTCGGCGAAATCCGCGCGGGCCCGACCCACTTCTCCGTCGGCCGGTCCCGCCGCACCCTTCCCCACCCTCCCGCCGCCATGCGCTTGCCATGTGCACATGGGAAACGCAGCCCGGGGCCCTGGCCCGGGGCGGGGGTGCGGGGATGGCCCGGCGCGGGTGCAGGCGCCACAGTCCCCAGCGGCCTGGCAGGGAGGGTGCAGCGCTTTGGTATGGAGTCAGACCCTTGACTTGCGAGCCGGAGTGGGTCCAAGATGCCAGACACCTGTCAGGTTCCGGCTCGATGAGCCGCCCTCCCGAGGAGGCGCCATGGCGTCCACACCTCCACCCGTGTCGAAGTCCGACCCCAACCAGCCCGACCCGCACCAGTCCGACTCGCATCAGTCCGACTCCGATCTCCTCGCCGAACTCGGCTACGAGCAGGAGCTTCACCGGGGGATGACCGGCTTCTCAAACTTCGCCGTCTCGTTCTCTATCATCTCGATCCTGGCCGGATGCATCACCACGTACTACCTGGCCATGGACGCGGGAGGTCCCGTTGCCATCAACATCGGGTGGCCCATCGTGGGCCTGTTCGTGCTCTGCGTCGCGATGGCCATGGCGGAGATCTGTTCGCGCTACCCGACCGCCGGCGGACTCTACTGGTGGGCGGGCAAGCTGGCCACCAAGAACAACAGGCAATGGGCCTGGTACACCGGATGGTTCAACTTCATGGGTGAGGTCGCGGTCACGGCATCGATCGACTACGGCGCCGCGGTGACCTGGATGGCGCTGCTCAACCTGGTCTTCGACGTGAAGGTCACGCTGGCCACCACGTTCATCGCCTTCCTGATCATCATCGCGCTGCACGGGCTGCTCAACACGTTCGGCGTGACCGTTGTCAAGCTGCTCAGCGACGTGAGCGCATGGTGGCACCTTGTCGGGGTCGCGATCATCGTAGGGATCCTGGTCTTCGTTCCTGACAACCACCAAAGCCTGTCGTGGACGTTCACCCACTACGTGAACGAGACCGGCTTCACGTTCGCGGGTGCGCCTGTCTACGCGTTCCTCATCGGTCTGCTCATGACGCAGTACACCCTCACCGGGTACGACGCTTCGGCTCACGTCGCCGAGGAGACCGTGAGCGCCCAGGTCGAGGCACCCAAGGCGATCGTGCGCAGCGTGTGGGTCTCGATCATCGCCGGTTGGGTGCTCCTGATCGCGGTCACCGCGGCCATCCAGGACTACACGGCGGAGCGAGCAAGCGCGACCGGCCTGCCCCCGGCCCAGATCTTCATCGACGCGGCAGGCAGGACGACCGGTGAGTTCATGCTGCTCATCGCGGCAGTCGCCCAGTTCTTCTGCGGCATGGCATCGGTGACCGCGAACTCCCGGATGTCGTATGCGTTCAGCCGCGACCACGCGCTGCCCGGCTCCCGGCTCTGGGCCAAAGTGAACCCGCGTACCGGCACTCCGACGAACTCCATCTGGCTGTGCGTCGTCTGCTCGGTCGTCTTGACCCTGCCCGCGATCAAGAACCTGGTGGCATTCTTCGCGGTGGTCTCGATCGCCGTCATCGGTCTGTACATCGCCTATGCGACTCCCATCTTCCTCCGCCGCACCAACCCCGACTTCGCGCCGGGCGTGTGGAGCCTCGGCCGGTGGAGCGCGCCGATCGGCTGGATCGCCGTGGTGTGGGTCGGCGTGATCGTCATCTTGTTCATGCTTCCCCAATATTCGCCCGGAAACACGTGGGCGACCTTCAACTACGCGCCGTTGGCGGTGCTCGCCGTGCTGCTGCTGGCAACCGTGACCTGGTTCGCGGTTGGCAAGGAGAACTTCATGATCGCCAAGCCCATCGCCCCTGAGCTCGCCGACGTACCGGACCCGACCGCTTGACAGCGTTGTCGACCACTCCTGCCATGACCGAACGTGCGCCGAGCGAGTGGCCGGCTGAGGGTACCGGTCTGACCTCCGTGCTGCTGCGGCCGGTAAGGGGGACCAACGCCTTCGAGGCCACCGTCGAGCAGCTCGCCACCGCCATCAGACTCGGCGTCTTCGCCGAAGGTGACCGGCTTCCACCGGAGCGCGAGCTGGCCGCCTCGATGCGGGTCAGCCGCGCCACGTTGCGCGAGGCGATGGCGGCGCTGCGCCAGGCCGGACTCGTCAAGACGCGCGCAGGCCGCGGTGGCGGCACCCAGGTCACCCAGGCAAACCCGACCGCATTCGCAGCCGACGAGCTCGACCGTCGTACGGCCGCGAAGTCACGCGTCGAGGCCGACCTGGACCGCTGCCGCGACGCCCTGATCCTACGCCGCGTCGTCGAACCTGGAGCCGCCTTCGTCGCCGCCACCACCGACCTCACGCCCGACCAGCGCGCCTGGCTGCGCACCGCTTCGCACGAGGTGGCGGCAGCGGCCGACCCGGTGTTGCACCGCCAGGCCGACAGCCGTCTGCACCTCGCCATCGCCCGGTTGTCGGGCTCCAGGCGGCTGCTTGACCTCGTCACCGAGGTGCAGCGTGACCTCCACGACATGCTGACGGCGATCCCTGTCCTGTCCGTCAACATCAGCCACTCCAATGCCGAGCACGCCAGCATCGTCGAGGCGATCCTGTCCGGCGATCCCGACCAGGCGCGTGGTGTCATGGAGTGCCACTGCGACGCGAGCGCCGCGCTGCTTCGAGGCCTCCTCGGAGTGGACGAGTCATCATCGAGAAGGAACCACGACCTGTGAGCACCCCCGAGAGCACGCGTCCACGGCTGGACCCGGCCGGCCGAGCCGGCCTGCTCACCGTTGAGCGGCTCCGCACCGAGATCGCGAGCGGCGCTGTCGACACGGTGATCGTCGCATTCACCGACATGCAGGGCCGGCTCCAGGGCAAGCGGATGCATGCTGACTTCTTCCTCGACTCGGTCCTCGAGCACGGTACCGAGGGCTGCAACTACCTGCTCGCCGTGGACGTCGACATGAACACGGTCGGCGGCTACGCGATCAGCTCCTGGGAGGGCGGGTACGGCGACATGGAGTTCGTGCTCGACCTCGACACGCTCCGCTGGGTGCCCTGGATGCCGAGCACGGCGATGGTCCAGTGCGACCTGGCGTGGCTCGATGCCGACCACTCGCCGGTCGCCCAGTCGCCGCGGCAGATCCTGAAGCGCCAGGTCACTCGTGCAGCGGAACGCGACCTGGTCGCCTTCGCCGGCACCGAGCTCGAGTTCATCGTCTTCGACGACACCTACGAGCAGGCCTGGTCGTCGGCATACCGCCGTCTCAACCCTTCGAACCAGTACAACGTAGACTACTCGCTCCTCGGCACCACTCGGGTCGAGCCACTGCTGCGCGCCATCCGCAACGGCATGCACGGATCGGGGTTGGTCGTGGAATCGGCCAAGGGCGAGTGCAACCTCGGGCAGCACGAGATCGCCTTCCGCTTCGACGAGGCGGTGACCACAGCAGACAACCACAGCGTCTACAAGAATGGTGCCAAGGAGATCGCCGCGCTGCAGGGCAAGGCGCTGACGTTCATGGCCAAGTACGACGAGCGCGAGGGCAACTCCTGCCACATCCACATGAGCCTGCGCGGCGCCGACGGCGAGGTCGTCTTCGACGAGGGAAACGGGCCGACCCCGCTCTTCGAACGGTTCGTCGCCGGCATCCAGGCCACCATGGAGGAGTTCACGCTGTGTTATGCGCCAAACGTCAACTCCTACAAGCGGTTCCAGCCCGGGTCATTCGCGCCTACCGCCATCGCCTGGGGCCACGACAACCGCACCTGCTCGCTGCGCGTCGTCGGCCACGGAGCTGGGCTTCGGGTGGAGAACCGGCTGCCCGGCGGGGACGTCAACCCCTATCTGGCCTGCGCCGCGATGCTGGCCGGGGGGCTCCATGGCATCGAGAACAAGCTGGAGCTCGAACCTGCGTTCGTCGGCAACGCCTACGAGTCCGACAAGACGCGCGTCCCCTCGACCCTGACTCGTGCCCGGGACCTCTTCGCGGGTTCGGCGCTCGCCCGGGAAGCCTTCGGTGACGATGTCGTGGACCACTACGTCAACGCCGCTGACGTCGAGCTGGCGGCCTTCAACGCGGCTGTCACCGACTGGGAGCGCTTCCGCGGATTCGAAAGGCTGTAGACAGTGGCCACGGTCGTGCACGAGGTCGTCGATCCGGCGACCGAGCATGTCATCGACAGCGTCCCGCTCGCCACGGTCGAGGACACGGACGCTGCCATCACCCGGGCGCGGGTTGCCTTCGAGACCTGGCGGACCGTCTCCCCTTCCGACCGCGCACGCTTGCTGCGCCGCTTCTCCGAGGCGGTAGACACCGCGATCGAGGAGCTGGCCGGTCTGGAGGTCGCCAACTCGGGCCACACGATCAGCAACGCGCGCTGGGAGGCAGGCAATGTCCGCGACGTGCTGCAGTACTACTCCGCGGCGCCGGAGCGCCTACTGGGACAGCAGATCCCGGTGGCCGGCGGAGTCGACATCACGTTCAAGGAGGCCCTGGGGGTCGTCGGGATCATCGTGCCCTGGAACTTCCCGATGCCGATCGCCGGTTGGGGGTTCGCGCCGGCCCTGGCGGCAGGCAATACCGTGGTGCTCAAGCCTGCCGAGCTGACGCCGTTGACCGCGCTACGGCTGGACGAGCTGGCCCGTGAAGCCGGGCTCCCCGAGGGCGTCTTCACCGTGCTCGCCGGCAAGGGGTCGGTGGTCGGAGCGCGGTTCGTCACGCATCCCGACGTGCGCAAGGTGTGCTTCACCGGATCCACCGAAGTCGGCCAGGCCATCATGGCCGGCTGCGCGGAGCAGGTGAAGCGGGTGACCCTCGAGCTCGGCGGCAAGAGCGCCAACATCGTCTTCGCGGACGCCGACCTCGAGCAGGCTGCAGCGTCGGCCCCGGGCGGCGTCTTCGACAACGCCGGCCAGGACTGCTGCGCCCGCAGCCGCATCCTCGTGGAGCGAGGCGTCTACGACCGCTTCCTCGAACTGCTCGAACCAGCGGTGGCTGCGGTGAACGTGACAGATCCGGCGAGCGAGAGCGCCGACATGGGTCCGCTGATCAGCGGGCTGCAGCGAGACCGCGTGTCGTCGTACGTCGAGGGCGACTCGGTCGATGTCGCGTTCCGTGGCAGCGCGCCCGAGGGTGCCGGCTTCTGGTATCCGCCGACGGTTGTGCTGCCGGCGTCTCGCGACGACCGGGTGTGGCGGGAGGAGGTGTTCGGACCCGTCGTCGCCGTACTGCCCTTCACCGACGAGGCCGACGCGATCGCCGCCGCCAACGCCAGCGACTACGGGCTGTCGGGCTCGATCTGGACGCGCGACGTCGGTCGGGCGATCCGGGTCTCTCGTGGTGTCGAGGCCGGCAACCTGAGCGTCAACTCGCACGCGTCGGTCCGCTACTCGACGCCGTTCGGCGGCTTCAAGCGCTCGGGGCTCGGCCGCGAGCTCGGCCCGAACGCCCTGGACTCCTTTACCGACGTCAAGAATGTCTTCATCAGCACGGAGGACCCCTCACCATGACGCAGCGCCCGCGCCTCGAAGGCCGCACCGCCGTGGTCACCGGCGGCTGCAGCGGGATCGGACTGGCGACCGTGCGACGCTTCGCCAAGGAGGGCGCCCACGTCGTGATCGGCGACGTCGACGACGCCCACGGACCTGACCTCGCCGAGGAGGTCGCCGGCACCTACATACGTGTCGACGTGACCGACGCTGGGGAGGTGGACGCCCTCTTCGCCGAGGCGCAGGCGGTCGGAGGCAGGGTCGACGTCGCGTTCAACAACGCGGGCATCTCCCCTCCGGACGACGCGTCAATCCTCGAGACGGGACTCGACGCATGGCGGCGGGTGCAGGACGTGAACCTGACGAGTGTCTACCTGTGCTGCAAGGCCGTGCTGCCCTACATGCGTCAACAAGGCCGCGGCTCGATCATCAACACCGCGTCGTTCGTAGCGGTGATGGGCGCCGCGACGTCGCAGATCTCATACACGGCCAGCAAGGGTGGTGTGTTGGCGATGAGTCGAGAGCTCGGTGTGCAGTTCGCGCGAGAGGGCATCCGCGTCAATGCGCTGTGTCCTGGACCCGTCAACACTCCGCTGCTGCAAGAGCTTTTCGCGACTGACCCCGAGCGTGCGCAGCGCCGGCTGGTGCACATCCCAGCAGGCCGCTTCGCAGAGCCGGAGGAGATCGCCAACGCCGTTTTGTTCCTCGCGAGCGACGAGTCGAGCTTCGTCAATGCGTCCACGTTCCTCGTCGACGGTGGCCTGTCCGGCGCCTACGTCACTCCTCAGTGAGCCCGGCGATGCCGGGGCCCGTGATCGGGATCACGAGCTATCTCGAGCCCGCGTCGTGGGGGGCTTGGCGGGAGCTCCGAGCAGCGCTGGTGCCGGCGAGGTACGTCGACCAGGTGCAGGCCGCGGGCGCCCTGGCGGTCCTCGTGCCACCGCTTCGGGAGGGAGCCACCGAGGACGACGCGCGGGCGTTGCTGTCACGGCTCGACGGGCTGGTGCTCACCGGCGGCGTGGACGTCGAGTCAAGCCGTTATGGCCAAGAACCACACCCGCTGTCACAGGAGCCGCGCCCTGATCGGGATGCTTCTGAGCTGCTGCTCGCCAGGGTGGCCAGAGACACCGTGCCTGTGCTCGGCGTGTGTCGCGGCATGCAGGTCATGGTGGTCGCGGCCGGAGGCGAGCTGGAGCAGCATCTGCCTGACCGGCTCGGACACCTCGACCACGGACCTGCTCCGGCGACGTACGGTCCTCGGATCGTGCAGCCGGTGGCGGGCAGCCGACTGCAGGCGCTGGTCGGCGACCAGCTCGAGGTGAACTGCCACCACCACCAAGGTGCCGCGACACACCCAACCTACGAGGTCGCTGCGCTCAGCTCCGACGGTGTCATCGAGGCAGTCGAGTCACCTGATTCTCGGTTCCAGATCGGAGTGCAGTGGCACCCTGAGACCGGAGCGGACGCCCGGTTGTTCGGGGCGCTGGTCCGCTCCGCGGGTAGACGAGAGCCGGTCTGAGGAGACTCCCTGCGAGCTTGAGATCTTCGTCGGTCTGATGTTTGCGTAGGCGGGCGTGTTCGGTCGCAGATCGGCCGCCGTGGTCGGTCAGGCCGCGACCAGATAGTCCACGAGTGCGGACGGTTGTGACAGGGCGATCAGATGACCGCCGGGCAGCACGTCCGCCTCGAGACCAAGCCGGTCTCGCGCTAGCGTGCGCTGAAATCCGACGGGAGAGAACCGGTCGTCGGCCCCGGCGAGGACCCGGATCTGGACCGGGGGCCAAGCCGCGAAGTCGCACACCGACTCGAACACCACGTCCGCCTCGGGCCGCTGGTGAGACGCACCGTCGGCGGCGACCTCGGCCGGGACGTCGTGCAGGAAATACACTTCGAGGTCGAGGTCCGTGCCGTAGCCGGCCCGCGCCGCTGCGTCCTCGCGAGCCTGCAGCGACCCGGTGTTCCCCCACCATGCGCCCGGCGTCTCCCCGGGGGAGGGGATCATCGCGTTGACGCAGACGACGCCGCGGACCGAGACCTTTGAGGCCACCATCGGGGCGGTGAAACCACCGAGCGACTGCGCGACGAGCACCCCATCGTCGCGATTCCCCAACGCGGTGACGACCGTACGCGTGTACTCAGGCAGGCCAGCGGACTCGTCGTCACCGGGCAGATCTACGGCGATCGCGTCATGGCCGGCCTTCTGCAGCAAGGGGACGACGCGGTGCCAGTACCAGGCGGCACCACCAGCGCCGGGGATCAGGACGAACGTGCTCACGGGCCGTTATCCTGGCCAGCTCTTCGCCGTCGTCACCAGCATCCTTCGTTCGCCAGGGGTTGATATTCAGGGATGCTACTGCGACGACTCCTTCATCGTCAGATGACGACCCAACGTCCGCCGCGCATGAGCTCGCGGTCCTCGAGTTCGTTCACTTCGCGCCAAGCCTGAAGCCGCTGCGGATGGATTCGGAAGTACTGGTAGGTGGTGGTGAGCAGGCGTGGGTCGAAGCCGGTCTTGGATGCGAAGGCGTCGCCAACCTCGTCGGAAGGCTCCGTAGCCGACAGTGCCTGCACATCCCCTTCGATGAGGACGACGTCGCGGGTCAAGCCGATCCCGAGGCGGACCTTTCCGGTGGCCCGCAGATTGCGGCTGGTGGGACTCGCGGAGGGTGTGGCGATCAGCACTGTCGTTCCGTCCAGAGGAACGACAGCGGCACGAGATACGGGGTTCCGCTCTCTGCATCGGCCGTGGACACCCACGCGTCGATGTCATGCTCGAGCCGGCTGAGTGCGTCGTGCTTGCGTTGTTCGGAGGTTCGTGGGGCCGGCGTCATCCTGGAGCGGCCTCCTCATTGCCGACCGAGCTCGTCGGCGACGTGTGCTGGCTGCCGGCCGTGGACAGGTCGGTGTGGTCATCGGGATCACCGCCCATCATGGCGAGCATCTGCCTACCCCCCGTCCGGAAGAAACGGACGACCAAGATGAGGGCCAGCATGAGGAAGATGATATTGAGGATGCTGGTGTAGTTCCATCTGATGGACTCCTCCATGACCTTCGCGTCGCGCTGCTCCGGCACCAGCCCAAGGCCCCCGAAGAGGAACTCGATCGCATAGCCGGCGATGACCATGGTGGCGTAGAAGATGCCCAGCAGGACGAGCATCATCTTGGTGCCGTAGTACTTCCGGTAGATGATCAGGATCGGGATGATGATGAGGTCGGCGAAGATGAACGAGATCACACCACCGAAGCTGATCCCGCCGTTCCAGAGCACACCAGCCAAGGGGACGTTGCCGATCGAGCAGACGAAGCTGAGTACGGCGATGACAGGTCCGATGAGGGGCCCCCACACCTTCGCCAGGGTCGGATGGTCGACCAGGAACAGCTGCTGCCAGAACGTTTCGGGGACCCAGGCGCCGACCGCGCCGGCGATCAGAAGCCCGATGACGATGTCGCGCAGCACCGCGGCCCATTCCATCACGAAGATGTGGCTGACCGCCGCTGTGCCGTCGCGGCTCAGCAGGCGCTGCACGAACGATCCCTCGCCCCGGATCGACATGTCCATGGCAGCATGGCCCTCCATCGAGCCGGCCAGGCCGCGGTCTGCCTGATCGCGGGCGGCGTCGAGAAGCTGCCTGCCGACGAAGAGCCGGAACGCCACCGCCAGCAGGACGATCATGATGGGTCCGCCGACGAACTCGGCGAGGGTGAACTCCCACGACAGCAGCAGCGCCAGGATGACGCCGAGCTCGATGACGAGGTTGGTGCTGGCGATCTCGAAGACCATTGCGGCTGTGAAGCTCGCGCCCTTGCGGAAGAGGGACCGCGCGAGCGCAACGGCTGCATAGGAACACGACGAGGACGCCGCACCCAGGCCGGTCGCCCTGGCCAGCGTGGCCGGTCGATCGTCTCCGAGTAGCCGAGAGATGGTCTCCCGGCGTACGACGGCCTGGATGACCGCCGAGAGCATGAACCCGAGAATGAGCGACCAGGTGATCTGCCAGGTCATCGACCCGGCGGTCCCCAGGGCTTGGCCCACCTCGTCAAGAATCCACATGCCGGAAACCTCCCGTGCAGGAGCAGATGCCAGTTGCGTCACGGCTGTCCCTCTGCGAAAGATTCGATACCCAACCGGGGTATATGTCAACCGTCGGCGGTCAAGGCAGCAGCTGAGCCCTCCTGATCAAGGCACTACCCCGGTCGTAGTCGGCGTCAGACTCGTGGGTCAGCACACCGACACAGACCCCCCGCGTCCCGTACCAGATCGTGAAGGCGCCTGCTCCATGATCGACGAGTCGGGATTCGTCGAAGCCGTCCCCCCAGGCGGCGTACTTCAGGCTGCGTTCGCCGATCTCGCTCCAGAAGCCCGGTACCTCTGCCCACGCTGCGTCCCGATGAGCGGCCACCGTCCCCGCGACCTCACCCATCGCCATCGCCTCGCCCCAGTGCTCAACGCTGAGGTGCCGACCGGCAGCGCCGTTGCGTGCCAGCGCCACGTCGCCTGCGGCGAAGACACCTGGCATGCTGGTCCGCATCTGCTCGTCGACGACCACACGACCAGCGTGCACCTCGAGACCCGCGTGGTGGGCAAGCCCAGATTGCGGCTCGATGCTCACGGCCGTCAGCACGAGATCACCGTCGTGATGGCTTCCGTCGGCCACATTGACACGCCTGCCCTCACTGATCGACTCCACGCCAACACCCCCGACCAACCGCACCCCGTGGTCACGGAGCCAGCCAGCGATCCGCTCAGCGGCGTCTCGACCGAGCCGCTCGAGCTGGGGCAGCTCCTCTGCTGACACGACCGTGACCGCCAGCCCCCTCATGGCAAGCGATGCCGCCGCCTCACATCCGATGAATCCGGACCCGACGACGACCGCCGCGGCCGCTTGTTCAGCGGCGGCGCGCAGCGTGCGCGCCTGCTGCAGGAAACGCAGCCGCAGCACATCTGGATGGTCGCCACCCGGCACGGGCAGCGCAGCCGGGCGGCTGCCTGTCGCCACCACGCAAGCGTCGAAGGCAATGGACTCTCCTGACTCCAGCGTCACGGTCCGGCCCTGGGCGTCGAGCCCGTCGACGCGCCGAGCCAGCATCAGCTTGATGTCGTGGTCGGCGTAGAAGGAGGCAGCCTCGAGCGGGAGCTCGTCCTCGCCCGACTCACCTCGCAGGAAGTCTTTGGACAGCGGTGGGCGGTTGTACGGCGCCTCCTGGTCGGCCGAGATGACCCGGACCGGCCCTTCGCCTCCAGCAGATCGGTACGCCGCCGCCGCCGAGTGTCCAGCCGGCCCGCCTCCCACCACCACCAGGCCAGCGGTCACGACTGTGCTTCCAGGGCTAGGCCGGCGGATGCCGGACAGGGGAGGCTCGTCACGTCCACGAGGGTAACCGGGGACCGGCTGGCCGCGCGACCGCGTGCCGCCGTTCTCCTGAGACCGCTCTCCTAGGCTGGCCGTGTGACACGTTGGGACGCGGTGAGCGGCGCGCAGGGCGGCGCCCGTTTCGCGGCCCGGTTCAGCGAGCTCGCCGCTCGCGGTGTACATGTGCATGGTGAGGCCGGCTTTTGTGCGGGTCTCGTGGCCGCCGGTGCCAGCGTCCTCGACGCCGGATGCGGTACCGGACGGGTCGCGTTAGAGCTGGCCCGCCGGGGCTTTCGCTGTGTCGGCGTCGATGTCGACGCCGAGATGCTGAAGCAGGCACGCGACTGCGACCCCGACGGCAACTGGATCCAGCAGGACCTGACGGCCTTGTGCCTCGACATGAGCTTCGACCTCGTCGTCGCCGCCGGCAACGTCATCCCACTGCTCGCTACCGGCACCGAGGCGGCGGTCCTGCATCGCCTCGCTTCTCACCTGCGGCAGCCCGGCTTGCTGGTAACGGGATTCGGGCTCGACGCTGCCCACCTCCCGCTGGAGTCGGCGCCCTTCGGCCTCGGTGCCTACGACGAGTGGTGCGTCGGCGCGGGCCTTGAGCTGGTCGAGCGCTTCGGCACGTGGGGCCGCGCCCGCTTCGATGAGCCGGCCGGATACGCCGTGAGCGTGCACCGGCAAACCTCTGGTGGAGACGACACACGCAAGGCTCCCGGTCCGTGCCGTTGAGGTTGGACTCCCACTACCATCAAACGCTAGGGCTGCACCCAGTCACCATCACGATGCATGCGGCACCCTCACGGACGGACGATGTTGGGCATCTCTTCGCGCATCAAGACGAGGCTTGGCCGCCGCGTCATCACCAGAGCGCAGCGTACCGACGTCGACCTCACCAAGCTGCCGTTCGTGCCCGAGTCGCTGCTGATGCCCCTGCAGCGCGAGGGGCTCGAACCGGTCGCGGGTATGGGCCAGCTGCGAGACGTGGAACCGATGAGCAAATTGGCCCGGTTGTTCGGCATGAACATCTGGCTTGTCACAGGCCATGACGCGGCACGGGCACTACTCGCGGATACGTCGACGTTCAGCAACGACATCCGCCATCTCGTCGGCGCCAGCCAAGAGTCGACCGAACGCTACATCGGCGGGCTTGGGTTCACCGACCCTCCTCAGCACACGAGGCTGCGCAAGATCTTGACGCCGGAGTTCACGATGCGGCGGCTCGCCCGGCTGAAACCGCGTATCGCTGAGGTCGTCGAGCACCAGCTCGACCTGGTCGACGAGGCCGGCCCGGTGGCCGACCTCGTCGACAGGTTCGCCGCACCCATCCCCTTCCTGGTCATCTGTGAGCTGCTGGGTCTGCCGGACGACGACCGAGCGAGCTTTCAGCACCTCGGCCACGCCCGCTTCGACGTGTCCCAGGGTGGAATTGGGACGCTGGGCGCCGTGTCTGAGTCACGTGCCTTCCTGCTCGATGCGGTACGCAAGCAGCGCGAGCGTCCCGGCGACGGCCTGATCGGCAGGATCATCAAAGAGCAGGGAAGCGAGATCGACGATCTCGACCTCGGCGGGCTGGTCGACGGCGTCTTCACGGGCGGCTTCGAGACCTCGGCTTCCATGCTCGCGCTGGGCACCCTCGCGCTCCTGCAGAGTCCCGACCACTTCGCACTCGTACGCGACGACGACTCTGCGGTGGACAGCGTCGTCGAGGAGCTGCTGCGATACCTGTCCGTGGTGCAGATCTCCTTCCCCCGCTTTGCGCGGCAGGACCTCGAGCTCTTCGGCCATCACGTGGCAGCCGGCGACGTCGTGGTGGTGTCCCTGAGCGCAGCGAACCGCGACGCTGCCGTCGGTACGTCGATGGAGCAGTTCGACCCACACCGCCCGGCCGTGCCGCACTACGCCTTCGGGCATGGTTTCCACCGCTGCATCGGCGCCGAGCTGGCCAGGATGGAGCTCCGAGCGGCATACCCTGCACTCGTCCGACGTTTCCCCGGCATGCGGCTGGCAGTTGACCCGAGCGAGCTGACATTTCGCCACCTGTCGATCGTCTACGGCATCGAGTCGCTGCCAGTGCGTATCCGGACCAGCTGAACGAGTGCGTTGATTGGCGCGGCGCCGGGCCCTGGCCCGACGTCGAGGAGGCGACGTGGTACCGCAGCCCGGCCGGCTGCGTCGACCCTCTTCTTGAAACCGTCGGCTCGCGCGAGGTCCTGCGCATCACTGCCGGCGCTGAACGTCTTCGCTTATAGGCCCGGTCCCGGGTATCCCGAGGCGCCACACCACGCGTGCGGAGACGCCACCGACGCCGCGCTTGCGCTGCTCTTTCCAAGCCGTGCTACCAGGATTCTGCAGGCTAGGTCCGACAAAGAACGAAGCCCCGGGTCAGACCTGGGGCCCATGCTGGTGCGCGAGGGGGGACTTGAACCCCCATGCCCTTTCGGGCACACGGACCTGAACCGTGCGCGTCTGCCTATTCCGCCACCCGCGCGCATGCCGTGACCGCCCAGCGGAGCACGAGGAGACGTGAACCATTGGCAGCCGTCGACAACGCGACAGCCTAACACTGGGCCGGTTCCTCATCTTCACGGCCGCGCCTCCCCCCGCCCGCGTCGCCGCGCCGGTCGTGGTCTGTGTCGGCCTTCCCGTTACCATCGAGGCAAGAAACGTGCCACTCGAGAGTCGAGGCGGGCACGTCCTCTGCGGCGTGCCCGCAGGCGCAACCGAGGGGAGGTTCACTGTGGGTGCCCTGCACCGCTTCGAGCAGCGGCTCGAGCACATGGTGACCGGTGCCTTCGCCCGCGCCTTCCGCAGTGCGGTCCAGCCGATGGAGATCGCGGCGGCACTCGAGCGCGAGGCCGACAACTCTGCCCAGATCCTGAGCCGTGACCGCAGGCTGTCGCCCAACGACTTCACGATCGACCTGTCGGCCAACGACTACGACCGCCTCTCGACCTACGGGCAGACGCTGTCCAACGAGCTCGCCGCCATGTTGCATGAGCACGCTCAGCAGCAGAACTACCTCTTCGCTGGCCCGCTGCGGATGAACTTCCAACGCGTCGAGGACCTCACCACTGGGCGGTTCCGCGTGCGCAGCGCAGCGTCGGCTGAGGTGACGCCGGCGCCCGGCCACGCCGCCACCGAAACGGCGGTCAGACGCGCCGACGCGTTCCTCGAGATCGGCGCAAGCCGCCATCCACTCGAACCCCCCGGCCTGGTCATCGGTCGCGGCAGCCAGGCCGACCTCCGTATCGACGACCCGGGCGTCTCGCGTCGCCACGTCGAGTTCCGGGTGCAGACCGACCGCGACGGTCTCACGGTGAGCCTCGTCGACCTTGGCTCGACCAACGGCACCACCGTCGACGGCCATCGCGTTCAACACGCGCTGCTGAGCGATGGCGCCGTCGTGCAGATCGGCGGCACCCGGATCGTGGTGCGCGTGGGCGGACAGTCCGGACCCTCCCCGGAGGAGCCACCGTACGCCGGCCGCGCCCCAAAGCCCTCCCAACCCCAGCCCTACCAGCCCCAGCCCTACCAGCCGCAGCCCTACCAGCCCGGGCGGGCGCCTGCGCCGGGCGGAACCGACCAACACCGGAGCGGCTGAGGCATGTCCGAGCTGACGCTGACGCTGATCAAGATCGGATTCCTTGCGCTCCTCTGGCTGTTCGTGCTCTCGTCGGTCTCCGTCATCCGCTCCGACATGTTCGGCGAGCGAGTCGAGGTAGCGAGAGCCGCCGCGGCCAAGCCAACCAAGCCGGCCAAGGCCCGCAGGCAGCGCCGCGGTGAGCCGACGCAGCTCGTCATCAGCGAGGGCACGAACGCCGGGGTAAGCGTGCCGCTCACCGCCGCACCGATCCTGCTCGGTCGTGGTGCCGATGCCACGATCCGGCTGGACGACGACTATGTGTCGACCCGGCATGCACGCTTCGTACCGCACGGCGAGGACTGGTACGTCGAGGATCTCGGGTCCACCAACGGCACCTACATCGGCAGCCAGCGCATCACCAGCCCGATGGTCGTCGCGGTCGGGGTACAGGTGCGCATCGGCAAGACCATCGCCGAGCTGAAGAAGTAGCCGATGCCGCTCTCGCTGCGATTCAGCGCAGTGTCCGATGTCGGACGAACCCGCAAGAAGAACGACGACTCCGGGTATGTCGGTCCGCATCTGGTGATGGTCGCCGACGGCATGGGCGGCGCCCCCGCAGGTGACGTGGCCTCCGCGGTCGCGGTGCAGACCGTGAGCAGACTGGACGCGCCGCCACCCGACGACCTGCTCGAGGCCTTGGCCGGTGCCGTCCACCGAGCCAACGACAGGCTCGCTGAGCTGATCGAGGACGATTCCGCCCTCGAGGGCATGGGCACCACCCTCACCGCCGTCCTCTTCGACGGCCAGCACATCGGTGTGGCTCATTTGGGAGACTCCCGTGGCTACCTGTGGCACGACGGCGAGCTGCTGCGTCTCAGCCGTGACCACACCTGGGTGCAGAGCCTGATCGACGAGGGTCGCATCAGCGAGGACGACGCGAAGGTGCACTCACACCGTTCGCTGCTGCTCAAGGTGCTCGACGGCCGCCACGACAACGACCCGGACCTCGACGTCTACGACGTCGAGGCGGGTGACCGGATCCTCCTATGCAGCGACGGCCTGTCGGGCTTCGTCGACCACGAGCGCCTGCAGCGTGTCGTGTCGATCGGAACTGCCGACTCCGTGACGCACGAGCTGCTGCAGCTCGCCTTGGAGGCCTCGAGCACCGACAACATCACCGTCGTCGTCGCTGACGTGGTTGACGAGCCCGCCGACGAGGCCGTCGAGCCGGTCGTCGTCGGGGCAGCGGCCGACGGACCTCCCAAAGTTCACGGCGGGCTGCGCACCTGGGCACAGCGCGACGACAACCTCTCCAGCGAGCACCTCCTCGACCCCGACCTCGACCCGGAGGAGCTGCGCTACGCCCCGCGGGGGCCGCAGCGCTACCGGTGGCTCAAGCGTGGGGTCCTTCTGGTCGTGGTGGTCGCGATTGCGGCGCTTCTGGTCAAGGTCTCCTACGACTGGACGCAACGGCAGTACTACGTGGCGACCGACGGAGACCAGGTCGCCATCTACCAAGGCATCCAGGCCGAGCTTCCCGGAATCAGCCTCCACCACGTCTACGAGACCGAGGGGATCTCGATCGACAACCTGTCCAGCTACCGCCGCGGCACGGTGATCGAGGGCCTCGATGCCGACGACCTCGACCATGCTCACCGGATCGTGGCGCAGCTCCGCGAGATGGCCGCCACGTGCGCTAACCAGGCCGCGAGCAGTGCTCCGACCACGACGCGCCGTACCCATGCGTCGGCCACCGGCCGGACCGGGAACATCTCAACCGGCCCTGGCCGGACGACGCAACCCAACGGCCCCGCGACCAGGCAGGGCCGTACCACGACCCGGCCGGGTGGTACGGCCACGACGACGACAGGGCCCACGCCCACCCGGCGACCGGTGGGATCGGGGCGGCCGAGCACGACGGCGAGGAGCGCAACCTCAGCGTCTCCGTCGACCGGCGGCTCCGAGGCCCCATCGCCGGGAGAGTGCGCCGGCGCCACCGCCCAGACAGGGGGAACTCGATGAGCAGCCCGGTCGGCGCCCGTCGTCACCTCGTCAGCTCGTTCGTGCCGCGCAAGCGCCGCGGCGCGGAGCTCTTCTTGCTGTTCCTCGCCCTCGCCGTCGGCGTCAGCTCCTACGCCTTGGTTGGTCTCGGCACCGAGGACGCCGTGCCCACCGACATCCTCGAGTACGGCGGCGGGCTGGTTGCGCTGGCGCTCGTGAGCCATGTCGTCGTCCGCGTCACGGCGCCGTACGCCGACCCGGTGATCCTGCCGGCGGTGGTCGCCCTCAACGGCATCGGCCTCGCCATGATCCGCCGCATCGACATCGCCCGCCACGCTGCCGACCACGGCGCACACCTCTACGCCACCCAGCAGTTGGTCTGGACAGCCCTGTCGGTGGCCGGCTTCGTGGCCACGATGCTCGTCATCCGCGACCACCGCCGCCTGCAGTCGTTCACCTACACGATGGGGCTCGCCGCCCTGGTGCTGCTGATCCTGCCGCTAGTGCCGGGGATCGGGGTCCAGATCAACGGCGCTCGCATCTGGATCCGGCTCGCAGGCCTGTCCTTCCAGCCGGGCGAGATCGCCAAGATCTGCCTGGCGTTGTTCTTCGCCGGCTACCTCGTGGTGAAACGCGACGCCCTTGCGCTGGCCGGGCGACGCTTCCTCGTCGTGGACTTGCCGCGTGGGCGAGACCTCGGCCCGATCCTCGCGATGTGGCTCGTCAGCCTCGGCGTCTTGGTGTTCCAGCGTGACCTGGGCTCGTCGCTGCTGTTCTTCGGGCTGTTCGTCGTCCTGCTCTACGTCGCCACCGAGCGCGCGAGCTGGCTGGTCGTCGGCGGCCTGCTCTTCACCGCCGGTGCCTACGCCGGCTACCTCAGCTTCGGACACGTCCAGACCCGCGTGAACGGGTGGCTGCATCCATACGACCACTACCAGCAGTACTACCAGATCATTCAGGGCCAGTACGGCCTTGCATATGGCGGCATCATCGGCCGCGGCTGGGGTGAGGGCAGCCCGCAGATAACGCCGTACGCCTGGTCTGACTTCATCGGCACCTCGCTCGGAGAGGAGCTCGGCCTCACCGGTCTGATGGCGATCATCTTGATCTACGGCCTGATCGTCGAGCGGGGGTTCCGCACGGCGCTGGTGTGCCGCGACCCCTTCGGCAAACTACTGTCCGCCGGGCTCGCCGTCGCGATCGCACTGCAGGTCTTCGTCGTGCTGGGCGGTGTCACGGACCTCATCCCGCTGACGGGCCTGACCACGCCGTTCCTGTCGTACGGTGGCTCGTCCCTGATCGCCAACTGGATCATCCTGGCGCTGATCCTGCGTATCAGCGACCACGCGCGCCAACCAGTGCCTGACCTGCGGCTGCCGGCGGCAGACGACGAGACCCAGGTAGTGAAGCTGCGATGAACAAGCCCATCCGCACCCTCGCCATCGGCTGCCTCGTGCTGTTCGCGCTGCTGCTCTTCAACGTCAACTACGTGCAGGTGTTCAAGGCCGGCGACCTCAATGCCGACGCGCGCAACACGCGCGCCCGCAATGCCGAGTGCTCGCGCGAGCGCGGCCCGATCCTCGTCGGGGGCAATGCGGTCGCCCGCAGCCTGCCTTCCGACGACAGCCTGAAGTTCCAGCGCAAGTACAGCCAGCCACTCCTCTATGCCCCCGTAACCGGGTTCTTCTCGTGCATCTACGGCACCAGCCAGGTGGAGAATTCGCAGAACTCGATCCTGTCGGGCAGCGACTCGCGGCTGTTCGTCAATCGGATCATCGGCCTCGTCGGAAACAACCAGCCGCAAGGCGGCAGCGTGCTGTTGACGATCAACCCGAAGGCGCAGCAGGCGGCGTCCCACGGCCTCGATGCCCTGCCCGGTGCCACCCGTGGGGCCGTGGTGGCATTGGACCCCGACACGGGCGCGATCTTGGCAATGGTGTCGTCGCCGTCGTACGACCCGAACCGGATCGCCACCCACGACGTGAGCGCGGCGACGAAGTCCTGGAAGGCGCTCAGCACCAGCCCTGACAAGAAGATGCTCAACCGGGCTACTGCGGAGATCTACCCGCCGGGCTCGACGTTCAAGCTCGTCACAGCGGCCGCGGCGCTGAGCAACGGCTACACCCCGCAGACGATGGTCAAGGGTGGCACCGGGCTGGACCTGCCGCAGTCCACCGACGTGCTCCACAACGAGAACGGCTCCGACTGCGGTGGCAACCAGATCACACTCACCCAGGCGCTCGTGGTGTCGTGCAACGTGTCGTTCGGGGATCTGGGGCTCAAGCTCGGCGCGACCACGCTGCAGGACCAGGCGGAGAGGTTCGGGTTCAACGAGGACCCGATCAACGAGCTGACGTCGGCGACGAGCCAGTTCCCCTCCGGGATTGACGAGCCCAGCACCGCGCTGTCGGCGATCGGCCAATTCGACGTCGCAGCCAGTCCGCTGCAGATGGCGATGGTCGCCGCAGGAATCGCGAACGCCGGTGACGTGATGCGCCCGTACGTCGTCCAGGAGATGCGTTCGCCCGACCTCACGGTGCTCAACAAGGCCGAGCCGCAGGTACTGGCCCACGCCGTCTCGAGCTCGGTGGCCGATGACCTGACGCAGATGATGGTTGACGTGGTCGACGCCGGCACCGGCCTCCAGGCGCAGATCCCTGGCGTGTCGGTGGCCGGTAAGACCGGCACGGCCAACTCCTCCGCGGCCAAGTCCCCGTACGCCTGGATGGTCGGATTTGCTCCGGCGGACGACCCGCAGGTTGCGGTCGCCGTCCTGATCGAGCGCACGGGCGTGGCGCGCAGTGACATCACCGGCGGCGGCCTGGCCGGGCCCATCGCCGCCGACGTGATGAAAGCGGTGATCAACCGATGACGCGACGTGCTGAGCACGACAACCTGCACGGGAAGGCCTGACTGACCCATGAGCATGGAGCCCACCACGATTGGTGGCGGACGCTACGAACTGTCCGGCCTCCTCGGTCGAGGCGGTATGGCCGAGGTGCGCAAGGCCCAGGACCTCCGGTTGGGACGCACGGTCGCCATCAAGCGACTGCGTACCGACCTGGCCAGCGACCCCTCGTTTCAGGCTCGCTTCCGGCGCGAGGCTCAGTCGGCCGCATCCCTCAACCACCCCACGATCGTGGCCGTCTACGACACCGGCGAGGAGCAGTCCACCGACGGTAGCGGGCTCATGCTGCCCTACATCGTGATGGAGTACGTCGAAGGGCGCACCTTGCGCGACATCTTGCGTGAGGGCCGTCGCATCCTGCCCGAACGTGCCCTGGAGATCACCGGGTCCGTCCTCGACGCGCTCGACTACAGTCACCGCGCGGGAATCGTCCACCGTGACATCAAGCCCGCCAACGTGATGCTGACCCCCGCCGGTGATATCAAGGTGATGGACTTCGGCATTGCCCGAGCGATGGCGGACGCCTCCGCGACCATGACCCAGACGGCGGCCGTCGTGGGCACCGCGCAGTACCTGTCCCCCGAGCAGGCCCGGGGGGAGCAGGTCGATGCGCGCAGCGACCTCTACTCGGCAGGGTGCGTTCTGTTCGAGCTGCTGACCGGTCGACCGCCCTTCGTCGGAGACTCCCCGGTGTCCGTCGCGTACCAACACGTGCGCGAGCAGCCGCCGGCACCGTCGACGATC
Source organism: Propionibacteriales bacterium (assembly GCA_038238115.1). Classification (GTDB taxonomy): domain Bacteria; phylum Actinomycetota; class Actinomycetes; order Propionibacteriales; family Nocardioidaceae; genus JBBRYB01. The sequence goes on along the minus strand of JBBRYB010000012.1, from coordinate 37,042 downwards.
GACCCCGAGCTGTCACCTGCCATCGACGCCGTCACGCTGAAGGCGCTGACGAAGCCGGTCGACGAGCGCTACCAGAGTGCCTCCGAGATGCGCGCCGACCTCGACCGGGCGCTCGAGGGGCAGGCCGTGCACGCCCCCGACGTTCATGGCCCAGCCTCACTCGAGACCGAGCATTTCCTGCCGCCGGCACCGCTGGAGGTGGCTCCGACGGCGGTAACCACGCCCGTCGTCCAGGGCGAGGAGCCTCCCCGCCGAAACCGCACCGCGTTGTGGGTGCTGCTCCTGCTGCTCCTGGTGGGCCTGGCCATCGCGGCACTCGTCGTCGTACCCAAACTGACCGCCAACCCGCCGGTCGCGCAGGCCCAAGTGCCACGCCTCTACAACCTCACCCTTACCCAGGCAACCAACAGGCTAGAGTCTGTCGGCCTCGCCGTGGGCAAGCCGACATACGAGCGCAGTGACACGATCAAGCGCGGCCAGGTGCTCCGCCAGAGCGTCGCTCCGGGCGAGAGCATCAACAAGGGCAGCACCGTCGACCTGGTGGTCTCGTCGGGCAAGAAGATCGCCATCGTCCCCGACGTGACCACCTCCAACTTGGCGACCGCGTTGAAGACGCTCGACCAGCTGGGCTTCAAGGTCAATCAGGTCGCGGACTCGCAGAGCACCGAACGCATCAACGAGATCACGAGCCAGGACCCGAGGGGAGGCACGCAGCTGCCGGTCGGAGCAGTGATCACTGTGCACTACTCCACCGGCTTCGTGGCTGTCCCCAGCGTGGTCGGCGAAAGCCAAGATGCCGCCACGAAGACTCTCGAGTCGCAGGGCTTCAAGGTTGCGCCGTCAAGCGTCCAGAACGACGCACCGGCCGGCACTGTCACTTCCCAACAGCCGGTCGGCGGCATGAAGAGGCCCTACGGCTACACGGTCGTCATCTCGGTCTCGTTGGGGCCACCGCCCACCACGGCGCCCACGACGCCTCCGACGACACCGCCCACGACCTCCACCCCGACGGAGTCGACACCGACTGAAAGCACTCCCACGACGCCCACGGACACCACGCCCACCGAGTCCACCGCACCGACCATCACCTCGGCAACTGAGACGCCGACGACGACCGTGACGAAGACGACGTCCCCGTTGGCGAACATCGGTCCGGCCGGCGGCTAAGCGGCGAGGTCCCGGTCGGCCGCAGCAATCGCCGTGACGAGCCGACCAGTGCCCGGCTCACGCCTGCACCGACGTGGCGTGCCTGGTTGCCCGCGCCTCAATTGCCTGAGCCTTTCTCCGGCAGGGTGGCCGGACGGGCAAAGTCGAGGACAATCGGCCCGGTGTAGGACGGGACCTTGAGTGTCGGGTCGTCACGCAGCGTCCAGCCCAGGTGGTAGGGCGCCCGCACGTAGTCCAGGTAGTTCTGCACCTGCGGAGAGGCGCGCAGCGCGTCGTACATCGCCGCGCCGTCACCGACCGCGACGATCCGGTACGGCGGCGAGTACGGCACCCCCTGCAGCACCACCGTGTTTCCGACGCACTTGATGCCGGTCGTGCTGATGACGCGCTGGCCCTGCAGGCTCATGCCCTCGGCGCCACCCGCCCACAAGGCGTTCACCACCGCTTGGATGTCCTGCTGGTGCACCAGTAGCAGGTTGGGGTCCAGGTCGCCCGCGCCTGGCTGGTCGGGCGGCGCGTCGTTGAGCGAGATCACGAGCCCCGGCCCACTGAGGCCGGTAAGGCCCGCAGGAGTCTCCAACTTCGCGAGCTGACGTCGCATCCGGTCGATCTTGGTGCCGCTGACCTGCTGGGCGAGTGCATCGACGTCATCTTGCAACGTCTGCACCGATCGCCGCAGGCCCTCAACCGTCGATCGCTGCTCGCTGACCAGGCCGATCAGGTCGGTATGCCGGCCGCTGCGCAGGTCCGTCCCGCGGGCGTTGATCATCGACGTCGTGGCGAGCAGCCCCGCGCACGCACAGGCCACCGGGACGCTGAGCCTCCACACCAGCGGACGGCTGGTCGTCCATGCCCTCGCACGGCGACGCCATCCGTGGCCCTCAGAGGTCCGAGCGGGACGGCTGTCCATACTGTCTTTCCTCACTCTGCCCACTGACGTCCCCGGCCGAGTCGACGGTTGGCCGAGATGTCCCGTTGCTGGGCGCCACCGGTTAGGGTAGCCGGTGACGCGTGTTGTTGACCGGTGACGCTTGTTGCTGGACAGGAGGGATCCGTGCCCGAGTCTCGCCCCCGCAAGAAGTCCGACTACACCCCACCCGCCTCGAGCCGCAAGCCCGCCAGGATCGGGAGCAGCCGCTGGGTCGCACCGGCCATGGTTACCGCATGGATCGTCGGGCTGATCTGGATCGTCGTGTTCTACCTGCTGCCTGACCTCAAATACATGCGCGACCTCGGCAACTGGAACCTGGTCGTCGGCATGGGCCTGATCGCCGTCGGCTTCGTCTTCGCCACCAAGTGGGAGTAGACCACCCACCCGGCTGCCCGTCTACCCCCGACGGCGAGGACTTACATACGTGTAGTTCTCCACAGCAGTTATCCCCACTGTGGACAACGGCTCCACGAGGCACGTCGGCTCAGGAGCCCTCACGACAGCGCGGCAGATCTGGAGGCAGGTCACGGACCTGCCTGACCACCCCGATCGCCCGGTCCGGGCGTCTGACTCCGGCGGTCAGACTGGGTCAGTACGGCGGTCAGGCCGTCAGTACGGCGGTACGCGCCACCGTGACGGCGACGCAGAACACAGCCAGGCCCGCGACCATGGCGACGTGGAGGCTCTGGCGGCGCTGCCGCGGCGCGTAGGCGAAGCCGGCACCTAGCAGCAGGCCCGATACCAGCCCGCCGACGTGCGCCTGCCACGAGATGTTGGGCGCCACGAACGTGATGGCCAGGTTGAGCACGAGCAGCACGAGAAGCTGGGTGACGTCTCGATGCTGCTTCAGCAACACCACGAGGGCAGCCCCGAACAGCCCGAACACCGAGCCCGAAGCTCCCAGGGAGTAGCTGATCGGCTGCCCCGGAGTGAACGGGCCGGTGAACAAGTAGATGGCCACCGAGCCGGCGAGGCCGGTCAGCAGGTAGAGCGCGAGGTAGCGCCAGCGACCCAGCTGGTTCTCGAGGAACGCCCCGAAGATCCACAGTCCGATCATGTTCATCGCGATGTGCAGGATCTGCAGGTGGAGGAAGGTCGACGTGATCAGCTGCCAGTAGGAGCCCTGCGCCACGCCCTCGAGCCCGATTCTGGGCAGGTTGATGTCGGTGAACAGCGCGGTCTTGGCGACGAAGTCGCCTCTGATCCCGCCCGTGAGGTTGGCGATGATGAAGAAGAGCGCGTTGATGCCGATCAGCACCATCGTCACGACCGACGAACCGTTGGTCATCCGACCCCCGAACGACGTCCTGGCCTGCCGGGACTCGGAGTAGCCCTGACGGACGCAGTCGGGACACTGGAAGCCGACCGAGGCCTGCACCATGCAGTCGGGGCAGATCGGACGGCTGCAACGCTGGCACGAGATGTAGGTCTCGCGGTCGGGGTGGCGGTAGCAGTGCGGAATCGTGCCCGCGCCGCGCGCCACGGGCTCAGAACCGCTCATTTGCTCCTCCTGCCCTCACCAGGTCACGCATCGAGGTGTCATCGACGCTCGATCTCGACCCGCTCGATGACCACCGGGTCGACCGGACGGTCACCTCGTGAGATGGGAGTTGCGGCGATCGCGTCGACGACGTCACGGCTTGCCTGGTCAGCCACCTCGCCGAAGATCGTGTGCTTCATGTTCAGATGCGGAGTCTGGTCCACGGTGATGAAGAACTGTGAGCCGTTCGTACCCGGGCCGGCGTTGGCCATGGCCAGCAGGTAAGGCTTGGAGAACTGCAGCTCGGGATGGAACTCGTCCTTGAACTGGTAGCCCGGTCCCCCGACTCCAGTGCCCTGGGGGTCACCGCCCTGGATCATGAAACCTTTGATCACACGATGGAAAATCAGCCCGTCGTAGAACCGTTTCCGGCTCTTCGCGGCGGTCGTGGGGTCGGTCCACTCCCTGCGACCTTCAGCCAGCCCGGTGAAGTTTTCGACGGTGACCGGCGCGTGATTCCCGAACAGCTGCACAACGATGTCGCCTCGGTTGGTCCTGAGCGTGGCATACAGCTCCTCAGCCACCGTTCCGTCACTCAATTCTTGTCCGTCGGCCAATTCCTTTTCCGCCCTTCGTGTCGTATGTCCCGCGGGCGCCCTCGGCCCCGAATAGTCAGGTGAGCCAAGGCCGCACCGGCGTCATCCATCTTTGCATGACGCTCAAGCGGTGCCAGGGGACAGGACCCGGCGGTGGTGTATCGAAGGCCAATGCGTAAGAGTAGGAGATGGCGGCAGCAGCCTGCCGCCTTGTGAAGACGAGTTCTCGATACACGACAGGAGCAATCGGTGGCCACCAGGAACGCCCGCAAGAAGATCGCCTCGGCGGCTGACGACGCCCGCGGAGCAGTCAGGCCGGCTGCCGAGACGGCGATGGACAAGATCGGCTCGGCGACCGAACAGGCCGTCCTTGCGGTCGCCTCGACCGTGGGTCCCGCGGTCAGCGACGCCCGCGACCGGATCGGTCCCCTCGTGGATGACGCCCGGGACCGGCTGACACCGGTCGTCGAGGACGCCCGCGACCGGATCGGTCCTCTGGTGGACGATGCCCGGGACCGGCTGGCACCTGTCGTCGAGGACGCGCGAGACCGTATCGCACCCGCTGCGGAGGCGGCCGTCGCCGCAGGCAGGGCTCGGGGCCGACAGGCCGCGGTGAAGCTCGGCATCGTCGAGGAGCCGAAGCCGAGCCACAGGCTGCGCAACGTGTTGATCCTGATCGGCCTCGGCGGTCTTGCGGCCTTCATCTACAAGCAGATCAGCGGACGCGATGCCGACCCCGCCTGGACGGCTGGCCGCGACGCCTCCGCCGCTTCGCCGAGCCGTGCACAGAGCCCCGCCCCCAGTACGCCGGCGGCGGCCACTACTACCGATGCGATAGCAGACGAGTCAGATACCGCGCCCACGGCCCCGCTCGCCTCGGAGGAGACGGTGGAGTCACCCGTTCCCACCACTCCTGACGAGCCGCTGGAGAAGCGGGACGTTTGAGCCGGCCGTCCGCGCGCGGCGTACTCAACTCAGCCGTCCGCGCGGCGTACTCGACTCAGCCGTCCGCGCGGCGTACTCGACTCAGCCGTTCGCGCGCGGCGAACTCAGCTCAGCCGTCACCGGCGAGCAGAACGCAGTCCCCGCAGAGCCCCGCCTCGGGCAAGCGGTAGAACAGGCAACAGCTGCGGCGACGAAACCGTCGGCCGGGACCTGAGAACGAGCCCGCATCCGCGAGCTCACCGCGGTTGAGCACCGCGGCGACGAGCTGGGATGCCTGAGCGGCCCGATCCGGTCGCACGGCGGTCACGAGCGCGGCAGCGGTGGCGAGTGCGGATGCCACGTTGCCCCAGAGCACCTGAGCCGACACAGCCTGGACCGCCTGCGTCGACAGGACCAGGTCGCGCATGGCGGTGTCGATGACAAGCCTGTGGAGCGTAGCGGCCAGCCGCAGCGGGTCATCCGGGCCGACGATCTCACCTCCAGCTTCCGGGAGCGCGAGCGGCGTCGGGTCCGGTGAGTGCGGTTGCCACCAAGCCGCCGCCAGGGACATCGCCGGGACCACACCTGCCAGCACCGCGCTGGCCACCGCCGGCGACAGCAGGCGAGCGGCGAGTGCGAGGTGGGTGGTCGACGCGACAGCCTTCGCGTCGAGCGTGGCGGCGGATCGTCTCGACCTCTTCGCCAAACCAGCCCCGGTGGCGTCGATGCGCGACCGCATCGCGGTGGGATCGTCGCGCAGCTCGCTCATGGGTCGCCACACACCGCGGTCCAGTCGCTGCGCGACAGCAAAGAAGCCCCCCAGTGGGCTCACCTCACCAAGCACCGCTGCGACCCGCGCAGCGGGCTCGGGCGACGCCATCACTCAGTGCAGCTCGGCTACTGTCGCGCGGACCCGTCTCGTCGCTTGTCGCTCCGCGACGAAACTCAGGATCGGGACAGTGCCGAGCACGAGAATCAACACCGTGAAACCGAGCGGGAACCTGGCTTTGCGGGCCAGCATGGCCGCAACCACCAGGAAGATCATGTAGAGCCAGCCGTGCAGGATGCCCAAGTAGGTCGTGATCCAGTCACCGAGCTGCTGAGGGCTGGTGCCTGCCGCGGTGAGGTACTTCAGCGGGACGCCGAGCAGCACCAAGATGATGAGGAGGGTGCCCACGACGTACGCCATCACGCGGTACCGCAGCAGGAATCCCCTCACGGCGTGACGCTATCCCACCCGTTCGTGCTCGGGTGCGTCGGCGTCGGTGACGATCCGCCACCACATGAAGGCGACGAAGGCGGCGAAGACCCACCACTGGACGGCGTACAGCAGATTGCGGAAGCCGGCCCAGCGCGAGGGGTCGGCTGGCGGCGGGGAAAGCGGCGTGAGCGCATCGCCTGGGCTGCTGCTGGTGAGCACGATGTAGCCGGCGTACAGGTCCTCGTCGATGTCATTGACGAGGCTCGAGATCCGGATGCCGTCGGTGACTCGGCCGGAGTCCAGCGCGGCGCCGACGGCGTCAGACGGCTGCAGGATTCCTTCGACGCACACCGGGCCGGTGGGGGGCTGCGCGTCGCCGCCAGCCGGGGTGGTCCCACGGACGACGAGGATAGCTGAGCCGGTGTCGGTGACCAAGGGCGTCACGACCGCGAGGAGGCCGTCCGCGCCTGGGACGTGCCGGGCGTAGATCTGCTCGGTGGCGGCGTAGCGACCCTGGGCGGTCACCGGCCGCCCGAGCGAGCCGCTGGGGAATCCGCTGTCTGCGCCGAGAGCGTCGTCGAGCGGGATCGGTGCACGCTGCGACGCGGCGCGGGCGTCGTCTCGCTGGTGCTCGTCGTACGCACCGAGCTGCCAAAAACCGAGCGCCACCATGGCCGCCATGAGGACGAGCGCCACGACGGCCAGGCCGAGAGCGCGAGCCGTCAGGAACCGGCGCATCGAAAGGCTAAAGCGGACTTCACCGCGCCAGTATCGCGTACCGCCCCAGGCCGGCTTGTCAGCGCCACGAGGGCCTCTGCCCTCAACGCCTTCTTCGAGCCGAGTTCGACCCGGGGGGTCGGTCTAGGGCAGACTGCCGACAGCGAGGAGGGGAGTATTCCTTCGCGACAGCGTCGTCATCACGGCACGTCTTCAAGCGGCGCGCCCGGTGCTGTCGGCCCGACCCAGGGCGGAAGAGACCTCCGGAACTGACGTCGTCGTCCGGAGGTCGCCTGTGTCCAACCCTGTACCGCTGTCCGTGTGGCTCATCACGATCGTGGTGCTGCTGCTCATCGTCGGCCTCGACCTGACGGTGATCGCTCGGCGCCGCCGCGCCGTCACGGTCAAGGACGCCACCGGTTGGGCAGTCTTCTACGTCAGCCTGGCGGCCGTCTTCGCCGCCGGTCTCTTCAGCTTCGCCGGGGGGGCTCGTGGCGGCGAGTTCGTCGCCGGTTACATCACCGAGTACAGCCTCAGCGTCGACAACCTGTTCGTCTTCGTGATCATCATGGCGCGCTTCGCCGTGCCCTCCGTCGCGCAGGACAAGGTGCTCTACATCGGCATCGTGGTGTCGCTGGTGCTGCGTGGCGTCTGCATCGCCGCCGGAGCGGCTGCGATCGCGGCCTTCAGCTGGGTCTTCTACCTCTTCGGTGCCTTCTTGATCTATACCGCTGTGCGGCTGGCGGTCGAGGGCGAGAACGACGAGGACGACTTCCGCGAGAACGCGGCCGTGCGGGCCCTGCGTCGGGTGTTGCCCACCACACCGGACTATGTCGACGACGACATCGTCACGCGGATCGATGGTCGCCGGATGTTCACCCCGATGGCTATCGTGATCACCGCGATCGGCCTAGCGAACGTGGTCTTCGCTCTGGACTCGATCCCGGCGATCTTCGGGCTGACGCAAGACCCCTACATCGTCTTCACCGCGAACGCCTTCGCCCTGATGGGCCTTCGCCAGCTGTACTTCCTCATCGGAGGCCTGCTCGAACGCCTCGTCTACCTCAACGTGGGGTTGTCGGTCATCTTGGCCTTCATCGGGGTCAAGCTCATCATCGAGGCCCTGCACGGTTCACATGTGGACGCCATCGGCCCCGTGCACCTTCCCGAGATCGGCATCGCGGCCTCCCTCAGCTTCATCGTGGTGACGCTCGCGGTGACCACCGCCGGAAGTCTCGGCAAGGACCATTTCGACCGCCGCGGCGCCGACAGCAACCAGGACTAGTCGTCACCTACTCGGGGCCATTCGTCCTGCTGCCCGGGGCTCGCCATCCCCGACCTCGGCAGGACGAATCCGGGGATCCGTTAGGCGTCACTTGAAGGGAGCGAGATGTTCCGTCTGCGCCACCGCCCGGATGCGTTGCGCGACGCCGGGACCCGCCTCGGCGTACAACTGCGCGATGAGTGCCTTGGCCTTCGACGTCCTCCCCTGGTCCCTGAGCAGGGCTGAGGCAGTGAACGTCTCCACGTACCCCAGTTCCGGGCCCAGGGCGTCCCCGAAGGCACGCATGGCCTTGATGACACCGCTGCGGCCGGTTTGCTCCTGCGTGGGCTGATACAGGGTGAACCGCTCGATCTCGCCCGCGATCCGCCATCCGGAAACATCTTCGTCCCACGGCGAGCGGGTCGGCTCACACCGCCCTGGGGACGCGCACTGGCCGTTGATGAGGACGTAGACCGGACCGGTCCGGGGGATGCTGGTTGCGTCGGTCGTCAGATCGAAGACCGTGCCCACGTAGGGCGTCTGACCCATATATCTGGGTGACCCGATGAAAGGCTGACGTGACTGACCGGCGGGACTTGGTCGGTCGTAGAGCACGATCGCGTCGTCGGGAACCTCTTGCGTGAGCACATCGGAGATCTGGCTGAAGTCAGGCGCAGCGTTGCGCAGTACGACGTCGGCGGTGGCGGGCAGCTGACCCACAAGGAGCGCACCGAGGAGTACAGACAAGCCAATCCGCAGCTGTGGCAGGATGCCTTTCCCCCTGGCCACAGCTGAGCTCAGTGCCGCGACGAGGAGGACATAGGCGGGCAGGAAGAAGTACTGGGCCCTGGCCCGGTAGGGGAGACTGAAGAAACTGAACGGGTTCAGGAAGTGGTAGGCGAGCAGAAAGGCCACCGGAGCCGCCAAGAAGGGCCACCAGATCCACCACTGGAACAACGTGCGTCGTGAGGCGGGGACTGCAAGCGCGGCGACGATGGTCAGCAAGGTGATAGGCCACCACGGAAAGCTGGTCGCGAACAGGGGCACCACGGACGAGATGATCTCGTGTACGCCGCTGGGAAAGCGGTCGATGACGCCCGCGGGACTGGGGTCGAAGAAGTTACTAGCTGTGGTGGCAAGGATCGCGGACAACGGGAAGCCGATGAAGATCAGCGGGCCTAGACTCGCGAGAATCAATGGCCAGATCTGGTCCCAGGAGAGGCGCCCGCGGTGGTAGAGCAACGTCAGCATGACCGCCGTCGTGACGAGGAACGCCGTCGGCTCGGGGACGCGCGTCAAGGGAAGGGCAACGGCCGTGGCGGCGGCGATTATCAGAGACCGCCGCTGGCGCTGGTCGATCCACTGCAGCGCCGCACAGACGAAGACCATCATGAAGAAGAGCGGCAGCGCGTACGGCCGGGCGTAGGTGCTGTAGCGGACCATCAGAGGCGCCGTGGCGAGCGTCAAGACCGCGAAGGCGCCAGCGCCTCCCGTGCCCAGCCGCCGGAGCAGCACGCTCGTCAAGATCAGTGTGCCGATCCCGGCGAGGAGGGGCACCAGGCGGTCCTGAATCTGACCTACCCCGAACAGGTGCTCGGCCAATGCTCCGAGGAGCGGGTCCAACGGAGGCTGGCGGGTGGCGGTGGTGATCTCGACAACGCTGTTGCTGCCGTATGGGGTGACCTGCTGGACCTCGTCGTAGCTGTAGGGCTGGTTGATGGCTGCGACGACATTCAGGACAGCGCCGACCAGCACAGCTCCGGCGTACCACGCGATGTCACCGCTGAGACGCGAGCGAACGCGTTCGGGCCTCCTCGGCGACGAAGCGACCGCACCCAATTGAAACCGTCCCTGAGAAGTATTGTCCGTGTCGCCGTTGGACCGAACATGTGGCAAGAGCTGACGCGGAGATATCGCCCGGCCATCACCCTAACCAGTTCCTCGCCCCGGATGGTCGACACATCGGCGTCCTTCGGCACCTGTGTCGTCCAGTGCACCTCCTCGACGCGCCTCGGCGGGGTTCACCGGTCTGTTCCTCCTTGAGCTTGCGGATCGCAGAGGTCAGCGTCCCGGCCTCATCAGGCGCCGTTGCCAGCAGTTGATCCATCCCCTGGGTCGATCACGCGAACCTGATGGCCGTCGCGGGCCTCCGCAAGTTTCGTCCTGTCGACGGCGATCCGGTCCGCCAACTGGTCTCGACGCAGCGTCCGTCAGCTACCTCAGCTACGGCGTCGGCAGGCTTGGCCGCCGAGAGGTGAGTGATTGCGTGCGTTGGGCAGGGAGGGTGCCAGGCCGGCTGCCCCAGCTGATCAGGGACTCAGCGCGCAGGGCCGCGAGGCCGACTCTGGGTATGTCGGTGATGCGCTCGAAGCACAGATAGCGCGGCTCCCAGCGGGGTTTGTACTTGGCGTTGGCACGGTAGAGGGACTCGATCTGCCAGTGCTGAGACAGCCAACGCAACACCGCGTACGTGACTCGGAGAACCGGCCCGGCGCCTATCTCGTCGCCACGGGCGAAGACCGATCGGAAGGTGGCGAAATTGAGGGAGACTCGGGCCAGCCGGTGATGCTCGGCATACGTAATCGCGGCAACGACCATGGCTTCGACCACTCCGTTGGTGCCGGCGGGGTCACGGCGCATGAGATCCAGGGAGAGCCCGTCTTGGTCCCAGGGCACAAAATGAAGGAACCCCCGGAGCCGATCTCCGCCGTCGTAGGCACGGATGACGATGCACCCTTCGTCCAAGGGGTCAGCGAAGCGGCCGAGCGCCATCGAGTAGCCCCGCTCCCTGGCACCCTCACGCCACCGACCGGCGGCGTGCTGAAGCTCGCGGATCTCGGTCCGGCTGAGCTCGGCGACGGGACACGCGGTGATGCGGCCACCCCTGCGGTGAACGCGATTGGCGGCCTGCCGAACGCCTCGCATGTCTCGCCCGTTGAGAGCGAAGGAGTCGACGTCCACAATCGCCTCGTCGCCGAGCTCAAGGGCATCAAGGCCTGCTCGACGGTAAGCCTCGGCCGCTCGCTTGCTAGCACTGAGGACAGCTGGCGTCCAGGCGTAGTGCCTGGCCTCGGCAAGCCAGGCGTCAATAGCGCCCGCCCACGCTTCCGTGTCACCGAGCGGGTCGCCCGAGGCCAGACAGACGCCGCCGACCACGCGGTAGCAGATGGCTGCCTTACCGGATTGAGAGAACCTCGCCGTCTTGTCTCGGCGCAAGGCGAAGTATGCCAGGGAGTCCTTGTCAGTGCCGGTCGCGATGAGGTCTCGTAGCCTCGACTCATCGGCATCGCTCAGGTGACGATGCGGGGCCCAGCCCCGGAGTAGGGAGGACATCACCGCGACGGCAGTCCCCGTGCCGAGACTTCCCAGTAGCCAGCCGGCGTGGTCACGAGCAGCAGGTGAGATGAATGGGGCCGGTCCGTCAACGCCGATGAGGCCGGCCAACGTATGGACCAGCAGGAGCTGTGGCGTCACCGGCCCGGAGATCTGGTCGTGACGGAACCAGAGCCAGCACACCCCAGCCGTGGTGGCCGCGGCGACACACAGGACCAGGGTCGCTGCGGCTCTTCGGTGCGACCGCGGATCGGGCGCGCCCACGAACTGACCACGCGAGCTGACCAGGCATACCAGGAAGGCCGCCCCGAACAGTGTCTGGAGCAGCGAGCCAACGGAAGTGGCCGCGTCCTCGAGGCACACCACGGTGCCCACAGAGGTCAGGCTGATAGCCATCCACCAGGCCCGTCTCTTGCGACGGCGCAGACCCGACGAGACGACGAGGAGCACCAGCCCGATGGCTGCGGCCAAGCCATCCAACGCTGCTGGGTCCGGAAGGGGACCGAGCCGGGTGAGACCCAGCAGCGGCGAGTGCCCCGGGGGGAGCACCGCTGACACAACGCTGGACACGCCGAACACCAGAGCCGCCGCGGAGCACACAGCCGGAAGGCCGCGCCGCCGATCAGCAGGAGAAGACGTTGGCAAGGGCATCGTGACCGTCCTTCTGGATCCCCGCTACAGAAGCCACGTTAACTCGGCGGGCGCGGACCACGAGGCCATTCCCCGGATCACCTCGCCCGCTGCATGGGTCCACGGTGGAGGCACGTGGGCTCCGGCAACGCCTCCGCCCAGGTACGACGCTGACCGTGTCCGTAGGGGACACACCAGGGCCGGCGGAATAGACTTCGAGACGGAGCCAATGATCTCCGGCGCTCGGGAATCCGTACGAGGAGGACATCTTGTCTGAGCCCTCGCGCTCGTCGGTGTTGGTCGCGCGGCTCTCATCCGTCAACCCGGGCCACCCCTGCAGCCAGGAGGTGATCCTCGAGGAGATTCGTCGGGTGATCCTTGCAGGAGAGGCGCCACCTGGGACCCCGATCCCGCTGGACGCCGTGGCCCGATTCTTCGTGGTGAGCCCTATCCCGGTGCGGGAATCGCTGAAGACCCTGATCGGCGAGGGTCTCGTCGATCATGAACCACGCGGCGGCTACCGGGTCGCACGGCTGACCCGCGACGAGATGCGCGAGTTCTACGTCATCCGCGAGGTGCTCGAAGCAGCCGCGCTGCGATTGGCAGTCGAGCGGGCAAGGCCCGCCGACGACGCCGTCGCGGCAGAGATTCACACCGTCCTTGGCGCGGCCATTTCCGGCCAAGATCCTCGTGCGTACCACCGGGAGAGCAGACGGTTCCATGTCGCCCTCCTGGCACCATCGGGGATGCACCGGTTGCTGCACATGTTCGAGCTGGCCTGGAATGTCACGGAGCCGGCCCAACCGATGGCCATGGTGAGCGCCGCACAGATGCACCGCATGCATGCGGATCACGCCGCCATGCTCAAGGCTTTCCTCGCCCGCGACTCCGACGAACTCGTGCGGTGCTCGAGCGAGCACTACCGGCGGTTGGCGGGAGCCGTCGACAGTGTCTGACGTGCTGCTCAGCCTCGGCCAGCTGTCATATATCCGGGATATATGACTCTGAGGAGTTACGCAGCGAGGGTCGCCTGACTAGCGTCACAGACACCTTCGGGAGTGCGACCAGCCGAGCCCGAGCGAAGCAGGAGTAACAGCCGTGAGTAAAACCATCATCGACCAACCTGCTCCACCCAGTCCGGAGCATCCAGCCGGTGTCGGCGTCATCAAGTCGTCGTATCACCCCCGACTCACCAACGACGACCTTGCCCCGCTGCGGGACCAGAACTGGTCCTGGTACAACATCTTCGCCTTCTGGATGTCGGACGTGCACAGCGTCGGTGGGTACGTCACCGCCGGGAGCCTCTTCGCCCTCGGCCTCACGAGCTGGCAGGTGTTCATCTGCCTGATCGTTGGGATCTCCATCGTGCTCTTCTTCGCCAACCTCGTGGCGAAGCCCAGCCAGCGCACCGGTGTCCCCTTCCCGGTGATCTGTCGCTCTGTCTTCGGGGTGGTCGGCGCCAATATTCCCGCGATCATCCGAGGGCTGATCGCCGTCGCCTGGTACGGGATCCAGACCTATCTCGCCTCGTCGGCCTTGGACATCCTCGTCGTACGCCTGTGGCCCGGGCTCACCAGTTACGGCGACGTGACCCAGCACGGCTTCCTCGGTCTGTCTACCCTCGGCTACGCGACGTTCGCCCTGCTCTGGGTCCTGCAGGCCGCCGTCTTCTGGACTGGCATGGACACGATCCGCAAGTTCATCGACTTCTGTGGCCCTGCGGTCTACGTCGTGATGTTCATCCTCTGTGGCTACCTGCTCGTCAAGGCCGACTTCAACGTCAATCTCGACCTGTCCAGCCAGCATCTGAGCGGGACCGCTGTGATCTCGACCATGTGCGCCGCCACCGCGTTGGTGGTGTCGTACTTCTCCGGGCCGATGCTCAACTTCGGCGACTTTTCCCGGTACGGCAGGACCTTCAAGGACGTCAAGAGAGGAAACTTCTGGGGCCTGCCCGTCAACTTCACGATGTTCTCGGTCTTGACCGTCCTCACCGCTGCCTCAACTCTTCCCGTCTACGGTGAGCTGATCACAGACCCGGTCCAGACAGTAGGCAAGATCGACAACACATTCGCGATCGTTCTGGCCGCGCTGACGTTCACCACGGCGACCATCGGGATCAACATCGTCGCCAACTTCGTCTCGCCTGCCTTCGACTTCTCCCACGTGAACCCCCAGCGGATCAGCTGGCGCACCGGTGGCATGATCGCCGCTGTCGGTTCGGTGCTGATCACACCGTGGAATCTCTACAAGAACCCGGACACCATCCACTACACGCTCGACACCCTGGGAGCCTTCATCGGCCCGCTCTTCGGAGTCTTGATCTGCCACTACTACCTGATCCACCGCCAGAAGGTCGCCGTCGACGACCTCTTCACGATGGACGAGTCGGGGGTCTACCACTACACGAGGGGTTTCAACCCAGCGGCCGTGTGGGCCACCGTGATCGCTGGAGCCGCCGCGGTCTCCTGCGTGTTCGTGCCCGGAATCGACAAGGCGACCGACTACAGCTGGTTCATCGGCTGCGGACTCGGGCTCGCCCTCTATTACCTGCTCGCTCGCCGTACCGGTGTCCACGAGGTGATCGAGCACCACGAGGGCTCAGACGTGGTGGTGGGCTGACCATGCGGATCCGGGTGATCAACCCCAACACGACATGGTCGATGACCACGCTCATCGGCGACTGTGCCCGATCCGTGGCCGACCCACGGGTGCTCGTCGAAGCCGTCTCTGCCTCGATGGGACCGGCCTCCATCGAAAGCCACTACGACGAGGCGCTCGCGGTCCCTGGGATCCTCTCCGAGATCGCCAAGGGTGAGGCCGACGGCGTCGACGGATACGTGATCGCCTGCTTCGGCGACCCGGGATTAGAGGCGGCGCGCGAGCTCGCCAGCGGACCGGTGGTCGGGATCGCCGAGGCGGCGATGCGCACCGCGACGTATCTCGGACGCTCGTTCAGCGTTGTCACAACGCTCGGCCGCACCCGTGGTCGCGCGTGGGACCTCGCTGAGCGCTACCACGTGTCGAAGGCTTGCCGAGGCGTGCACGCGTGCGAGATCCCGGTCCTCGAGCTCGAGACGTCCCCGGACGCCCGAGAGCGGATCACCCAGGCCTGCCGCGAGGCGCTGGCCCTGGATGAGTCCGACGTCATCGTCTTGGGCTGCGCAGGCATGGCCGACCTGTGTGCGTACGTGTCGAAGGAGGTGGGTGCTCCTGTGGTCGACGGGGTCGCGGCAGCAACGGTCGCGGTCCAGGGGCTGACCATGCTGGGGCTTCGCACCAGCGCGATGGGAGAGTTCTCGCGCCCGAGCCCGAAGGCATACTCCGGTCTGCTCGCGGGCTTCGGGCTGTCTGAAGGGAATGCCGGCCCGCCTGCCGAAGCGGTCCAGCCCGAGCCTGCGCATGTGGACGCGCCGGCTGCCCGGACGGCCAAGGAGCCGACGGCGCCGAGGGTGGCCGAGGTCTTGATAGAGACAACGCGGATGGTCGCCCCGAAGGCGACCGAGTCGCCCAGAGTCGAGCCGGACGAGGTTGCACCGGAGGAGTCGACACTCGTCTCCATCGACCTCTTCCCACCGGACACCACCGACGAGGCGGCCGGAGTCCCAGACGCAGACATGACGCAGCGTGTCGCGCTTGGGACTGAGGCGACGAGCGACGACGGGAGGGTGGCCGCCGAGCATGGACCCCTCGTCCAGGGGATCGTCTGCTCCCGTGGGCACTTCAACCGTCCCCAAGCCGGGTTCTGCGCCCGCTGCGACATCTCGATGGTGCACCAGACCCATAACCTCGTCACCGGACCGCGCCCACGGCTCGGTGTTCTCGTCGTCGACGACGGTTCGGTATTCGCGCTCAACTGCGACGTCGCCATCGGCCGCGAGCCCGAGGTGTCCGATGATGTCATCTCCGGCTCGGCCCTCCCGCTGTTCCTGGAGGACTCCGGCCTTACCATGTCGCGCGTGCACGCCAAGCTGATCCTGGACGGCTGGGAGGTGCGCGTCCAGGACGCCGGCTCGGCCAATGGGACCTACGTCCTGGACTCGTCCGACGCCGACTGGATTCGGCTCGAGCCTGGCGTGCCGACGACGATCGAGCCCGGCACTCGACTGTCGTTCGGAGGTCGGACCCTCACCTTCGAGTCGCACCAGCCCGACTGATCGGTTCGGACCACCTCGTTCGCCCGATCCACGGCGCCGGCGGTCGGCCGGTCGCTCAGCCCTTCTTGACGGTCAGGCTCACAGACAGCTTTGCGTGGTTCACACCGTCGCGGTCGTGGCAACCCTTGCTGAGCTCTGTGGTGACCTCCTTGATGGTCTGGGTCCCGATAAACCTTGTGGGTGCGCTGGTCGCGCCGGAGCCTCCCACCACTGCCCTCAAGGGGGAGTTCTGGAAGGTGCGCGTCGCCTTGTAGTGGCTACCTTGCACCTTGACCCCAGTTTCGATGTTGGAGCAGAGACCCTCGCTCACCTGAGGCTCGAGCTTGTCCAGGACGAGGGTCTTCCCGTTCCAGGTGGACGTCAGCACCAAGCCGCTGGAAGACTGGATTCTTGCTGAGCACTGCGTGTCGCCGCAGTGCCTCGGGTCAAAGGTCCACGTGCGCTGGGTGGCGGTGCCAACCTTGTCAGCCGGGAAGTCAGAGGACAGCAACACTTGCTTGAAGACGTACACGCCTGCGGGGGCGAGGTCCCCGACGGTCGGGGGTGGCGCCGAGGACCTGGGTGTGGTGGTGGGGGCGGTGGACGACGGGCCGAGCGACGAGGACGTCGCGGTGGGGTTGAGGGAGGACGAGCCACCGGCCGTGGGGGACGAGTCGTTGCCGCCATGGTTCACGGCAATGGCCGTGGCCGCGATGCCGACCACCACGACGATACCGGCGACGCCCGCCACCACAGGCCCGTGGAAGGTCTTTGCGGCGCTCTTGGAGATGTCGCGGACTCCGGTCGCGATGCCGGCGGAGTCGATGACCACGGTCTGGGCCGCGCCGGTAACGACCGGCGCGGCGCCGGTACCGACGACAGCGGTGGCCGAGGTGGCAGCCACCGACCCGACGATCCCGGCGATGGAGGCCCGCTTCGCCCAGCCCGCACCGAACCGTCGCTCAGCGGCGGCTTCCAGCTCCGTGAGGAACGCCGCAGCGTCGGCAGGGCGCGCCGCCGGATCCTTGTCCATGCTCCGGCTGAGCAGAGCCTGGAGGTCGGTGCCGAAGCCCTGGAGGGTGGGTGCCGGTTCCTCAAGGTGTCGGCGTAGCGCGGTTGGCACGTCGGAGGCCGGGAACGGCACCCGCCCCGTCAGCAGCTCATACAGGACCGCCGCCACCGAGTAGACGTCGCTGCTCCTGCCGACGGGCTCGCCGCGAACCGCTTCCGGGCTGATGTACGCGGGCGTGCCGAGGGCGGCGGCGTCGCCGACAGGCGCAGCCAACCCGAAGTCGACCAGCATCGATGTCCCCGACATGTCCGCCAGCACGTTGCCCGGCGAGAAGTCGCGGTGCACCAGCCCGCGCTCGTGCGCGTACGCCAGACCCATGAGTGCTCCCCGAACCACTCCGACGGACTGCTCGGGGGTGAGCCTTCCGTGCGACGAGAGGATGTCGCGAAGCGACGCGCCCGATACCCACTGCTCGGCGATCCAGGCTCGCTCGGACTCCTGAACGTAGTCGTAGACCTCCACGATGTGAGGGCTGTCGAGCCTCGCCAAGACTTCGGCCTCGTGCTGCATCCGCGCCAGCTGACCGGGGACCTCACGCAGCGCAGGGCTGAGCTCCTTGACCGCGGCGACCCTGTCCAGCTCGATGTGGCGAACCCGATAGACCACCCCTGTGGCCCCTTCGGCGACACGCTCCAGGACCTCGTACGGACCGAACGAAGTACTCATCAGGCAAACCCTCCATGCCGGGCCAAAGCGGACATCTGACCTGCCCTGACAGTAGGGCAATGCGCCGGTATTGGGATGCGAACGGGGCGAATGTGCGCACCTATACTTTCTTACATGACTGGCAGTGAGGGCCTGCTGCCACCGGGTTACGAATTTGAGCGAATCCTTGGCGCCGGTGGATTTGGCGAGGTTGTCCTGGCCAGGCAGATCAGCCTCGGCCGCCGAGTGGCCGTCAAGCGGATCCACAGCTTCCACCTCTCCGATGAGAGCCTGGCGCGCTTCCGCCGCGAGGGGAGGCTGCTCGCGGCCACCAACCATCCTGCGGTTGTCCGGGCGTACGACCTCGTCGCGTCCGCGGACACCCTCTATCTCGTGATGGAGTACGTCCCAGGTCAACCATTGTCCGATCTTGTCGACGCAGGTGCGCTGCCTGTCTCGAGGGCGCTGGTCATCCTGCGCGACGTCGCAGACGCATTGGCCACAGCGGCTGCAGGCGGCATCGTCCACCGAGACGTCAAGCCAGGAAACGTCCTCGTCCTGCCCTCCGGCCGTGCCAAGCTCGGCGACTTCGGACTCGCGCGGATCGCCGCGGACCCATCCATCTTCCGTACGCAGGCGGGGCCCGCCATGGGGACGCCCGCGTACTTTCCTCCCGAGTTGAGCCAGGGGGATTCCGAGCCGGATGTGAGGTCGGACGCCTACAGCTTCGCGGTCCTGGCCTACGAGGTGCTCGTTGGCCAGCGTCCCTACGACGCTGATGACGTGATCGCGCTGATCTCTGCGCACTGGCGTCTCGATCCGCCGGATCCGACTACTGTGGTCGAAGGGTTTCCGCCGCGCGCAGCCGCCGCGCTGCTTCAGGGTCTCGAGAAGGACCCCTCCCGGCGTCTGCTGCCTACCGAGCTAGTCGACGGGCTCAGCGCCGTACCACCCGATGCCTGGCCTGACGTGCCTCGGGCTCGGCCCGGCGTCCGCCCTCGCGCGCTTCCGACCGTAGCCGCCTACGGGGCGCCCCCACGACCCGCGACGCCACCTCCAGCCGCAAAACCGCGCCGACCGAGACGATGGCCTGCCATCTCGGCGGCCGGTCTCCTCATCGTCGCACTCGGCGCGGGCGCCTATCGCCTGGTCGGTCCCGGAGAGGCTGGCCCGTCGAAGGCGCCGCTTCGGGTGAGCGGTGTCGACGTGACCTCGAATCCGCCGTCTGGACGGCTCGAATGCCCCCACGGCCGGATCACCTTCACCGCCGAGATCAGCACCAACGGGACGGGTGGGCTGGTCCGTTTCCAATGGACCCAGCCCGATGGGATACAGCGGCCCGTCAAGCAGGTCAGCGCCCGGATGGGCCAAGAGGCGGTCAGGGCCAGCCTCGCGGTCGACGTCACCGGGAAGCTGCCGCTGTCGGGCGATGCGGTCATCGACGTCCGGCGACCCGACGTGCTGAGTGCCCGTACGCCGATGCACTACGCGTGCCCACCGCGCTGACCCAGCGGTCGATGAGGTGGACACTTCAGCCCTGTCCAGCGAGTCGGAGGTATTGCGTTCAATGCGGCCGCCTAGCTGAGAATCTCGACGTAGCCGGCGGTTCCGTTGACGCGGATCCTTTGCCCGTCCCGGATCAGCAGGGTGGCTCGCTCCACGGCTACGACGCCCGGTAGGCCGTATTCCCGTGCGATGACTGCGCCATGCGTCATCAGGCCGCCAACCTCCGTCACCAAGCCGGCGGCCGTGAGGAACAAGGGGGTCCAGCCGGGATCGGTGTAGGCGGTGACCAGGATGTCGCGCTCGTCCAGGCCGGCCCGCCCCATGTCCGTGACGACACGAGCCCGGCCCTCGACGATGCCCGCCGAGACCGGCAGGCCGGCCAGCGCGCCGGGCGGGACGTCCTCGCGCCCATACCCGCCGGCGATGGCCTCACCGTCCGACGTGAGGACTCGGGGCGCGATGAGCGCTTCGTGGGACCGGAACGCCTCCCGCCTGCCCCGGATGAGGTCCTGGTCCACCTCGTTCGTGCGCACGACCTCGTCGAGCCGGAGGTAGTAGATGTCCTCCTTCTCGGACAGTGTGCCCATCTGGACGAGGCGTCCAGCTTCACGCAGCAACGCCTGCTTGTAAGCGAAGTAGCGGCTGACCATGCCGTACTTCGGATACTCCCGGTACCCGGCGAAGGTGCGGACGCGGTCGATCATCGGCTTGGTCTCGTCGGCTTTGCGCTCCCCATCGGGCAGGGCGCGCAACCGCTTCAGCAGTTCCTGTGCTCTCTGCCGCGGTTCCTGAAGCCCCTGTGCGAACCGTCGCTTGCCGGCTGCCGGCTCGAAGTTCTTGACGTTGCTGAGAATCGTGGGCAGGAGCGT
The DNA here is from genome assembly GCA_038238115.1 of Propionibacteriales bacterium. Taxonomy (GTDB): domain Bacteria; phylum Actinomycetota; class Actinomycetes; order Propionibacteriales; family Nocardioidaceae; genus JBBRYB01. The sequence goes on along the minus strand of JBBRYB010000012.1, from coordinate 16,571 downwards.
GGCGGGACGCTCGCTCCAGCGCGGTCTGGTGATGTCGATCTCGCCCGCGCAGCGCATGCCGTACTCGTCGAGGTAGCCCCGGATGGCCTCGTGTGCCACCTGCCCGTCGGGGAGTCCGGCCAGTTCGTCCAAGAAGTCATTGTCCTCCCGCCCCGCATCCACGACGCGATGCAAGAACGCCACGACCTCCGCGTGCGGCCGGATCGTGTCCGCGACGTCGAGCAGTGCCAACCCCATCTCCGAGGTGATGTTGTGGGGAACGGATTGGATGAGCGCGCCGGCCGCGTTCTTCTCACCGAGCCATGCCTCGAGGTGGTCGTTGAGCCACCAGGTCGCCTCCATCCCCGCCATGATGACCTCGTGGCTTCGGGGATCGAACAGGATCCGCTTCAGCTCTGATATATCGGCCAGGATGAAGTCGAGCAGCGCCGGCCCGGAAACGGTCTCGATCTCGCGCCGCAGGGTGGCGACGGACGCTCGGCTGTGCTCAATCAGTTCGGTGACGATGCCCGGATCGGTCTGGATCGGCGCCGGCGCGGACGCGGCGTCGCGACGCTCGTCCGGGAGCGAGCGGACGAAGTCGCCGCGGTCGAGGACGGTCTGCAGTGCGTCGCGGGTCAGCGGGTCGGCCTTTGCCAAGACGAGCAGGCTCGCGCGACCCGCGGGCGTGGCTAGTGCTGGGGCGACGTCGACGAACAACCGCCCGCCTCGTGCATCGGACGCGGGGTCGTCAGCTGCCACAGGGACAACCCCAGCGGCTTCATCGCGTCGGTCATCATCTGTTGGTGACCCACGGAGACGTAGACATGGTTGTCCTGGTCATCGGTCGTGGGCACGGGGAACAGGGTGGTGATCGGTCGGCTTTGGACGATGTGGAAGTCGTCACCGACCAGGCACCATTCGATGTCCTGTGGGCAGCCGAAGTGCGCCTCGATCCGCCGGCCCAACTGCACCAGGCGCATGACCTGCGCCTTCGTCAGCGCCGGCTGCATCTGCTGCTCCGCTTCGATCGACACCTGCTGCATACCGCCTCCCGGCAACGGTTGCACGGCCCATCGCTTCGGGACGACCGCGGCGGTAACGACCACGTCGTCGCGCACCGCGTATACGTCTGCGCTGACCAGACCGGAGGCCAGCTCCTCACCCAGCCCCCAAACGGCCTCCACGGTGGCGACCTTCCGGTTCGAGGTCACGGGGTCCGCGGTGAACAGGATCCCGGCCGCCTTCGGGGACACCATCTGCTGCACGACCGCCGCAATCCGCACGTTCCGGTCGTCGATGCCGTTGCGCCGCCGGTAGCTCACCGCCCGCTCGGTGAACAGCGAGGCCCAGCACTGCCGGACGTGCTGGACGATCGCGTCCTGCCGTCGATCAATGATCAGGCCACGCGCCCGTCGCAGAGGACATTATCGATTTCGGGTTGACTGAGGCGGATTTGACGCTCGGTCGACACGAGCGGGTTGGAGGCGCGGAGTCGGAGGCGCTGCTGCTGACTGCGCCTGGTTCGCAGATGTTGATCCAGACTCAGACGGATCTGCACGACGTGTTCCCCGCGGGGTTTTCGCCGCAGCCAGGCCTGCTGGATCCGGCTCCTGAGTCTGGTGCTGCGTTGCCGCGGGCGGACTATCTGGTGGTGACGTGGACGGTTGCGGAGTTGGCGGCGCTGGTGGATGTGTTCACGCCGGGGATCTCCCGGACCAGCTGGTATCCCTATGACCGGAACTTCGCCAGCCACTTCCTGCCGTTGATCCGGTCCGGGGCACCGGCGAGAGCGGCGCAGCGGCTGGCGAGCTACTGCCCAACCCGGGTCGGTGACAAGTCGGTGCTGTGCGTGAAGTCCGAGCTGCATCTCAACCAAGATGGCGTGAAGACCGGTGACGGGACGGCGACGTTGCCGGTGGCCGACTTGTTCGCGCAGATGATCGCCGAAGTGCAACCAAAGTTGGTCATCACGACCGGGACAGCGGGCGCCACGTACGCCGACCACGACTTGGGTGACGTGATCATTACCCGGGCGGCGAAGTTCCGGCTCCGCCAGGAGTTCCGCAACGAGCCTTTTGCCGACGCCCTGTACACCTGCGACTTCACCATCCCTACCGCCATGTTCGACGCAGCCGACGTGCTCTTGGCCGCTCATGCCGACAAGCTCACCGAACCCGACTTTGCGCCACCCACCACCCGGTACAAACTGCCCGGCGATGCCCAGGTGCTTCCCGGCCGGCGGAACCATCCGGCGTTGAAGGTCGACGGCCGCGACTTCCCAGCATTTCACCCGATCCTGACAACCGACTACTTCGAGTTCGGCACCTCGACCAACAACCTCGCAAGGGCCGGCTGCGGCGTGGAAATGGGAGACGCCGCCCTGGGCATGGTCTGCCACGGTCTTGGCCCAGCCGCACCCCGCTGGCTCGTTGTCCGCAACGCCAGCGACCCACAGATCAACGGCAAGCTACCCGTCTCACCTGATGTCCAAGCCATGTGGGCAGTCTGGTTCTACGACACCTACGGCTACTGGACCACCATCTCCTCCGCCATTGCCACCTGGGCCCTCATCGCCGGCGACGATGCCTGATGGGCTGAGCATCGGCCGCCAACCCTTCTGATCCGTAGCCTCAGCGCGGTCGTCTCGGGCCGCATAGCAGGCTGGGCTGCACGCTCAGGGACGGGGGTTCAGTACTCGACCAAAGCCGCACGATATGGTGCGGTTGCAGTCAGCGTTGCCGTCAGCACCGAAGCATCGGACGTCGCTAAGTGAGGTGGTCGCGGGACCGACGAGCACGACACACTGCTGATTACCCAGCACAAGGCGGAGCCGGTTGGTTCGCTCGGTGCGAGGAGTAGTCAAGACTCGTAGTCGGGCCCACACCGCTCGGCACCCCGAGAACACGAACGTCAGAAATGCCGTATGAAAAAGAATCCGCCTCCATATCGTCCACATGAAGAATGAGGTAGTTTGTCAGAATCGGTGGATTTAGAATCTTCTGTTGAGGCACTAAGGCGCGTTGATATGGTCGCCTGGGTGTCAAGCTTATCGCCTGGGCGCGGCCATCCGCCCCAGCAACAATAATGCGTGGCGGGACACCGTTGTTAAGATATTCTCGTTCGCTTGCCAAAACGCCGGGCATGATCCGGATCTCGGTTATATAAGCATACTGCCTCAACGTAAGAGTCAGCGATTGCCCAGCCCCGCGGCCCCGACCTGAGACCCAAGCTGTGCCCTCGCGCTGTGTATCAATCGCACAAGCTGGAGAAAAGGAATTGGCGGCGAAACTAGATGTTGCGCTAGCATATTTGACCGGTAATTCGTGAATGTCTGATTGCGTATCTGATACGCCACCGTAGTCCCCCAACGCATTGAAATGATGTTTTTGGTCCCGGTAGATCTGCCAGGTGATGAGGCTGCCGACGAGCACCACTATTATCACAGAAGTAACGAGTACAATGAGGATCGCTTTAAGCGGCAAGCTAGTCAGCGCTTGCTTCACGAACAACAAGAGCAGACCCGACAAAAGTGCGAAACCGGCAGCGGCGACTGCAACGACCAATGCCACGCCTCCTGGCACGCTTTGCCATGCCTGCTCCGCCGCAATTTTGGCCAATGTCGTGTGGTTCGGGCGAGAGGCCGACACACTTTTCGAATTGCGCTGGACGCGCAAACCTTGGGTGGTGATTAGCAGGTTCTGCTGTGAATCGCGTAATAACGTACCTATCGGGAGGCTCATGCTCCAGCGAGCAGTCAAATGATGGCTGCCTCCCTGCCATTTCCAATCAAGTTTGAAGTTTCCGTCTGGTCCGGTCCTGCGCATCTGAACTACATTGTCGTTGTCAAAGACGGGTACCAGGCTTGCCGCCACCCCATTGCTATTCTCATTGAGAAGTTGCCCTTGAAACTCAGCGCCCGACCAGTATCTGTTTGTTCGCTCCAAGGACAGGCTTACAGCAGTAGGGTAGCTGATTGACTGGTGCGGCCTGCTCGCCTCTTCGGCAAGCTCGAGGGCGCGTTGTCCGATGAGAGTAGGCGCGAGTGTTGCTTTCGAGACGTGGCCGTAAAGATACCAAATAGCTAATTGAGCGGCGGCCCTGGTCTTATAGATGTCGAAGCTACCGACTCCCGGTATCACCGAGTTTGCGGTATTGAATGCGTGCGCCGCGATCCACATCGCTGCGTCCCGAGCGCTCGCATCCGGAACCGCGCTCCGAGACACCACATTCAACGTTTCGCCCGACGCCAACGAGACGTTAGGCAGCGTTGTGTATACGTTTACCTCCTGACCCGGGAAGTCGACACTGGAGATGTAAGAAAACGAGTAGTGCCGCCCCTCTAAGATCCTTGGGTTAAGTTGAGGGACTTGGTCAACCGTGGCTGTCAGCTGCATCGGCGTGCTAGCCGCCGGTGCCGCGCGGTAGGACGGTAGTAATGCTGGTATTGCAAGCAATACCAGCACACTCGCAAGTCTATGCGCCCTCATAGCGGCTCCTCGGTCGCCGTCCATCCGCTAGGCAGGAGCCTAAGTTCCCGCATCTCGGTTGTCTGAATGCAGGGTCCCAGGGATTAGGTCAAGGCGCATCTCCAACGTGTGTTAGGCCGGCAGCCTGCCTCTGACACGCCCGTCCTCAGAGCGTCCATTCAGGTGCCGATTGTGACTGCGCGACGTGCTGCAGGGTGTCCCACCTAGCGTGGGTGGCGCTCATCACTGGGGCGCCGAGGACGGCGCGAAGCGCCGCCCGCAGGCGATGCGCCGGCGGAGCCGGCGCCTTGATACCCAAGAGCGCAATCCAGCAGAACGCGCAAGGCAGCAGACAGGACCAGACAGGGGCAGGGGCAGCCAGACAGGGGACGTCTCCGGTGGGCGGAGCGGATGTCCGGCTCACTTCGGAGAGTGTGCATCAGTTAGGTCGTGCGCGTCTTTCACGGAGACACCTCGTCGCCCGCAGGGCCGAGACTGTTTGGTGAACTGCCCAGCACCGGGGGATCCCGTGCCGTATAAGGCGCTCGCGTCGCTGCCCAGCCCGAGATCCCGTGTGCCTTTCCTGCACCATCTTCCAAGTTTTTCCGGCCGCCCGGTTTAGGCTCTGCGATGCCCCCTAAGTTGGGCCCGGCTACGCGGACGCCGCGTAGTGCCCAGACTGAATCGGATGCCGAGGAATGACCGAAGAGACGCTTGACCTGACCCCGTCCCCACGGATTCTGGACGTCATCGCCGACGTCGACATGAGCATCGAGGAGTGTCTGGCCGAGCTCATCGACAACACGTTGGACGAGCTGGCGGCCGCGCGCCGCGAAGAGGCCGGGTACGAGGGCAGAGTCGACATCGAGCTGCCCTACGGCATGTCGGTGACAGCAGACTCTGTCATCAGTGTGACGGACACTGGGCGCGGCATGTCGGTTGAGCAAATGCGGCAAGCGCTGCGAGCCGGGTCGTCTGGCAACGAGCGGTACGGCTCTCTCGGCCTGTTCGGCATGGGCTTCAACGTCGCGACTGGCCGGCTGGGGTACGCCACGACGGTCAAGTCGGGCCGTAGGGAAGACGACTACTGGACCATCGCGACGATCGACATTCAGGCCATGGGTGCGGAGGATTCATTCCGGGTGCCGCTCGCCCGTGAGCAGAAGCCGGTCGGTGAACATGGCACGACGATTAGCGTCTCGAGGCTGCGGAGCGACACGGTGAAGCGCCTCAACTGGAATGGGATCGCGAGCCGCGTAAGGTACAGGCTCGGCGAGACGTACTCCTACATGTTGCGAGAGGTCGCCGGCACGGCGATCGCTGGCGCGGACGTCATCGGCGGGCTGGGCCTCGGCCTCTACCTCAACCGCGAGGCGATCAAGCCGTATGTCCCGTGCATCTGGTCGCCGGATCGCTCCGTCCCCTACAAGGGACAGCGCGTCTCGGCGGTTGTGGAGATCAACGAGCAGCTCGGCCTGGCCTTCGCCTGCATGGACTGTGGCCACTGGCACTCCCCGGAGATGCTCGATCTCGAGCAGTGCGTGGAGTGCGGGTCCGACCGGATCGCGCAGTGTGCTCGTGAGATTCGCGGTTGGCTGGGTATCCAGCGCTACGACGACGCCAACGACTTCGGCATCTCCTTGCTTCGCCAGGGGCGCACGATTCGCCACCTCGACAAGGGGCTGTTCGAGTGGCTGAACCCGGACACGGCCGAGCGATTCACCGAATATCCGGCCGAACTCGGCCGCGGCCGCATCGTCGGTGAGCTCCACCTCGACCACCTGCCCGTCAACTACCGGAAGACCGACTTCGGTCGCGACACCGTCGCGTGGAGGACCGTCGTGGAGAAGGTCCGCGGCTTCGGCCCGCTAAAAGAGCAGCACGCGAAGCAGCTGAGCTATGACGTCAACACCTCTCGCCTCGGCATGCTGTTCCACGCCTACCGCCGCTACGACCCTGGTTATCGCTCCCTGGTTCCGGGCAACGGCGAGAAAGCGATGGCCGATCAGGCTCGTACGTGGGCGAGGCACTTCCGCGACGGTTTGTCCGCCTACCAGTCGGACGAGATGTGGTGGAAGCACGTCGTCCAGCACGAGGAAATCAAGGCCGGATTCGCGGCTGAGGAGGACGGCGACGACTCCGACATCACCGGTCTCCTCCCGAACGCGGGTGGCGACCACGGTGGCGTTGACCAAGGTGACTCGACAGACGCGGACGCCGCTGGCGACCAGCCCGAAACGCCCTCGATGGAAACCCGCGACGAGCGCCTCGCCCGGTTCCGAGCGAGTGGACGTGTGGTTCCGCAGCTCGACGGCGCGCTCGTCGTCATCCCCGATGACACCGTCACTATCAAGGTGACCGCCTACATAACGAGCGGTGTCGACCTGCCCGACGGGTTCTCCTACGCCAACCTTGAGGCCGGCGTCATCGAGGTCTTCGTCGACAGTCGGCACGCTTTGCTCGCTGATTACGGCTGGAATCCGGTTGACGTCGCTATCACCGTCTTCCACGACTACGCGGCGGCCTACCTGAACTTCAAGGGCAAGGCAGGCGTCTTCGTGTCACGCGTCCTCGAGCAGATCGGCGACCGGAAGCTCGACGCGGCCACTGTTCGCGGCTCGGCGGAAAGCATCCTTGACCACTTGCGAGAAGCGGCTCTGCCGCTTGTCAAGGGCGAGCCTGCGGGAATCTGGTCCGCGCTCTCGCCGGCGGCCAAGACCGAGACCCAGAAGGCGGCCGCTAGCACCGCGAGCCAGGCCGACTGGAACTCCCTGGTCGTTTCGGGAGGCTACGCCGATCATCTGAGTCCGCGGGCCTTCGAGGACTTGGTCCTAGAGCGTCCGGAGCAGATGCTTGACGGTGGGGTCTTCGTGACGACTTACTCGTCCTGGCAGGACGAGGCCATCAGAGAAGAGCGCCTCACCCACGTCACGAGCCTCCTGCGGGATCTCCAGCGGATGTTGAACGCGACGGACCGGCTGAGCCCCCGTGAGCTCCTCCGCCTCTCAATTGGATTGGAGACGCTAAATTCCGCCGTCATCACGGACGCGGCACGTTAGCTATGGCGGAATTCCTCACCCCTGAGCGGCTCGTGGCCGGTGGACCCGGCGAGTTCACGCGCACCCTCGAGCGTTTGCTGCCCTTGCTCGGGTTCACGCAGGTCGTGAACATCGATGGAGCGAACGACCAAGGCGGTGATCTTCTCGCCTACTACGGTCGCGAACTCATTGCGATCCAAGCGAAGTGGCGTCAGGACCCGATCCTTGGATCGGTCAGCGAGGACGCGGTGAACGAGGTCTCCAGGGCCATTGACGCGTACAGGGCGGCCTCGGGGATCGTCGTAACGAACGGCCGGTTCACAAAGACCGCCCGTGGCCGGATCGCCGCCCTCGGCCAGGTCGGCCGGTCGGTCAAGGCCTGGGACGGCGCTGCGCTCGCGAAGCTGGCACGAGGCGCCGCAGAGCTCCCGCCGCAGGTAGAACTGCGCCCGTACCAGACCGAGGCTGTCGACAAGGCATGGGAGGCGCTAGCCAACGGCGGCCCCGGACGTGCCCTTGTCTATCTCGCCACGGGGCTGGGCAAGACCGTCGTCGCGGGGTCAATCGTGGCGAGGCAGCTCGAGCGGGATCCCGGGTCCAGCGTGCTCGTCACGGCTCATTCCACCGACTTGATCGACCAGCTCGAGAAGGCTATGTGGAGCTTCATCCCCAAGGACGTACCGACCCAGCGAATCGGCGATGGTGCCCATCGCGACGACCTGGCCGGGGTCACCTTCGCGGTCCTGCCGACGGCGCACGACTATATCCAGCGCGGCTACCGGCCGGCCCTGTTGGTCGTCGACGAGGTGCATCACGTCGGGGAGAGTGGCTACTACGCGCAGATGATCGAGACGCTGGAGGACGTGCCCCGACTCGGGGTCACCGCGACCCCGTGGAGGGGCGACAGGTTCGACATCGAGCGGACGTTCGGTCCACCCGTGGTCCGCATGTCCATCCCGGACGGCATCAACCGTGGCTATCTCGCTCAGGTCGACTACCGACTGCTAGCCGACAACATCGACTGGGCGTTCGTGCGCGATGCCTCCGCGCACTCGTACTCGATCAAAGACCTTAACCGGCGCTTGTTCATCCCCGAACGCGACGAGGCGGTCAGGGACCGGCTCGCTGCGGTCTGGAACGCGACTCGCGCTCCGCGCGGCATAGTCTTCTGCCAGACGATCGAGCACGCGGAGGCCCTTGCCGAGTTGCTGCGCCGGTCATCAACCTGGCGGGGCGTCGAGACAGTTCACCACGGGCTCACCAAGCGTGAGCGACAGCAGGCGCTTCTCCGCTTCCGTTCAGGCGTGACCCAACTTCTAACCAGCGTCGATCTCCTGAACGAGGGCATTGACGTCCCTGACGTGAACATCATCGTGTTCGCCCGCGTCACCCACTCGCGCCGGATCTTCATCCAGCAGCTCGGTCGCGGGCTGCGGTTGCGTAGCGGTAAAGAAAAGGTCGTTGTTCTCGACTGCGTGTCGGACCTACGGCGGATCGCCGAGGTCTCGTCCTTCCGCGCCCAGGTAGAGGCGGGTGAGACCGAGATTCTGAATGTGAGCCGCTCAACCTTTGACTTCGAGGACCAGGGCGTCGCCGGACTGATCGAGCAGTGGATCGCGGATGTCGGTGACCTTGCGACGGCGGCCGACGTGGTCCGATTGGAATTCCCGCCGATCGAAAACGCCCTTGATCTCGGCGGCCGAGGGAGTTGGAGTTGAAACTGCCGGATGAGGTGCGGGAAGCGGCCCTCGAGTACGCCTATAGGGTCTTCGACCGCCGCCGCTGGGAGCAGGTCGCTGCGGGCGAGCGTGGTGCTGTCTTCGACGAGCTAGTCGCGGATCGAACGTTCAGCGGACCGTTGCGCCCCTACATGACCGAGGGCCAGATTCGCGTCTGGCTGAAGGACAGCGCCGCGAAGGAGTACCCGAGGGCTCTCGAGGGCATCGGCGGCACCGCGCAGTTCACGCCCCGTCGCTATCCGGGGCCCGACGCGATCGTTCAGGCCGCGCTCGGCGTTGAGTGGACCGTCGCCGCCGGGTCGATCGAGCAGAAGCCGATGCAATGCAAGGTCAAGGGGCCGCAAGGAGAATCCGTCACGCTGTTCTGGGGGCCGCTCCGCGGCCTACGCGATCTGCATTGGGCGGCGTCGCGTGTTCGTGCCCTGAGCACCGGCCGGGTCGCGATCGCAATCACCAGGTCGAGCATGACGCCGTTGCCAGCGGATGAGTGGACCAGCGCCAAGGCGCTCTGCGAACTTATCGGCGTGGACCTCTTCTCGGTCATGTACGCACCGCGCGCCGTCGGTTCGTGAGGTCACCAACACCATTCGGCGCGCATACCGACATGGTCGGTCCGACTGAGTAGTCTCGCGCTATGCGGTCAGTGGAACTTTTCGCCGGCGCGGGTGGTCTCGCTCTCGGCGGGGAAGCGGCTGGCTTGCGACCCGAGATGGTCGTCGAGTGGGATCGCTGGGCATGCGACACGGTTCGTGAGAACAAGGCCGCAGGATACCCGCTGGCCGGACCATGGCGCGTCCACGAGGGCGACGTGCGCGATGTCAACTGGTCCTGGGCCATCAACGTCGGGGTCGACGTGGTCACAGGTGGCCCGCCGTGCCAGCCGTTCAGCATGGGTGGCAAGGCCCGGGCCGTCGACGACAAGCGCGATATGTTCCCCGCCGCGATCAACGTGATTCGCCAACTCCAGCCGAAGGCGTTCGTTTTCGAGAACGTCAGGGGGCTGACCCGCTCGGCCTTTGCCAACTACTTCAGCTACATCCAACTACAGCTCGGGCACCCGGAGATCGTTAGCCGGGAAGGCGAGACCTGGCTGGAGCACTATCACCGCCTCCAGAGCGAGCACACCACCGCCAGCGCGGATGGCTTGCGCTACAACGTCGTGCCGACGCTGGTGAACGCCGCCGACTATGGAGTGCCGCAGCAGCGCCACCGCGTCTTCATCGTCGGCTTTCGCTCCGACCTGGACGCGGAGTGGTCATTCCCGGAGGAGTCCCACTCCTACGACGCGCTTCTGTACGACCAGTTGGTGACGGGGAAGTACTGGAGGCGCCACCAGGTCGCCAAGAACAATCGCGAGCCGCTCAGCCCCCGTCTCGAGAAGCGGGTCGCGGCCTTGCGAGATGTTGACCCGAGCGACCTGCGGAAGCCCTGGCGCACGGTTCGCGACGCCATCTCCGACCTGCCGGAGCCGACGATGAACGGCAGCCGCAAGTTCAAGAACCACATCCTCCAGCCCGGCGCTCGCTCCTACGCCGGTCACACCGGCTCGCCCATGGATATGCCCTCCAAGGCACTCAAAGCCGGCGGCCACGGAGTGCCCGGTGGAGAGAACATGCTCCGCCGTCCGGACGGATCTCTCCGATACTTCACAGTCCGGGAGAGTGCCCGGATCCAGACCTTCCCGGACGACTACGAGCTGCACGGGGCGTGGGGCGAAGCGATGCGCCAGCTCGGCAACGCGGTGCCGGTGCTCCTGGCCCAGAAGGTCACCCAGAGCGTCGCGGACCACCTGCAGGTCGCGGATATGCGCGATCGGGCGGCGAAGAAGGCGACCGCCTGACAGGTCGGCCCTATGGTGAATTAGGTTTGTGTCGGACGCGTCATACAACCCGCTGGACATTACCAACCTCGGGTGCAGAATCTTCAACAGTTGCTGACCGCAGCCGATGATCACGATGCTTCCGAGCGCCGCCCACTTCAAGGGTGCGGCCATCTACGCCGTCTACTACACCCTTCACCGCGAACGGGAACGCGTTTCCGCTGCAACAGAGGACACTGAGTCGCTCGAAAGATTCGGTGTCCGATATCGAGCTCGCTATCAACGCGTCGAGGGACGACGAGATCGAAACGATCTTGGGCGACGACTTCAGGACGCTGAGTTCTAGCGCCTTTGTTGGACGACCGCCGCGACACGCTCAGCGGCCGCGTCTGGATCCTCGTGCTCCCACACCACGACCACGAGCCAGCCGGCTTCCATGAACCGCTGCTCCGTGCCCAGGTCACGCTCAATATTGGCCTGCAGCTTTGCGTCCCACCACTCCGCGTTTGATGTACCTCGACGCGCGTGCTGCGGGCAGCCGTGCCAAAAGCACCCGCGGACATCGACTACGACCCGGGGGCCTATGAAAGCGATATCGACCGTCCTGCGAAGGTCGGGCAGCACGCGGACGTGCTTGCGGTAACCCACCAGCCGGCGTGCTCGGAGTGCGCGGCGGAGAGCAACCTCGGGAACAGTGTCTTTCGTTCTCTGCTGAACCATCGCGCTCCGGCGACCGGGAGTAGTTGGCGGGGGCGGTTGCCGTGTCATCCTGTCACCGAACCGCAAGGCTGGGTTCGACGCAATTGGCCTCCGTTCGAGCACGCCTCGCGCGTCCGCCTAACCTCGGTCGTAGATCAGGTATCCGACGCGTCTCGAGCTGGTCGAGTAGGTGCCCGCCGGTTGCGACGAGTCCTCGCTGGAACGGCTGACTGCCGAGGCCAGTGGTCATCACCCCAACATGATCCCAGCCGTCGTTGGACTCGGATCGACTGGTTGGTCGAGGACGGTTGGTAAGAGGCAGGGTGACGCCTTGCCGCGCGCTGCCTGGATCAGCGGACACCTAGTTGAGTCCCCCAACTTCATTCTGCATGGATGTGCGGCACAGCTCGGCTGCTGCCCGTCCGGTCTTGGAGGTCCGCAGTAGAAGGGCTGCCCAGTGCGCGTATTGATCTACTTCGGCCGGGTCCGCGATTTCGAGATCTCCGGCAGTTGTCTCGAGAGTGACGATCCGGTCGCGCTGATCCCAGCCGTGCTGGGCGAGGACGGGGAAGGATCGGAACGGAATGATGCCGATGGTTGCGTGGGTGGAGGCGGTGGCTAAGCGGGCAATCTGTTCGCGCTGTTCATCCATGATCTTGGTGGAGCCGACGCGGTTGTACAGGGCTGCTTCGCCGATGAGCACGGCGATTCGGCGTCCTGGTTCGTAGAGGATTGCGGCACGTCGCATTCTTGCGGCGACGATGCGGTCGATCTCATCGTGTGTGGCTCCGTGGTCACCTGGTCCTCCGGGAAGGCGCAGGAGTGCCCGGGCGTAGTCGGGGGTTTGAAGCAGGCCGTGCACGATGTTGGGCTGGAAGCCGTTGATGACGGTTGCGGCTCGTTCGGCGGCGGCGTGGATCTCTTGATGGCGGTCGGGTCCGCCGTCGATTTCGAAGGAGTCGCGGAAGGATTCGAACTCGTGCATAGCATGGGCGTGTAGCGCGAGGAGCTTGTCGGTATCGGCGGAGGTGGCTTTGGCCCATGCGCGGACTTCGTCGACGGTGGGTAGCTGGCGGCCGGACTCGATTTTGGAGACTTTTGGCTGCGCCCACCCGACACCGAGACGCGTTGCCAGCGTCGTTCCGGTGAGGTTTGCGTCTCGGCGTGCTTGTCGGAGGGCCTCTGTGAGGACAGTCCGGGCGCGTCGGGCGGGTGCGGCCAAGGCGTTGATCCCTCCCTTTCGGTCAGGCCACGTGAACGGCGTAGTCGGTGTGTGGAATGGAGTGTGCGAGGGCGACGTCGCGCCACTCTCGACACTGGTTGACGGTGTGGGTATCGGTGGCGCGTTCAGCCGCAATGAAGCGGCCGGCGTCGTCGTAGGTCATGGTCCAAACGTCCGAGTCGTCGAACATCCAGAAGTCGAAGTTCTGGGGTAGGTTGCTCGGCCATTGCCCATGCCTCACGGGGATGATCCGGATGTCTTCGCCGGCTCTGCCGTTGTGCTGATAGGCGGCGAGCTCGTACCGCAGGTAGTCGGTCAGCGGCTCCTCAATCACGTGCACACGGCGCAACTGACGGCCACCGTGCGTATGCGTGGAGATCATCTGTTGCCACGGACCTATTTCGCGGTCGAGTTGTCCCGTCCGAAGAAACGTCTCGAACTCCTCGTTCTCGTACCCGACGTCGTAGACCTGGAGGGTCTCCAACCGAAACCATGACGACTGGACGCTGGTGAACAACGCCATCCACTCGTCGCTGTCGAGGTCGGTGAAGCGGTCAGTCACGGCTGGCGCTCTTCGATCATCCTCGCGGCTCGGAGGATGGTCTCGGTCGGGATCATGACCGCGTCCTCCCCGTCGAGGACCTGAGAGAGGTTCGCGCGTGTTGCGTCGTCGAGGACGTTGCCCTGGATGACCAGAGTCTCAGGGTCATCGGTGGCGTAGACGCTGGGGCAGCCGCTGGAGCCGGAGTGGATCCACTTGGTGAGAAACCACAGGTACATGTCTGTTCCCTTCGTTGTGTCGTGCTCGATATGCCGAGCTTCCTACAGTTAATGCTCCACATTCTCAGGCCTGATGTCCATAGCGAGAATAGTGCTTGCATCTATTAGAATAATATGCTTGAATGTGATGACCAGTTGGACTCAAGCATCTAGGGAGGCGGAGATGGCAACGTACGCAGTTGACAGCAGCAGGCAGAACATGATCACGACGGGGATCGTGGAACCCCTCAGGGAGTGGGAAGAGACATCTGACGGTCGGCGTCGCCCTTCGGAGCGACAAGCCCGAGACGAGCAGACGGGCATGCCGCTGTGGGCGATCGAGGTGTTGTACACGCAGACCTCTTTCGGACGAGAGTCAACCGTCACGGCCAAGGTAACGGTGCCCGTCGAGCACCAGCCGATACCCGGGCGGCTGGCGCCCATCGGGTTTACCGACCTGCGTGTCGACATCAGGGTCAACAAGGCTGGCGGCTTCTCGGAAGTCTGGAGCGCAGATTCGGTCACGGACAGCAGCAAACCAGTCGGCAAGCAGTCCACTGCGTCTGCGATGCCGAGCACCGCCTCGTCGCCTGCAGCGGCCTGACGCACGGCATGCGTCGGGGGTATGACACATGAGTGTTGCTGCGGTCGCACTGGTTCTCGGTGCCCTGGTGGTGCTTCTGCTCCGGACCGCGAATCTCGGTCTGGGGTCGGCGACGGTGTGCGTCTTGTTCGGGTTGGTGGTCGCGCTCACGCCGGCGGGTCCTACGGTGGATGAGGCCCTGAACTCGTCGGGTGTGTGGTTCTGGGCGCAGGTGTCGTCGCTGTGAAGGCGTCGATGCGCGGCACCCAACGGGAGACGAACCCGGTCCGTCTCAACGTCGCGAAGGTGCACGTCCCACTCTCAGCTGTCCTGGCGGCCTGGGTGAGCCGAAAGGTCGGTCAAGGCCTCGTGTGGCTGCTGCGGCTGATCGTCCACCGACCCGTCGTCCTGGTCCCCGTGGCCGGGGGATGGTTCGCGGTCAGGCTCGCCCACGGGCATGGCGTTGTCGTGACAGGCATCCTGGCCACCTTCACCACCGTGGCGTTGGTCGTGTGGCGGTGGAAGTGGCCGGACACGTTCACCCGACAGGTCGTGTGGCGGCTGCGCGGACTGTGGCGAGGCTGGGTGGTGTACCGGTTCGCGTGGCAACCAGCCATGGTCACCACCAACCTCGCCGTCACCATGGACAGCTCCGGATACGTCCCCAAGATGCTCCGGGTCTCCTCAACCGGGACGGTGGACCGGGTGTGGGTGCGGATGCTGCCCGGCCAGGTCTTCGACGACTGGACCGCCGTCGGTCCCCGGCTGGCGCAAACCTTCGGGGCGCAGGACTGCCGAGTCCGGACCACCAAACACCGCCACCAGCTCGAGCTGTGGTTCCTCGTCGACGACCCCCTCACCACACCCGTCGACCCGCTGCCCGCCGAGGCCGACGGGTGTGGCGTACCGGATCTGACATCCCTGCCGGTGGGCTTGTGTGAGGACGGCACCACCTACCGGCTCCGACTGCTCGGCACCCACCTGCTGGTGGTCGGTGCGACCGGATCCGGGAAAGGCTCCGTGGTGTGGTCCACGCTGCATGCGCTGGGGCCAGCGATCCGCGACGGGCTGGTGTCGGTGTGGTGCCTGGACCCGAAGGGCGGCATGGAACTCGCCCCCGGCGCCGGCCTGTTCACCCGGTTCGTCTACGGCGACCCCGACGACGAAGACAGCGCGAACGGAATCTCGAGGAACGGGTTCGCCTACGAGCTGGAGTTCGCGAAGGTCCTCGAGGACGCCGTGCAGGTGATGCGCCGACGGCAAGCCAGCCTGCGCGGGAAGACTCGCCTGCACACCCCCACGCTGGCGGAGCCGCTGATTCTGGTGGTGGTGGACGAGATCGCCTCGTTGACCGCGTATGTGGTCGACCGGGACGCCAAGAAACGCATCGCCGCCGCCCTCTCCCTCCTACTCTCCCAGGGCCGGGCGGTCGGTGTGACCGTGCTGGGGGCGGTGCAGGACCCGCGGAAGGAGATCCTCACCGTCCGGGACCTGTTCCCCACCCGGATCGCGCTGCGCATGTCGGAACCGGACCATGTCGGCCTCGTCCTTGGTCAAGGTGCCCGCGACCGAGGGGCACGCTGTGACCAGATCCCCGAAACCCTGCCCGGGGTCGGGTATGTGGGGATCGACGGACGTGCGGAGCCGGTCCGGGTCCGGTTCGGGTGGGTCACCGACGACCACATCGCCAGGCTCGCCCACGACTACGCACCCCGACCGCGGATCCAGGTCGTCGCGGAGCTGCCCGCCGAAAAGTCGAGGGCAGCCGCATGAGCGCCGTATCCGTGTCCGGTCCCGTTGCCCTAGGCCCGGTGATCACCGGCGAGGTGGTCCGCGACTACGCCGCCAAAGCCGGCGTCTGCGTCCGGCCCCTGCTCCGGCAGGTCACCGACCGGGAAACCGGGCAGACCACCAGCGTGGTCATCCGCTGCGGATCCACCCGCGAATCACGGTGTCCACCGTGTGCGGACAAGGCACGGCGGTTGCGGATGCAGCAATGCGCCGAGGGCTGGCACCTTGCTGACGACCCACTCCCCTCCAAGCCGGGTGATGACGTGCCAGCCGACGACGACGCCTCGGGGTCCGACTGCGAGCTCTGCAGAGATGGCGAAGGCTGCTCTGACAGTTGAGTCCAGCAGAGTGGTGTACGGATCTTGGTGAGCGTGTCGCTGTAGATGCAGCGACGGCCACCGGGTGATCCTTCGAGTGATCTCTCACAACCGACTCGAAGAAGGACACTGCGATGACCGTCATGACCAGTATTG
>JBBRYB010000011.1:0-119338 GCA_038238115.1 Propionibacteriales bacterium | reverse complement strand
GGCCGAGGCGCCAGTTGTTCTGGCCGAGGCGCCAGTTGTTCTGGCCGAGGCGCCAGTTGTTCTGGCCGAGGCGCCAGTTGTTCTGGCCGAGGCGCCAGTTGTTCTGGCCGAGGCGCCAGCTGTTCCGGCCAGCTGTCCGCGCGAGGCGCCAGTTGTTCGGGCCCAGGCGCCAGTTGTTCCGGCGATGGGGTCAGAGCCAGCCGGACCTCTTGAAGGACCGGAAGAGCGCGACGCAGCAGACCAGCATGACGAGCAGCGCCATCGGATAGCCAAAAGTCCAGTTGAGCTCGGGCATATGGGTGAAGTTCATGCCGTAGATTCCCGCGAGCGCTGTCGGCACGGCGGCGATCGCCACCCAGGCCGAGATCTTGCGCATGTCGTCGTTCTGTTGCACCGAGATCCGGGCCATATGCGCGTCATGGGCGCTGGACAGCAGGTTGTCGAGCGCCTCGACCTGCTCGTTCACTCGGATCGCATGGTCGGCCACGTCACGGAAGAACGTCCCCGCCTCCGACGGCATGTTGTCGACTCGGTGCTCAGCCAGGCGAATCAGCGGCTCGCGCAGGGGCAGCACAGCCCTTCTGAACTCTGCCATTTCCCGCTTGAGGCGGTAGATACGTTGCGAGTCGTTGCTCCGCGACTCCGAAAACACAGACAGCTCGATCTCGTCGACGTCGTTCTCCAGCTCACCCGCGACGCTCTCATAGGCGTCGACCACGTTGTCGCAGACGGAGTACAGCACCGCAAACGGCCCGTGACCGAGTACGTCGGTGTGCTCCTCAAGGTTGCGTCGCGTCATCTGCAAGGCGGATCCGCTGCCGTGCCGCACAGTGACGACGTATTTGTCTCCAAGGAAGATCGCGATCTCGCCTGTCTCGACCGCGTCGTTGTCATCGACATACCAGAGCGTCTTAAGCACCATGAACAGCACGTTGCCGTCATAGGGCTCGAGCTTCGGGCGCTGGTGCGCGCGAACGGCGTCCTCGACAGCGAGCCGGTGCAGCCCCAGCGCGACGGCCACCCGGCCCATCTCCTCGTCGCTGGGCTCGTGCAGTCCGATCCAGATGAAGTCGTCAGGCTCCTGAGCCTGGTCGAGCGCGCTGCCGAGGTCCACTTTGTCGTCGGCGAGGGCGATGCGCTTGCCATGGCGGTAGAGGGCACAGTCGACGATCACGGCTTCCATTGTGACGCCGATGACAGGCAATCGTGCGCAGAAGGGGCCATGGGCGAGCAGACTCGGCGCCGATCGCGGCCGGACCCGTGGCCTAGGGTGATCGCGTGGCGACAGTCCTGCTCGTAAGACACGGCCGCTCGACGGCCAACAACAGCGGAATTCTCGCCGGTCGCTCGCCCGGAGTCCTGCTCGACGAGGTGGGCCAGCAACAGGCGCACGAGACAGCGGCACGCATCTGCGACCTGCCGATCGCCGCCGTCGTGTCCAGCCCGCTCGAGCGTTGCGCACAAACGGCGAATACCGTTGCCGAGGCGCTGAAGGTGCCCCGCGAGGTCCGGCTCGACGAGCGTCTGGTCGAGTGCGGGTACGGCGATTGGACCGGCCGAGAGCTGAAGAAGCTCGCCAAGGACCCGCTCTGGAAGGTCGTTCAGGCCCATCCGAGCGCTGCCACGTTTCCCGGCGGCGAAGCGATGCGTGACATGCAGGCCCGAGGCGTCGCCGCGATGCGTGACTGGGACAACCGGATCACCGACGAGCACGGCGCCCGCGCGCTGTGGGTGGCCTCCAGCCACGGCGACGTGATCAAGGCGATCCTGGCGGACGCGCTGGGCACCCACCTCGACAACTTTCAACGTATCGTGGTCGACCCGGCATCGGTGTCGGTCATCTCCTACACGCCGCTGCGCCCGTTCGTCGTGCGCTACAACGAACATGGCGACCTCTCGGGTCTCGCCCCACCACGCAGGTCCCGCCGACGCAAGGCTGCGCCGGCGAGCAGCGATGCCGTCGTCGGCGGGGGCGCGGGCAGCTAACGGGGTCAAGCCCGGCGCTCTGGCACAGAAACGCCGGTGAAACCGGGCCTGCGCTGGCGCCTCGGCGGTCGGGGATGGAGACGGGCTTGGGGCGGCGGCCGTAGGCTCGTGGTATGTCGATCGTTGTCCACAACTTCGAGCAGCCGGACCGGTTCGTCGCGGGCACCGTCGGCGAGCCCGGCCAACGCACGTTCTACCTCCAGGCCCGCGAGGGCAGCCGCGTCACGAGCGTGGCGCTCGAGAAGCAGCAGGTGGCGATCCTGGCCGAGCGCGTGGACCTGCTGCTCGACGAGGCAACGCGACGAAGCGGCGGTGACGTCGCGATCCCCGCCGTCGCGCCCACCGGGACGCGGGACGGTCAGCCGCTCGACCAGCCGATCGTCGAGGAGTTCCGGGTCGGCACGATCACGCTCAGCTGGGACGTGGAGGAGCACCAGGTGGTGATCGAGCTCTTCCCGGTGTCCGAGGAGACAGTCGTCATGGAGTCGTTCGACACCGAGGGCGACGAGGACACGGAGGAGGATGAGCCCGAGATCCAGGTCGAGGTGGAGGCGAGCGAGGTGCTGGTCGTCAAGATGAATGCGGGGTACGCGCGATCGTTCGTGAGCCGAGCGCAGAGCGTGGTCTCGGCAGGACGTCCCCCGTGCCAGTTCTGCGGCAACCCGCTCGACGCCGAGGGGCACCTGTGCCCGCGGGCCAACGGGTTCAAGCGCATTGTCGACTGACGAGGCTTTGACCCTCGGCGAGTCCGAGGTCGAGACGATCCTCACAAGCGGCGACCTGGAGCTCTCCGGCCGGTTAGTGACCGCGTCCAACGCGTCGTTTCTCGGTGCGGCCACCCTCGACGGCGTCTCCGTGCGCTGCATCTACAAGCCTGTCCACGGGGAGCGTCCGCTCTGGGACTTCCCCACCGGCAGCCTGGCGAACCGCGAGAGAGCGGCCCGGATCGTGTCGGCGGCCGGTGGCTGGGACGTCGTACCGCCCACGGTGTTACGGGACGGACGCTTCGGCCGTGGCATGTGCCAGCGGTGGATCGAGGTCGCCGGAGCCGACCTCATCGACATCGTCTCTGCGGCCGCGGGCGGCCGGGAGCTCAACGGGTGGATCGCCGTGCTGGAGGCCGAGGATCAGCGGAGCCGGCCGGTGTTGCTCGTGCACCGAGACGACGAGCGGCTACGCGACATGGCCGTGTTCGATGTGGTGGTCAACAACGCCGACCGCAAGGGCGGTCATGTGTTGGTGGACGACCATGGGGCCATCTTCGGCTGCGACCACGGGGTCTGCTTCCACGTCGACAACAAGCTCCGGACGGTCCTGTGGGGCTGGGCGGACGACCCGTTGCGCGACACCGACGTGTTCCACATCGAGAAGCTCCTCTTCGCGCTGTCAGACGGTCTGGACGACGAGCTCGCCACACTGCTGACCGACGTCGAGGTGGCGGCCCTCCACGGCCGCGTCGAGGCACTCCGCGACGAAGGCCGGATGCCCGTGCCCCACGGCTCGTGGCCCGCGATCCCGTGGCCGGCCTTTTGAATCCGCCCCGTTAGTCTCTACGCCATGCACGCCTGGGGATCTCCGCCACTCTCGCTGGCCGCTCGCGACCAGCTGGGGCAGGCTCCGCAGCTGTGCTTGTACGACCGTCGCACCGGCACCGTGGCGGCCACCCGCCCCGGTGACGAGGCGCGGATCTACGTGTGCGGCATCACGCCGTACGACGCGACCCACCTCGGCCACGCGGCGACCTATGTCGGCTTCGACCTCATGATCCGGGCCTGGCGCGAGGCGGGCCACACAGTCCGCTACGTGCAAAACGTCACCGACGTCGACGACCCCCTGCTCGAGCGGGCCCGGCAGACCGGCGAGGACTGGGCGGCGCTCGCCGAGCGGGAGACCGACCTGTTCAGAGAAGACATGGCCGCCCTGTCGGTGATCCCGCCCGATGTCTATCTGGGGGCCGTGGAGGCGATCCCGCTCATCGTCGAGTTGATCAACACCCTGCAGCGCCAGGGCGCGGTCTACGACGTGGACGGCGACTTGTACTTCTCCGTCACCTCCGATCCGGCGTTCGGTGACGTGTCAGGCTTCGACCGCGGCGTCATGATGGACGTCGTTGCCGACCGGGGCGGAGACCCGGAGCGAAGAGGCAAGCGTGACCCCCTGGACTGCCTGCTGTGGCAGCGCAGGCGCCCGGGTGAGCCCGGCTGGGACAGCGAGTTCGGTGCCGGCCGGCCGGGCTGGCACGTCGAGTGCGCGGCGATCGCCGTGCATTTCCTCGGTCATGCCTTCGACCTGCAAGGGGGCGGCTCCGACCTGGCGTTTCCGCACCACGAGATGTCAGCCGGTGAGGCGCAGGTGGCCCATCCCGGGCAGCCCTTCGCCAAGGTCTACGCCCACACCGGCATGGTCGGGCTTGACGGTCACAAGATGTCGAAGTCTCGCGGCAACCTGGTGCTCGTGTCCCGGCTCCGCAACGACGGGATCGACCCGCGCGCGATCCGGCTGACGCTGCTCACCCACCACTACCGTTCGGACTGGGAGTGGACCGATGACCAGCTGGCAGCCGGACAGAAGCGGCTGTCTGCCTGGGCGGAGGCGCTGCACCGCGGCGGGCCCGACTCCACGGAGGCGGCAGGCGCCGTACGAGCCCATCTCGCTGACGACCTCGACGCTCCGGCGGCGCTCGCCGTGGTCGACGCCTGGGTGGGCTCCGACGGGCCGGTTGTCGAGGGTGCCGCCGGGGTGCTCCGTGACGTCATCGAGGCCTCGCTCGGCGTCCGCATCTGAGTGGCTGGTCGAACCCAGGCGACGTGGCAGGTCGAACCGAGGCCGGGTGGTTGGTCAAGCCCAGCGACCCGGACCGACCTAACTGTCGTCGGAACGGCGTTTGAGGTAGCGCTCGAACTCGCGTGCGATCGCGTCGCCGCTCGCCTCTGGCAGATCGGCGGTATCGCGCTCCTCCTCGAGCGAGCGGACGTACTCCGCGACGTCGGTGTCGTCGGACGCCAGCTCGTCGACGCCGCGTTCCCACGCCTTGGCCTCCTCGGGCAGGGTACGCAGGTCGATGGGCGTGCCGATGAGGTCTTCGAGCCGGCCGAGCAGCGCGAGTGTCGCCTTGGGCGCCGGCGGCTGGGCGACGTAGTGGGGAACTGCCGCCCAGTAGGAGAGCGTGGCCAGGCCGCGTTGGTGCGACGCCTCCTGGATCACGCCGACAATGCCGGTCGGCCCGGTGTAGCGCGACTCCTCGAGCTGGTGGCGCGCGACGAGGTCGGGGTCGGACGAGATGCCGGTAATCGGCACGGGACGGGTGTGCGGCACGTCTGCGAGCAGGGCACCGAGGGTGATGAACGAGGTGGCTCCCAACGCCATGACGTAGTCCAGAAGCTCGTCGCAGAATGAGCGCCAGCGCAGGTTGGGTTCGATGCCGGTGATCAAGATGACGTCGCGGTTGCCCGGGCCGCCCTGGCAATGCCACAGGCTGGTGCTGCGCCAGGACAGCTCCCGGTCACCGTCGGCGTCAAAGCCGACGTGCGGACGATTGACCTGGAAGTCGTAGTAGTCCTCGGGGTCCACGGAGGCCAACAGGGTGGCCCGCCACGACACAAGCAGATGGTCGACGGCGTCCGTGGCCGCCTCTCCCGCGTCGTTCCAGCCCTCGAAGGCGGCGATCACGACGGCGTCGTTGAGATGCCTGTCGACTTCGATGTTGATCACCGCATCAGCCTACGGGGCGAAGCGAGTCTCACGAGGCTGGCGGCGGGTGGGCGGCCCTACGATGCAGGCAGGCCCGGCCGCGTCGAAGACGGTCGGGCCCCGCCTGCGGCGCCGACATGATGAGCGAAGGGAGTCCCATGCGGACCTCGTCGGCGCCCGCAGTGGTCACCGGGCAGGCACGGCGGGGTGCCGCGAGGTGAGCTCTCTGCAAGCGGTCCTCTTCGACATGGACGGGACCCTGTGCGACTCCGAGCCGGCCTGGATTGCGGCGGAGTGGGCGATCGCGGAGCAGTATGACGCCGATTGGACCCAGGAGGACTCGCTGCGGCTGGTCGGCTCGAACCTCCTCCACGCCGGCGCCTTCATCAAGCAGCGCATGCGCCTGCCTCTGTCGCCGGCACAGATCGTCGACGAGATGCTCGACCGTGTGATCGCCTGGCTGGAGCACGAAGGCGTCGACTGGCGAGCCGGTGCCCTGGAACTGGTGCGGGCCTGCAACGACGCCGGCGTGCCGACGGCTCTGGTGACCATGTCCTACCGCAGCTTTACCCAGGCCGTTGTCGACGCGATGCCGGTTGGGAGGTTCGACGCCGTCGTCACCGGCGACGAGGTCGCCAATGGCAAGCCGGCCCCCGACCCCTACGCCAAGGCGGCGCGTGAGCTCGGCGTCGAGGCTGGCGCGTGCGTGGCCATCGAGGACTCGCCCATCGGCGCAGCATCGGCCCGGGCAGCCGGGTGCCTGGTTGTCGTGGTACCCAATCAGGTCGTCGTCGAGCTCGGCCCGGGGATGGTGGAGCGGCGGACTCTTGCGGGCGTGTCGGTGGGGGATCTGGCCGCCCTCGTCGCCGAACGGTAACCGTGTCGTGACATTGCCTTGCTGACATCGGGGCACCGGTGAGACTAGTGTTCGACCCTGCCGCAACATCTACGTGTTGGGCACAGTTGAGGTACTTTCGCGGACTGAGGAGCAGCATGACGTATCGATCCCTTCGTTATCCCCGCCTCACCGCGGTGGCCGCGGTGGCCGCCCTGGTGGTCGTCGCAGGATGCGCCGACAGCAAACGGGACACTGGCAGTGGCAGCGGGGGCACTGGCGCGTCCGGAGGCACGTTCGTCTTCGCCGGGTCCGCCGACCCCGTCACCCTCGACCCGTTCTTCGCCAGCGACGGCGAGTCGTTCCGTCCTGCCCGGCAGATCTTCGAGGGTCTCGTCGGCACCAAGCCTGGGACCGCCGACCCCGCTCCGCTCCTCGCCACGTCGTGGCAGACCGCCCAAGACGGCCTCAGCACGACGTTCGAGCTGCAATCCGGTGTGAAGTTCCAGGACGGCACGGACTTCAACGCCGACGCCGCCTGCTGGAACTTCGACAGGTGGTACAACACGCCACCCGGCATCGGACAGACCGAGGACCAGAGCTACTACTGGATCAGCCTGTTCAAGGGCTTCGCCAAGGGCGACCTGACGGACAGCGTCTACAAGAGCTGCACAGTCGACGGCGACAACAAGATCACCGTCGCGCTGACCCAGCCGTTCGCCGGCTTCGTGGCCGCGTTGTCACTGCCCTCGTTCTCCATGCAGAGCCCAACGGCGATCAAGAAGTGGGGCGCGACCGGGCAAGACGACCCGTCTCAGAGTGAGTACGCGACAGCGCATCCCACCGGCACCGGCCCCTTCGTCTTCCAGTCCTGGGACAAGGGAAACCAGATCACGCTGACGAGGAACGAGAACTACTGGGGTGAGAAGGCGCTCGTCGACGAGGTCCGCATCGTGCCGATCGCCGAGCCGAAGGCTCGCGCCGACGCGCTGCTGAACGGTGAGATCGACGGCTTCGACCTCGTCGGTCCCGCCGACATCTCCCGGCTGCAGGATGCCGGCTTCCAGATCGCCAACCGTCCGGCGTTCAACATCTTGTACCTCGGCATCAACCAGGCCGTGAAGCCACTCGACGACATCCGCGTCCGCCAGGCCATCGCCTACGCGATCGACAAGGAGGCCGTCATCAATGCGTCGATGCCCGAGGGCACCAAACCGGCTCTCGAGTTCGTCCCTGACTCCGTCAACGGATACACACCCGACGTCAAGACGTACGACTACGATCCGGCCAAAGCCAAGGACCTCCTGGCCCAGGCCGGCGCCCAGAACCTGACGATCCAGTTCAACTACCCCACCGACGTCACCCGGCCGTACATGCCGTCGCCGGGGGACACGTTCAACGCGATCCGCTCCGAGCTGGAGGCTGTGGGCATCAACGTCAAGCCGCAGGCCGACCGCTGGGATCCCGACTACCTGGACCGGATCCAGGGCGGCAAGGACCACGGCATCCACCTGCTCGGGTGGACCGGTGACTACAACGACACCGACAACTTCCTGGGCGTGTTCTTCGGGCGCAAGTCCAACGAGTGGGGCTTCGAGAACCAGAAGCTGTTCGACGCTCTCACGAAGGCGCGGGGCATCCCGGTCGTCTCGGACCAGACCCCGGTGTACCAGAAGATCAACCAGCAGGTGATGGACTTCCTGCCCGGTATCCCGATCGCCAGTCCCGTGCCGTCGCTCGCCTTCGACCCCAAGGTCAAGGGATATGTACCGAGCCCCGTGCAGGACGAGCCCTGGAACTTGGTGTCAGTGCAGTGAGGTCCTAGCTCCACCCCGTCGGCCCCACCAGCTCGGGAGAAGCATTGCTGCGATTCATCGTTCGGCGCCTGGCGCTGATGATCCCGGTGCTGGTGGGACTGTCGATCCTGCTGTTCGTTTGGGTTCGCGCGCTGCCCGGTGACCCCGCCAGGGCCATGCTGGGGGAGCGAGCAACACCGGAGGCCATCGATCAGATCAACAAGATCTACGGCTTCAAGGAGCCGGTGTTCGGTCAGTACTTCACGTATGTTGGGCGGCTTCTCCACGGTGACTTCGGAGCGTCGACCCGGGACGGACGTTCGGTCGTCAGCACGTTCTTCGAGCAGTTCCCCGCGACGATCGAACTGGCGGTGGCGGCGCTGCTCTTCGCCGTCGCCCTCGGCATCCCGCTCGGTTTCTGGGCCGGCCGCCGGATCGGCGGTTGGGTGGACAACCTCGTCGTCAGCGGGTCGCTGCTCGGCGTCGTCACGCCCGTGTTCTTCCTTGCCATCTTGCTGAAGCTCGTCTTCGCCGACTGGCTGGGATGGCTCCCGACGTCACGCAGGCAGGACGCCCGCATCGAGGCGACGCATGTCACGAACTTCTACGTGCTCGACGGTGTCATCACGCGCGAGTGGGACGCGTCGTGGGACGCGATCGTGCACCTGATCCTGCCGGCCGTTGCGCTCGGCACCATTCCGCTGGCGATCATCGTGCGCATCACCCGCGCTTCGGTCGCCGAGGTGATGAGTGAGGACTATGTGCGCACCGCTGTCTCCAAGGGACTCCCGCCCCAGATCGTCAGTCGCCGACACATCCTGCGCAACGCGATGCTGCCCGTCATCACCACCATCGGGTTGTGGACCGGGCTGCTGCTGTCGGGCGCCGTCCTCACCGAGAGCGTCTTCGAGTGGAACGGGATCGGTCGCTACCTGTTCCTCGCAATCGGCCAGCGTGACTATCCGGTGCTCCAGGGATACATCTTGTTCATCGCTCTGATCTACTCTTTGGTCAACCTTGCCGTCGATGTGTCGTACGGCGTCATCGACCCAAGGGTGCGGGTGTCATGACACTCCCACTCGACCCCGTGTTGGCCGATCTGGCCGCAGACCCCGATGAGGCCGAAGCTGGCACCAGCCTGTGGCGCGCGGCGTGGCGCCGGCTGCGACGCAACCCGGTCGCGATCATCGGCGCCCTGCTCGTCCTCGCGTTCGTCCTCGTCGCGGTGTTCGCACCAGCCATCGCTCCCTACCCGGAGAACTCGCACCAGTGGGCGGACGAGGTCACGCTCACGTCGGTCCCGGGACCACGAGACGGCAACCTGCTCGGCCTTGACCGCTACGGGTCCGACCTGTTCAGTCAGCTCGTGTACGGCGCGCGCCAGTCGCTCGTCGTGGGCGTGGTGTCGACCGCCCTGGGCCTGCTGGCCGGTGCGCTCCTGGGTCTGCTGGCGGGGGGAGTCGGACGCAAGACCGACACGGCAGTGATGCGGGTCGTCGACCTGATGCTCTCGGTCCCGTCGCTGCTGCTCGCGGTCAGCGTGGTCGCCGTCCTCGGCCAGAACAGATATTCGGTGATGATCGCGATCGCCGCCGCACAGGTGCCCATCTTCGCGCGGCTGCTGCGCGGCTCCATGCTGGGCCAGTCCAAGTCCGACTATGTCTTGGCGGCGACGTCGTTGGGGCTGCGCAGACGGACCATCGTGTTGGGCCACGTGCTCCCCAACTCGTTGGGCCCGACCATCGTGCAGGCGACACTGAACCTGGCAACGGCCATCATCGAGGTCGCGGCGCTGTCGTTCCTCGGGCTCGGCGAGGCCGATCCCGCGGTCGCCGAATGGGGCCGCATGCTCGTGGCGGCGCAGGACAGGTTCAACGAGGCACCTCAGCTGGCCCTGTGGCCGGGGTTCGCGATCGCCGTCTCCGCGCTCGGCTTCACTCTGCTCGGTGAGGCCATGCGCGAAGCCCTGGATCCGAAAGGCCAGCGATAACCGTGAGCGACATGATTGAGGGCGGCTCGCGAGTCCGCACCGACCACACTCAGCGGTTGGCGGAGTCGGGGTCCGACGCTTTGCTCTCGGTGCGCGACCTCAGGGTCGTCTTCGGCAAGAAGGGGCAACGCACCACCACAGCCGTCGACGAGGTCAGCTTCGACGTACGCCCGGGCGAGCACCTCGGACTGGTCGGCGAGTCCGGCAGCGGCAAGAGCGTCACCTCGCTGGCCGTGATGAGGCTGCTACCCCGCCATGGGGTCACGGTGTCCGGTGAGGTGCGCTTCGACGGCGAGAACCTGCTGCAGGCGAAGGAGCGCCGCATGCGGGAGGTGCGCGGCCGCGACATCGCGATGATCTTCCAGGACCCGATGACGTCGCTCAATCCGGTCGTGACGATCGGCACCCAGATCGAGGAGGTGATCAGGAGTCACCGCGACGTCGACAGGAGTACGGCGCGCGAGCGGGCCGCCGAGCTGTTGAGCCTGGTCAGCATCCCGGACCCGCGGCGAAGGCTCGGGGAGTATCCGCACCAGCTCTCCGGCGGTATGCGCCAGCGGGTCCTGATCTCCATCGCGCTGGCCAACGAGCCGCGCCTACTGATCGCCGACGAGCCGACGACGGCGCTCGACGTGACGATCCAGGCTCAGATCCTCGAGATCCTCAAGCGCGTTGTCGCCGAGCTGGACATGGCGCTCATCATGATTACCCACGACCTGGGGGTCGTCGCCGGCCTCTGCGACTCGGTTCACGTGATGTACCAAGGTCGCGTCGTCGAATCCGCCCCCCGTCGACCGCTGTTCGCGCAGCCCCGTCACCCCTACACGGCGGGCCTGCTCGCGTCCGTGCCGCGGCTGAACACCCCGCGAGGCAGGCCGCTCAAACCCATCGCCGGTTCGCCAACCGACGTACTGCCCTGGGACACCGCCTGTGCGTTCGCGCCACGGTGCAGCAACCGGATTCAGCCGTGCACCGAGGAGCCGCCCGCCCTGGAGACCGAGGGCGACCGCACGCTGCGCTGCTACCACCCGGTCGAGTCGCACGAGCTGGCGGGAGAGAGAGCATGACGTCCCCAGCCGGCGCCGTCGAGCAGAGGGTCACCTCCGAGCTCCCCGCACCTGAGGGCGACGACATCTTGCTGAGCGTCCGAGGCCTGGAAGTGCACTTCCCGATTCGGCGAGGTCTGCTCATCGACCGGCAAGTCGGCTCCGTCAAGGCGGTCGACGGCGTCGACCTCGACATCCCGCGTGGGCAGACGTTCGGGCTGGTCGGTGAGTCGGGTTGCGGCAAGAGCACGCTGGGCAGGGCCGTCCTGCGCCTGGTGGAACCCACGGCCGGACAAGTCATGTTCGACGGGGTTGAGGTGTCCGGGCTCAGCGGCGAGGCGCTGCGCACGACGCGGCGCCGAATGCAGATGGTCTTCCAGGATCCGCTCGCGAGCCTCAACCCTCGGCAGAGCATCGAGACGATCATCACCGAGCCGTTGCGCGCGCACGGGATCGCCTATGACAAGTCGACCCGGGTGCGTGAGGTGCTCGATCTGGTCGGGCTCCCTGCCAACTCGGCGAGTCGTTATCCGCATGAATTCTCCGGAGGACAACGTCAGCGGATCGGGATCGCCCGCGCGGTGGCGCTGGAACCCGAGCTCGTGATCGCCGACGAGCCCGTCTCCGCCCTCGACGTGTCGATTCAGGCGCAGGTGATCAACCTGTTGGAGGAGCTGCAGCAGCGGCTCGGCCTGACCTACCTCGTGATCGCGCATGACCTGGCGGTCGTTCGGCATATCAGCGAGCAGGTCGCGGTGATGTACCTCGGTGGCATCGTGGAGCAGAGCGACTCGGAGACGCTCTACCGGTCCCCGATGCACCCCTACACCATCTCGCTGATGTCGGCCGTCCCCGTGCCCGACCCTGTCGTGGAGGACACCCGCGAGCGCATCCTCCTCCAAGGTGACATCCCCTCACCCGCCAACCCGCCGAGCGGCTGTCGCTTCCATACTCGCTGTCCCTACCGTCAGGAGGAGCGCTGCGACACCGAACGACCCGTACTCCGCCTCCTCTCGCCTGGGCACACCGTGGCCTGCCACTACGCCGAAGAGATCGCCGCTGGCCAGGTGCGGCCCAACCCTCGGACGGTGGAGGCCTGACACCCTGCTCTTGAGCGCTCAGGCACACGGACCGCAACGTGTCGCCTCGCGGCCTCAAACCGAAGGGGTAGGGGTCGGCGCGGGCTCCGGCGTCTCCGGCAGCGGCGGGGGAGTGCCGCCCCAGGCCGGGCACAGTGCCTGGTGATCGCACCATGCGCACAGCGCCGACCTGTTCGGACGCCATTCACCAGTGGTCTGGGCGCGCTGGATCGCCGCCCACAACGCTTCGATCTTGCGTTCGGTGGCGAGCAGGTCCCGTTCCTCGGGCTCGTAGCGGAGCACCTCCGCGTTGCCGAGGTAGACGAGCTGCAGCATGCGCGGGATGACCCCGCGGGTCCTCCAGACGACCAGTGCGTAGAACTTCATCTGGAACAGCGCCTTGGCCTCGAACTGCACACCGGGGGAGCGCCCGGTCTTGTAGTCGACGATGCGGAGCTCGCCCGTGGGGGCGACGTCGACCCGGTCGATGTAGCCGTGCAGGGTGAGCCCGGAGGGCAACTGGGTGGCCACGTGGACCTCACGCTCGGCGGGCTCGAGGCGCTGTGGGTCCTCGAGTGTGAAGTAGCGCCCGAGCAGGTCACGGCACTGGTCGAGCCAGGTGGCGAGGTCCGGCGTGCGTACGTCGCCGCCGTAAGGCGCGGGTTCGCTGAACATCTCAGCCAGCTCTGGCTCGCTCGCGATGAAATCGTCCCATACCGGACCGATCAGCAGGTTGGCACGGGCGTGCGTCCGGTCGATCGCCGGCAAGTCGAACAGCTCCTCGAGCACCTTGTGGATGACGGAGCCACGCATGGCGTCGACGCTCGGCGCCTCGGGGAGCCGGTCGATGACGCGGAACCGGTAGAGGAGCGGGCAGCTCATGAAGTCACTGGCTCGACTCGGTGACAGCGACGTGAAGCGCGTCAGACCCGCCAGGGCAGAGTCCGTGATCACAGCCGCCGAGTCGTCGAGGCGAGGGCTGGTGGAGGCTGTAACGGTCACATCCGTGGTCATGTCGCCAAGGCTAGGGCAGCCTACCGACAGAACCCGCTAGCGTTGAGTCGTGAGTTGGCGACTGCAGGGCCGACGTCCAGCGCGCCGGCCCTTGCCGCAGGGCACGTTCCGGCTCGGCTCGGTCGCGGGCATCGACGTGACCGTTGCGAACTCTTGGTTCCTCATCGTCGGGCTCATTGCGGTCGTGATGGCACCGCAGATCAAGGTGGTCGCGCCGGGGATCGGGGCGTGGGCCTACGTCGCCGGCGTGGCCTACGCCGTGCTGTTGTATATGTCGGTCCTGCTGCACGAGATCTCGCACGCGGTGGCCGCGCTCGGCTTCCAGATGCGGGTGAACTCGATCAACCTGCACTTCCTCGGCGGCGCCACCGAGATCGAGGGCGAGGCGAAGACGCCGTGGCGCGAGTTCGTCATCGCCGTCGTCGGACCGCTGACGTCGTTGGCCGTCGGCGGGGCCGCCCTGCTGGTCGTGGGCCTCTTCGACTCGGGGCTGCTGAGGTTCACCGTGCTGTCGCTGGCGCTCGCCAACCTCGTCGTCGGCGCACTCAACCTGGTGCCCGGACTGCCCCTCGACGGCGGCCGGGTGCTGCAGTCGCTGGTGTGGGGAGTGACCCACCGACGCTCCCTGGGGGTCACGGTCGCCGCCTGGGGCGGTCGGCTGGCTGCTGTCGCCGTGATGGCCTACCCAGTCGTGGTGTTGCCGGCGCTGGGCCGGCGGCCGGGAGTGATCGACTTCCTGCTCGCATTCATGGTCGCCGCCTTCCTGTGGTCTGGTGCAACCCAGTCGCTGGCGATGACGAAGGTACGCAGCCGGCTGCCGAGCCTGCACGCTCGGGGGCTGGCGCGACCGGCGATCGGCGTCCCCCCCGACCTACCCCTTGCCGAAGCGATCCGCAGGGCCCAAGAGGCCCAGGCGGGGTCGGTCGTCGTGATCAGCAGAGACGGCCGACCCGCCGGCATCGTCAACGAGGCGGCCGTCGTGTCGACGCCGGCGGAACGACGCCCCTGGCTGCCGGTGGGTGACCTCGCCCGTCGGCTCGAAGAGGGGCTCTCACTGTCGGCGGACCTGTCCGGGGAGCCCCTGCTGCGGGCGATGAACAGCACGCCTGCCAGCGAGTACGTCCTGCTCGAGCCGGACGGTTCCATCTACGGCGTCCTCGTCACCAAGGACGTCGACCTCGCCGTTCGCGGCGGCTGACGCCCTCGGCCCGAGGAGCATAGGGTTGTCAGCCATGTCAGCACACCAACCGAGCGAGCCAGCAGCGACCCAGTCGGCCGGCGACGCACCATGGTCGGGGGTGCGGCGTGGACCGCTGCGCGCGGGGGAGCGGGTTCGCCTCACCGACCCGAAGGGCCGCCGGCATAGCGTCTTGCTCCAGGCGGGGGCGACGTTCTTCACGCACAAGGGGGCGATCGAGCATGACCGACTGATCGGTGGGGCGGACGGAGTGGTCGCGACGTCGTCGGGAGGCGTCGACTATCTCGTGCTTCGGCCCCTGCTCGCCGACTACGTGGTCTCGATGCCACGCGGGGCAGCCGTGGTCTACCCCAAGGACGCGGCGCAGATCGTGACCATGGCTGACATCTTCCCGGGCGCCCGCGTCGTGGAGGCCGGCGTCGGCTCGGGCGCGTTGACGTGCGCGCTCCTTCGGGCGGTGGGAGCCGAGGGTGTCGTCTCGTCATACGAGCGACGCGAGGACTTCGCCGATATCGCCCGCGCGAACGTCACGTCGTTCTTCGGCGGCCATCATCCGGCCTGGCACGTCACCGTCGGGGACCTCGCACTCGACCTCGCTGAGCGCGACGTCGACCGGGTCGTCCTCGACATGCTCGCCCCGTGGGACTGCCTGCCGCGGGTCGCAGCTGCGCTCGGAGCGGGAGGTCTCGTGTGCGCGTACGTCGCGACGACCACCCAGCTGAGCCGGTTCGTCGAGACGGTCCGTGAGCACGGCGGGTTCACGGACCCGGAGGCGTGGGAGTCGATCGTGCGCGGCTGGCATGTGGAAGGACTCGCCGTACGACCGGAGCACCGGATGAACGGACACACCGGCTTCCTGGTCACCGCGCGGCGCCTCGCGCCCGGTGTCACGACGCCACGCCGCAGTCGTCGGCCGTCTCCTGGGGCGTACGGCGCCGACTACACCGGACCTCGCCCGCCCGAGCACGCTCTCGACGGCGCCGCGGAGGTTACAGACTGATATCGACACATGACGTCGGAGCAGTCGGCCACCGGCTTTCGCGGGTAGGGTCGAGGCATGGCCCTCCCCGGGGGGTGCCAGCGGTGGTGCCAATGGAGGTAATGGTGGTGACTTCACGAGACGAAGGGCGCTCGCGACGGGCCCGCTCGAGCGACGAGCTCCTCAGCCAGGTGGGTTTCCTCGAGGCCGAGGTGGCTGAGCTTCGGCGACGGCTGTCCGACGCACCACAGGCAACCGGCTTTCTCGAGCGGCGGCTGGCGGAGACCCAGTCCTCGCTCGCATCCCTGACGGCGCAGAACGAACGCTTGGCAGCGACCCTGCGTGAGGCGCGCGACCAGATCATGACGCTCAAGGAGGAGGTCGACCGGCTGGCCCAGCCGCCGACCGGCTTCGGCACTTTCCTCGCCAGCAACGAAGACGACACGGTCGACGTCTTCACCGGTGGCCGGAAGCTCCGCGTCAACGTCAGCCCCAATGTTGAGGTGGCGGAGCTGGCGCGTGGCCAGGAGGTCATGCTCAACGAGGCGCTGAACGTCGTGGCGGCGCTGGAGTTCGAAGAAGTCGGCGAAGTGGTGATGCTCAAGGAGCTCCTCGCTGACGGCTCCCGGGCCCTGGTCATCGCCAACGCAGACGAGGAGAAGGTGGTGCGGATCGCGGCACCGCTTCGCGGCACGACGCTGCGCGCGGGGGACTCGGTGCTGCTCGACGGCCGCGCCAACTACATCTACGAGCGGATCCCCAAGACCGAGGTCGAGGAGCTGGTCCTCGAAGAGGTCCCCGACATCGACTACGCCAACATCGGTGGGTTGATGCGCCAGATCGAGGCGATCCGCGACGCGATCGAGCTGCCCTATCTGCACCCCGAGCTCTTTCAGGAGCACCAGCTCAAACCGCCGAAGGGTGTGCTGCTCTACGGACCGCCCGGCTGCGGGAAGACGCTCATCGCCAAGGCCGTGGCGAACTCGCTCGCCAAGAAGGTCGCCGATCGCACCGGCGAGGAGGGCAAGTCCTTCTTCCTCAACATCAAGGGCCCCGAGCTGCTCAACAAGTACGTCGGGGAGACCGAGCGCCACATCCGACTCGTCTTCCAACGCGCCCGTGAGAAGGCCAGCGAAGGCACGCCGGTCATTGTCTTCTTCGACGAGATGGACTCCCTCTTCCGGACCCGAGGCTCCGGCGTCTCGTCCGACGTCGAGAACACGATCGTGCCCCAGCTGCTGAGTGAGATCGACGGCGTCGAGGGTCTGGAGAACGTCATCGTGATCGGCGCCTCCAACCGCGAGGACATGATCGACCCGGCGATCCTGCGGCCGGGCCGGCTCGACGTGAAGATCAAGATCGAGCGTCCTGACGCGGAGTCTGCGCGGGACATCTTCTCGAAGTACCTGACGGCCACCTTGCCTCTGCACAGCGACGACCTCGCCGAGTTCGACGGCAACCGTGCCGAGTGCGTGGCAGGGATGATCCAGCGCACCGTCGAGCGGATGTACACCGAGCTTGAGGAGAACCGCTTCCTCGAGGTCACCTACGCCAACGGTGACAAGGAGGTCCTCTACTTCAAGGACTTCAACTCCGGTGCGATGATCCAAAACATCGTCGACCGCGCCAAGAAGATGGCGATCAAGGACCTGCTCGACAACAACCAGCGAGGCCTGCGCGTTCAACATCTGCTGCAGGCATGTGTGGACGAATTCAAGGAGAACGAGGATCTGCCCAACACGACCAACCCCGACGACTGGGCGAGGATCTCGGGCAAGAAGGGTGAGCGCATCGTCTTCATCCGCACCCTGATCTCCGGGAAGCAGGGTACCGAGCCCGGACGCTCCATCGACAACGTCGCGAACACCGGCCAGTACCTGTAGCAGACCCCGAACCGCCCCCGCCACCCGGACAACCGCTGCCCCGGGTGCGGCCCTCGGATCTGCCATGTTCACAAGGAACGTGCAGTGTGCACATGGCAGATCTGCCGTGTGGGGACCCGGTATCTCCCGTGCGGGCCTGCGCCTCGGCCAGGATCGCCGGGACATCCACCGGGAGGGTTAGCTGCGGCGCCAGCCACGGCATCAACCGGGTCTCACGGCGCAGCCGATACCCGATCCCCGGCCGGCGCGGTGTCCGGTCGACTCATCTCCTGCCGGTCGGCACGGCGCCCGCGTGCCAGCCGTTGTCACAGAAGTCCACGCCGCGAACCTAGGCCAAGCGCAGTCGGAAGCCTGGCCGGCCAGCCTCTACGGTCCCCGTAGGGTGAGGGCATGGGCGTGCGGCGGATCATGGGAACCGAGACAGAGTTCGGTATCTCGGTCCTCGGGACGCCGTCGGCGAACCCCATGCTGACCTCGTCGCAGGTCGTCAACTCCTACGCCTCGCTCAGCGCGCGCTCACGCCGGGCCCGCTGGGACTTCGAGGAGGAGAACCCGCTACGCGACGCCCGCGGGTTCGACCTGAGCCGCAGCGCCGCCGACCCGAGCCAGCTGACTGACGAGGACGTCGGACTGGCCAACCTGATCCTGACCAACGGGGCCCGGTTGTACGTCGACCACGCCCATCCGGAGTACTCCACGCCGGAGTGCACCAACCCGCGTGACATCGTCCGATGGGACAAGGCGGGAGAGCTGGTCGTGTCCAGCGCCGCCCGCGCCGTTGACGTCCCCGGTCAGAACCCACTCGTGCTGTACAAGAACAACACCGACAACAAGGGTGCCTCCTATGGCGCGCACGAGAACTACCTGATGAAGCGGGCGACGCCGTTTCCCGACATCGTGCGGCACCTCATCCCGTTCTTCGTCAGCCGCCAGGTGGTCTGTGGTGCCGGCCGCGTCGGCATTGGCCAGGACGGCCACGTCCAGGGCTTCCAGGTCAGCCAGCGCGCCGACTACTTCGAGGTCGAGGTGGGGCTCGAGACCACGCTCAAGCGTCCGCTCATCAACACCCGCGACGAGCCGCATGCCGATCCCGAGAAGTACCGCCGCCTGCACGTCATCATCGGCGACGCGAACCTCGCCGAAGTGTCCACCTATCTCAAGGTCGGGACCACGGCCCTGGTGCTGTCCATGATCGAGGACCAGGCCATCAGCGTCGACCTCGCGATCGACGGGCCCGTCGCGGCGCTGCACGAGGTGTCGCACGACCCCACGCTCCGACAGCTGCTCACGCTCAAGGACGGCCGGACGATGACCGCCCTAGACCTTCAGGAGAACTACCTCGAGCATGCCCGGTCGTACGTCGACCAGCGCTTCAACGGCGAGCCGGACGAGCAGACCGCGGACGTGCTCGAGCGTTGGGGCTCGGTGTTGACGAGGCTGCGCCGTGACCCGATGGAGTGTCGGCGAGAGCTCGACTGGGTGGCCAAGCTGGGGCTCCTCGAGTCCTACCGCGAACGAGACGCCCTCGCCTGGGACGACCCGAAGCTGCACCTGATCGACCTGCAGTACTCCGACCTGCGCCCCGACAAGGGGCTCTACCACCGGCTCGTCAAGCGTGGCTCCATCGAGCGGCTGCTGAGCGACGGCGAGGTGGTCAGCGCGGTCACCGAGCCGCCACCGGACACCCGCGCCTACTTCCGGGGCCGCTGCCTCGCGCAGTATGCCGACCGCATCGCCGCCGCCTCCTGGGACTCGGTGATCTTCGACCTGCCCGGTCACGACTCGCTGCAGCGGATCCCCACCATGGAGCCGTCGCGCGGGACCCGCCAGCACGTCGGCGCCCTGCTCGACCGCTGCCGTACCGCCGAGGAGCTCTTCGCCGCCCTCACGGCGTGACTCGCTCGGTGCGCGTCGCGGCGCGACGTTTGCACTGACCGCCCCAGATCATCGGCGCAGCCGGGTAGGGTTTCGGTGCACGGTCGTTCTGGGAGAGTGGAGGTGGCGGATGGCTCGCGAAGGTGGCCAACAGCACAAGACCACGCGCAAGTCCTCTGAGGAGGACGAACCGCAGGAGTCCGCTCCGAGCGAAGCGGCCGCGGAGCGCAAAGAGAAGCTCGACGACGACGTCGATGCGATCCTCGACGACATCGACGAGGTGCTCGAGTCCAACGCCGAGGAGTTCGTGCGCGGATTCGTCCAGAAGGGCGGTGAGTGACCTCGATGGCGCAGCTCGGCCTCCCACCAGCGTTCATGACCCCCGGCAGCGCTTCGTTCGCGGACTTCCTGGCCGCCCACTCACCCGGCCTGCTGCCTGGTCACCGGGCGCTGCCGGACCCCTCGGCCGCCATCGAGGTTCCCCACGGCACGACCATCGTGGCCGCCACGTTCAACGGCGGGGTCGCGATGGCCGGGGACCGACGCGCCACCATGGGCAACGTGATCGCTCAACGCGACATCGAGAAGGTGTTCCCGGCTGACGAGTTTTCCTGCATCGGGATCGCGGGCGCGGCCGGCCTGGCGGTGGAGATGGTGCGCCTGTTCCAGGTGGAGCTCGAGCACTACGAGAAGATCGAGGGAACGACGCTATCGCTGGACGGCAAGGCCAACCGGCTGGCAACACTGATCCGGAGCAACCTCGCCATGGCCATGCAGGGACTCGCCGTCGTGCCGCTCTTCGCCGGCTTCGACCTTCACGGCGGGGTCGGGCGGATCTTCTCCTACGACGCGACCGGGGGACGCTACGAGGAGCAGGCCTTCCACTCGGTCGGATCAGGCTCGGTGTTCGCCCGCGGTTCGCTCAAGAAGCTCTACCGCGACGACCTGAGCGCCCGCGAGTGCGTGATGGCCATCGTGCAGGCGCTCTACGACGCCGCGGACGACGACTCAGCGACCGGCGGGCCCGACATGGCTCGGCGGATCTTCCCGATCGTCAGCATCGTCACCCAGGACGGCTTCTCTCGGATGCCCGACGCCGACATCGCCGCCGTCGCGGACGAGGTCGTCGCCGCCCGGATGCAGCGCCCCGACGGCCCAGCCGCCCCCCTGACCTGAGACACGAGGACCCGCCACCATGTCGATGCCGTTCTACGTCTCGCCCGAGCAGCTCATGAAGGACCGGGCGGACTACGCCCGCAAGGGTATCTCCCGTGGGCGCGGGCTGGTCGTGGTTCAGTTCACCGACGGCCTGCTCTTCGTCTCCGAGAACACCTCGCCCTCGCTGCACAAGGTCTCGGAGATCTACGACCGGATCGCCTTCGCCGCAGTCGGCCGCTACAACGAGTTCGAAAACCTGCGGATTGCCGGCGTGCGCCTGGCTGACATGCGTGGCTACTCCTACGACCGCCGCGACGTCACCGGGCGTGGACTGGCCAACGCCTACGCCCAGACGCTCGGCACGATCTTCTCCTCCGGTGGAGAGAAGCCCTACGAGGTCGAGATCTTCGTCGCCGAGGTGGGGAATAGGCCAGACGAGGACCAAGTCTACCGGCTGACGTACGACGGCTCGGTGGCCGACGTACAGGGATTCGCCGTGATGGGAGGCACGGTCGAGCGGGTCAACGAGTATCTGAAGAGCCACTACACCGAGGGGCTCGACCTCGCAGCGGCGCTGCGACTGGCCGTCGACGCCCTCGGCAACGACGGAACCGAGCCGCGCACGATCACCGGCGACAAGCTGGAGGTGGCAGTGCTGGACCGCACCCGCAGCCAGCCGCGCAAGTTCCGCCGCCTGAGCGAGCAGCGGATCGCCGACATCGTCGACTCCGCATCACCGACCGAACCGGTGCCAGCCTCGCCCGAAACTGGCTCGGGCGAATCTGGCTCGGCTGGATCAGGCTCCGCCGAGCCACAGTCGGCCGATCCCGCCGCGGAATCCGCCGAGGCACCGGCCCATCCGGCGCAGGAACCCGCCGAGGCGCAGTCGGCCGATCCGGCGGCGGAGCCCGCCGAGGCACGGTCGACCGATCCGGCCGCGGGGGAGTCCGGCGAGCCGACAGATCCGGCCGACGTGCTCGGCGAGCCGCCCGATGACAACGACGCGTCACGCGATGGCTGAGTGCCCCACCGACGAGGACCGGCTCTGGGAGCAGGTGGGGGACGACGTACCGGTCCACGAGGGGTGGATGCGGGTGTCGAGGCGTACCTACCGGCTGCCCGACGGGCGGCTCGCCGAGTGGGAGATGTTCGGCGGCGGCTCCACGGTCGGCGTGCTGGCGCTCACCCCTGAGCGCCGGCTGGTGATGGTCCGCCAGTTCAGGCCCGGTCCGGATCGGGTCGTGCTCAACGTCGCCGGCGGATTCGTGGACGCGGGGGAGACGCCGATCGAGGCGGCGGCGCGCGAGCTGGAGGAGGAGACCGGCTACGTCTCCACCGACCTGGAGCTGGTCGTGACCGCGATGAGCACGGCCTCGACGGGCAAGCGCCACGTCGTGATCGCGCGCGACTGCGTGCCGGGCGGCGTGCAGAACCTCGACGACTACGAGGACTGTGAACCGGTCGTCCTCGATGTGTCGACAGTGCGGGAGGAGCTCCGGCGAGGTCGTATGACGGGCAACGAGCAGGTCTACCTAGGCCTCGACCACGCCGGACTCCTGTAGCAAGGGCTCAGGCGGCGCCTCGCGGCGTTGTCGTCGTCGCCGATACGCTTCGCCCCCCAGTATCGGCTTCCTCCTCCGCCTGGCGATGCATCCACCTGCGCTCCTTGCTCACTGCCGGCTCGGGCGGCGCCTCGCGGCGTTGTCGTCGTCGCCGATACGCTTCGCCCCCCAGTATCGGCTTCCTCCTCCGCCTGGCGATGCATCCACCTGCGCTCCTTGCTCACCGCCGGCTCAGGTGGCGCCTCGCGGCGTGCGATAGTCCTTGATGCCGTGACCTAGGCTGAGACCGTGGACCGACGGATCTTCGGGATCGAGAACGAGTACGGCGTGACGTGCACCTTCAAGGGTGCCCGGCGGCTGTCGCCCGACGAGGTCGCCCGCTACCTTTTCCGTCGGGTGGTGTCGTGGGGTCGCTCCAGCAACGTCTTTCTCCGCAACGGCGCGCGGCTGTACCTCGACGTCGGAAGCCACCCGGAATACGCCACCCCCGAATGCGACTCCGTGACCGACCTCGTGACCCATGACAAGGCGGGCGAGCGTGTCCTCGAGGGGCTTCTCGTCGACGCGGAGCGGCGGCTGCGCGAAGAGGGCATCGCCGGAGACGTCTACCTGTTCAAGAACAACACCGACTCGGCGGGAAACTCCTACGGCTGCCACGAGAACTACCTCGTCGGCAGGCACGGTGAGTTCTCGAGACTGGCCGACGTGCTAATCCCTTTCCTGGTCAGCCGCCAGATCTTCTGCGGTGCCGGCAAGGTGCTCCAAACTCCCCGCGGCGCCGTCTACTCGGTGAGCCAGCGCGCCGAGCACATCTGGGAGGGCGTCTCGAGCGCCACCACGCGCTCCCGCCCGATCATCAACACCCGCGACGAGCCGCATGCCGATGCCGAGCGGTTCCGCCGGCTCCACGTCATCGTCGGCGACTCCAACATGAGCGAGACCACCACCATGCTCAAGGTGGCCTCGACCGACCTGGTGCTTCGTATGATCGAGGCGGGAATCGTGATGCGAGACATGACGATGGAGAACCCGATCCGCGCGATCCGGGAGATCTCGCACGACATGACCGGTCGACGCAAGGTACGCCTTGCCAACGGCAGGGACGCCTCCGCGCTCGACATCCAGCACGAATACCTGAGCAAGGCCCGCGACTTCGTCGACCGGCGCGAGCTGCACACGTCCACGATCGACGCCAGCCTCGACCTGTGGGAGCGGGCCCTCAAGGCCGTCGAGTCCGACGACCTCAGTCTCGTCGAGCGGGAGATCGACTGGGTGATCAAGTACCGGCTGATCGAGCGCTACCGCGCCCAGCACGGGTTGGGTCTCAACTCGGCGCGCACCGCCCAGCTCGATCTCGCGTACCACGACATCCATCGCGGCCGGGGCCTCTACTACCTGCTCGAGAAGCGTGGGGCCGTCGCGCGGGTGACCCACGACCTGGCAATCTTCGAGGCCAAGTCCGTGCCTCCGCAGACGACGCGTGCTCGGTTGCGCGGCGACTTCATCCGCAAGGCCCAGGAGCGCCGCCGGGACTTCACCGTCGACTGGGTCCATCTCAAGCTCAACGACCAAGCGCAGCGCACCGTGCTGTGCAAGGACCCCTTCCGGTCCCACGACGAGCGCGTCGAGCGACTCATCGAGTCAATGTGATTTCGAGGCGAAGCGAGGCGCAGCGTCACGCCAAGGCGCCTTCCGACATGGCCTAGGCTTGGCCGTCTTGTGCAGCCCTGCGTCCAACCGCTTCGGGTCCGAACAGTGAGGTGTGACCACGTGCGTCGTCTCGTCGTTGGGCTGCTCCTTGCCCTGGTGCTGCTCGGCACGGCGGCCTGCGGCGGCGGCTCCACGACCCCGAACCAATCACCCCAGCAGGGCACCCTGTCCGACGTGTCCGTCTCCGGACCCGTCGGCCAGAAGCCGACCGTGGACTTCAAGGCGCCCATGTCGTTCGCCCAGACCGACAGCTCGGTCGTCGACAAGGGGCCTGGCACGGGGTCGGCCGTCACGGCGACCTCGACAGTGACGCTCGACTATGTCGGCATCAACGCCAGCGACGGAACGGAGTTCGACAGCAGCTGGACGACCGACACCGAGACCAAGCCCGCGACGTTCACGCTGGCCCAGGTCATCGCAGGCTTCGCCAAGGGTCTCGAAGGGGCGCGCCCCGGCGACCGGGTCCTCATAACGGTCGCCTCCAAGGACGGCTACGACCCCAACGGCAACGGAACCTCGATCCGCAAGGGCGATAGCCTCGTCTTCGTGGTCGATGTCGTCAAGGTCGTCAACCCGATGGCGCAGTCACAGGTGCCCACGCTGAAGCTCTCCGCCAAGAAGCTCCCTCAAGCGTTCGTACCCAAGGCGACCTCACCGGCGACCGTCGGCGCTCTCGGCATCTACCCACTCACGAAGGGCAAGGGACCACTGGTCGCGACCGGCCAGACGCTCACTGTCAACTATCTCGGGCAGCTCTACCCTGACGGCGACGTCTTCGACGAGTCGTACTCCAAGAAGCCGGTCAGCGTGTCCCTGGACCAGGTGATCCCCGGCTGGCAGATCGGACTCGTCGGGCAGACTGTGGGTTCCCGCGTGGTGCTGACCGTTCCGAGCGACCTCGCGTACGGCGCCGCCGGTGCCGGTAAGACGATCCCGCCGAACTCCGATCTCATCTTCGTCATTGACATCCAGCAGGCGAGCTGACCCGACAGGGGCACGGCACGACCGACGGGAGGAGCCCGGTGACGGCCAAGAAATCCGAGCGGCTGATGAACCTCACCATCTGCCTGCTGGTCGCGCGCAACTTCATTCCGAAGGGACGGATCCGGCAGGCTGTCGACGGTTACCGAGACCTCGGCGGTGAGGCGTTCGACCGGATGTTCGACCGGGACAAGGAGGAGTTGCGCATCCTCGGGGTCCCGATCGAGGTCGGTCCCGTC
Source organism: Propionibacteriales bacterium (assembly GCA_038238115.1). Lineage (GTDB taxonomy): Bacteria > Actinomycetota > Actinomycetes > Propionibacteriales > Nocardioidaceae > JBBRYB01. The sequence goes on along the minus strand of JBBRYB010000011.1, from coordinate 94,317 downwards.
GAAAAGGGCTTCGAGGACGAGGTCGGCTACCGGATCAGGCGCGACAGGTTCGAGCTGCCCGAGATCAGCCTCGAAGCCGACGAGGCCGCCATCGTCGGCCTGGCGGCACGGGTATGGCAGCACGCCAGCCTTGCGTCGGCGACGACGCAGGGTCTGCGCAAGCTACGCGCCGGCGGAGTCGTGGTGGACGAGTCAGCGCTGACCATCCTCGAGCCGCAGCTCGCGACCGACGAGCCGGCCTTCGACGCCGTCTTCGATGCCGTGACGCAGCGTCGGCCGGTCGAGTTCCGCTACCAGACACCCGGGCACCCCCACCCGACTTCCCGACACCTGGAACCCTGGGGCATCGTGTCGTGGCACGGCCATTGGTACGTCGTCGGGCATGACCGGGACCGCGGCGCCGAACGCATGTTCCGGGTCTCACGCATCGTCGGGGACGTCGTCGAGGTGGGGGCGCCGGGCAGCTACGAGCCGCCCGCAGACCTCGACCTGCGAGCCTTGGCAGCATCGCTCGCTCCAGCCCAACCGCACAGCTCGGCAACGGTGCGGGTCAGGACGGGTGCTGGTGACGCGCTGCGCCGCCGCGCGGCCCGCTCGACCCCCCTGGACGAGCACTGGAGCGAGCTCGAGCTGCCGTATGCCAGTGGCCAGTCGCTGGCCGATGAGCTGTTGTCCTACGGTCCCGACGTCGTCGTGGTCCATCCCGACGAGATCAGGCAGGACGTCATCCGCCGGTTGGGCCTGCTGGCTGGTGAGGTCGCCGGGTGACCGCGAGCGCGCAGGAGCAGGTCGAACGGATGCTGGCACTCGTGCCGTACTTGCGCTCTCGCGACGGCGTCTCCGTCGACAACGTGGCCAAAGACTTCGGCGTCAAGCCGGCACAGATCGTCAAGGACCTCAAGGTGCTGTGGTTCTGCGGTCTGCCCAACGCCGTCACCGGCGACATGATCGACATCGACATGGAAGCGCTCGACGGGGAGGGCGTCGTCAAGCTGAGCAACGCCGACTACCTCACTCGTCCGCTGCGGCTCGCCCCACACGAGGCACTGGCGCTGATGGTGGCGCTTCGTGCGCTCCGCGAGGTCAGCCCGGTCGGGGAGCGGGGCGCAGTCGGCCGCGCCCTCGCCAAGCTGGAGACGGCCGCGGGTGAGGTCGGCGCGCGGGCCTCGGCCGTCGACATCCACATGGATCCCGTCGACATGCAGACCCGGGCCGCCGTCGACGAGGCCCTCCGCGAGAGGCGCCAGCTCGCGCTCACCTACTACGTCCCGAGCCGAGACGAGACGACGGAGCGCGTCGTCGACCCGATGCGGCTGATCTTCTCTGAGGGCCACAGCTACCTCGAGGCCTGGTGCCACCGAGTCGAGGAGACGCGGATGTTTCGTTTGGACCGGATGCGGCAGGCACGTGTCCTCGACAGCCCGGCCGAGCCGCCGGCCGCGGCGGGGCGGACCGACCTGTCCCAAGGACTCTTCCAGCCCGATGCCGACGACCCGGTCGCCGTCCTGGAGCTCGCGCCCGCAGCGCACTGGGTGGCCGAGTACTACCCGATCGAGGCGCAGGAGGCGCGGGCCGACGGGCGGCTGCGCATCTCGCTGCGCTTCAGTGACGACGGCTGGCTGCTGCGGCTCGTCCTGCGCCTGGGCGGCGACGCCACGCTGCTCGAGCCGCCTCGTCTGGTCCGCGACGTGCGGCGCCGGGCCAAGGCAGCACTCGCTGAATACTCCCTGTGAGTGGGGGCGTCCTTGGTTCGGGCGACCGCGGACGGCGTACACTGATCAAGGCGCAGCACCGAGGCATCACCGAACGTGAAGAGGAAACCATGGGCAACCTAGGGCCGACCGAGCTCTTGATCATCCTGCTGATTCTGGTCGTCCTTTTCGGCGCCAAGAAGCTGCCGGACCTGGCGCGCGGAACTGGTCGAGCGATGCGCATCTTCAAGGCCGAGACAAAGGGCCTCGGGGACGACGACGAACAAGACGGCGACGCCAAAGACGACCCCACCGGCGCGACCCGGGCCCAGATCACCGCGACGCGGATACCGGACTCCCCGGCCACGCCGTCGGCTCAGACCACACAGCCCGTGCAGCCGGTCCAGGCGACACCTCCCGTCCAGAACCCGCAGACGTCGCAGCCGCTGCCTCCGACGCACACCGAGCATTAGTCTGCCTCGACAGGCTCGCTGAGTGGCCCTCATCTCCCGGGGACGCAAAGGTCCGGACAAGCCGTCATCGTCGCCGGACGCGAGCATGACGCTGGTCGAGCACCTGCGTGAGCTTCGTAACCGTCTGTTCGTCTGCGTCCTCGTCATCATCGCCGGGTTCGTAGCCGGGCTGTTCCTCTACGACTGGCTGTTCGACCTCATGCTCAAGCCCTACTTGAGCAATGTGCAGAGCCTGGCGGAGAACCAGGGCGTCAAGACGCAGGCCGTCATCAACGGCTTGGCGACATCGTTCATCCTGCAGCTGAAGGTGGCGCTGGTCACCGGCATCGTGATGACGAGCCCGATCTGGCTCTACCAGCTGTGGGCGTTCATCCTGCCGGGCCTGCACCGCAACGAACGCAAATGGACCCTCGTCTTCGTCTCGGTCGCCGGTCCGCTGTTCATCGGCGGCGTGCTTCTCGGCTACTACGTCCTGCCCAAGGGGCTGCAGGTGCTGCTGGGCTTCACCCCCAGTGGCGTGACGAACCTCGTCGACGTCCAGGACTATCTCAACTTCACACTCAGGATCTTGCTGGTCTTCGGCGTCTCGTTCGAGATCCCATTGTTCGTCGTGCTGCTCAACCTGGCCGGTGTCGTCTCTGCCAAACAGCTGGCGCGTTGGCGGGCGTGGATCATCTTCGCGACGTTCGTCTTCGCGGCCGTGGCAACCCCCTCGACCGACCCGATCACGATGGTTCTTCTGGCCTTGCCCATGACTGGCCTGTTCTTGATCTCCGAGGTGATCGCTCGCGTCGTCGACCGCCGACGCCGACGAGACACCGAGGGTCACTACGCTGACCTGGACGACGACGAGGTGTCGCCGATCTAGCCGCCGACCCGGAATCGGGAGTCATGAGCATCAGCGTGGTGGATCCGTTCGACCTGCCTGAGTGGCTGGCCCTTGACTCCGTCACCTGGCGAGCCGCTGAACCGCTCAACAGCGGGTTCTGCGTCGAGGGTGGCCTGAGTGGCGCGGACGAGAAGCACCAGCGGCTTGACCTGCTGGCCGTCGATGCGGCATACCCGCGGCCGGTGTGCCCCGATGACCAGCGTCGCGCCGCCCACCAGGCCTGGCAGTTCGGCGAGGTCGCGCTGCTCGACGTCGACGGTCGGGTCGCGGCCGGGGTGCCGGGTATCGGCTTCGACGCCAACATCGCGTGCGAGACGCTACGCAGGGTCGCGAAGTCCGTCGGAGCCGAGAGCAGCAACTTCACCGTGTCGATCACGCTCTAGGTGATGAGCCTCCTCGGCGACTTCGAGCGGCTCTACGACTTCTCGCTTGACGCGTTCCAGCGCAGGGCATGCGAGTCGCTCGAGCGTGGCCGTGGCGTCCTGGTGGCTGCCCCGACGGGCTCGGGCAAGACCTTGGTAGGTGAGTTCGCCGTCCACCTGGCTCTGAGCCGCGGAGGCAAGTGCTTCTACACGACGCCGATCAAGGCGTTGTCAAACCAGAAGTTCGCCGACCTGACCTTGCGCTACGGCCCGGAGCGGGTGGGACTGCTCACCGGGGACAACACGATCAACTCCGAGGCGCCGATCGTGGTGATGACGACCGAGGTGCTGCGCAACATGCTGTACACGGGTTCGGTCACCCTGGCCGGCCTTCAGTTCGTCGTCATGGACGAGGTGCACTACCTCGCCGACCGCTCGCGCGGCGCGGTGTGGGAGGAGGTGATCATCCACCTAGCGGACTCCGTCTCCGTGGTCTCACTGTCCGCGACGGTGTCCAACGCGGAGGAGTTTGGTGACTGGCTCAGCACTGTGCGCGGCGAGGGCGACATCGTCGTCGAGGAGCGGCGGCCGGTTCCGCTGTTCCAGCACGTCATGGTCGGCAACAGGCTCTACGACCTGTTCGCCGACGCCGGGCCGCAGGGCGAAGCCACGACGGTGAATCCACAGCTCACCCGGGTGGCGCGAGACGACTGGCAGCGAAGCCGCAGTCGCGGACACCGGGCGAAGCGCGGCGAGTACCGTCGCCCGACGGGACGAGGGCTCGTGCCTAGCCGCACCGACATCGTCGAGCGGCTGGACGCAGAGGGCCTGCTGCCGGCGATCATGTTCATCTTCAGCCGCAAGGGGTGCGACGCGGCGGTCCAGCAGTGCTTGGCGGCGAACCTTCGCCTCACGAGCGCGGCTGAGCAGGCCGAGATCCGCGCGTTCGCCGAGGCCCGGACGTCGGTGCTCTCCAGCGCCGACCTACAGGTGCTGGGTTACCCGGACTGGTTCGAAGCCTTGGTTCGCGGGGTCTCGGCGCACCATGCGGGCATGCTGCCGGTCTTCAAGGAGTGCGTCGAAGAGCTGTTCTCGCGCGGCCTCGTCAAGATGGTCTTCGCCACGGAGACGCTCGCGCTCGGCATCAACATGCCCGCCCGGTCGGTCGTCATCGACAAGCTGTCGAAGTGGAACGGGGAGACCCATTCCGACGTGACACCGGGGGAGTACACCCAGCTCACCGGTCGGGCCGGCCGCCGCGGCATCGACGTCGAAGGGCACGCCGTCGTGGTGTGGGCGCCCGACTTCGACCCCCAGGCGGTGGCTGGCCTGGCCTCGACCCGCACCTACCCGTTGCGGTCGTCGTTTCGGCCGTCGTACAACATGGCGGTCAACCTGGTCCGCGGTTTCGGGACGGACACGGCGCGCGAGCTGCTCGAGTCGTCCTTCGCGCAGTTCCAGGCCGACCGAGCCGTCGTCGGCTTGGCTCGGCAGGTGCGAAAAGCCGAGGAGGCCCTCGAGGGCTACGCCGACGCGATCGCCTGCGACCGCGGCGACTTCATGGAGTACGCCGCGCTGCGGCGAGCGCTGTCCGACCGCGAGACCGACGTGTCCAAACGTCGCCAGAGCGACCGGAGGGATGCCGCCGTGGAGTCGCTGGACCGGTTGCGCATCGGCGATGTGATCGAGGTCCCTGCCGGGCGGTGGGCCGGCCTGGCCGTCGTCGTCGACCTGGGGGTGCGGGCGCAGCGGGAGGGGCCACGTCCGCTCGTGGTGACCGTCGACCGGCAGGCGCGCAGGCTGTCGCTCGTCGACTTCCCGACGCCCGTCGAGCCGCTCACCCGGATGCGGATCGCGAAGACGTTCAACGCGCGCAACCCGCAACAGCGCCGTGACCTGGCCGCGCTCCTGCGCGAGCGGGCTCGCGATCTCTCGTCGAGCGGGCGGACCCGCAAGGACCGGTTTCCCGCTGAGGACGACCCGGAGCTGCGTCGGCTCCGCGCAGCCATCCGGGAGCACCCGTGTCATGCGTGCGAGAACCGGGAGGATCACGCCCGCTGGGCAGAGCGCTACTTCAAGCTGCAGCGCGAGACAGACACGCTGCGCCGCCGGATCGAGCAGCGCACCAACACGATCGCCCGGCAGTTTGACCGGGTGTGCGAGGTGCTCGAGGAGCTGGGCTACCTCGACGGCGGTGAGGTCAGCCCCGCCGGTGCCTCGCTCGCCCGGATTTACAGCGAGCTCGACCTCGTCGCGGCGCAGTGTCTGCGCCGCGGCATCTGGGAAGGCCTCGAGGCGCCGGCGCTGGCGGCCGCATTGTCGGCTCTCGCCTACGAGTCACGCAGCCCCGACGATGTCGAACGTCCCCGGGTGCCGGGCGGTGTGGTGCGGCAGGTGCTTGCCGAGATGGTGGCGATCTGGGCCGAGCTCGACGCGGTGGAGCGCCAGCACCGGCTCAGCTACCTTCGCGAACCAGACCTCGGCTTCGCCTGGGCGGCCTACCGTTGGGCCGGCGGCGCCGACCTCGAAGACGTGCTCGACGACGTCGACCTGGCGCCCGGCGACTTCGTCCGGTGGGTCAAGCAGCTTCTCGACCTGGCCGAGCAGATCGCCGACGCGGCCGGGAGCTCACCCCTCCGGCGTACGGCCCGCGAGGTCGTTCGGGCGATGCGACGCGGCGTCGTGGCCTACTCCGCCGAAGTCGACCTCTGACACGCCGGTCGGCGTAGGCAACTCGCTTCGTGGGCTTCGAGGTACTCCGCAGGCACAGCGACATCGGCAGCGGATCGGCCAGCTCGCCAACCGCCAGCTCGCCCACGGCGAGGCGGCAAGCATGCCGCCGCGGACATCGTGCGCGAGCGCCTGAAACACCCCCTCCAGGGGCCCGGTCGCTCAACCCCGTTGCTCCTCCACCGCCGGGTTGCCGAGAGCGCTGAGCACGCGCGTCACCGCTGAGCCGAGTCCGTGCCGCTGGCCCAGATCCTTGACGTGCTCGACTGCACTCGCGGTCAGCGGTGTGATGGCGCAGTCCACCGTCGGCAGCGGCAGGTCCCTCACCACCGCCACGACGGTAGGTGCCACCCGCAGGTAGGGGGCGGCCGCCACGATCTTGCCGCTCAGCCCCGACGAGAGACCGCTGGTGGGGTCTGCGGCGGCCTCGACGATGCAGGCCAGGTCGCCGTACTGCTGCAACAGGCTGGCGGCGGTCTTCTCGCCGACACCCTTGACGCCAGGCAGCCCGTCCGAGGTATCACCACGCAGTACGGCGAAGTCGGCGTACTGCTCGGGCAGGACACCATACTTCGACACCACTGCCGCGTCGTCGAGAATCTCGAGCTTGCCCACGCCCCGCGCGGTGTAGAGCACCCTGACCGGGTGAGCGTCATTGACGAGCTGGAACAGGTCACGGTCGCCGGTCACGACGTCGACCGCGCCGGGCCACGTCGTCGCCAGCGTGCCGATGACGTCGTCAGCCTCGTGGTGGGCAGCACCGACGACGGGGATGCACAGCGCGTCGAGGACTTCGCGAATGATCGGCACCTGCGCCTCGAGCTGGTCCGGAGTGACTTCGATGTCGACGGCGGTGGGCTTCGCGGCCACCACGCGGTGCGCCTTGTAGCTCGGGATCAGGTCCACCCGCCACCCCGGACGCCAGTCGTCGTCCCAGCAGGCCACCAGGTCGGTCGGCTCGTAGGTAGAGACGAGGCGGGTGATGAAGTCGAGCAGGCCCCGTACGGCGTTGACCGGGGTACCGTCCGGCGCCCGCACCGAGTCGGGCACACCGAAGTACGCCCGGAAGTACAGTGAGGCGGTGTCGAGGAGCATCAGGCGGGACGTCACACCGCGATGATGCCACGCGGCCACGGCTAGAGTAACGCCATGACCGCAGACCTAGCCTCGCGTCTGCACCGCGTGCAGGCGGCCATGGCAGCGGCTGGGGTCAAGGGGCTCGTGGTGACGCCGGGCGCCGACCTCCGCTACCTGACCGGCTACGACGCCCGCCCGCTGGAGCGGTTGACGGCGCTGGTCGTACCCGTCGACAGCGACCCTGCCCTGCTCGTCCCTGTGCTGGAGCTGCCCGAGGCCGAACGGTCCCCAGCGGGCCTTGCGGGGATGCGGATTGTTACGCATGAGGAGACGCAGGACGCCTATGCGGCGGCCCTGTCCTGGCTGGGAGCACCGTCGGTTGTCGCGGTCGACGACCACATGTGGGCGAGCCGCGTCTTTCGACTGCAGGAGGCGTGTCCCGGCATCCGGCTGCAGGCGGCCGGTGCGATCATCTCCGAACAGCGGATGCACAAGGGGGCTGACGAGATCACGTCCCTGCGGCACGCTGCCACGGCGATCGACCGGGTGCACCTGCGGATGGCGGAGTTTCTCCGCGTAGGTCGCACGGAACGTGAGGCCGCACGCCTCATCGCGGAGGCGATCGTGGCCGAGGGACACGTCAGCGCAGATTTCGTGATCGTCGCGTCCGGGCCGAACAGCGCCTCCCCACACCATGCGGTGTCGGACCGCACGATCGAGACCGGCGACACAGTCGTTGTCGACATCGGCGGTTCTACCACCGACGGATACTGCAGTGACTGCACGCGCACGTACGTCCTCGGGGCCGAGCCGGATCCGAGCGTGACCGGCTACTTCGAGGTGCTCCTCGAGGCACAGCGGGCGCAGTGCGACTTCGCCCGTCCCGGTGTCAGCGCGGAGTCGGTCGACCATGTCGGACGCGAAGTGATCCGCGATGGCGGTTTCGCCGAGTACTTCGTGCATCGCACCGGACACGGCATTGGGCTGGAGACGCATGAGGAGCCCTACATCGTCGAGGGCAACACCCGGTTGCTGGCGCCGGGCATGGCGTTCTCGATCGAGCCCGGCATCTACCTGCCCGGTCGACACGGCGCGCGAATCGAGGACATCGTGGTGACCACGAGTGAGGGGGCGGAGCGCCTCAACCGGACCAGCCGGAGGCTGACGGTGCTGGAGGGCTGATGGCCGAGCGCTCGATCGAAGCCGTCGACCGCCTGATCTGCCAGCTGCTGGCCGCGGACGGCCGGATGTCGTTTACCGACCTCGGCAAGCAGACCGGGCTGTCGACGTCCGCGGTGCACCAGCGGGTCAAGCGCCTGGAGCAGCGCGGGGTGATCCGCGGCTATGGGGCGACGATCGACTTCCGCGAGGTCGGGCTGCCACTGACGGCCTTCATCTCGATCAGACCCATCGACCCGTCACAGCCCGACGACTCGCCGGAACGGCTGTCGGGGATCTCCGAGATCGAGGCATGTCACTCGGTGGCTGGAGACGAGTCCTACATCCTGAAGGTCAGGGTCGCCGAGCCCAGCGACCTCGAGAACCTGTTGGCGCGGATCAGGTCCACCGCCAACGTGTCCACCCGGACGACGATCGTGTTGTCCACGCCGTACGAGTCCCGGCTCCCTCAGTTCTGACCTGGCGACCGGGCATCGGTTGTCGCGCGTTGCACGGCGCTTGTCCCACAAATTTTCGCGGGACAAGCGGGCTCCGGTCGGGGTGAAGGTCTAGGCGACGGGGAGGGACTTCTGCGACTCGGCGGCCTCGCGGGAGGCCTTGGCGGCCTGTTCCGCGGCCGCGAGGTGGTCGCCGGCGTGCTGGCGCCACCAGTCCTGGCCGAGCTTCGGCAGCGTGTGGATCGGGTCGTAGTACTCATAGGTGCGGGTAAGCGCCTCGGCGTCGTCATGCTCGATCGACGTCCGGTAGTTCTTCGTCCAGTAGGAGATCCCGTGGTCGCGGTCGTACGACTCCAGCTGGTGCACCCACCGCTTCCCGACGAAAGGTACGTCGCACACGATTCGCGGAGTGGCGAAACCGGGCAGGTAGCCCATGATCGCGTGCTGCAGGTCCTGAGCGCGCGCCACTGACACCCTCCAGTGCTCGCTGAAGGGGATCATGTCGCACATGTAGAAGTAGTAGGGCATGATCTGCGCACCATCGAGCAGGGCGAAGCAGAGGTCGAGCAACCGGTGCGGGTCGTCGTTGATTCCGCCCATGAGCACGCCCTGGTTGCGCACGTCGCGGATGCCGGTGTCGAGCATGGCGCGGGTGGCCCTCGCGACAAGCGGCGTCACCGAGTTGGCGTGGTTGACGTGGGTATGGATCGCGATGGACGCGCCCCGGGCCTGTGCCTTCGTCGCGAGCCGCTCCATGCCGGCGCGCACCTCGTCCTGCAGCCAGTGCTGAGGCAGCCCCATCAGGGCCTTCGTGGCGAGCCTGATGTCGCGGATGTTGTCGATGTCGAGCACCGCGTCGACGAACGCCTCGAGGCGTGGCCACGGCATGTTGGCGACGTCACCACCGGAGACGACGACGTCACGTACACCGGGGTGCAAGCGAAGATAGGTCAGCATCTGCTCGACCCGGTCGACGGGCTTGAGGTTGAACTTCAGCTTGTCGATCACCGGCGTGGAGTTGCCGACGAGGTCCATCCGCGTGCAGTGGCCGCAGTACTGCGGACACGTCGGCAGCATCTCGGCGAGCACCTTGGTGGGGTAGCGATGCGTCAGGCCCTCGGCCACCCACATGTCGTGCTCGTGCAGGCTGTCGCGGGTGGCGTGCGGGTGGCTGGGCCAGTCGGTGCGCCGGTCGGAGAAGACGGGCAGCATGTAGCGCCGCACGGGGTCTGCATACATCGCCTCGGTGGAGGGCACCGCCCCCGCCACCATCGTGTTGACCATCTGCGGCGGGAGGAGCATTGACATCGTGGCCCGCTCGGCCTGGTCGCGCTCGAGGTCGGCGTAGAACCGGTCCTCGACGAGGTCGCCGAATACCTCCCGCATCTGCTTGATGTTCTTGATGCAGTGCGCCCGCTGCCACTGCACCGACTCCCACTGCGCCGCCGTGACGTCCTTCCAGCCGGGCAGACGGGTCCAGTCGGGTTCGACGAGCTCCACCCGCGTGTAGGGGTAGGGCTGGTCGAGGCCATGCTGGCGGGTCACGGGCGTACACCTCCAGGCGCACACGACTGCGCACCGTTGTTTGTATGTGGCGGTATCTCGTGCCAGAGTACGGGAGGATATGCGGCACAAGCAACGTGACACCGGACGACTTGCGGCCGACTACCCAGCTAAGAGGGAGGTTTCCGTGGACAGTGACCCCACGGGCTTGCACCGGGTGCTGGAACCGGCCGGCGTCCTCCCGCAGGCGGCCACCCGTCTCGACACCACGTGGGAGCTCTGGCCTGACGAGGTCCGCGTGTGCGTGAGCCGCCTCAACCTCGATGCCGCGTCGTTTCGCCAGCTGTCGGACAAGCACCACGGCGACGGTGCCGCCGTCCGCGCCGAGGTGCTGGACATCATCGAAAGGCGCGGCAAGATGCATAACCCGGTGACGGGTTCGGGCGGCATGCTGACCGGCCGGGTCGACGAGGTCGGGCCCGAGTCCCCGCTCGGCGTCGCGGTTGGCGACGATGTCACCACGCTCGTCTCACTCACACTCACGCCGCTCGTGGTCACCGACGCGCTGGCCGGCTGGGACGGCCGCAGCGAGCAGGTCCCCTGCGAGGGCTACGCCATCCTCTTCGGCCGCTCGATCGTCGCCGTCCTTCCCGACGACCTGCCGACGCCGCTCGCACTGGCCGTGATGGACGTGTGCGGCGCCCCAGCCCTGACGGCTCGAGTCGTGGGCGCGTACGTCGCCAGGGGCGCCAGCCCAACAGTCTGTGTTGTCGGGGGGGCCGGCAAGTCCGGGTCATTGTCCTTGGCCGCCGCGAAAGCGGCCGGCGCAGCCCGCACGATCGCGGTCGTCCCGGTCCAGCGTGAAGTAGACCTGCTCGCCGACAAGGGGCTCGCCGACGAGACCACGCTTGCTGACGCCCGTGACCCGGTCGCGCTGTGCACTGCGGTATCCCGTGCCGGCGGGCCTGCCGATGTGACGGTCGTGTGCGTGGACGTGCCCGGCTGTGAGGGTGGCGCGATCCTTTCCACCGCCCAGGGCGGCACGGTGATCTTCTTCTCGATGGCCACGTCGTTCACGGCGGCCGCCCTCGGGGCCGAGGGGCTCGCCGCCGACGTCACGATGCTGATCGGGAACGGCTACCTGCCGGGCCACGCCGACTACGCGCTCGAGCGCCTGCGCAGCCATCGCGGCGTGCGCGCCCTCTTCGAGTCTCGGGTCGCGCACGAGGCGGCAAGATAGAGCCATGAGCTCACAGCCACGTCGCGCCGCGCCCCCGGCGCACTCCGCGGGGGTGCACGCCGGGCGGCTGCTGCTGCGCGGCGGGAGCGTCTATGCACCCTCGATGCCGGGCGCTACCGCCCTGCTCGTCGTCGACGGTGAGATCGCCTGGGTCGGCGAGGAGGAAGGCGCCCGCAGCCATCTCGACATCGCCGACGACGTCGTGCAGCTCGAGGGCCGCCTCGTCACGCCGGGCTTCGTCGATGCGCACGTGCACCTGGCGCAGACCGGTTTCGCGCTCCAGTCCCTCGACCTGGCACCCGCACCGACGCTGACCGATGCGCTGAGTCGCCTCGAGGCCTTCGCCGAGACGATCAGCGTGGGGTCGGTGCTCTTCGCGCATGGCTGGGACGAGACGCACTGGCCTGAAGGTCGCGCCCCGCGCCGCGACGAGGTGGACCGGGCGGTGGGCGGCGCGGTCGCCTACGTCGCCCGGGTCGACTCGCACTCCGCTGTGGTGTCGTCAGCGCTCATCGCCCTGCGCCCGGAGATCACCGGCATCGACGGGTGGACGTCCGACGGGCGGGTGGAGCGCGACGCGCATCACGCCGCTCGCGAGGTGACCCACGGCCTGCGCAGCGAGGCGGACCGCGCCGCCGCCATCAGGCGCGCTCTGCGCCACGCGGCTAGCCGCGGCATCACGTCGGTCCACGAGGTCAACGCCCCTCACATCTCCCCCTTCAGCGACTTCGCCACGATCCGGGCACTCCAGGCCACCGACCCGCTGCCCGAGGTGGTGCCTTACTGGGGAGCGCTCTTCGACGGGAGCTCCCCGCAGGACTTCCTGTTCGGGTATGCCGGAGACCTCACTGTGGACGGTGCGATCGGCTCACGCACCGCCGCCCTCCAGGGGCCGTACTGCGACGCCAACACCAGCGGCCACCTCTATCTCGACCGTGACCAGGTGCGCGACCATGTCGTCGCCTGCACGCAGGCCGGCAAGCAGGCAGGCTTCCACGTGATCGGCGACCGGGCGATGCACGAGGTGATGGCTGGGTTCCGGTCAGCAGCCGAGATCGTCGGCGCGCCGTCGCTCGTGGCCGGGCGGCACCGGCTCGAGCACGCCGAGATGCTGGACGCAGAGGCGATCGCCGTGCTGGCCGCGCTCGGCATCGTCGCCAGCGTGCAACCGGCCTTCGACGCCGCCTGGGGCGCACCCGGGCAGCTTTATGAGCTCCGGCTCGGCAGCGAGCGAGCGGCACCGATGAACCCGTTCGCCAGCCTGCGAGCAGCCGGTGTCGGGCTCGCCTTCGGCTCCGACAGCCCGGTCACACCGCTCGACCCGTGGGGCGGCGTGCGGGCGGCCGTTTTCCTCCACGAGGAGTCCGAGCGTCTGAGCGTGCGGGACGCCTTCGCCGCCCACACCCGCGGCGGTCACCACGCCCGGCGCTGCGACACCGGTGGCCTGCTGACCTCCGGAGCCCCGGCCACGTACGCCGTGTGGGACACGGGCAGCGCAGTGGGCAGCGGGTCCGCCCCGACGCCCGCCGGCGAGCTGCCGGACCTCCACCCCGACGATGCACTGCCCTGCTGTGTGCAGAGCGTCGTGCGCGGGCGCCCCGTCTTCACCGCTGAGCCCATGTCTGTCGCAAAGGGAGCCCGATGACGTCGCCGACCGCCCGCACCTCACCCCGACGGAAATCGCGGCCCAAGATCGACCTCGACCCCGCCATCGTCAAGAAGGCCCGCAGTCTCGCCCGCCGGGCGGGTCGCCCGATCGTGCGCTTGGCCACGCAGCACACCACGGTGTCGGTCGAGCGGGCCACGCTGCGCCTGGCCGGGCTCGCCGGCGCCGACCCGGAGGGGACTCCCTGGGTCAACCGGCTGCTTGACGCCGTGCGCGGAGACGTCGGCCTGGAGCACGGTGTCGCCCTCCCCGTGTGGCATGCGCTGCTACGCGACGACGCACCGGACCTGGCCACCTTGGCGGAGTACGCCGCGGTCGGGAAGGTCAGGTTCGACCTGCCGGAGGGGCGGGCCGCCAGAGCTGCGGCCACGGCGGCTCGCAAGGCGGTCGGAGCCGGCATCCGCCGCGTGGACGCCCGACGGCGGGAGCGCGAGCGTCTCGTCAAGAGGTGGGGCGACCCCAAGCAGAAGCCGTGGATCTATCTCATCGTCGCCACCGGCGACATCTACGAGGACGTGCCGCAGGCCCAGGCCGCGGCACGAGGCGGCGCCGACATCATCGCCGTGATCCGGTCCACGGGACAGTCGCTCCTCGACTACGTGCCCGAAGGTGCGACCCGAGACGGCTTCGCGGGCACCTACGCCACCCAGGAGAACTTCCGGCTGATGCGCGAGGCCCTCGACGAGGTGAGCGGCGAGCTGGGGCGGTATGTCCGGCTGACCAACTACGCCTCCGGCCTGTGCATGCCGGAGATCGCCGCCCTCGCGGGCCTGCAGCGCCTCGACATGATGCTCAATGACTCGATGTACGGCATCCTGTTCCGCGACATCAACCCGATCCGCACGTTCGTCGACCAGCGCTTCAGCCGCCAGGTGCACGCCCGCGCCGGCATCATCATCAACACCGGTGAGGACAACTACCTCACGACCGCTGACGCCATCGAGGCCGCACACACGGTGACGGTCAGCCAGCTCCTCAACGAGTACTTCGCCAAGGAGGCGGGGCTCGAGGACTGGCAGCTCGGACTTGGACACGCGTTCGAGATCGACCCGGCGGTGCCCGACAGCTTCCGGCTCGAGCTCGCCCATGCCCTGCTGGCCCGGCAGCTGTTCCCGAACGCACCGCTCAAATGGATGCCGCCCACCCGACACATGACCGGCGACGTCTTCGGCGGATACCTCCTCGACGGGTTCTTCAACCTGGCCGGCGCGATGACCGACCAGGACATCCTGCTCGTCGGCATGATGACCGAGGCGGTGGTGACGCCGTGGCTGAGCGACCGCGACCTCGCTCTGCAGAACGTCCGATACGTCGTGAACGCCGCCGGGCGGCTGTCCGAGGACTTCGCGCCGCCGCCCGACGGCTTCATCGCGCAGCGCGCCCGGGTCGTACTGGGGGAGTCAATCGACCTGCTGGAGCGGATCCTCGACCATACTGGCTCCGGATCTGGGGCCGGACTGCTCGACGCGATCGCCGACGGGACGTTCGGGCTGATGAAGCGCCCGGCCGACGCGGGCCGTGGCCTGGAGGGCGTGGCAAAGAAGGCGCGCGACTACTACAACCCCGCCACCGAGCTGCTGGAGGCACCGTGACGGGGTCCGAGGGGCCGACCATCATCCGGCCCTACGGGGACACCACCGGTGACGGCATGGTGCAGGTCTCGTTCACGCTCCCGATCCCGCACGACAAGCGCGCCGAGGGGGCTGCGGCCCAGCTCGTAGCGAAGATGGGGATTGACCCCGCGCTCGTCGTCCACGCCAAGGCGATGGGTCCCGACTTCACGTTCTTCGTCGTCTACGGCCGCTCCAACCACCTCGTGGACCTCAGCGACGTCGAGGTCGTCGAGCGCGGATACCCACTCTTGACTCCCAAGGAGGTCAACGGGGCGATCAAGAACGCGCTGCGCCGACGGCTGGTCGTCGTGGGCGGCTGCATCGGCACCGATGCCCACACGGTCGGCATCGACGCCATCCTCAACATCAAAGGCTTCGCCGGTGAGAAGGGGCTCGAGTATTACCGCGAGCTACGCGTGGTCAACCTCGGCGCCCAGGTCTCCGTCCCCCAACTCGTGGCCCGCTCGCGCGAGGAGGCAGCCGACGCCGTACTCGTCTCGCAGGTCGTGACCCAACGCGAAGCGCACGTCCTCAACACCTTGGAGATGTCGGCCGCATTCCGCGAGTCCTACCCGGCCGCGAGCCGACCCCTGCTGATCATCGGTGGACCTCGCTTCGACGAGAGCCAGGCCGACTACCTCGGCGTCGACCGCGTCTTCGGCCGGGGTACGACGCCGGGCGAGGTCGCCAGCTACCTCGTGCACGCCGTCGTGGGCGCGGAGCGGGTCGCCGGAGGAGGTGAGCCGGCATGAGCGACGACCCACGCCTCGGGCTGACCGTGACCCACCGGCGCTACGTGCCCTACGCCCAGGCCCACTACGCGGGCCACCTCGTCGACGGGGCCTACAGCCTCGCCTTGTTCGGTGACGTGGCGACCGAGCTGTGCATGCGCACCGACGGCGACGAAGGACTCTTCGCCTCGTACTCCGACGTACAGTTCCGAGCCCCCGTGCGGGCCGGTGACGTGCTAGAGGTCGAGGCCACGCTCACCCGAGTCGGCCGTCGCTCTCGCACACTGGAGTTCGTGGCGCGGGTCGTCGGCCGGGGCCGGCCCGAGTTGGGGGAGTCGGCCGCGGAACTGCTGGCGAACCCCATCGTCGCAACCACGGCGACGGGCACCGTCGTCGTACCGCAGAGTCACTGAGGCAACACGCCGCGTGTTGACATGCGACACGCCGCCGTTCACCGAAAGATGGCTAGAAGTTTGCGCGACGGCCGTTGCTGTGACCTGGCGTTTTGTGCAAAACCCCAGGTAATACGCTTATTGACAGGTGTGCGCGGGCTTTGACAGGGTTCGGGAGTCCACTGAGCAGGCCGCTCCACTCGCCAGCCTCTCGGTGACGCGTCCACGGGTTTGATCCAGGCTCAGCGACGGCGCGGATTGCACGGGCTGGCGGTGCGCACGAGCGGAGTGGACCCCGGCAAGAGCCTGATCGCCAGTAGACAACGGGCGCGCGACCTCACCTCCAGTGGGGTGGCGTCCGGTCCGAAGGGGTTCAGGCTCTTGCCGCGTCCGGGGAGGTAGTCTCCCCGCATGAGCGCCCCCCGCAGCGTCACCGCGGTGGCGCGGGCGCCGCTCTCTGCGGTGTCGGGGTCGGCCGTGGCGTTGGCGTTCCCGACGTACGACGTCGTGTGGTTGCTGCCGTTTGGCTTGGCAGGCCTGATGTGGACCGTGCGCGGTAGCCGGGGCCGCGGTGGTTTTCTCCAGGGCCTCGTCTTCGGGCTCGGGTTCATGCTTCCGCTGTTGCGATGGGTCACGGTCATCGGCCCGGACGCCTGGGTCACACTCAGCCTGCTCGAGGCGTTCTTCTACGCGTTGATGGCGATGACGTGGGCCTGGATCCGGCCGCACCGGTGGTGGCAGCTCGGGTTCGCGCTCACCTGGACGGGCGCGGAGTGGCTGCGCGGCACCGTGCCGTTCGGCGGTCTGCCCTGGGGTCGGCTCGCGTTCGGTCTCGTCGACACCCCGATCGTCCGCTACGGACGCCTCGGCGGCACCGCGCTTGTCGCGCTCGTGCTGGTGCTGGTCGTCGCGGTCGTGGTCGACGTCGTGGAGCGCCGCGACCACAGCCGAGCCGGCGTGGCTGCGGTGGTCGGGGCGGCCGCGCTGGTGCTCGTCGGGTTCGTGCTGCCCATCGGCGCGTCGCAGGCTCAGGGGACGATCCAGGTCGCCGCCGTGCAGGGCAACGTCCCGGGAGACGGCATGAACCCGTTCGCGGAGCGCCGAGCCGTGCTCGACAACCACGCACAGGCGACCCGGGACTTCGCCGCCGCCGTCGCAGCCGGGGACCTGCCGGAGCCTGACGTCGTCATCTGGCCGGAGAACTCGACCGACATCGACCCCTACACCGACCCGAGCGCCTACGCCGAGATCGACGACGCCGTCCGCGCCATCGGCGTGCCGACCCTGGTGGGTGCCGTCGTGAACGGCCCGGACGCCCAGCACGTGCAGAACATGGGCATCGTCTGGGACCCGCAGACCGGGCCGGGCGAGCAGTACATCAAGCGGCACCCGGTTCCGTTCGGGGAGTACATCCCGTTTCGAGGGGTCCTCACCCGGTTCATCGACCGGCTCGGCCAGATCCCCCGCGACTTCGCGCAGGGTCACAAGGACGGCGTGCTCGACCTCGGGCCGGTGCGGATCGGCGACGTGATCTGCTTCGAGGTCGCCTACGACGGCCTGATCCGCGATGTCGTCGACCGCGGCGGCCAGCTGCTCGTCGTCCAGACCAACAACGCCACCTACACCGAGACGCCTCAGCTCGAGCAGCAGTTCGCTATCTCCCGCTACCGCGCCATCGAGACTGGGCGCACGGTGGTGGTGGCCGCGACCGACGGCATCAGCGGCATCGTGGCTCCGGACGGCGCGGTCGTCGTGTCCACGGCCGAGAAGACGCGCGCGATACTCGACGAGCCGGTGACGCTGGCCGCCGGTGTCACCTGGGGGATGCGCGTCGGCTTCTGGGTGGAGCTGCTCCTGTCCTTGAGCGGACTTGCCTGGGCGGTGGCGGCATACTTGGGCAGGCGACGCGAAACCGGCAAGATAGCTGTGTGAGCGATGAGCGACGACTGGTGGTCGTCCCTACCTACAACGAGGCCAACACCATCGAGCTCCTCCTCGACCGCGTCCGCGCCAGCGTGCCGACGTGTGAGGTACTCGTGGTCGACGACGGCTCACCGGACGGAACGGGCAGGCTCGCCGACAAGGTGGTCGGTCACGACCCTTGCGTGCACGTCCTTCACCGGGCGGCCAAGGCGGGCCTTGGTGCCGCCTATCTGGCGGGATTCGCGTGGGGGCTGGACGAGGGGTTCGACGTACTGATCGAGATGGACGCCGACGGCTCGCACCTGCCGGAGCAGCTTCCCCGACTGCTCGATGCGCTGCCGGGCGCCGACCTGGTCCTGGGCTCGCGCTGGGTGCCTGGCGGGCGCGTGGTGAACTGGCCGCGCCGCCGCGAGGTGCTGTCTCGGGGCGCCAACGTCTACGCCCGACTGGTACTCGGCATTGCCGTGCACGACGCCACCGGCGGCTTCCGGGCGTTCCGGCGGGGAACGCTCGAGGGCATCGACCTAGCCAGCGTGGCGTCGCAGGGCTACTGCTTCCAGATCGAGCTGACACGTCGCGCCATCGCCGCAGGATTTCGGGTCGTCGAGGTCCCGATCACGTTCGTGGAGCGTGAGTACGGTGAATCGAAGATGAGCGGAGACATCGTCCGTGAGGCACTCGTCAACGTGACCCGGTGGGGGGTCGCCCACCGGCTGGGACAGGCTCGCTCGGTCGCTGAGCGGGCGCGGGAGTTGGTCTGACATGCGGGTGGCTGTCGCGCTCGCGCTCTTCGTGGCGCTGCCGATCCTCGAGATCTACGTCATCATCCAGGTCGGCCAGGCGATTGGGGCGATCCCCACCCTGCTGCTGCTCGTGGTCGAGTCACTCATCGGCGGCTGGCTGATCAAGCGGGAGGGCCGACGAGCCTGGACGGCTCTCAGGGACACGGTTTCGAGCGGCCGGCTGCCGGGGACCCAGCTCGCCGATGCCGCCCTCATCCTGGTCGGCGGCACGCTGCTGCTCACCCCTGGCTTCGTGACCGACGTGTTCGGCTTCTTCTTCGTGCTGCCCTTCACCCGCCCGCTCGCTCGGCGCGTGGTGCTGTCCGAGGTGGGTCGACGCGCCGCCAGACGCTCTCAGTCGGAGTATGCACCCGGGCGCGGGGGAGTTCACCGGATCTACACCGACGGCCCGCGCGACCACCCGCCGCCGCCCGAGCCCTGAGCTCACCGACTCGTCGGCGGGGGAGGATGAGGCACGTCCCGCATACCCTGATGCAGATCCGCGACCTCGAGGACGATGTCTGCCCAAGCTAGTCCGGAGCAGGGACTCAGGCGTCAGCGTGCCGGGGCGTCTCTAGGCCGCTCCGCACGGCAGGCGCAGATTCAGGCGGACTTTTTGGTCTTGCTCCCGCTCCGTGCGCGGTGCAGATGGGCGGGACCGATGGCTCCGGTGCGTAGCAGCTCGAGCCGCTCGGACAGGATGTCTTCCAGCTCCGTGATGGAGCGGCGCTCGAGCAGCATGTCCCAGTGCGTCCGGGCCGGCTTCTCGGCCTTCAGGTCGGGCTCCAGGCCGTCTCGCTGGCGCGACTCCGCGCCGCAGCGTGGGCACTCCCAGGTGAACGGGATCTCGGCCTCGGCGGCCATCGGGATATCGAACTCATGCCCGTTGGCACAGTCATAGACGACGCGCTGGCGCGGCGCGAACTCGATGCCGCTCTCGTCCTCGAAGCTCGTTCCGCCGAGTCGTGAGCCCCGAAGGGTTGCTCGCTCTGACATGATGCCTCCCCGTCTTGGTGGTGTCCCGAGTTACAACACTGGACTCAACGTCTGCCGCGTTTCGATGATTCCCGTGCTCATGATGGCGAGGTCACCTGACAGGTCGCTGAGATGCGCGCTAGAGGCGGCTAAGAACGCCGTCATACCACCACCGGCGCCTGGTTGCCCGCCGCGGCGATACCGCGTCGGGTGTCGACGCGCACCAGGAGAGTCAGACCGACGGCGAAGAAGACGATGAGCGCGAGAATCGCCGGCCGGTAGGAGTCGGTCCACTGGTGCACCAGACCGAACGTGAGAGTGCCGAGCCAGCTCGTGCCGCGCTCACAGGCCTGGTAGAGGCTGAAGTACTCGGCCTCGCGCCCACGAGGGATGAGCTGGCTGTAGAACGAACGCGACAACGCCTGTGTCCCGCCGAGGACAAGCCCGATGCCCACTGCCATTGCCAGAAACGGCGCGATCTGCTCGCGAGGCAAGAAATAGGCGACCACCACGATGGCCATCCACCCGACGAGCCCACCCGTGATCGTCTTCTTGCTCCCGTGCCTCGTCGCGATCCTGCCGAAGAGCAGCGCGCCACCGAGCGCCACGAACTGCACGAGGAGGATCGTGGCGATCAGGGTCTGCGTGCCGAAACCGAGCTGCCTTTGGCCGTACGTCGACGAGGACACGATGACCGTCTGGATCCCGTCGTTGAAGAAGAGGTAGGCGACGAGGAACGTCAACGTCATCGGGAACGCTCGCATCTCGCGCAGGGTGGCCCAGAGCTGGCCGAAGCTCTGCCGGACGATCCCCCCGGGCTCAGGAGTCTTGGCGAGGCTCGGCCGGTCCTTGATTCCGCGGTAGGGGATGACCGTGAACGCCGCCCACCACAGCGCCGCGCTCAACAGGCAGACCCTCACCGCCATCGCCTTCTCGAGGCCGAGGCTGTCGTGCAGGGTGACGACGGTGAGGTTGACCGCCAGCAGCAGACCGCCTCCCAGGTAGCCCAGGGCCCAGCCCCGCGACGACACCTGGTCGCGCTCGTCAGGCGTGGCGACATCGCACAGAATCGCGTCGTAGACGACCAGACTGGAGCCGAGGCACAGGTTGGCCGCGAAGAGCAGGCCGGCTCCGAGCTGCCAGCTGTCGCCCGTCACACCGAACATGCACGCCGCGAAACCGCTGCCCAGCCACGCGAACCGCGCCATGATCGCCTTCTTCCGCGGTGACCGGTCCGCGACGGCCCCGACGACGGGGAGGATCAGTGCTGAGAAGACGGTGGCGAGGGTGACCACGTAGAAGACGAGCGAGCCGGGTGACACGGCGACGCCGAAGACGTGCAGGTCGGCCCGGCACGGGGCGGCATCGGTGCCGGCCGCTCCGCAGGCTGCCGTCTCCGCGACCGCGGTGAGGTAGGGGGCGAAGAGCACCGTCGCCACCGTGGTCACATACGCCGAGTTGGCCCAGTCGTAGAAGTACCAGGCACGTTGCTCCTTGCGCCGCTCGAGAGCCGAGAGGTCGGCGATCGGCGACGGGGACGGTGCGGCCATCTCGGTCAACCCCTCCAGATACCTCGGGCTTGATAGACGTCACGCAACGCGACGATCCGATCAGTGATGATGCCATCGACGCCGAGGTCCAGCAGTCGAGACATCTCCTCGGGAGCGTTGATGGTCCAGACGTGGACCTGCTTGCCGAGCACGTGCGCGCGATCGAGGAACCGCGGTGTCACGATCTCCAGCCGTCCACGTCGCACCGGCACCTGGGCTGCCTGGCCGACGCTGCCGAGGGCCCGCGCCCGCAGCAGGCGGGTCGGCAGCACGAGCAGCGCCGCAACACCGACCGGCGAGTACGCCGTGGCCACCCGAGGCCCGAGTAGCCGACGCAGCAGCCGGAGCGCTCGAGGTGAGAACGACGCCACACAGACGCGGTCCCAGGCCTGGTGCTCGGCGATGGCGCGCGCCAACAGGTGCACGGCGCGCGGCGACTTGGCGTCGATGTTGAGGCGCAGCCGGGGCCAGCTGGTCAGCAGTTCCTCGAGGCGGGGGATCGGTTCTCGTCCCCCGATCCGGGCCCGGCTCAGCTCCGCGTAGGTGAGCTCCTCGATGATGCCGTCTGTGTCCGTCATACGGGTGAGCGTCGGGTCGTGGAACGCGACGAGCACACCGTCCTTGGTGGCGTGCACGTCGGTCTCGACATGGGTGTAGCCGAGGTCGACCGCGGCCTGGAACGCGAAGAGCGAGTTCTCCAGGCCGACGTCGTCGCCTTGGAGCGAGCCGCCGCGGTGAGCGAAGGCCAGTGGGAGGCCCGCATTGTCGAAGTATGGGAAGTCGGCCGCCCGCGTCACCTGCGCCACAGCAGGTAACTTAGAGCCATGGACCTGATGAGATGCCCGCAGTGCAGCGCAGAGATGGTCCGGCACGAGCGTGGCGGGGTCCCAGTGGCCCAGTGCTCGCGGTGCGAGGGCATGTTCCTGTCCCATGCCGACCTCGGGCTGCTGATCGAGCAGGAGAACGAGTGGCACGTGTCGTCCGGCCCGACGACCCAGCCGATCCCACGGATTCTCCCTGGCATGACCGCGCCGCCGGACTACACGCCGACGAGACAGGCGCGCTCCTATCTCGACGAGCTCTTCGGCTGAACCCGACTTCGGCGCGGCGCTGACTCGCCCGCGTCGACCGGCGGGTCAGATGTCGCGAAACGTCTCGACCTGCGCCCCCAGCGCGTTGAGCCGCTCGGCCAGGTCTTCGTAGCCACGGTTGATCACGTACACGTTGCGCAGGACCGACGTACCCCTGGCCGCCATCATCGCCAGCAAGATGACGACGGCGGGGCGCAGCGCCGGGGGGCACATGAGCTCGGCTGCCGACCATCGGGTGGGACCTTCCACGAGCACCCGGTGCGGGTCGAGCAGGGTAACGGTCGCACCGAGCTTTGTGAGCTCGGTGAGATAGATCGCGCGGTTGTCGTAGACCCAGTCGTGGATCAGGGTCTGTCCCTGCGCCGTGGCGGCGATCACGGCGAAGAACGGCAGGTTGTCGATGTTGAGGCCCGGAAACGGCATCGGGTGGATCTTGTCGATCGGTGCGTGCAGCGTCGAGGGGCGGGTCGTCAGGTCGACGAGCCGGGTATGGCCGTTGCCGGCGAGGTACTCGTCGGAGCGCGCGTACTGGAAACCCATCTCCTCGAGCAGCGCGAGCTCGATCTCGAGGAACTCGATCGGCACCCGCCTGATCGTGATGCTCGACGACGTCACGATCGCCGCCGCGAGGAGGCTCATCGCCTCGATGGGGTCCTCGGAAGGGGCGTAGTCGACATCGGTGTCGATCCGGTCGACGCCGTGGACCGTCAGCGTGGTGGTGCCGATCCCGTCGATCGTGACGCCCAGCTTGGTGAGGAAGAAGCACAGGTCCTGCACCATGTAGTTGGGGCTGGCGTTGCGGATCACCGTGCAGCCGGGGTGGCGGGCCGCGGCGAGCAGAGCGTTCTCCGTCACGGTGTCGCCCCGCTCGGTGAGCACGATTGGCCGAGCAGGTGACACGCTTCGGTCGACCCGGGCGTGGTAGCTGCCCTCGGTGGCCTTGACCTCGAGCCCGAAGGGGCGAAGTGCCGACAGGTGCGGCTCCACGGTCCGCGTGCCGAGATCACAGCCTCCGGCGTACGGCAGCTCGAACTCGGCGCGGTCGTGCAGGAGCGGGCCGAGGAACATGATGATGCTGCGCGTTCGACGCGCCGCCACCTCGTCGATGGCCGACAGGTCGAGCGTCTCGGGGGACACGAGCTCGAGGTCGTTGTCGTTGCCCACCCACGTCGACCGCACCCCGATGCTGTTGAGCACTTCCAGGATGCGGTTGACCTCCTCGATCCGGGCGACCTTGCGCAGCGTGGTGCGTCCCTTGTTGAGCAGTGAGGCGCACAGCAGGGCGACGCCGGCGTTCTTGCTCGACTTCACGTCGATCGCCCCCGACAAGATGGTTCCGCCGGCGACCCTCAGATGCATCGGGCCGGGCGCCCCCAGGGACACGATCTCGGAGTCGAGCGCCTCGCCGATGCGTGCCAGCATCTCCAGGCTCAGGTTCTGATGGCCTCGCTCGATCCGGTTGATCGCGCTCTGGCTCGTGCCGAGCACGTCCGCGAGCTGCATCTGCGTGTAGCCGCGGTGCTTACGCGCGTCACGGATGAGCATGCCGATCCGGACCAGATAGTTCTCGGTCATCGCGACACCGTATCTCATATCTGAGATAGGACAACGTTGCCACTCCATGGGCGTGGCGACCGGACGCGTGCTGTCCCGCGATGGGTGGCGGGCGGTCGGGCGCGCTACTCGACGGTCACGGACTTGGCCAGGTTGCGCGGCTTGTCGACGTCGAGACCCAGCTTGGCCGCGGCGTGGTAGGCGAGCAGCTGCAGCGGGATCGTCATCAGGATGGGGTCGAGCTCCGGCTCGTTTTGGGGTACGTCGATCCGCACCGCGTCGAGGTAGCCGAGGTCGACGCTGCGATGGGTGATGACGACGAGCGGGCCATGGCGTGCCACGATCTCGTGCAGGGCGGCCACGTTGCGACCCGTGAGGTCGTCGGCCGGCACGATGCAGACGGTCGGCACGCCCTTGCCGATGAGCGCGAGCGGTCCGTGCTTGAGCTCCGAGGACTGGTAGGCCTCGGCATGGCGGTAGGTGATCTCCTTGAACTTCTGCGCGCCCTCGCGAGCTACCGGGAATCCGCGCACCCGCCCGATGAAGAACAGACTCTCCGCGTCCGCGAGCCGACCTGCGTGCACACTGAGATCCTCGCTCGTGAGCAGGATGTCCTCGATCTGCCCGGGCAGCCGCTCGAGACCGTCGATGATGCGCTGGCCGTTGCTCACCGAGAGGTCGCGCACGCGTCCGAGGTGCAGGGCGAGCAGTGCGAACGCGATCGACATCGTGGTCAGTGCCTTGGTCGAGGCGACTGCGACCTCGGGGCCGGCGTGCAGGTAGATGCCGCCGTCGCACTCACGGGCGATGGCCGAGCCCACAACGTTGACGAGACCGACGACCCGGCCACCTTTGCGCCTGACCTCCTGTACGGCGAGCAGCGTGTCGAGCGTCTCCCCGGACTGGCTGACAGCGACGTACAGGGTGTCGGGCTCGATGATGGGGTTGCGGTAGCGGAACTCCGAGGCCGCCTCGGCGTCCGCGGGGACCCGGGCGAGGTCCTCGATGAGCGTGGCGCCGAGCTGACCGGCGTAGTACGCCGAACCGCAGCCGAGGACCTTGACCCGGCGGATCGCACGGGTCTCACGGGCGTCGAGGTTGAGGCCGCCCAGGTGGGCGGTGCCGAACCTCCGGTCGAGCCTGCCGCGCAGCACCCGCTCGGCGGCGGCCGGCTGCTCCAGGATCTCCTTGAGCATGAAGTGCTCGTGGCCGGCGGAGTCGTAGTCCTCGGCGTCGACGTCCACCGTCGTGGGTTGCTTGTGCGTGCTCCTGCGGTCGGGCGTGAACGTGGTGAACCCGCTCGCGGTCACCGACGCCAGGTCGCCGTCGTCGAGGTGGACGACCTGTCGGGTGTAGCGGACCAGCGCCGACACGTCGCTCGCGATGTGCATCTCGTTGTCGCGGACGCCGAGGATGAGCGGCGAGCCGTTGCGCGCGACCACGATCCGGTCGGGGTGCCGGGCGTCCAGCACGGCGAGGCCGTAGGTGCCGTCGATCTGCCCGAGCGCGTCGAGCACCGCGCCTTCGAGCGTGTCGGCCGTGGAGCGGCCGACCAGGTGGGCGATGACCTCGGTGTCGGTCTCCGAGGAGAACTCGACCCCGTCGGCTGCCAGCCGCTCCCGCAGCGAGGCGGCGTTGTCGATGATCCCGTTGTGGACGACAGCCACCCGGCCGGTCGCGTCGAGATGGGGATGGGCGTTCTCGTCCGTCGCCCCACCATGGGTGGCCCAGCGCGTGTGCCCGATGCCGACCTTGCCGCCGAACCGTCGGGGGATGGCGGTCTCGAGGTCACGGACCCGGCCCGCCCGCTTGGCCACCCGGACGCCACCAGCGCCCAGCACGGCGACTCCGGCCGAGTCGTAGCCGCGGTACTCCAGCCGGGTCAGGCCTTCGAGGATGAGGGGGGCGGCGGCCTGCCCGCCGACGTACCCGACGATTCCGCACATGGGGGCTCCTTAGCCGTAGACGATGCGCCGCAGCTGGCGCTCGGAGAGCGGAGGTGCCGCCACGACGCGGCCGGTCAGCTCGGTGGTGATCTGCGCGAAGATTTCTGGGTTCTTCAGACCGGCCCGCTTGAGCTCGGTGTGCCGCCGTCGTACGACGACCTCGACCGGCTCGGCGAAGTAGGCGACCACGTCGCCGAGGACCCGACGCGCCTCGTGTCGCGACAGCCCGGCGCTCTCGGCAACCCGCCGGACCAGTTCCGTCTCTGGCGTCGGAGTACGCGGGCCCATCACCGCACCAACCTTGCGGCTTCTGGACGTGAATTGCAAGTATTTGCCCGCGAGCGGGCAGACAATGTCGATCATGGCGGTCAGGATGCGCTGACGCTAAGCGAGGGTTGCGGAGCGGCTGGGGCACGCGAAGATGGCACGGTGGGGCGCGGGCGTACTCGTCCCGCGCCACCTCGTCGCCTCACTCTCTCGGTTCTGCTGACACGCCACCCCGATCGGAGCGGCCGCCTGATGACAGAGCCCCACAGACACCTGGTCGGCCTGCTGCTGGGCAACGAGGAGGACTGGCCGCGCGCATTCGAGGAGATCACGCGCCGCCTCGGGGTCTTCGAGCATGCCGGCGGGCGCCACGAGATCGAGACCGAGCGAGTGCGGATCGAGCCGTTCAACCTGCGGGCCAAGGCTCGCCACGACCTCGTCATCGACCGGCTCGCGCACTGGTACTACCACCCGCGGGAGTGGCTGAAGAAGGTCGCGCTGTTGGACGACGTCTACCTGCTCAACTCGCCTTTCACTTTTCAGTCGATGGAGAAGCACTCGGCGTACTGCGCCCTGATGCGCCTCGGGATGAAAGTGCCCGAGACGGTGCTCGTGCCCTACAAGAACCCGGTGGACAACGTGCGGTGGGCCTCCACGTCCCAGCGCTACAACGAGCCCTTCGACCTGGCTGAGATCGCTCATGAGATGGGCTACCCGATGTTCATGAAGCCGTTCGACGGGGGCGCCTGGCGGGGTGTGTCACGAATCGAGAGCGACCAGGACCTGTTCGCGGCCTACAACCAGTCCGGGGAGATGCTCATGCATCTGCAGAAGGCCGTCGAGCCCTATGACGTCTTCGCGCGCGTGCTGGCGATCGGGCCGGAGACGATGGTGATGAACTTCAGGCCGGAGCAGCCCATGCATGCCCGCTACGCGGTCGACCACGACTTCTTGTCGCCGAAGGTCGGCCGGGAGGCGGTCACGATCGCGCAGACCGTCAATGCGTTCTTCCAACGGGAGTTCAACTCCAGCGAGATGCTCATCCAGGGCGACGAAGTCATGCCGATCGACTACGCGAACGCATGCCCCGACGTCGCTGTCACGTCGCTGCACTACTACTTCCCCTGGGCGATGCGGGCGCTGGTCAAGTGGTCCGCGTTCTGTCTCGCGACCGTCCGGGTGCCCAGACCACACGTCGCTCCGGAAGAGTGGTTCGCCGTCGGCGACGACGATGGCCTGTCCTACGACGACAAGCTGGACCAGTACCGGCAGCTCGCTGAGCGGTACTTCGACCACGACCGCTATGTGGACTTCTGCACCACCAGCTTGCCGCATATCGACGAGATGGTGGTTGACTGGATCAGCTCGGCCGCCTTCGACGAGCTGCTGACGCATACGGTCGTGACCACCTACCCAGCCCACGAGGTGGACGAGTTCCTCGGGCACTTCCGTGGACTGCTGGACCTCTGGAAGACCGACCAAGGAGCTGCGACCACGTGAGCATGCACTATGACCAGCTGGGACCGTCCGGGCTCACCGTCAGCCGGGTCGGGCTCGGTTGCAACGCATTCGGCGCCCGGATCGACGCCGAGCAGACCCAGCAGGTGGTCGAAGCAGCCCTCGACGAGGGAGTCACGCTGTTCGACACCGCCGACACCTACGGGCGAGGCGAGAGTGAGCGGCTGCTCGGCCGGGCGCTCGGGAGCCGGCGGGCGGACGTCATCGTCGCGACAAAGTTCGGGATGGACATGGCCGGGCTCAACGGGCCGGACTGGGGAGTGCGTGGGTCGCGGCGCTACATCCGGACGGCCGTGGAGGCCAGCCTGCGCCGGCTCGGCACCGACTGGATCGATCTCTACCAGATGCACGAACCGGACCCACATACTCCGGTCGAGGAGACGTTGGCCACCCTGGCCGAGCTCGTGACCGAGGGCAAGGTGCGCTACATCGGCTCGTCCAACTTCGCCGGGTGGCAGGTCGTGGAGGCCGACTGGGTGGCGCGCGCCAGCGAGGGACCCGGCTTCGTCAGCGCCCAGAACAAGTACTCCCTCTACGACCGCGCCGCCGACGCCGAGCTCGTCCCCGCCTGCGAGCACCTCGGCGTCGGCCTGCTGCCGTTCTTCCCGTTGGAGTTCGGCCTGCTCACCGGCAAGTACCGGCGCGGTGAAGACGCCCCGGACGGCACCAGGCTGGCCACCCAGCCCCAGCGGCTGGAGCAGGCGGACTTCGATCGGATCGAGGCGATCGCGTCCTATGCCGACGACAGATCGGCCACGATGCTCGAGGTCGCCATCGGGGGTCTCGTCGCGATGCCTTACGTGGCTTCGGTGATCGCCGGTGCCACCAGCGCCGACCAGGTGCGCCTCAACGTTTCCGCCGGGGCGTGGACACCGACCGAGGAGGACCTGGAGGATCTCGACGACCTGACCTCGGCGTTCGGCCGCTGAGCGGTGGTCTCGTTCGACGACGGGCGAACGCCGGCGGAGCGGATGCAGGCCTGTGCCGGCGACCTGTGGACAGATCCTTGCCGTCGTCGACCAGCTCCACCGGTCACCCGATCCGTCGGCCGGCTCGGCTAGCGGCCGACCGCCAGCCACCGCCCTTCGTCGACCGTGCGGCGCTGCAGGAGCGGCTCCCACCAGTCGCGGTTGTCGGCGTACCAGGAGATCGTGTCGTCGATGCCTGTCTCGAAGCCGACAACGGGCGTCCAGCCAAGTTCGGTGCGGATCTTGGTCGTGTCCAGCAGATACCGGCGGTCATGACCTGGACGGTCCGGCACGGTGGCCATCAACGATGCCGGCTTGGCGAGTGCGGCGAGGATAACGGCGGCGAGCTCGGCGACGCTCGCCTCGCGTCCGGACCCGATGTTGTAGGTGTCGCCGACTCGGCCGCGGCTCAGCACGGCGTCGATCGCCCGGCAGTGGTCGTCGACGTGCAGCCATTCACGTCGGTTCTGGCTGGTGGCGTAGATGGGAAGGGGCTGGTCCTGGAGCGCCTTCGTGACGAAGACGGGGATGACCTTCTCGGGGAACTGGTAGGGCCCATAGTTGTTGGAGCAGTTCGTGATCGTTACCGGGAGCCCGAAGGTCTCGTGGTAGGCGCGCACGGCGTGGTCGGCCCCTGCCTTCGAGGCGTTGTACGGCGTCCGCGGACGGTAGGGGGACTCCTCGGTGAACGCCCCCGGATCGTCGAGCGCCAGGTCGCCGTACACCTCGCAGGTCGAGATGTGGTGGAACCGTTGCACGCCGTGGTGTCGGGACGCCTCGAGCAGCCGTTGGGTGCCGAGCACATTGGTCTCGAAGAAGCGACCGGGGTCGAGGACGGCGAGGCTGTTGTGCGACTCGGCAGCGAAGTTGACGACGGTGTCGATCTCATGCCGATTGAGCAGCTCCTCGACCTGAGGACGGTCACCGATGTCGCCCCGCACGAACGTGACGCGGTCGCGGACATCGGCGAGGTTGGCCTCGGACCCGGCGTAGGTGAGCAGGTCGTAGCCGACGACGCCGTCCTCGGGGTGGGTCGCGGTCCAGTAGCGGACGAAGTTGCTGCCGATGAAGCCGGCGGCTCCGGTGACGAAGAGGTTCACTGTCTGGTCTCCTCAGTGCTGACGGCGTAAGGAAGGGTGGCCATCCACCGGCCTGGGACGTCACCAGCTGAGCCACGTCCATGGTCGTCCGTCCATCGGCATCAACGACGATGTCACCGATCGCCTCACGGTGCAGGCAATCGGCTGTCGTGGGGGCCTCGTCTACGACTCGAGGCAGCCACCCGGTGGGCTGCCTGCTCAGCTGGGCACCCGGCATCCTCCACCGGGCGGCCCCAGCCGCGGTGACGATGAGGCATCGGGCCAACGGTGGTAGGACCCGGGCTCAGGGTCAGCCGGCGCGACCGGCACCGTCACATCAGGCCGGCGACGGTCAGTCGCACCGTGACGGTGTCGCCCTCGTCGAGGTCCTCGGCGCGGCGCACCGCGTCCTTCAACGGCACCACGTACAGCCCGTCCTTGGGAAACAGCGAGGTCTCCCACTCGGTGACGCCGAGCTTGACCCGCACCGGAATCATTCCCCAGCCGTAGGTCACTGCTGTGGACACTGCCTGGAGGTGGAGGCTCTCCTCCTCCGGCACCGTGACGAAGTAGTACGGCGACGGGCCCCGCCAATACCAGATGCCGCCGGTGAAGGTCAGGTCCATCCCGTCAGGATCCCTCAGCACGCGGTGTCCTTGGTCGGTGTCCTCTCTCATACTGCGCACAGTAGGCTGCATTCCGGACGTTGTGCTTCCGGATCGGTGGAGTGGTGTGAAGCCAGACGCGACCCCCACGGCACGGGCCCTGCTGACCTTGGAGCTGATCCAGGGCAGGCCGGGGATCACCGCAGACCGGCTCGCCGACAAGCTGGGCGTCTCGGCGCGGGCCGCTCGACGGTACGTCGCCATCCTGCGCGAGACCGGCATCCCGATCGAGTCGATGCGGGGGCCGTACGGCGGCTACCGTGTCGGCCGCGGCCTGCGACTCCCGCCGCTGGTGTTCACCGCCACCGAGGCCCTCGGCCTTGTGATGGCCGTGCTCGACGGCCACCACGACGCCGGCGATCCCACCGACCCGGTCGGCGGCGCGCTCGGCAAGATCGTGAGGGCGCTGCCGGAGCCGGTGGCCGCCCAGGCCGAGGCGGTACGCCAGAGCACGGCGCCCGCCCCCGACTACGCCGCCGCCCGCCCCGACCCCGAGACCACGAGCGCACTGGTGCAGGCCTGCTCCAACCAGCGGCGGGTGCGGCTCGGCTATCGCTCCCAGGCCGGGTCGGAGTGGGTCGCCGAGGTCGACCCGTGGGCGGTCGTCGTACGCCACGGCCGCTGGTACCTGCTGTGCCGCTCCCATGCCGCGGAGGCCCGGCGGGCGTACCGGATCGACCGGGTCCGCGGGGTCGACCTGCTCGACGACACCTTCACCCCACCCGCCGACCTGGACCCGGTCGCCCTGCTCGAGGAGCACCTCGCCGTCGGCTGGGAGTACGACGTCGAGGTTGTCATCGACGCATCTTTCGACACTGTGGTGCCGTGCGCCCCCCGATCGCTGGGACGGCTGGAGCCCCTCGATGCAGCGACCACCCGCCTGGTCGGCAGCACCAGCAATCCGGCGTGGTACGCCGAGCGGCTCACGGCGCTCCCCGCGCCGTACCGGATCGTGCAGGGACCCGAGCTCCGGGACTCCGCGCGCGTCATCGGGCAGAGGATGCTCGCCGCGAGTGAAAGCCACCAGCCCTGAAAACTTTCCCTGTTCAGCCCGATCGGCTCGCCATGGGGCGCCATCCGCCCGGGGGATCCTCACCGACCAGTCCGTCCACAGCTTCGCGGAGCAGGTCGGCGTGCCCGGTGTGCCGGCCGTACTCCTCGATGAGGTCGCAGAGGAGGCGACGCAGGCTGGCATGGCGGCCGTCGGGCGCGGAAATGTGGACGAGCTGGTCGAGTCCGCCGTCAGTCAACGCCGAGTCGAGCCTCGCGCGGGACCGTTCGACGGCACCGTCCCAGAGGGCGTACAGCTGTTCGGGGGAGTCGTCCGCGGCAGAGCCGAACTCCCAGTCGTTGTCGCCGTCCCAGTCGGTAGCGTCCCACGGCGCGCCGATCGGCTCCCCGGTCAGCTTGGCCGTGAAGATGTGGTCCTCCACGGCGGCAAGATGCTTGAGCAGGCCGCCAAGGGTCAGCGACGAGGCGCCGATGCGGGTCTGCAGCCCGGCTGGATCGAGGTCGTCGGCCTTCCAGCGGAAGGTCGTGCGCAGACGGTCGAGCGCACCGACCAGGTGCTCAAGCTCGGTACCGGCGATGGGCGGTTCCCAGGGGCGGTCGTTGTCGGTCATGTCGCGACCGTAGACCTCATTGCGGACATTGCGTGTCCGGAACCCATGTGACCTCAGTGCGACGTGCGGCGAGTTCCGTCATCCGAGACCTGGACCGGCCACCCGGATGTCGACGAGCAGGCGGTTCTGCCTGTCCTGAATGGAGGCGTGCCGGCTGAACCCGACTCGCCTGTCACGAGTGCCGATAAGTTACATTATGTAAACTAGTCGGTGTATTGCATCAGCTGAATCAATCAAGCCGGCTCCGTTCCATCACCCCGCCGGCAGCAACGAAAGTGCTGTTGACCTGCGCTAACGCTGCGGCAGTACGGCGCCTACTGGGCACTGGCGGCGACCGTTGGCGGCGCGATCGGCGCACCTGACGGTCTCGGCGACAGCTGCCGCCTGCACGCAGCAACCGAGCTATCGGCGCGCTCGTCCTCGAGTGCCCACCCTCGCTCGTCGCCGAGGCACTCGGCTACAGCACCCAGATCGCATTCCTCCACCCGACAAGGCAGCAGAACCCTAGGCCCGTGACGCCGGACGATCCATCACATCGCTGTAAACGTCCCGACAGACGAATCGGTATCCAGGTTGCTGGCTCGGATAGGGTCAGCGACATGGCGACCCAGCACCCCGGCTCCACGACGATTCAGCCACTGACCCCGGCCACGTGGGACCTCTTCGCAGCGCTGGTGGAGCGACACAACGGAATCTTCGGCGGGTGCTGGTGCGTCGCGTTCCATCCCGAGCGCGACGACCACGTCCCGGGGTACGAAGGCAACCGGACGTTCAAGAAGTGCATGGTCGAGGAGGGCGTCGCCCATGCGGCGCTCGTCGTACGCGACGGCGAGGACGGCGAGGAGGCGATCGCCTGGGCGGAGTACGGAACCCCGGCCGAGCTGCCCGACATCCACCACCGCAAGCAGTACCTCGCCGAGCAGGACCTCGAGCCCGACTACCGGATCACTTGCATCTTCGTCGACAAGCGGTTCCGCCAGTACGGCCTGGTGACCGTCGCCCTGGAGGGCGCCCTTGACCTGATCGCGCAGGCCGGCGGCGGCGTCATCGAGGGCTACCCCCACATCCCGGGCGAGCGGCGGCTGTCCTCGTCGTTCCTCTACAACGGCACGAAGGCCGTCTACGAGCGCGCCGGCTTCGAGTTCATCCGGCCCAAGGGACTGAAGAACACGGTGATGCGCCGCAGTGTGGCTCCGTCGCGCTAGTGCCGAAAAGCCACCACCGGAGGTCCACGACGCCTCGTCGACTGCGCCATCGCTCCCCTGTGACCCACTGCCAGGCGGCCGCAGGTCAGCCCAGTCGCTTCACTCCGTCCGCACAGCAGACATGTCGGCGCAGATGATTCCCCTATTCCCCTCCTGATCGGCGATCACCGTGAGCCCGGGCGCGTGGCTGTCATCGACGACGGTCCCACCCACAGCGACGGCGGCGGCGATCCGTTGCTCAACCACCTCGGGTCCCACGTAGACCTCGACGTGGAACCGCTGACACGCGGGATCCTTCTCGTCGGGATCCCCGAACCACAGGTTCGGCAACCGCCCCCTGGCGTCGCGGATTTCGTCGCTGGGGGTCCCGCGGCCCTGGTCCTCGGCGTTCCCGGTCAGCAAGGCCGCCCACACCGGCGCGATCGTCGCGGAGCTCGCCGTGTCGAGGCCGAGCTCGATCTCGCTGACTGCGGACGGGTCGGCGTCAATCCCCTGGTCGGCGGCGGTCTCGGTGATCCGTCGCGCGAGGTCGACGTCCTGCTGGGTCACCCACTCGAGGATGAGCTCGGTGCCGTCGTCGTCGCGGTAGACGGCGTCGGCGGTGACCAGCTCGAGGTCGACGTAACCCTCGCCGATCGCCACGCGCGGGTGGTGTCCGAGCGCGTCGCCCGCCTCGCCCACCGCAGCGACGAAGCGTGCAGCGGTGCCGAAGTCGTCAACCAGGTAACGGGCATGCAGCCCCTGGGCCAACTTGCGCCAGTCGGTCAAGTCGGCCTCGGCCAGCTTTTCCCCCATCAACATGTCCATGACGCGACCCTACAGATGAACCAACTCACAGCGCTGGTGCAACAGACAAACCGAGTCTCCGCTCTGCGTGCGCGGACAGGACGGCTGCTGACTCGTTGAGTGCAGCATCGGGGGCCATACGGCCCGGAGTTGATACGCAGGCTGTCCAATAGCGCGCTCTCCGGTACTCACAAAGGCTCGAACGTGGCCATCGCACCAGGCCCTCGATGCACGCTCCGTGCTGGCCATCCAAGCTGCCAGGCCCCGCTATTCGCTGGCCGCCCGCGCACTCACGGGCCACCGAGACATCGGGGGCTTACCTAAGCCGTGCGTCGTGGTTGCAGAAGCTCGATGCAACGCGCTGCGTAGACCTGCCGCTCCGCAGCGTTTCAGATATCGGGCCGCAGTTCGAGGTCCCACGCGACGACCGCGGGCTGGCCGGCCTTGGCAGCGTTGGCGGCGTCTCGGACCCACGGATGCAGCTCCCAGATATCAGGGGGGCCGGGGGTTGGCGGTTCGGCCGCCTCATCCGGCTGGACCGTGTCGGCGTCGAGGTAGGTTTCCTCGCAGGCGCGGACGACGTACCCGTGCGGCAGCGCGGCGCGCAGGTAGTCGCCGAGGCCGTGACTGTAGCCGGCGATGTGCCCGACTCGGCCGTCCCGCGCCTCCTTGACCAGTGGGTAGCGGCTGGAACCGGTGAAGTGCCCGCGAGTGTCGAGCAGGAGCAGATGGCCACCGGGCCGCATCACCCTCGCTGCCTGGGCGAAGAACGGGCGGAGGTCGTTCAGGTGGGCCAGCGCCAAGCTGCATACCACGTGATCGACGTCGCCGTCGGGTAGCGGCAGGGCATTCATGTCACCCGCCATGAAGCGGGCGCCGGGTACGGCCTGCCGAGCTCGCGCGAGCATGCCCTCGGAGACGTCGACGCCGACCACGGCGTGGCCCCGGACGAGCAACTGTCGCGCCACAGCGCCGGTTCCGCACGCAGCATCGAGCGTACGACCCGGCGTGAGGCGGTCGAGCATTGGCGTGAGTACGGCGTCGCGCATCGGGAAGCAGCCGTTGTCCTCACCGTCGTACGTCACCGCCCAGCCGTCGTAGCCCGAGGCGACGGGCAGCGCAGGCACATCGACTCCGGGTCCGAGATCGTCGGCGCGGTCGAGGAGCCAGCGAACTTCGGCAAACCGGGCCTCCGTAAAGACCCGGTCATGCTCGCCGGCGAAGGCGCGCATGAGAGCAACACCCTCAAGACCCAGCAGGTACGCCAGCGGGTGTTGGTAGATGATCTGGCTGGCCGGCTGGTCGGCTGGCTTGTCCGGCACGGCCTCATTCTGCGGTGGCGGCGTCCTGCCATCAACTGGGTTTCGCCCGGGCCGGGCCGCATTATCCGCGCGACTGGTCGTCAGTCGCGCGCCCGCTGTTGGGCGTCACGCGTCCCAAAGCCCGGTTGCGTGGCCCTGCCGAGCCGGGGGACGAGGCTGAGAGTGCGTCGACGATCATTCGGTGGCCTTGGGCTTCGAACCTCTCGTCGCCTACCCGGTATGCCCAAACGGCGGTGCCGATCGCCTCGCGGACCTGGTTGCGGTGCCAGGCGCCCGGCTCTCGGGGGTCGGCGCCGTACCCGTCGAGGAAGGCAGTCTCGAGAGAGGGGTCGCGGCGGAAGTCCTGGACGGCCAGCCGGGCGAAGTCGCTCATCGCTGGGCGCATCGCCGCACGGCCGAAGTCGATGACGTTCACGACGCCGTCGTGGACCAGCCAGTTCCGCGGCTGCCAGTCCCCGTGCGTGGGGACGAGGGTCGCTGCCGGCGTCGGCCACGAGGCGATCTCGGTTCGCAGCCGCTCCACCACGTCGGGGGCGATCCGGTGCGGCCCGTCGAGCCAGGTGAGCGACTTTCGCCTCTCGCGAGCCTCGTAGTCATCGTCGGTCACGGCGGTCTGGGCGTGGAGCAGGGCGAGAAGCTCGCCCGCCTGCCGATAGGTGGCCGGATCGGCTGCGTACGCAGTGCTGACCACCAGGCGACCGGACAGATACCTGGTGACGAGGAGCTTCGCCTCCGCGTCATGGTGCGCAAGAGCCGGTGCTCGACCGCTGCTGGTCCATGGATCGAGCCAGCGGAGGTGAGCGTGGATCTCGCGCTCGATGTGATGGTCGCTCTCGCCGCCAGCCTTGACGATGAAGCCTGACCCGTCATACGTCACTTCGAGAACGGTCGTCCCCACGAGGCCCCAGCTGTGGTCCTTCTCGACGCTCGCCTGCGGAAGCCACTGGTTCACCAGTGTCCTCTGCCGTGTGGAGAGGTTGTCGAGCCCAGCTGTCACAGCCGGATACTACGAGGCGAACAACTCGAGAACCTGCTTCGCCCGCGCCCGGCGACGACGAGTCAGCTACCCGACGAAAGCTCGTGCGGCACTGGTATTGAAGGCGATCGTCTCGAAGTCGGCTTCGCTCTGCTGTAGATGTGCCTGGCGCGCGAGGCGTCGGCTTCGTCGACCTCCTCACCCGGGGTCTCGTCGATGCGTGACAGGATCGGGACCGAGGCCGCCATGACCCCTCCCCCACGCCCGCGCGCCTGCGCACCCAGACGCAATCGCGTCACGCCGATGGGCGACATCGTGGCGATCGAGATGCGCGGCGCCTGGCTGGGCAACCGAGGCATCCTGCACCGTGGCGACCAGCTGGTGCGCTCCCACGTCAGCGACCTCTGGATCGTCTGCGCCCTCGAGCACCAGGACTGGCGGCTGCCGCAGTGGGCACCCCACCACTTCACGGTGCTCTTCTTCCACGACGAGGCGGTCGCGCTCGCCGCGGGACACCGGCCGTGCGCGCTGTGCCGTCGAGACGCGTACGACGCCTACCGACAGGCATGGTCAGCGGAGATCGGTGTTGCGGTGCCGGATGCCACGCAGATCAACCGGCAGCTGCATGGCGAGCGGATCGTCCGCGGCACGCACCGCCGGCGGCTGCACCGAATGTCATGGCCGTCGCTGCCGGTCGGGACGTTCGTCGTCGTCGAGGGCGAGCCGCGGCTGGTGCTTGAGGACTCCACGGTCGCGTGGACGACGCAGGGCTATGCCGGCGCGCGGAGCCGGCCCCGGACGGGAACGGTCGACGCGGTCACACCGCCTTCCACGCTGGCCGCCCTGCGAGGCGGCTACCGGCCTCAGGTCGATGACGCGGCGATTCGCCTGCAGGGGTGATCCGGCGGCGCCCGTCGGGCCGCTCCGCTGGCCAGTAGCAGTCGACGGCAGAAAGGGACCGTGCCGTGACGTGCTGCGTACACAGCCACATCCTCGAACCAGTCGGGTACGTCGCCTACGCTGCGGGATACGCCGGGATCGACCCTCGTATCGCGTTGTGCGCATTCCCTGCCTAGGGCGACCCGGCGTCGGCGGCAAGCGCGAACCGAACCCCTGTCAGGTTCTCGGACAGATCCCACAGGTGCGCGGCCATCTCGGTGTCGCTCGCCTCCGCGGTGCGACCCACGAGAGTTGGGTATCCACGGGTCTCGTTGAAGCCGTTCGGCCCCACGTAGCTGGCGCCCGGGAGGTCTTGCGTGGCGGCGTAGAGCGTCGGCAGCGCCCCCATCTCGTCGCTCTGGGCCACCACTTTGTTGGCGATCGCCATGGCGGCGTTCTGCAAAGCGTGACCGGTGTGGCTCTGCAGGTTGGTGGCGGCATAGCCCGGATGCGCCGACGTCGCCCGCAGGCGCGAGCCGAGGCGGTCGAGGCGTCGCTGCAGCTCCAACGTGAAGAGCAGGTTGGCGAGCTTGGACTGACCGTAGGCGGCCCAGCGGCGGTAGCGGCGCCGCTCCCAGTTCAGGTCGGCGAGGTCGATCTTGCCCATCCGATGCGCCGACGACGACAGCGTCACCACCCGGTCGGTGATGCGCGGTAGCAGCAGGTTCGTGAGGGCGAAGTGGCCGAGGTGGTTGGTGCCGATCTGCACCTCGAACCCGTCGGACGTCCGACGCAGCGGCACCGCCATCACCCCCGCGTTGTTGACGAGTACGTCGACGGGGCCAGCCCAGGAGTCGGCGAAGGCGCGGACCGACGCCAGGTCGGCCAGGTCGAGACGCCGTACCTCGGCGGCACCGTTGCCGGCGTCACTGTCGAGCGACGATCGCGCCGACTCCCCTCGTTCGATGTCTCGCACGGCCAGCACCACGCGGGCGCCGGCCCGGGTGAAGGCACGCGCGGTCACGAGCCCGAGACCGCTGTTGGCGCCCGTCACGATCACCGTGCGGCCGGACTGGTCGGGCATATCGGCGGCGGTCCATGCGTGTGCAGGCATTGGCCCAACCTAGTACCCCGACACGAGTCGAGTGGCTGTGTGCCAGCGCACACCCATAGTCTGACCGCATGTCCAGTCTGACGGTCAGCGAAGCGAAAACGCGTGCAGATTCGATCTCGGTCGGGTCGTATGACGTCCACCTCGACCTGACGCGAGGTGACGCCGAGTTCTTGTCGCGTACCACGATCCAGTTCGAGAGCCGGGGCCGACAGGACACCTGGGTCGACGTCCAGCCCGCCACGCTCACGTCGGTGCGCCTCAACGGCACGGCGCTCGACGTCGGTGCGCTGGCTGACGGACGGCTCCAGCTGAGCGGCCTCCAGGAGCACAATGTGCTCGACGTGGAGGCCATGATGGCCTACTCCCATGACGGCGAGGGTTTGCACCGCGCCGTGGATGCCGAGGACAAGCAGGCCTACGTCTATGCGATGACGTTCCTCCCGGCCGCCCCGCGCGTCTTCGCGTCCTTCGACCAGCCCGATCTCAAGGCGATCTTCCGGGTCACGGTGTCGGTGCCGCGTGGCTGGATCGTGCTCGGCAACGGCCGGGCCACCGAGGTCGGTCCCGGAGAGTGGGAGCTGGCGGAGACCAAGCCGCTCGCGACCTACTTCGCGACGCTCGTTGCCGGTCCCTATCACTCCATCACCGCCGAGCACGACGGCATCGAGCTCGGACTGCACTGTCGCCAGTCGCTGGCTGCGCACCTCGACAAGGACGCCGAAGAGCTCTTCGACGTCACGAGCCAGTGCTTCGACGAGTATCACCGCCTCTTCGCGATCCGCTATCCGTTCGGCGACTACCATCAAGTCTTCTGTCCCGACTTCAACGCCGGCGCGATGGAGAATCCCGGCTGCGTGACGTTCACCGACTCACTCGTCTTCAAGGCGCAGGCGACCGACATGCTCCGCGCCACCCGTGCATACGTCGTCGCCCACGAGATGGCCCACCAGTGGTTCGGCAACCTGGTGACGATGACGTGGTGGGACGACCTCTGGCTCAACGAGTCGTTCGCCGAATACATGGGTTATCGCGTCGCCCATGACGTGACGAGCTTCAAGAGCGGCTGGGCGGAGTTCGCCTACGCGCGCAAGGCCTGGGGCATGGCCGCCGACCAGCGGTCCTCGACCCACCCCGTCGCCGGCAACGGTGCCCGTGACACCGACCAGGCGCTCAGCGACTTCGACGGGATCTCCTACACCAAGGGCGCCGCCGTGTTGCGACAGCTCAACTCCTACCTCGGCGACGAGGCTTTCCTGGCCGGGGTCGTCGACCATCTGACCAGACACTCCTACGGTAATGCGCGCCTCGACGACCTGCTGGATTCCTGGTCGACGGCCAGCGACAAGGACGTGCGCGCCTGGGCGAGCGCGTGGCTGCGCACCTCCGGCGTCGACACGCTGTCGTGCGTCTTGTCCCCCGACGGCCAGCCGCTGATCGAGAAGGCCAACGGTTCCTCCGAGGATGTCTCGCGTCCGCATGCCATCCACGTGACGTGGTTCGGTTCCGGCGGCCGCACCGAGACGACTCCCCTGCTCGTCACCGACGCGGTGACGCCGGTCCCGCTCGCGTACGACGGCGCCGGGCTCGTGCTGCCCGACTCAGCCGACGAGACGTGGGCAAAGCTGCTCCTCGACGACGTCTCAATCGCACAGGCACCACAGACATTGGGCTCGATCGACGACCCCCTCGCCCGGGCCGTGGTCTGGGGAGCGCTGCGAGAGAGTCTTCTTGACGGCGTCCTCGACCCGGAGCGCTACCTGGTCGTTGCCGAGCAGGCGCTGCCCGGCGAGTCCGATCTCGGCGTGGAGGCGGTGCTGCCGGCGACGATCGCCCGGTACGGCACGTTCCTCGCCGACCCCTCGCGCCGTGAGCGGCTGGCGACGGTGGCCTGGCGCATCCTCGTCGAGGCCGAGCCCGCCAGCAACCGTCAGCTGGTTGCCGCGCGCGCATGGATCGCGGCGAGCCACGACGCCGACACGATCACGTCCTGGCTCGACGGCGCGGCCCCGGACGGTCTCGTCACCGACGAGGATCTGCGCTGGCGGCTGACCCGACAGCTCTGCGAGGTCGGTGCCTACGGGCTGGACGACGTTGCCTCCGAGCAGGATCGTGACCCGTCCTCTGAGGGCGCCATTCACGCGCTGGAATGCCGAGCGGCTCTGCCCGACCCGGCGACGAAGTCCGAGGTCTGGCGAACCCTCACCACCGCCGACTCCCTGGGCAACTACGAGCTCTTCGCGTTAGCGGAGTACTTCTTCCGTCCCGCACAAGGCGAGCTGACTGAGCCGTACGTCGCTCGTTTCTTCCACGACGTGCCGGCGACCGCCCGGATCCGGACGGGTTGGTTGGTGGAACGGCTGGCCGAGCTCGCGTTCCCGCGGTTCGCCGTCAGCACCACGACGGTCGAGCTGGCTGAGCAGTGTCTCGCCGGCGGCGACCTCACCTCCGGTGCACGCAGGGCGATCAGCGATCGCACCGACGACCTACGCCGTGCGCTGAGGAGCCGCTCGTCGTTCGATCGCTGACGCCTCGCGACCAGCACTAGCATCGGCAGCGTGAGTGATGCACGACGTCCCGGTCCGACGGTCCGCCGCAGCGTCGTCGAGGTCGACGGCGCCGAGGTGTTGCGCCGTCCCGACTTCGTCGTCACCGAGGAGCCGATGGAGATCCGGCTCGCCTGG
The DNA here is from genome assembly GCA_038238115.1 of Propionibacteriales bacterium. Classification (GTDB taxonomy): domain Bacteria; phylum Actinomycetota; class Actinomycetes; order Propionibacteriales; family Nocardioidaceae; genus JBBRYB01. The sequence continues at coordinate 53,431 of JBBRYB010000011.1, read as the reverse complement.
CCCGGCCACGCCGCCACCCGCGTGGCTGTGACCATGCGCACACCGGGGGCGGACTTCGAGCTGGCTGCCGGCTTCCTGCTCGCCGAGGGATCCCTCGCGATCGGGCAACGCCCGCGCTCGGTTGCCTACTGTCTGGACCGCGCACTCTCGCGGGACCAGCGCTACAACGTGGTCACGGTCGAGCTCGACCGCGTACCCGAACGACACCCTTCCAGCCGGACCACGACGATGTCGTCGGCGTGCGGAGTCTGCGGCACCGAGAGCCTCGACGGCGTCTTCAGCCCCGACGCGTCCCCCGTGCCGGTGGCCGGCAGCGTCGGCTCGGACCTCATCGTGGCGCTGCCTCAAGCGCTGCGCGAGCGTCAGCCGGTCTTCGGCCGCACCGGCTCGATCCATGCCAGTGGGGTCTTCGGCTTTGACGGCAGTCTCGTGGTGTCCCGCGAGGACATCGGTCGCCACAACACCGTCGACAAGGTGCTCGGCGCCCGCCAGCTCGGCACTGTGGAGTTCGGCTCCGACGCCGTCTTGTGCGTCAGCGGACGGATCGGCTTCGACATCGTCACGAAGGCCGTGGCCGGCCGGGTGGGAGTCGTCGTGGCCGTCGGGGGGCCTTCGAGCCTGGCCGTCGAGCTCGCGGAGCGCTCCGGGATCACGTTGTGCGGCTTCACCCGCGGCACGAGGTACGTCGTCTACACTCACCCGGAGCGCATCCGCGGCGTGTGAGCAGCGTTTGTGTCGGTGCCGCCCCATAGCGTTACCGACATGCGCCTCCTGCACACCTCCGACTGGCATCTGGGCCGGTCGTTGCATCGTGAGGGGTTGCTCGACGCGCAGAGCCTCTTCATCGACCACCTCGTCGAGACGGCCCGCGCGGAGTCGGTCGACGCGCTCGTCGTCAGCGGAGACATCTACGACCGCGCCCTGCCGCCGGTCGACGCGGTCCGGCTGGCGAGTGATGCCCTGCGCCGGCTGCTCTCCGCCGGGGTCAGGGTCGTCCTGACCAGCGGCAACCATGACTCCGCTAGCCGGCTCGGCTTCGCTGCCGAGCTCATCGACGCGGTGGGAATCCACCTGCGCACCGACCCGCGCGGGGTCGGTTCACCCATCGTCGTCCCGGACACGTTCGGCGACGTGGCCATCTACCCCCTGCCGTATCTGGAGCCCGAGCTCGTCCGGGGGTCCTGGGGACTGGCCGGTCGCAGCCACCAAGCCGTGCTCGACGAGGCGATGGCGCGGGTCCGGGCGGATCTCGGTCGCCGACCTCGCACAACGAGGTCAGTCGTGATGGCCCACGCCTTCGTGGTCGGCGCAGCCTCCTGCGACAGCGAGCGCGACATCGGTGTCGGCGGCGTCGCCAGCGTCGGCCGGAAGACGTTCGACGGAGTCGACTATGTCGCGCTCGGCCACCTGCACGCTCGCCACACGTTGGCCGACGGTGTGCGCTACTCGGGATCCCCGCTGGCCTACTCCTTCAGTGAGGCGGCACACTGCAAGGGGTCGTGGCTGCTGGAGCTCGATGGGTCGGGACTGGCGTCGACGCAGTTCGCCGCCGCCCCGGTCCCGAGGCCGCTGGCGCTCGTCAGAGGGTCCATCGATGCCCTGCTCACCGAGCCAGCGCATGCCCATGCTGAGCGGGCCTGGGTGCAGGCGACGCTGACCGACTCCCGGCGGCCCCTGCACGCCTTGGAGCGGCTGCGACAGCGGTTCCCTCATACGCTCGTGGTGAGGTTCGAGCCGGTGGGAGCCGGGGCCGAACATCCCGCTCAGGCGAGGCACGTGGGCGGCAAGCCCGACGCCGAGGTCCTGGCCAGCTTCTTCACCGACGTGCGGGACAGCGGCCCGACACCGGATGAGGCTGTCCTTCTCGACGAGGCGTCCACGGCGTGCCGGATCGCCGAGGACGTCGCCTCGTGAGGGTGCACCGCCTCGAGGTCACCGCGTTCGGTCCGTTCGCCGACACACAGCGCATCGACTTCGACGCGCTCAACGACGTGGGTCTCTTCTTGTTGACGGGGCAGACCGGCGCCGGCAAGACGAGCGTTCTTGACGCGATCTGCTTCGGGCTGTTCGGCGCCGTTCCCGGGGCACGCAACAACGCCAAGGATCTCAAGAGCCACCACGCCGGACCTGAGGCGCAACCGGTCATCGAGCTCGAGGTGAGCTTGCGCGGGCGACGCTTCACGCTGCGGCGCAGCCCCGCCTGGGTCCGGGCGTCGCGTCGGGCGAAGTCCGGCCACGTCGACCAGGCCGCGAAGGCGACGGTGTCGGAGCTGGTCGCCGGACAGTGGGTTCCGCTGACCAGCCGGCTCGACGAGGTGGGCCATCTGGTCACCCGCCTGCTCGGCATGAACCGCGACCAGTTCTGCCAGGTCGTCCTGCTGCCGCAGGGGCAGTTCCAGACGTTCCTGCGCGCCGGCGCCAAACAGCGACATGACGTGCTCGAGTCACTTTTCGAGAGCGGCAGGTTCCTGCGGATCGAGCAGTGGCTCGCCGAGCACCGCCGCAGCTGCGACAACGCCTGCCAGGCACAGGAGACGAGGATCAGCCGGTTGCTCGCCCACATCGACGAGGCCCACGGTTCGCCGCTCACCGCCACCGCCGAGGTCTGCGCCGCCAGCGCGGGGTCATCGTTCGCGGACTCTCGCCAAGCCCTCGAAACCGTGCTCGAAGCCACCACAGCGTCGGTCGCGCAGACCCGCGTCCATGAGGCGGCATCGCTCGACCGCGTCAAGGCCGCCGAGCATGCCCTCGACGAAGCACAGACGTTGCGCGACCGGCAGCAGTCTTATGCGGAGGCGCTGCGCCAGCTCGCCGAGCTCGACGCGACGGCCGACCTGGTCCGCGACCGCGAGCGAGAGGTCAACCGCGCCCGAGCCGCCGAAGGGCTCCAGCCGCTTCTCGAGCTCTGTGACGAGGCCGAGCAGAGCTGGCAGCGCTCGCGGGACGAGACCCTCGAGCTGTTCGTCAGGTCGGGCTGGCCCGACGCCCGGCCTTTGGATGCTCTGCCGGTCTGTGATGTGACGGCCCTTTCCGTTGCCCTCCGCGCTGAGCTCAGCACGGCGCAGGCGCTGTCGTCGGTCGAGGCTGAGGTGGAGTTGTCGCTCCAGGAGATCGCGTCGCTTCGCGAGGGTGTCTCTCACCAGGACGCAGAGATCACGGCAATGGCAGCAGAGCTCGCCGCCGCTCCTGAGGCCATCGGCGAGGCGCGCGCTGAGCTCGCCCGCGTGACCCACTCCGCAGCCGAGCTCGGTCAGCTGAGAGCCCACGTGCAGCACGCCCGGACCGTCCACGCCGCCGCGTGTGAGCTGGCTGGCCTGCGCGCGGGGCTCGAGGCCGCTGATGACGATGCGCTTCGGGCCCGGGATGGTTACCTCACCGCCAAGCTGGGTTGGCTGGATGCTCGTGAGCGCCGAATTGCCGGCATGGCTGCTGTGCTGGCTCAGGAGTTGTCGCCCGGCAGTGCCTGTCCCGTCTGCGGAAGCGCCGAGCACCCACACCCCGCGAAGGTTTCCGGCGACCATGTCGACTCCGACGCCGAGACGGCGACCCTGGACGTCTTGCGCGTCGCGGAGGAGCGACTCGCTGCCGCACGCGACCACGTGCATGCTGTCCAGCTCCGCGTTGCCGCACTTGACACAGGCTGCCACGGCTTGAGCGTGGAGCAGTCGACGTCTCAGCGTGAGTCCGCCGCAGTGGCCTTGGAGGAAGCGATCGAGGCCGAAGCCAGGCGCAACGCGCTCACCGCGCAGATTCACGTGCTCGAGCGGGCCCAGCACAGCCTCGAGCAGCGTTACGCCGGCGCCCGCACGAGCATCGAGGTCCTGAGGACACGGCTGGAGGTGCGAGTCGAAGCGGCCGCCAGGCAGCGTGAGCAGCTCGTTGCCGTCATTGGGGACGCCACGGTGGCCGACAGGGTGACTGAACTGTCGGCCCGCGCGGCGGACTGCGACGAGCTGGCGCAGAGCATGCACGCGACAGCCCGGCTCGTCGACGCCCGGGACGAGCGGGCGCAGCGGTTCGCAGACGCGGTGCGGGCCAGCGACTTCGTCGATGCCGGCGACGTACGCACGGCCAGACTTTCGAGGTCGGAGATCAGCAACGCCGAGGCGCTGCACCGCGGCTATCTCGAAGCCCGCGCCGTGGCGGCGCGCACCGCGTCCGCCGCCACACTGGTCGAAGCCGCCCGCCAGCCTCCACCCGACATCGCGGGGCTCCGCAGAGCCCTCTCGCAACACCGGCAGGCGCATCAACACGCCGCCGGGGCGGCCCGTCGTGAGGTGGAGCGCCTGGACCGGCTGGACGTCTTGCGCGGTGAGCTCGACACCGCGCTGGCGCAATGGTGGCCGCTTACCGCGGCCCGTGACCTGGCCATCGACGTGGCCAGCATGTGCGCCGGCACGTCCGCCGACAACCGCACCCGTACGAGGCTGTCCCACTACGTGCTCAGCGCACGCCTGCAACAGGTCGTGGAGGCGGCGAACGTGCGGCTGGGCAAGATCTCCGGGGGTCGCTACCAGCTGCAGCACTCGATGCAGCGCTGCGTCGGCGACGCTCGAGGAGGGCTCGGTCTGATCGTGCTTGACACCTACACCGGGGAGACCCGCGACCCGGTGACGCTGTCCGGTGGTGAGACGTTCTACGTCAGTCTCGCCCTGGCCCTGGGGCTCGCGGACCTGGTCCGAGACGAGATCGGCGGCACCGAGCTGAGCACGGTGTTCGTCGACGAGGGGTTCAGCAGTCTCGATCCGGACACGCTCGACGAGGTGATGGACGAGATCGACGCGCTGCGTTCGGGTGGGCGGTCTGTGGGTCTGGTGAGCCATCTGAGCGAGCTGCGGATGCGCATTCCGGCCAAGGTCCTGGTCGTGGGATCGCCGCGAGGCTCGCACATCGTAGCCGGGTGACCGGCCAGGCGGCATCAGCCGTCTTGGGCGACACCCGTCCACCGAACGGCCATAACGCTGACGATTGTCGTGTCTGAGAGGCACACTGGAGTGGTGAAACATGTTCTCGGAACTACCTGCACCCACGTTCCGCTCTGTCCCCCGTCCGACGCGGCGGACCGGGAGGCGGCCCACACGGTGGCTGCTCATCCCGAGCAGGGCTGGAGTTTGCTGTGCAACGGGGTCTTCCTCTTCGACGACACCGGCGAGCTGCTCCCTAACGGCGTCGTGATTGCTCCGCACCGTCCCACCGACGCGCAGCCCGAGGCCTTCGGCCACCTCGTCTGCTAGGCAGTACAGTCTCAGCACATGCTCGCCACTTCGCTGGCGTCAACAACTCACGCTGAGAGGTCGCCTGTGTTCGAGGCAGATGACATCCGAGACTGGCGAGGCGAAGACGTCGTCGACCGAGCCGGCTCCAAGATCGGCTCGCTCGAGGCGGTGTACTTCGACACTGCTTCGGAGCTCCCCGCCTTTGCCACCGTCAAGGTGGGGCTGGTGGGCCGGCACCGGCTCGTCTTCGTGCCGCTTGACGGGGCCCGTGTCGCACCGAGGCATCTCCGCGTCCAAGCTGACAAGAAGTTGGTGAAAGATGCCCCCGCGATCGACACCGACGGTGAGCTGGAGGCTGCGACCGAGCCACTGCTCTACGAGCACTACCACCTGACCTACCAGCCCGGCGCGAGCGGCGAACGCCGGCTCGGGCGCCGCTGAGACGAAGACTGCCGCTGTTGCTCGCCGCCTCCCGGCTGCTCATCATCGCCTGCATCGTGGCCGGCCCTGGCTCGCTGCAAGCCGCCGTCAGTTGCTGACGGCTGTGATCAGCCCGGCCTGGTCCGGTCGGAAGGCATCCTCGTGCGGCATGGGCGGCATCGTCGCAGATCCATCAGGGTGACCGTGCGGGACCGGATCGCCGTGTTGTTACGCTGCGGCCCATGCCAACGACCCGTCGCATCGACGCGGATTTTCTCGATCTCCCGCTGAAGAAGCTCGCCGACGCGGCGCTCCAGCGGGCCCGCGACTTCAACGCAGAGCACGCCGACTTCCGGCTCGAGCGCATCCGCACGCAAGGCGTGACGCTGCGCGACGCGGCCCTCGTAGACGCCTCCGAGAGCGACGATGTCGGCTTCGCCGTCAGGGTGATCGTTGACGGCGCGTGGGGCTTCGCCGCAGGCAGCGCCCTCAGCACCGACGAGGTGGTGCGCGTCACCGAGCAGGCGGTCCGGGTGGCCATGGTGGCCAAGCCCATCGCCGTCGAACGCATCGAGCTTGCCGACGAGCCGGTTTACCCGGACGTGACCTGGGTGTCGCCGTACGACATCGACCCCTTCGAGGTCCCGGTCGCCGACAAGACCGCTCTGCTGGCCGACTGGAGCAAGGACCTGTTGGCACACACCGTGGTCGACCATGTGGCCGCCTCGGTGCAGCAGGTGCGCGAGAACAAGTTCTACGCCGACTCACACGGAACTACCACGACCCAGCAGCGGGTCAGGCTGGATCCCAGCCTCGAGATCCACGGCGCCGACCGCGACCGCGGCGTGTTCGACTCCATGCGCACGATCTCGCCACCCGTGGGTCGAGGTTGGGAGTACCTCACCGGCACCGGCTACGACTGGAAGAGCGAGCTGGCCGCGCTCCCCCAGCTGCTGGCCAACAAGCTCGCCGCGCCCAGCGTCGAGGCGGGCCGTCACGACCTCGTGGTTGATCCGTCGAACCTGTGGCTCACGATCCACGAGAGCATCGGCCACGCCACCGAGCTCGATCGGGCGCTGGGCTACGAGGCGAACTACGCCGGTACGTCGTTCGCGACGCCCGACAAGCTCGGCAGCCTGCGCTACGGTTCCCCCTGTCTCAACGTCACCGGAGATCGCACGGCCGAGCACGGGCTGGCCTCCATCGGCTACGACGACGACGGAGTCGCGACACAGAGCTGGGATCTGGTCCGGGACGGTGTGCTCGTCGGATACCAGACCGACCGCCGGATGGCGAAGCTGATGGATTGGGGGCGGTCCAACGGCTGTGCGCTGGCCGACTCCCCTGCCCACATCCCCATCCAGCGGATGGCCAACGTCTCCCTACGCGCCGCCGCCGACGATGTGTCGACCGAGGACCTCATCGCGCGCGTGGAGCGCGGCATCTACGTCGTGGGTGACAAGTCGTGGAGCATCGACATGCAGCGCTACAACTTCCAGTTCACCGGGCAGCGCTTCTTCGAGATCCGCGACGGCCGACTCCAGGGGCAGCTGCGCGACGTCGCCTACCAGGCCACCACTACTGACTTCTGGGGAGCCATGGAGGCGGTCGGCGGTGAGCGAACCTGGGTGCTGCAGGGGGCTTTCAACTGCGGGAAGGCGCAACCGGGACAGGTCGCCGCGGTGAGCCACGGGTGCCCCTCGGCACTGTTTCGCGGCATCAACATCCTCAACACGACGTCGGAGGCTGGTCGTTGACATGTCCACTGCCCAATCATTGGTCGAGCAGGCCCTCGACGTGTCGACGGCCGACCACTGCGTGGCCATTTTGCGCATGTCGTCGACGGCGAACCTGCGGTGGGCCAACAACACGCTGACGACGAACGGCGTGATGACGGCCACGCATCTGACAGTGGTCTCGATCGTCGAAGGCACGGAGGGCACCGCCGCCGGCGTGCTCACCCGCTCCGCCAGCACTACCGGCCAGGTCCAGGCCCTCGTCGAGGCTGCCGATGCCGCTGCCCGGCTCGCCGGCCCGAGCGTCGACGCCGCGCCGCTGGTCACGGGCGAGGCGTCACCCGATTTCGAGCAGGAGCCGGGACTTACCAGCATCGACGCGTTCGGCGGGCTCGCGGACAGGCTCGGCGCGTCGTTCGAGCGCGCCCGCAGCGAGCAGCGTCTGCTCTACGGCTACGTCGAGCACGATGTGACAACCACCTACCTCGCGACCTCGACGGGCCTCCGGCTGCGTCATGAGCAGCCAACCGGGCATATCGGCATCACCGGCAAGCCGAGCGACCTGTCGACATCGGCCTGGGTGGGGCAGGCGGTCGAGCAGGTTGACGAACTCGACGTGCCCGCGCTGACCGATGAGCTGGTCCGCCGCATCGGGTGGGCGACCCGCGCGATCGAACTGCCCGCGGGTCGCTACGAAACGATCCTGTCCCCCACCTCCGTGGCCGACCTCGCCGTCTATGCATACTTCGTCGCGAGCGCCCGCGACGCGGACGACGGCCAGACTGTCTTCAGCTCTCCCGACGGAGGCACCCGGGTCGGACATCAGATCGTCAAACCGGGCGTACGGCTTTGGTCTGACCCCCAACAGCGCGGCCTCACGGCCGAGCCGTTCGTCGTCGCCACCTCCTCGAACTCGGCGCAGAGCGTCTTCGACAACGGCCTCGCGCTCAGCGCCACCGACTGGATCAGCGACGGCAGGCTCAGGGCGTTGGGCACGTCCCGGCACACCGCCGCCCTCACCGGCCTCGGCAACACTCCTCTCATCGACAACCTGAGCCTGTCGGTGAGCGGCGGCCACGGACGGGTCGACGACCTCGTTTCACAGACCGACCGTGGACTGCTCGTCACCTGCCTGTGGTACATCCGGGAGGTCGATCCGCACACCCTGCTCCTCACCGGCCTGACCCGAGACGGGGTCTACCTCATCGAAGGCGGCGAGGTGGTCGGGGCGGTCAACAACTTCCGGTTCAACGAGAGCCCCATCGACCTGCTGGGCAGGTTCAGCGAGGCCGGTGACACGGTGCGCTCGTTCTCGCGCGAGTGGGGCGACTACTTCCCGCGTACGGCGACGCCCGCGCTGCGCATCCCGGACTTCAACATGTCGACGGTCAGTCAGGCCAACTGAGTCGGCGGGCCGCCTGGGATGGGGGCAGCCGGGTCGTAGGGCTGCCGGGTCAGCACGAACCCGACGACCTCGAGTTGCGACACCGTGGTGTCCGGTCGGCGTACGACGTCGAGGCGTTCGCCGGCGAAGTAGCCGTCCTCACCGACGAACTGATCAGAACCAACGAGCGTGAACGTGCGCCGCGAGGAATCGGTCACCAGGTCGAAGCCTCTCGCGGTGGCCTCCAGCCTCATGGGAGTGTTGCCCCAGTACCACGGACCTTCCAGTGCCACGGACTCCGGCCGCAGGCTTGACCGGTCGAGTCTGGCGTTCAGGGTGGGTGCAGGAGCGGGCTCGCCCGCCGCGTCGATGAGGCGCACGACCAGCGCCTCGGGGTCGAGCCCAGTCGTTGCGTTGGTCAGCACCAGGCCGCCGCGGTGGCTGGCGGGGTCGACAAGCAGGGCTGCGAGGAAGCCGGGCATGGACCCGGTGTGCCCGACGAGTGTCCCCTTCGGGTGCCATCTCAACCGGGTCCCCAGCCCGTAGGCGCCGACGTGCTGAGTGTCGGGGTCTGCCGACTGTGCTGTCAGCATCTCGACCAGGCTTGCCGGCCGCACGAGCGCGGCGTCGCCGCCCGCCAGGAGCTCCCCCCAGCGGGCCAGGTCGGTGGCTGTGCTCCACAGCTGCCCTGCCGCCGCCATCGCACCCGTGCGGGTCGCCGGCTCCGCCATCAGCCTGCCGTTGCGCGGGTCGCGTGAGGTGCCCGGCGCCGCACCCTCCAGGCGGTCGTACGTCGTCGAGGTCAGGCCGAGTGGCTCGAGCAACGCCGCGCGCACCGCCTCGAACCACGACATCCCACTCAGTCGGGCGACCAGCTCACCGAGCAGGCCGTAGCCGAGGTTGGAGTAGTGGTAGCGCTCACCCGGCCGGAAGACGAGGCGCGGCTCGCGGTTGTCGGCCGCGAGCCGTTCCCACGACACCCCCGCGGAACGCTCCCACCACGGCCCCGTCGGCTCGGCCGTCATGCCGCAGTTGTGGGCGAGCAGGCCGCGCAGTGTGTGGTCGCCGTAGGGGGCGTCCGGCACGTGTTTGCCGAGCGGGTCACGAAGGTCGACGCGCCCCTGGTCGCGAAGCCGCATCACCATGACCGCGGTGAACGTCTTGGTGATCGAACCGATCCGGTACTGCGCTGCAGCCGGGCCAAGACCAAACTGCCAGTCGAGGACGCCGTGGGTGAACGTCGCGGCCACGATGCTCGGCAACCGGCCCGCCTCAGCCGCCTGCCGTACCAGCTCCGCACGTTGCGACGGTCCCTGGTCGGATTGCTCAGCCGGCATGGGTCTCCTCGGCGAAGGCGGCCGGATCTGGACAGGAGCACACCAGGTGCCGGTCGCCGTACGCCTGGTCGATACGGCTCACCGGCGGCCAATACTTGTCTGGCGTTCTCCCGGCGGGAAAGGCGCCCCGCTCACGCGAGTAGTGCCGGTCCCACTCACCAGCCAGGCTGCTCGTCGTGTGGGGGGCATGCGCGAGTGGGCTGTCGGAGAGCGAGATCTCACCGGCACCGACGGCCTCGATCTCAGCATGGATCGCGATCATGGCGTCGCAGAACCGGTCGAGTTCGGCCAGGCTCTCCGACTCCGTCGGCTCGACCATGAACGTGCCCGCGACGGGGAAACTCATCGTCGGCGCATGGAAGCCGTAGTCGATGAGCCGCTTGGCGACGTCGTCGACCCCCACAGCACTCGACTTGGTCATCTCTCGCAGATCGAGGATGCACTCGTGCGCGACGAGACCCCCGTGGCCTTTGTAGAGGACGGGAAAGTGCTTTTGCAGCCGGCGCGCGACGTAGTTGGCCGACAGCACCGCCACGCAGGTCGCCTCGGTCAGGCCGTCGGCGCCCATCATCGCGATGTAGGCCCACGAGATCGGCAGGATGCCGGCCGATCCGAACGGTGCTGCGCTCACCGGCCCGGCGCCGTCGCGACGCTGGACGTCGGGATGTGCCGGATGCGTCGGGAGGTAGGGGGCCAGGTGCGCTGCCACGCCGACAGGCCCGACCCCCGGTCCGCCGCCTCCGTGCGGGATGCAGAACGTCTTGTGCAGGTTGAGGTGCGACACGTCCCCACCGAACTCGCCGGGTTTGGACAACCCGAGGAGCGCGTTGAGGTTGGCGCCGTCGACGTAGACCTGTCCGCCGTGGTCGTGCACGATGCGGCATACCTCGACGATGCCGCCTTCGTAGGCACCGTGCGTGGACGGGTAGGTGACCATGATCGCCGCGAGGTCGTCGGCGTGCGCCTCACACTGGCGTAGCAGGTCGTCGCGGTCAACGGAGCCGTGCTCGTCAGCCTTGACGACCACGACGCGCATGCCCGCCATCACGGCGGAGGCGGCATTCGTGCCGTGGGCGCTTGACGGGATCAGGCACACGTCTCGCTGCTGGTCGCCACCGGCCCGGTGATAGCCACGGATCGCGAGCAGTCCCGCAAGTTCTCCTTGTGAGCCGGCGTTGGGCTGGATGGAGACCTGGGCATAGCCCGTCACCTCGGCCAGCCAGCTCTCGAGCGTCTCGATGAGCTCGACGTAGCCCTGCGCGTCGTCCGCGGGTGCGAAGGGGTGCAGGTCGGCGAAGCCGGGATAGCTGATCGGCTCCATCTCGGCGGTGGCGTTGAGCTTCATCGTGCACGAGCCGAGAGCGATCATGCCCCGGTCGAGAGCGTAGTCGCGGTCCGCCAGCTGCTTGAGGTAGCGCAGCAGCTCGGTCTCGGACCGGTAGCAGTTGAAGACCGGGTGGGTGAGGAAGTCGCTGGTGCGACGAAGATCGTCGTCGATGCACTCGGGGGTGTCGTCGTCGAGGGCATCGATGTCGACCTCGGATACACCGAACCCCGCAAGCACCCGCAGCAGGTGCCCCCGAGTGGTCAGCTCCGACAGGGACACGCGCACGCGGTCGGCACCGTCGACGCCGAGGTGCAGCCCGAGCCCACGAGCCTCGATCCGGATCTGCTCGGCGGAGCCTGGGCAGACGACTGTCAAGGTGTCGAAGAAGCTGGCATGCTCCACGGACGCGCCCGCGTCTCCCAAGGCTCGCGCCAGCAGCGTCGCGTAGCGATGCGTGCGGGTGGCGATCCGGGTAAGCCCCTCCGGTCCGTGGTAGACGGCATACATCGACGCGACGACGGCGAGCAGCACCTGGGCGGTGCAGATGTTGGACGTGGCCTTGTCTCGGCGAATGTGCTGCTCGCGCGTCTGCAGGGCCAGCCGGTATGCCGGCCGTCCCTCGGCATCGACCGAGACACCGACCAGACGGCCGGGCAAGTGCCGCTCGAGGCCCGCCGTCACGGCCATGAAGCCTGCGTGCGGTCCGCCGTAGAAGAGGGGGACGCCAAAGCGCTGGCTGGAGCCGAGCACGATGTCGGCACCCAGGTGCCCCGGCGCCTCGAGGAGGGTAAGGCCGAGCAGGTCGGCCGCCACCACGGCCAGGGCACCGGCGGCGTGGGCCGCGTCGATGACCTGGTTCGGGTTCCGCAGCCGGCCGCTTGCCCCGGGATACTGGACCAGCACGCCGCAGATGTCGTCGCTCGGCAGGTCCGAGTAGGCGTCGCGCACCTCGACAGTGATGCCCATCGCGGCAGCCCGGGTTTTCACCACGGCGATCGTCTGAGGCAGGCAGTCATGGTCGATCACGAAGCGGGTCGAGGTGTTCTTGCGGTTGGCCCGACGTACGAGCGTCATCGCCTCGGCCGCGGCCGTCGCCTCGTCGAGCAGCGACGCGTTCGCCGTTGGGAGGCCGGTCAGGTCGCCGACCATCGTCTGGAAGTTGAGCAGCGCCTCGAGGCGGCCTTGGGAGATCTCCGGCTGGTAGGGCGTGTAGGCGGTGTACCACGACGGATCCTCGAGGACGTTTCGCCTGATCACAGCCGGCGTGATCGTGCCGCTGTAGCCGAGACCGATCATCGGCACATGCGGGTTGTTGCGCTCGGCCAACGTCCTGAGCCGGTTGAGCGCCTCCACCTCGCTCAACGCGGAAGGCAGGTCGAGCGGCTTCGAGGCTCGGATCGAGTCAGGCAAGGCGGCATAGACGAGGTCGTCGAGACTGGAAAGCTCGAGCGTCTCCAGCATGTGCCGCTGGTCGGCGGCGTCGGGACCGATATGGCGGCGGGAGAACGGTGCCGCTGACTCAAGACTGCGCAGGCTCTGGCGGTCGGCCACGGAAGGCTCCTGTTCGGCTGAAGCGAATCGAGCCTCCCCCTCTGTCGCGTGGTCGCTCCAGAGTCGCCGGGTGCACGCGGTCCGGAGGCCTGAGAGGTTCCGGGGAGGATTTGCCCCTTCGGCGCCGGCACTCGGCCGGACTCTCCCGCGTAACTGTTGCGGCGATGCCACTTTACCAGCGTGTGGCCGACCTGCTCAGCCGACGACGCGAGCCTTGCGCCGCATCGCGAGCTCGTCGTCGGGGTGGTCTATGTCGTCGCGGGCAGCCCGCTCGCTCGGCAGCTCGGACAGCGAACCCTCGATCTCGCGCCAGACTCCGCCGATGGCGATGCCGAAGACGCCTTGACCGCCTTGCAGCAAGTCGATGATCTCGTCGGGTGAGCGGCACTCGTAGACGCTGGCGCCGTCGCTCATCAAGGTGACCTCGGTCAGGTCGTCGGTGCCGCGCTCGCGCAGATGATGGACCGCCGTGCGGATCTGCTGCAGTGACACCCCCGCGTCGAGCAGTCGCTTGATGACCTTCAGCAGCAAGACGTCGCGGAAGGAGTAGAGCCGCTGGGTGCCGGAGCCACCCGCCGTGCGGACGGTGGGCTCGACCAAGCCGGTGCGGGTCCAGTAGTCCAGCTGCCGGTAGCTGATCCCGGCGGCGTGACAAGCTGTCGGTCCGCGATAGCCGACGTCGTCGGGAAGTGGGGCGACGTCGTCGTGGAAGAGCAGACCCTGTCGGCTTGCTGCCGCTGCCGCCTCGTGGCTAGCGGCCGCATTCGCTGCGGACGTGTCGGTTGAGACTGTGGTGCCCTTGTCTCCAGCCACGAAGGCCCTCCTGCATCGACGTTCATCGCGCCCGCGCGCTTCCCGGGACTCTTGTGACCGTACGGCGGTCAGACACCGGGGTCAACGACGTGAGCCGTATCCCGGGGCGTGTCGTAACCCTCGACGCGTAGTTGAGCCTGAGGCTTCAGCCGAGCAGGCTGTCTGGGCGGTCTTATGCCTCCGCGGCCGGCGGCCGACCCTGGTGCGGGTCGAAGTCTTCGGGATTGATCTGGTCGAGGAACTCGCGGAACTTCTCGACCTCTTCCTCCTCGTCCTCCGGGACGGCCAATCCCGCTTCGTCGAGAACCTCTTCGCTACAGACGATCCGGCTCCCCGTGCGTAACGCCAGGGCGATCGAGTCCGACGGCCGCGCGCTGACCTCGGTGCCGTCAGCGAGGACCAGCGTGGCGTAGTAGACGCCGTCACGCACCTCGGTGATCTGAACCTCGGTCAGCTCGTGACCAGTGGCGGTGAGCAGGTCCTTGAGCAGATCATGCGTCAGCGGTCTAGGCGGGACGACGCCTTGTTGGGCGAAGGCAATCGCCGTAGCCTCCACGGCGCCGACCCAGATCGGCAGGTAGCGTTCCCCCGTCGACTCGCGCAGCAGCACGATCGGCTGCTGCGACGGCATCTCGACCCGGACTCCCACGACATCAACCTCGCGCACACGCCTACCCTACTCCGCAATGATCAGCGCGACCCGCGCAGACCGATCTTGATCAGGGCTGCGTGCAACCGCACCGACAGCGCCGCGAGCTCGCTCGTCACCTCGCTCGCACGAGCCTGCGCTGTCTCGTCGCGTCCTCGCGCGAGCGGGCTCACCACCTGTTCGATAAGCCCGACCTCACGGTCCGCGGCCGCCTTGAAGGCCCGGATGTGGCGCGGCTCGAGACCGTAGCCGGCGAGGAGGGCCACCGCGCTCGCGACGACCAGGGCGTCGCCATCGTAGTACTCGGTGCCCGGGCGCGGCTTGAGCAGGCCGAATGCGACGAGCTCGCCGAGCTGGACCTCGTTCAGGCCGGAACTCGCGATGAGCTCGGCTGCCGACAAGCGCATGTCAGGTGCCTGGGTGGCCGCGAACTCGGCGGACGACCCGGCGGACGACTCGGCGTCGGGGACGGCTTGGAAAGCGCGCGGTGCCCGGGGACTCTGACCCGCGATGCTCGGTGGCTCGAGCCCGCGTGCGATCGCGTCGAGATGCTCGCGGATGACCTTGAGCGGTAGGTAGTGGTCGCGCTGGCGGACCAGGATGAAACGCAGCCGGTCCAGGTCAACCTGGGAGAACTTGCGGTAACCGGACGGAGTGCGTTCGGGCTCGATCAGACCCTCGGCCTCGAGGAAGCGGATCTTGGAGATGCTCACGTCGGGGAAGTCGGGTCGAAGCACGGCCAGGACCTCACCGATGTTCATCCGGCCCCGTCCACTGCTCGCGCCCGCGGCGGTGCCCACGCTGCTACCCCTGGCTGCTGTTGAAGTAGACGAGCCGGTACTTCCCGATCTGCACTTCGTCACCACCGGACAACAACACCTCGTCGATTCGGTCGCGGTTCACGTAGGTGCCGTTGAGGCTGCCGACGTCGGCGACAAGGTAGCCCTGCGACGTGCGCCGGAAGACGGCGTGCCGCCGGCTCACCGTCACGTCGTCGAGGAAGATCTCGCTGTCCGGATGGCGACCGGCCGACACCTCGTCGATATCGAGGAGGAACCGGCTTCCGGCGCTCGGCCCACGCAAGACGATCAGCAACGCGCTGCCGCTCGGTAGCGCCTCGACGGCAGCCTCGTCGGCAGTAGACAGGTGGCTCTCGGCCTCAAGCTCATTGCGGTCCGGGCTGCCGAAGTTGATCGTCGACGTCGACGCGGCGGGAGGGTCGCTACTCAACAGCCGATGCCCACACTGGGCGCAGAATCGAGCATTGTCGGGGTTCTGATGCCCGCACTCGGTGCAGAACGGCATGGGTCCTCCTTGCGCGTTCGTGGCCGCGCGGATTGCCGGGCAGCTGACTCTCCCGGAAAGGGTTCAACCTCTAGCGCGAGGTTACCGTGGCTTCGTAGTCGGCCGCAGTCATCAGCTGTTCGAGCTCGGACTCGTCGGAGGTGCGGATCTCGACAATCCAGCCTTGGCCATAGGGATCGCTGTTGCACAGTTCCGGGTTGGAGTCCAGCGACTCGTTGCGAGCCGCGATGGTGCCCGACACCGGCGCGAAGAGGTCGCTGACGCTCTTCGTCGACTCCAGCTCACCCATCGGGGCTCCGGCCAGGACCTCCTGGCCGACCTCCGGGAGCTGCACATAGACGATGTCGCCCAGCGAGTCCTGGGCGTAGTCGGTGATCCCGACCCGTACGGTGCCGTCGTCGGGATGGCTGACCCACTCGTGCTCAGCCGTGTACTTCACGTCATCAGGGTTCACACTGGCTCCTCTTCCGCTCTCAGCCGTCCGTCGGCTGAGAGTACTGAGGAGCCTCGATGGTGTGCAACGAGCCCACCTCGACCACGTCCTCCTCCTGGACGGCGACCGTGCCGCCGAGCTGCGCGATCTCGTCGGACAAGCCTCCAGGAAAGACGACGGCCTCACTCAGCGTGTGGGCGGAGCCGATCGCGTCGACCACGTAGGGCGCCCTGAGCTCGACTCCGTCGACGACGATAACCCCGTCATGCTCGGTGAACGAGGTCGAGGCGACCACCCGGACGATGTCGTTGATCTCAATGGCCTCGGCGCCGGCGTCGCGCAGCTCCTCGACCCCGTTGAGGATGCTCGCGGCGCTCACCGCGCCGCTGGGATCCTTGATCGTCACGGTGACCCCAGGACCGGTGGCAGCGACGGTGCCGCTGAGTATCTGCAGGACCTGCAGCCGCTTCTGGCCTTCGTTGATCGCCACCGCGCGGCGCGCCGTGCTCGAGCGCAGGTTGTTCCGTGTCACCTCCAGGTCGTTGATCTGGGTCTGGGTGCGATCGGCGGCCGCGGACAGCGAGTCCAGCAGCTGGACCAGGTCGTCTCGGCGCTGACTGCCGAAGTTGACGTCGGTATGGGTCAGCTTGACCTGCACCACGGCGGCGAAGCCGAGAGCGGCCAGCAGGGCGGCTACGAGGATCTGCGCCCTGACGGACTTGGATCCCGGTTTCATCGCACCCCCTCAGGCGTGGAAGACATGGCGACGGATGGCGGCGACATTGGAGAAGATGCGGATTCCCAGCACGACGATGACGCCGGTGGACAGTTGCCCCCCGACCCCCAGCTGGTCGCCGAGATAGACGATCAGGGCGGCGATCAGCACGTTGGACACGAAGGAGACGACGAAGACGCGGTCGTTGAAGATGCCGTCGAGATGGGCCCGCAGACCGCCGAAGACGGCGTCGAGGGCGGCGACGACCGCGATGGGGAGATAGGGCTGCAGCCCCTCCGGCACCGACGGCTCGAGGAACAGCCCGGCGAGGATGCCGATCACCAGCCCGGCGATGGCGATCATCCGCCGCCCCCCTTCGCACGAGCGTAGAGGAGGTGGTCGCGGGGGTCCGCGGGCACCGTGACCTGCTCAGCCGTCCCGGTGTCGAACCGGATGCGGAAGTTGGCGTGCAGGCTCAGCCAGATCTGGCCGCCTGTGGTCTCGAGCAGACGCGCCGGAAGCGTGTCGGGGTCGCCCACCGCCTCGACCACGTAGGGCGGGGTCAACGAGCGGTAGTCGACGGTGATCGCCTGACCGGCAAACCTGATCGAGGTCAGGCTGGTCAGGCGGTGCCCGTTGATCGCGACCGCTTCGGCGCCTGCCTGCCAGAGCCCGTTGACGAGTGCCTGGAGGTCGGTGTCGAGGATGGTTCCGCCGGTGCCATTGCCGTTGCCGGCGGCATCGTCGACGGTGATGACCACGCCCGGTCCGGTCACGGCGACCGTCCCCGAGTCGACACCCAACGCGGTGAGGCGGTCGGCGAGGTGCTGGTCGCTCGTCACGCCGTCAACCAGGGTTCGCTGCAGCGCCGTGACCTCGTCCTGCAGGTTGGTCAGTGTGGAGTGCAGCGCGTCCAGGCGACCCTCCCGAGCATGGATCTGGTCGACGAGCTGAGCGCGCTCGGCGGCGACGTCGGGACGGTCCCGTACGGTCTCGAGCGCGGACACGCCGAGCAGGAGTCCGAAGGCGGCCAGCGCGCTCAGCACCGCCCAGCGACGTACCGGCCGGCGCTGTCTCGGCCCTTCGGCGCCACCCTCGCGTTGTGCCACGATCGTGTAGTCCTCGTCGAGGGTGTTCGACATCACCTGAGTGAGCAGACCGACATAGCGGGTCTGGTCAGGCTCCGGCGCACCGGGCCGAGGGTGTGGGTCGTCACTCACGACTGCGCTTCGACTGGCTCGCGAGGAAGCCGCAGCAGCTGGAACACCTGGTACGCGTAGAGAATCCCAGCCCACCAGTAGAGCCCCGTGCCCCAGATCGTGAAGGCCCAGCCGAAGACATCGGCGAGGGTATGAAGCGTCCCCGGCCCGTCACCGAGCAGGAGCAGCGGGAACGCGTACAGCAGGTTGGCGGTGGCGGCCTTGCCGAGGAAGTGGACCGGCAGCGCGCTGTATCCGCGGGTACGCAGGAACGGCACGAGCGAGAACAAGAAGATGTCCCGCATCGGCAGCATGATCGCCAACCACCAAGGAATGATGTCGCGCAGCGCCAGGCCGACCACGACGGCGAGGATGTAGAGCCGATCGGCCACCGGGTCCAGAATTTGGCCGAGCTTCGACGTCTGGTTCAGGATCCGAGCAAGCCAGCCGTCCAGGTAGTCGGTGAACCCCGAGACCAGCAGCACCACCAAGGCCCAGCCGTCGGCCTCCGGGACGAGCACGAGCCAGAGGAACAGTGGCAGGCCGAACAGGCGAGCGATGCTCAAGACGTTGGGGAGGGTGACGATGCGGTCGGTGACCGCTGTCGGCCGTTCAGCCACGCAGCCCTCCGCCCGCCCCTGTGTGTCGCTGTGCCCTCCACCGGGTCACAACGAAACCTTAGTACGTCGGTAGGGACGTCAGTTCGTACGTCCTAGCGCTCTGCGGCGTGTCCCGGCGTGGGACCTACGCCCGAAAGTCAACCGGCTCCGTCGGCCTGGCGTTCGGCGCCGCGCGCCCACGACCAGGCATAGGCGCCGTCGTCTGCCGCTGTGCCGGCCTCTCCCAGCTCGAGTGGGCGGAACGTGTCGACCATGACGGCCAGCTCGTCGAAGTAGTCGACGCCGATCGAGCGCTCGTAGGCACCGGCCTGCGGACCGTGAGCATGACCCCCGGGGTGAACAGTGATCGAGCCCTTGCTGATGCCGGATCCCTTGCGGGCCCCGTAGTCGCCGTCGACGTAGAACATGATCTCGTCGCTGTCGACGTTGGAGTGGTAGTAGGGCACAGGGATCGACAGAGGGTGGTAGTCGACCTTGCGCGGGACGAAGTTGCAGATCACGAAGTTGTGGCCCTCGAAGACCTGGTGCACCGGGGGTGGCTGGTGCACGCGTCCGGTGATGGGCTCGAAGTCCGACACGTTGAACACGTACGGATACAGGCATCCGTCCCAGCCCACGACGTCGAACGGGTGGAACGGGTAGGTGTAGACAGTGCCCACGACCCCGCCGGGACCGTTGCCGCGGTGCTTGATGTAGACCTCGGTGTCCGCGTCCGCGTCAAGCCCCAGCTCGTCGGCGAGCAGCGGGGCGGCGGGCGTCCCGAGATCGCGCTCGCAGTACGGCGAGTGCTCGAGCAGCTGACCGAACCTGGACAGGTAGCGCTTGGGTGGGGTGATGTGCGAGTTCGCCTCGATGCAGTACACCCGCAGCGGCTCGGGGCCGTGCTGCGGAATCCAGCGGTGCGTCGTGGCCCGCGGCACCATCACGTAGTCGCCTTGCCCCACCTCGAAGGACCCGAAGACGGTCTCGACCCGAGCCTGCCCCCGCTCGACGTACAGGCACTCGTCGCCGATCCCATTGCGGTACAGCGGCGAGGGGGCGCCGGCCACGACGTAGGAGATCCGCACATCGCCGTTGCCCAGCACAAGCCGACGGCCGCGAACGGCATCGACGTCCTCCACGTCGTCGGGCTTGAACAGGTCGTGCAGCTTCAGATGGAGCGGCTTCACGGGATGGTTGGGCGTGGTCGCCAGCTGGCCCACCTCCCACGGCCGCGCGTCAACGATCCGCGAGGGAAGGTTGCGGTGGTACAGCAGCGAGGAGTCCGACGAGAACCCCTCCTCCCCCATCAGCTCCTCATAGGCCAGCGAACCGCTGTCCAGCCGATGCTGGGTGTGGCGCTTCGGAGGGATCGATCCGACTGACCGATAGTGCGCCATAGTCTCCTCTTTCACCGGTATCCGTTTATCGGACGGCCCTGTATCGGAATCGAACCAACTTTTGCAGTACGGTGCATGGCGTGTCAACGCTGTCAGCTGCTCCCGCCGCCCTGCTGCTCGCCCTGGTCGACGACGCCGCGATGTTCCCGCCGGGCAACGCCTCGGCGGCGGAGGCGATCGCCGCCCACCTGGACCTGCGGTCCGGGCGGCACGCTTTCGCGGTCGGCCCGCTCCTGGTGCCGGCAGCCCAGTGGGAGCAGTTCCGCGTAGCGCACGACGCGGCCGGTCTGCCGCGTCTGGACGTCGTGCTGGTCGGAGCCGTGGAGGCCCCGATCGCGCCATCCGGCCCGCTCCGCGTGGTCGGGTTCGAGACCACGGTGTCGACGGGTGAGCTGCCCGAAGCGCAGCAGGGCCTGCCGTTGGCCGTGGAGCCCGCCGACCCAGCCTCCGGCGAGCAGGTGCTCCACGCCATCGGCGAGCGACGCTGCAAAGGTGCTCAGGTGATCGGGAAGTTCCGCACCGGCGGCACCTCGAACGACGCCTTCTGCTCGGAGGCCCAGCTGGCCCAGTGGGTGATCGCCGCCTTTCGCGCGGGCGTGCCCTTCAAGCTCACGGCCGGGCTGCATCACGCCGTCCGCCATTCCGACGCCTCGACCGGCTTCGAGCACCACGGCTATCTCAACGTCCTCGTCGCCACCCGGGTCGCCATCATCGGCGGCGGAGTCGACGCGGTGATCGCCGCGCTTGCCGAGCGCAGCAGCGAAACGCTGACGGCGCAGGTGTCGACGTGGGCCGAACACGAGGTGGCCTGCGTCCGCTCAGTCTTCACGTCATTCGGATGCTGCGGTGTGCTCGACCCGATCGGCGATGCGCTCGCACTCGGCCTTCTCGTCGCGACGCCGTCATGACGCCCACCAGCCCAAGGCCGGACGACTACTTCGGCGTCAGCACGCTTCCCTACGGCGTCTACTCGCCCGACGCAGCAGCACCCCGACTCGGGGTCCGCGTCATCGACGACATCGTTGACCTGGCCGCCGTGTCCGCCGAGCTCGCTCACCCGGACGCCCACGTCTTCGACCGGCCGTCGCTCAACGCGTTGATGGCGCTCGGACCCGAACGCTGGCGCGCCATTCGGGACTGGGTGCGCAGCGTGATCGTCGATCCGCGCCACGAAGAACTGGTGAGGTCCCATCTGCGGCCCGTGGCCAGCGTGTCAATGCTGTTGCCCGTCGAGGTGGGCGACTACGTCGACTTCTACGCAAGCGAGTCGCATGCCTCCAACGTCGGCGCAATCTTCCGGCCCGACTCACCCGCGCTCCCACCCAACTGGAAGCACCTACCGATCGGCTATCACGGCCGAGCGGGCACGGTGGTGGTGAGCGGGACCGACGTCGTGCGCCCGCGCGGGCAACGCCGCCCCGGCGCCGACGGCATTCCCGACTTCGGCCCCAGTCACTCACTCGACATCGAGTGTGAGGTCGGGTTCATCGTCGGCAAGGCCAGCCGGCAGGGCAGCCCGCTCACCGTGGCGCAGGCGCGTGACCACATCTTCGGTGTGGTGCTGCTCAACGACTGGAGCGCTCGCGACATCCAGGCCTGGGAGTATGTGCCGCTAGGCCCCTTCCTGGGCAAGTCGTTCGCCACGTCGATCTCGGCTTGGGTGGTGCCGTTCGAGGCCTTCAAAGAGGCCGAGGTGGCGCTTCCAGGTCAGTCCCCCGCCGTGCTGCCCTACCTAGCGGGCAGCGCGTCTGAGGTGTTCGGGCTGGACCTGCGCCTGGAGGTGGTCATCAATCAGCACAAAGTCTCCTCACCCCGGTTCCGCGACATGTATTGGTCCGCGACTCAGATGCTCGCCCATCTCACTGTCAACGGGGCCTCGCTGCGCGTCGGTGATCTGTTTGCGTCCGGAACCGTCAGCGGAGTGGAGCGGGACAGCTGGGGCAGCCTGCTCGAGCTGACCTGGAGCGGCCTCGAGCCGATCGAGCTGGAGACCGGACAGCTCCAGGGATTCCTGGCCGACGGTGACGTGGTCACGATCACCGGCTGGGCGCCGGCTGCAGACGGCGGGCGCGTCACCCTCGGCGAGGTGACCGGGCGGATCGTGCCGGCTCCGAGCTGAGCCGGTCAGGTGAGCGCTCGGACGAGGGCAGCAGCGGCGGCGCGGACCTGGTCGGCCACGTCGGCCCGCTCGAGCGTGTTGACGGAGACGACGCCGATGGACGCTTCGAGTGTGGGTACGCCGAGGACCGGTACGGCGTACCCCCGGGCACCTTCCTGGAGCTCGCCCACGCTCTCGACGACCTGGTCGTCTCCGGCGCGGCCGCCCATGATCGCGCGTCCCGCAGCACCCCGACTTACCGGATGGGTACTGCCGACGCGGTAGCCGACGTGGAAGTCGGTCCAGCGTGGTTGCTCGACGGCAACGGCGAGAGCCTCGTCACCGTCGGCGACCGTGAGGTGTGCCGTGGCGCCGACGGCGTCGGCGAGGGTGCGCAGGATGGGCTGGGCCGCCTGACGCAGCCCGGCATGCGTGGCCGCAGCCAGCGGCAGGATGCCGAGGCCGAGGCGCAGTCTCCCATCGGCGAAGCGGCGTACCAGCTCATGCTCCGTCAACGTGGCCAGCAAGCGGTAGACGACCGGCCGTCCCACATCGAGGGCAGAGGCGATCTCGCTCACCGACATGCCGCGGTCGCCGCTGGCCGCCAACAGCCGCAGCACCCGGATCCCACGGTCGAGCGTCTGCGAGGTCTCTCCGCCGAGTGTCATAGCACCATCCCACCAGACGTTGGGCGGGCAGTGTTTGCGTGCCGTCGGTCAGCGGCTGCGGCGGCTGAACGCGCGCGAGGCCATCAGCGCCACGCCGAGGACCAGCAGGAGCACCGGCCCGCCCCCGATCAGATAGGTCATGCCACCGTGGTCGGGCAGCAGAACCGCCGCGACGACGAAGACAAAACCGAGGACGACGACAACCAGCGCGCCGATGAGGATGGCCTGCACGAGTGGCGAAGTACCCAGGCCGGCGTCGGACAATCCCCGCCCGCGGTCTTTGCCGCGGAGCACGTCGAGGGCGCGTTCGGTATCGTCGCTACAGACCACGGCGTCGGACGCAAGACCCACCCGGTCGCGGCCGGTGACCACCCGCCCGCGATGATCGGGCCGAAGTCGAAGTAGGAGCGTGTGATGATCTTCATCGTTGCCAAGTTTCGAGTGCTTGCCGAGCACGCCGACCGGTGGCCAGAGACCGCCGCAGAGTTCACCGAAGCTACCCGCAGTGAGTCCGGCTGCCTGTGGTTCGATTGGTCGCGCAGCGTCGAAGACCCGACCGAGTACGTCCTGATCGAGGCCTTCCGCGACGACGCGGCCGGTGCGGCACACGTACAGTCCGACCACTTCAAGACGGCGACGCAGACGCTGCCACCCCATCTCAGCGAGACGCCTCGGATCGTCAACACCACCATTGCCCAAGACGGTTGGTCACTGCTCGGCGAGCTGGCGGTCCCCGAGCAGCGTTGACGCTGAGCGCTTCGGGCCGCCCGGCCGGCGGGTCGGCGGCGATGCTTGTCGCGCCGATGACCGCGCTTCACTGCCGTTCGCGGTGCGACGTCGAGCCGCGCGACTCGCGATGTGCCCTAATCGGTCTTGGCGACGTCGAGTGGGGCAAGCTCGTCCAGCTCGGCCTTCGTGCTCTGCTTCACCTCCCCGAAGATCAGCTCCTGCTGCGCGGTGATTCGGTCGTTGACCAGACCGCTCAGCGCGAACGCGATCGCCCCGGTCTGTCGTACCGTGAGGTCGTCCACGAGCGGCTGGCGCGCGGACGTGACGGCCACGCCACTGGCAGCACCGGTCGGGTCCTGCGCCACCCCGACGGAGAACCGCTCTCGAGGGTTTGTGGCCGGGTCGGCGTAGTGGTCGCGCAGCCGAAGCAGGATCCGATGCCATTCCAAGACGTCGGCATTCGACAGTGCTGAGGTGACGTCGTCCTCAGTCAGGGCCGCTCCCGCTTCGGACGCCGAGAAGCACCGTGCGTATGAGAGCAGCGCCATCGTCCAGACCGCCTCGACCACTACGCCGTGGCGCTCGTTGCTGTCGCCCTCTGCACCGTCGCGCTCGGCGCCGTCACCTACCAGCTCCGTCACCAGCTTCTCGCAACACCCCAGAACTGTCTGCAGATCCTCGAACGTCGCCATCAGATCCGACAATGCCGCGGCACTCGGGGTGGCCAGCAGTCGCAAGCCCGCTGGTGGCGTAGCCGGCGGCGTGGTCGAGGGACCCCCGGAACTCATCCGACCGACGGCCCCAGGCCGAGTGACTGTGGCGTGCTGGAGTCCGGTGACGGTTGGTGCAGGCCCTCGTCCAGCTGGCCGAACTCGGTCATCAGCGCCCGGCTGCCGCCCCAGGCGGTCTGCTCCTCAGCGATCAGCGTGTTCGTGGTCAGCAGCAGGCCCGCCACCGACGCCCCGTTTTGCAGCGCCGACCGACAGACTCGCAACGGGTCGATGATGCCCATATCGATCATGTTTCCGTACCGCCCCTCAAGGGCGTCGAAACCGTCGTCGACGCCCATCTGGGCGACCTCGGCCACGATCTCTTGACCGGGGTATCCGGCGTTGGTGGCGATCAAGTAGGTAGGTTCGGTGAGCGCCCGGCGCACGATGTCCACCCCGATCGCGTAGTCGTCCTTGACCTGCAGCTCATCCAGGGCCGGTGCAGCATGCATCAGCGCCGCGCCGCCTCCGGCGACGATCCCCTCGGCCATGGCCGCCCGGGTGGCCGACAGCGCATCCTCGACCCGGTGTTGAAGCTCGGCCAGCTCAGCGTTGGTCGGCGCGCCCACCCTGATCACCGCCACCTTGCCGGACAACGAGCCGATCCGTTCGCTGAGCACCTCCTCGTCGATCCCGAACGTCGCGCGCTCCAGCTCAGCCCGCAGCTGAGAAACCCGGAACTCGACCTGCTCGGTGGAACCGGCTCCGTCGATGATCGCCGTGGTGTCCGCAGTCACCCGGACCTGCCTCGCCCGGCCGAGCTGCTCGAGCGTCATCGTCTCCAGGCTGAAGCCGGAGTGCTTGCTGTAGACCTGGCCACCGGTAATGGTGGCGATGTCCTCGAGTTTGCGCAGCCGCCGATCCCCGAAGCCGGGCGCCTTGGTCGCGACGGCTCGAAAGACTCCGTTGACATGGTTGTGCACCAGCATGCTAAGGGCTGAGCCCTCGACGGTCTCGGCGATCACGACCAGCGGCCTCGGCGCCCGCATCACCTTGTCGAGCAGCGGCATCAGCTCCTGGACCTTCGTGATCTTCTCGCTACACAACAAGATGTACGGGTCGTCCAGGATTGCCTCGAGGCTGGCCGGATGCGTCACGAGATACGGAGACAGGTAACCGTTGTCGTACTCGAAGCCCTCCACGAAGTCCACGCTCATCCCGTGGGTGGCCGACTCCTCCACCGTCACGATCCCGGCGTCCCCGACGGTGTGCAGAGCCTTGGCCAGGACAGCTCCAACGGTGTCGTCGTTGTTGGCTGAGATGGTGGCGACGCGTTCGTAGTCGGCCGCAGTGACCACCGGGTGGGCGACACCACGCAGGTGCTCGACCAGCTTCCCGACCGCCAGGTCCACGCCGCGCTTGACCAGGACCGGATTGCCGCCGGCGCCGATCGCCTTCATCCCCTCGCGGATGATGGCCTGGGCGATCACGGTGGCAGTCGTGGTCCCGTCGCCGACGATGTCGTTGGTCTTGATCGCCGCTTCCTTGACCAGCTGCGCCCCCATGTTCTCGAACTGGTCGCTCAGGTAGATCTCGCGGGCGATCGTCACACCGTCGTTCGTAACCACCGGGGACCCGGTGATCTTCTCCAGAATGACGTTGCGCCCCTTGGGGCCAAGAGTCGACTTCACCGCCTCGGCTAGCTGGTCGACTCCCGACAGCAGCAGGCCCCTGGCCTCCTCACCGAATCGCAGATCTTTGGCCATTGGTCCTCCTGGGGTGGGGGTCGGTGTACTCGCCGGCGCTAGGGGACGAGGATCGCTCGTCCCCGCACCAGTCCGGTGTCGAGGTCGTGCAGCGCATCCTGCGCCGCGTCCAGCGGGTAGGTCTTGGTGTGCAAGGTGACTTTGCCGGCCTCCGCCAAGACCATGAGCTCGGCCAGCTCGTTGTAGGTCCCGACGATGTTTCCGATGATGTTGCGCTCGGTGGAGATGATGTCGAGGGTCGGGACGGTCAAGGTACCGCCGTACCCGATCACGAAGTACGAGCCGGCTGGGCGCGTCATCGCGAACGCGTCGTTCTCGGCGCCCTGCTCGGCGACGAAATCGAGCACGACGTCGGCGCCGGCGCCGTCGGTAAGGTCCTTGACCGCGTCCACCTGCCCGCCGTCGGAGACCACCGTGTGGTGCGCGCCGAGCTCCTCGGCGAGCTTGAGCGCCTCGGGATTCTGGTCCACCACGACGATGGTGGTCGCGGTGAGTGCACTCAGGCACTGGATGCCGATGTGGCCGAGACCGCCCGCGCCGATCAGCGCGCAGGTCGTGCCGGGATAGAGCAGCGGAATGGCCTTGCGTACAGCGTGGTACGCCGTGATGCCCGCGTCGGCGAGCGCCGCCACGTCCTGCGGCTGCGTCGCCGGGTCGAGCTTGACGCAGGCTCGGGCGGAGGTCAGCAGATAGTCCGCCATCCCGCCGTCATGGCTCAGGCCGGGGAACGAGCTCTCGCTGCAGTGCATGTCCTGTCCCGCCCGGCAGGCCCGGCAGAGGCCGCATGTCGGTGTGGGATGCAGGATCACGGTGTCGCCGACCGCGACGTTCGTGACTGCTGAGCCGATCTCGTGCACCCAGCCGGCGTTCTCGTGCCCGATGGTGTAGGGCAGCGAGGGGTCCATCGCCGCAGCCCACTGGCCCTCGATGATGTGGAGGTCGGTGCGGCATACTCCGGCGCCACCGATCTTGACCACGACATCGAGCGGACCCTTGACGGCAGGCTCCGCAACCTCTTCGACCACTGGCTGTTGATGGTATCCGTGCAGCCGGACGGCCCTCATTGCTCCTCCTCCTCGCCGAGACCGGCGGTTGCGTATCTGTCCCGCAGCATGCCGCGGCACACGCCGCCGTTGGCCTCCGCGCTTACCCGGGTCAGGCGAGCCCGACGCAGATGCAGCGGCAGCGCCTGAGCGCCGACGGCTTGGCCCGTGGTCGTGTCGACCAGGAGCGGCGACTCGTCGCCGCTGGGTAGACCGAGCTCCGCCCGGCGGGACCGTAGCCGTTCGCGGTCCGGGGACGCCGGCACATCGCCGAGTGAGAGCTCGGCGAGCTCGTCGCTCGTCTTGCCGGCTGCCAGCAGCGGGCGGCAGACCCGGTCCGTCCCCGCCAGCACAGCCTTACGCACGAAGTCAGCCCTAAGGTCGTCCAGCTCGGCGGTCGCCAGTCCGTCGAAGGACTGAACGAAGCCGGCCCGGGCCGCGACGCCACCGTTGATGGCCTCGGACGCGAAGTGGTCCTCCAGCACGACGTCTGCCCGCCGTACGCCGTCGACACGACTCACGGCATCGTAGGCATCGGCCACCATGAGAAACGCGAAGTTCGGCGCACAGAAATACGTCGGCAGCCGGAGCCGCACGTCAGCGACCCCCTCGGCAGACACGGTGCACGACGAGACGAAACCCAGTGAGGTGACCGGCTCGTCGAGCTCGGGGTCGCGCACCGTGTCCAGTGCGGCGAGCAGCTGTGACGCGTCGGTCACACCGTGGCCCCGGACTTCTCCTCCACCAGCTGCGCGTCGTCCTGGGCTGCCGCCTCCTCCTGGAGCTGGTAGTCGATCGGAACCTCGATGTCGTACAGCTTCGCGGCGTTGAGACCGAGAATCTTCTTCTTGGTCGCCGTGTTCACGCGCGGGTAGTCGGAGAACTCGTCACTGGGGTAGTCCCAGTCGACAAGGCCCTCGATCTGCCACTTCGGCTCCCAGATGCTGTAGTCACTGCCGAACGTCATCTTGTCCTCGCCGACCCAGAACAGCAGCTCGCCCATCACCTTCGCGAAGAACTTCGGACGGGCGTGCATCAGACCGCCGATGACCACTGAGAGACCGGCGTAGACGTTCGGCTCCTGGGTCGCCATGAAGCAGAAGTCCTCGATGCGTGGCAGTCCCACGTGCTCCACGATGAAGTTCAGGTCGGGGAAGTCGGTCGCCGCGTGGTCGACGTCGGAGACGTCGAACGCATCCTTGTCCAGCGGCCAGATCGTCGGTCCCTTGTGGACGTGGATGTTCTTGATGCCGAGTTCCTGGCTCTTCTGCAGATACCGGTAGGCCTCCGGATCGGAGAGCTTCCAGCCACGGGACTCCTCGCGCCATTCCGCCGTGTAGAGCTTGACGCCCTTGGAGTTCCAGCGGGCCACGTTGGCCTCGAGCTCCTCGAGCCCCTTGTCGCCCTCGCGCGGGTCCCAGCGGGTGTTCACGATGAACTTGCCCGGGTGCTTCTCGGCGAGGGCGCCGTTGCGCTCGGTGGTGTTGAAGCCGTCGGCGTACCACTCCTTCAGGTACGTCGGCTGGAAGACCGCCACGTCAACGTACCCGTCCTCGAAGACGTCCTTCATCAGGTCCTCTTCGGAGGCCTTCTGGAAGTGCTCGATCGGCCAGTGCGTCTCTTCCGGCCCAAGGGACTGGTAGGCGTGGAAGCACTCGATCCAGCCCTTGGCGTACTGCTCGTGACCCGCTACCCAGTTCTCAGGGCTCGCGTCCCAGTAGTGCATGTGGCTGTCGACGACGAAGTACTTCTCATTGTCCTTCTCGTACACGTGTCCTCCTCAAGAAGATCAGATCAGCTCGGATGGTGTCGCGGTGCATCAGTTGGACGAGGCCTTGAGGTCGAAGCCTATGTACTCAGCGGCGTCCTCGGGATTCGCGAACATGATCGTCCGGTCGTCGAGGTGGATCATCCGGCCGTAGTGCGTCGACATGTTCTCCTCGAACTCCGCTGCGTCGAAGTAGCCCTCCTCCTCGCCGAGCGCCTCGGATACCTCGTCATAGACAACCTCCATCTTGTTGTCCGCGTCCACCCGGATCATCGACGGCAGGTGCGTCACCTTCACCCCCGGTGCGCCGGCCATCACCTCGGCCACGACAACGCCGACCTGGTTGTTCATCAACGTGAACCCACATCTGTTGGAGGCGGTGTTGTCCGATTTATACGAGCTCTCGGTCGTCTTGTACGAGCTCTGGGTTGACTTGTAGCCGGTCACTGGCTCAGCTCCTTAGGTTCCTGCAGGCTCAACTCGGACAGAACGCCGCTGAAGCGGCTCTTGGCACGGTCCAGACCGTCCTCGAAGCGCGGCGGCTTGAAGTCTGGCTGCGACCAGAGTGGCTGGAGCTCGCGCGCTGCGGTGATGCACCGCGGCACCCAGGCTGAGAGCCACCCGTCGAGGATCTCCTTGTTGTAGTCGGCGAACTCCTTGTCGTTGATCAGCAGCTCGAACATCGCCTTGGTGTAGCGCAGGTCGCGGGCAGCGTAGTCGAGCTCGCCGGCGCCGACGACGGTCGGCGTGACGAAGTCACCGTTGCCGGGCGACGCCTGCTGCACCAGGTTGCTTCGGAACAACTCGCCGACCAGCGGCTCGAAGACGATGTTGGCGGCAAAGATCGCCTCAGCCCAGTCGTCGATCCCGGTCAACTGCTCGGCGACGCGTCGCACGCCCTGCCAGGCCGGGTCCTCGTTCCACGTCTCGACGTGGGCCGCCCCGTCGAAGCCCTCGATCTCCTCACTCAGCGTGAGATTGTAGAGGGCGAGATCCTGGGCGAACCGGATCTTGTGCATGCTGTTCACCGAGATCGCGTTGTTGTGCATGTTGGTCGGGGCCCGCCGCTGAGCGTTGGCGAACAGGTAGAGCCCGAGGCCGTGCTCGACGTGCATCCAGGCGCCGACGTTGCGCTCGACGAAGCGGACCCAGTTCGGGTTCCACTGCTCGAAGGCCTTGGCCTGACGCGCGGTGTCGACGTTCTGGTTGATCTGTCGCACCACGTTGGCGTTGTAGCGGTAGAGCGTGAGCTCCCACTCCTCGTTGGGGTCACGGAACTCATGCCAGCCGTGCGCCGGCCAGTCGTAACCCTTGCCGCCCGAGCCTGGGTAGCGCTCCGGTTCTGGCCGGTCGACACCCCACGCCTTGAGGACGGTCCAGTCCAGCGGGTAGCCGCCTCGACCGTCCGAGAACCCGTACAGCCAGCCTTGGCTGAGGTAGTGCCTCGGGTCGGGCTGCACCTCGACCGTGACGTCCTCGTAGTGTGACGCCTTGCGCTTCTTCGGCGTGAAGTAGTTATGCGTGCGCGCTGTCGAGTCAGGGAACACCTTGGCGCCGGCTTCGGCATCAGTGAACACCGGCTTCGGTACGCTGCGTTCTTCGGTGGCCTGTTCGACGGCCTCTTCGGTGGTCATTGCGGGTTCCGCCTCGCTCTCACTCGTCGTTGGGTTCGCCGGTGGTGGTGAACTTGTCATAGTAGATGTGCTTATCGTCGACCCCCAGCGCGGAGAGCACGTCGATGGCCGCCTCGACCATCGGCGGTGGCCCGCAGACGTAGGAGTCGGTGTCCGTCAGGTCGGGCTCGTGCTTCTTGACCACCTCGGTGATCATGCCGACCTCGCCATCCCACTCCTCGTCCTCCGCGGGCTCGGACAACGCGGGGACAAACTGGAAGTTCGGCAGGCTCTCCTCCAGGCCCCGCAACTCATCTTCGAAGCACAGGTCGCGCTTGGTCCGCGCGCCGTAGTAGTACGTCGCCTTGCGGGTACTGCCGCGCTCCGCGAGCGTGCGCAGCAGGCACAGGATCGGCGCCATGCCGGCGCCGCCTCCCACGAAGACGAGGTCGGAGTCGCGGCCGTCCCGCAGGGTGAAGACCCCGAACGGGCCGACGATGTCCAGCTGGTCGCCGACCTCGACCTTCGCGTCCAGGAAGTGCGAGAACTTGCCGTCCGAGTAGATCCGGATCACGAACTCCAGCTGGCCGCTCTCCTTGGATGACGTGTTGGCCATCGAGAAGGACCGCGTCGCATCAGTGTCCGGAATCGCGATGTCGACGTACTGGCCGGGCCAAAACGCGATCTCCTGCGGCTCGACAAGCTTCAGGACGAGGTGCCGCATGTCGTGTGTCACGGGTTCGTTGGACACCACCTCGGCGACGGCATTTTGGATGGGGTGGCCCGAGCGGAGCATCTCCTCGTCATAGTTGAGGAGCTCGATGGTCACGTCCTCATAGACGTGCGCCCGGCACAGGAGGGTAAAGCCCTCCTCCAGCTCGAAGTCGGGCAAGGCGAACGTCGAGTACTTGTCCAGCTCAATGTCCTCACCCTCGAGGACGAAGGACTTGCAAGACGCGCACTGCCCCTCCTTGCAGCCGTGCATCAGCGTGATGCCTTGCTCGGCCGCGGCGCGCAGGACGTTTTGGTCCTCGTCGACGTCGATCTCGATGCCTACCGGCTCGAATCGCACGACATGCTTTTCTCCCATGACTCCCTTCCAGTGCGTGACGGACGAGTCAGCAAGGGGGGCCCGGCGAGCCTTCGCCGGGCCTCCTTGTCCGAATCTGCCGACGTGTCGCTCAGGCGTCAGCCGGAGCCGGGCGACCTGCCGGGCCGCCGCGGATGTAGTTCGCGTGGAAGGCCTGCTGCTCCTCGGGGGACATCTCGTTGAGCAGCACGTTCGGGCTCTGCAGCGGTGGGCAGCGACGCAGGTGGTCCAGCGTCCACATCTTCTTGGGGTCGAGATTGAGATGCGGCTGTGCCACCAAGGTGTTGCCATCGTCGCGGACGTAGCCCATGTCGGACACCACGTCGGCCCAGTTCCAGCCGTGGTAGAGCGTCTCCCACTCGCGCTTGCCGATCAGCTGGCCCATGTTGGGCGTCTCGCGACCCTGATACGTCGGACGGAAGGCCTCGACGTCGGTCCAGCGGCAGGCCTCGTGGCAGTAGGTGCGGGTCTGGCCGTCAACCTCTGCCATCACCATGTCCTCACGGACCAGGCACGGCACCATGCAGGTCCAGCACCGGTTCGGGTACTGGTACTGCACATCCTCGAAGACGATCGGGTGGTGCCCGTTCGGGGTCGCCAGCCGTGAGTAGTTCTCCCACCATGCTCCGTACTTGTCATACCAGCCCGGGTACTTGTACTCGAACCACTCGAAGTCCTTGTCGGTCATCGGGTCCATGCGCCAATAGTTGGCAAGCCACCCGGTGCAGAAGAACTGCGCGACCTCGTGGACGTAGCCCTTGTTCCAGATCTGGTTCCAGGACTCCTCGATCAGGTCGTGCGGGATGACCAGACCGTATTTCTCCAGCGGCACCAGATAGCTGCGGTAGTAGTCGTCGTAGATCCACCGACGCCACATCTCGGCGTAGCTCTCCCGGTCCTTGCGGCGGTCCTTGGTTCCGTACTCGATGAAGGTGCCGATCGCTGCGTCCACCACGCGGTGGTTGTTCCACCAGGCGTAGCGCAGGTCGCGCTCGAGCAGCTGGTGATTGCCCTCGTCGGACAGTGCCATGAGCAAGGTGGCATACCCGTTGCTGATGTGGCGCGACTCGTCGGACTGAACCGAGTGGAAGACGGTCGGCAGCAGGTAGTCGCCGTTGGCGGCGGCTTCGGCTGGCATGGCGACGAAGAGGGTGTTGGTGAACGCCGTCTCCGCCACAATTGTCAAGTAGATGCTCGCTGCCGTGATGGCGTCACCGGTGATGAAGCCCTCCGCGAACTGTCGACCGATGGTGCCGCAGTAGTCGTTCTGGAAGTTGCGCAGGCTGTTGTTGAAGCCGGCGGGGTCGATGTAGTTGTTCATGTACAGGCGCTTGAGGTTCTGCTGGATCGTCGAGTGCCTGACCTCGTCGATCATCTGGATGGCCTGCCCGTTGTGCAGCTCGGGGTTGGGCACGGTACGGAAGAGCAGGGGCATCGCCCGGGCTGCCGAGATCTCGGGCAGGGGGATGATGCTGAGGAAGAGCTTCTGCCACTCCAGCCATCGCTCCTGCACCTGACGGAACATGTTTCCGCGGATAGCTCCGTCGGCAGCCCCGTAGACACGGTGGTCCTTCTCCTCCTGCATCGGGAAGTACGACCGGAGGACCTGCTTGAGCGGGTCCTTCTTCTTGGCCTTCTGGAATGTGTAGTCGGTACCGTACTGAGAGACCGGCTCGTGGTAGAGCGGCTCCCAGGCCAGTTCTTGGATCTTCTCGTGAGCCTTGGCCACGCTTTGACGAGTCATCACCACTCCTTGGATCAGTAGTTCCGTCGACTGCCATGTAACCCGCAGACGGGCTCCGCCGGGGTCTCAGAATGAGACGCAGGGGTCCCGATCTTCAGTCGTCAGCCGTCCTCAAGGATCGCAGCGCGGATCTGAGCCAGGTGCGCGTGCACTTCGCGCATAACCTCCCGGTTCCCCTCCGGAGCCGGCTCGATCCCCAGGGCTAGCAGCAGCGCCCGGGCCGGCGGCCCCGGGTCGCCGCTCTCACCCAACACCGGGTGCAGGCCCTGATCCGCGAGGTGCGTGAAGACAAGGTTGACGACGCTCCAGGGATTGTAGGTCTCGACTTCCGCGCTGTCCGCTGGGCTCATAACCCGGATTTACCTCAACCCCGCAGCTGCGCGAGTCTCATTCTGAGACAGCCGGCGCACTGGTGATCGACTCTCGA
This sequence comes from Propionibacteriales bacterium, assembly GCA_038238115.1. Taxonomy (GTDB): domain Bacteria; phylum Actinomycetota; class Actinomycetes; order Propionibacteriales; family Nocardioidaceae; genus JBBRYB01. The sequence continues at coordinate 19,691 of JBBRYB010000011.1, read as the reverse complement.
CCAGGAGACCGCCGACGCCTATCGTGAGGACAAGAGATTTGGGAGGAGGTGCGGTGTGACCCCGACATCACGATGGAACGCTGCTCAACCCGACAGCAGAGATCTGGCGGCCAGCCGCGTTCGCTTCCTCACCGCTGAGCCTACCGAACCGCGAGGCGTTCGGCGCGCCATCCTGGCGTCCTGGCGTAGATCTCGAGACCTCAAGGTCGCGGCGGACAAGATCGAGATGCCCTACGTCCGCGACCTCGACACAGGCAGTGAACTCACCAGAAGTGCCGAGCCTGTGCTGCGTAACCTGCGCCAGCAGCTGGACGGCCAGCCGGTGAGCATCATCCTCACCGACCCGACCGGGCTGGTGCTCAGCCGGTTGACAGCCGACGCAGACCTCGACCGGCACCTCGACAGCGTTCTGCTCGCACCGGGATTCAGCTACGCCGAGCAGTTCGTCGGCACGAACGGCATCGGGACCGCGTTGGAGGTCGGAGGGCCGACCCACGTCTTCGGCCATGAGCACTACGCCGAGAACCTCGAGGACCTCGCCTGTGCAGGCGTTCCGATCCACCATCCGATCTCCGGCAGGACGGTGGGTGCGATAGACCTCACCTGCTGGCGCAGAGACGCCGGGTCATTGCTCCTCACTCTGGCCAAAACCACGGCAGAGCAGATTCGTCATGCGCTGCTAGCCGACTCGGGACAGCACGAGCTGGAGCTGTTCCAGGCCTACCGTCGTACCTGTCGCCGGACAACCGGAATGGTGTTCGCCCTCACGAGCGACGCTGTGATGCTCAATGACCGGGCCAGGTCCGGGCTCGATCCGGCTGACCAGGCAGCGCTGCTCGCTCGGGCCGGCGAAGCGCTCGCATCTGCAGATCCGGGGGTCATCGTCGTCAGGCTTCCTACCGGCACGGTCGTCCGGATGTACTGCCAGCAGGTGGCTGTGGGTGGCCGACACGGTGGCCTCGTCGTCCATGTCAAGTTCGACGGGTCCGACACGCAGCAGACCTCTGCCCGTGAGGTGGTCTCGGGGATGCTGCTGCCCGGTTTGGTGGGACACGCGCCGCTGTGGCTGCGAGCCTGCCAGGAGGTAGAGGCGGCCTTTCAGTCCGGTGAGTGGATCGCCGTTGAGGGAGAGGCCGGGGTTGGCAAACTCGCGCTGCTCCGGGCGGTGCAGCTGCGCCGGCACCCGGTTGGGCGCTTCGTCGTGCTCGACGCCGCGGATGCCGCCGGCGACCCGCAGTGGGTGGCTGCGGTCCGCCGAGCGCTGCTCGAGGGGGTCGACAGCCTCGTCGTCCGCCATGTCGACAGGCTCGACGGCCTGCGGCTGCGGACTCTCCTGTCGGCACTTCAGGAGTCTGCGGGCAATACCGGGGATCGGCCATCGTGGGTCGCCGTGACGCTCGGGCAAGGCACGCACAGCGGCGAGCTGCTTCGCCTGCTGCGGCTGTTTCCGAGCACCGTCGAGGTTCCCCCGCTTCGCCTTCGCCTGGAGGACCTGCAGCCGCTGGTGTCATTTTTCCTCGCCAGGCTCGGCCACGGCGGCCAGCTCAGCTGCTCGCCCGAGGCCATGCGGCTGCTCATGCGCTTGTCCTGGCCGGGTAACGCCGAACAGGTCCACGAGATGCTTCGCCAGGTCGTCAAGCACCGGCGTACCGGGACCATCCAGCCTGACGACCTTCCGCCTGAGGCGCGCACATTCAGCCGCCGACGGCTCAGCCCGCTGGAGTCCATGGAGCGCGACGCGATCGTCCAGGCGTTGCTGGACGCCAACGGACACAAGCTCAAGGCGGCCCGTTCCCTGGAGATGTCGCGCGCGACCATCTACCGCAAGATCCGCGAGTACGGCATCGTGGCGCCCACCCCGGACCCCCAGCAGCACGGGCAGTCTCGCTGACCCGGCATAGTTTCCAGGACTGGCCCGCCTCGAGTGAGGCCGCGGTCACGAGCGAACCAACCTGGCGATGGCCGCCGACGCCTCGTGGATCTTCGTCTCGGCGTCCTCGCCTCCCGCCTGGATCGCTTCGCTGACGCAGTGCGCGAGGTGGTCATCAAGCAGAGACAACGCCGTCGACTCGAGCGCCCGCGTCACAGCGGAAACCTTGGTCAGGATGTCGATGCAGTAACTGTCGTTGTCGACCATGCGCTGGAGGCCGCGCACCTGCCCTCGATACGGCGTAGCCGTTTCAACACGGCGTCCTTGTCGCCGGTATAGCCCGGAGCTTGACCCCCCGAAGCTTGGCCAGTCACCGGGCTTCCCTCCACGGCGGGTCTCTTATGCCTTTGAGCCCAAAGATACCGCCTGACTCTGGGTGTCTGAGGTCAGGCACGGGCACCAGCGAAGTTCGGCGAGGAGCGCGGAGGGTCTGACAGCGTCCCCCGCTCGTATGCCCGGGGCGGCCCAGCAGGGTCACGCTGGTGGCTCGGCCGCCGCAGCCGGATGACGGGACGGCCGGCCCTCCAGGGCACCGCGCACTTCGCGCGCAAGGGTAGCCACCTGGACCATCGGGTCCAGCGGTGCTTGGCTGCGCCGCCTCGACGCGAAACCGGGCAGTACGTTCTGGTGAGTGGCCCAAAACGACAAGGACTTCAGCAAATGCCAGACAAGTATCAGCAGGACTGCGCCCTACCGAACATCCCCCGCCGGACAGATCGGCAGAGAGCGGCACCCGGCGGGGACTGCGCCGGGGCCACGGCGTCGATGTCTCTATAATTGCCTTCGGCGTGAACGCGCCGGCCGTAGACTGCCCGACAGCACTTTGATCGGGGCCCTGGAACTTCGACGGTTGTCATCCGCGGCCCGCACTGTGGTGCCGGCTTGATGTCCGATTTCAGCCAGCGGAAGGATACCGTATGACCCCACCACCTGGCGCACCCATCTTTATCGTCGGCTGTCAACGTTCGGGCACTACCGTTTTGCGTCTCATCCTCGATTCGCATTCACACATCAGCTGTGGTCCGGAAACTCGCTTCTTGGCCGACATGGAGAGAATAGTAACCAGGGACTGGACTCGGCTTGCTCGCTTCGGCTTCGATCAAGAGATTTGGTTGGAGCGTATCGCGGCGTTTTTCGGCGGCATCCACCACGACTATGCGCTGAGTCGGGGGAAGGAGCGGTGGGCCGATAAGACACCCCTTTACGCTTTGCACATGGACTTTATTGCTCACCTTTTTCCCGACGCTCAGTTCGTGCATGTCATCCGAGACGGTCGAGACGTCGCTGTCTCGCATCGAAGGCGATTCGGTTACCGGTCATGCGTCACATCTGCCATAAAATGGCCCCGATACATCGCTGCTGCTCGGGAGTCCGCAGCCGGTCTGGCGGCTGGGCGGTACTACGAAGTGCGGTACGACCAACTGGTCGCCGATTCTGAGACCACATTGCGGGGGCTTTTGGAGTTCCTTGGAGAGGACTGGGAGCCTCAGATCCTGCAGTTCGACAAGCAGCCACACGATGTCCCGGACCGGTACAACGCTCAACTGTCTTCCCGTCAGGCGAGCGCCAACACTGATGCTGCTGTCTACCGTTCGAGGATCGGCTCCTACCGTCGCGAACTCGATCCCGTCATGCGAGTTCTCATCTGGCTCACGTCACGTTCGACCCTCAGACAGCTGGGGTACATCTGACGAGTGACGGGTGACATCGTTGCGGCACGTCAGTTCCACATCGGCGGTCCAGTCCCATCACGGGAGCGTACGCAGAAATCTCTCGGCTGGCATCGGAAGCTCCATCTGGACGGGATCCGTGCCCACCACCGTGTGTTCACGCCTGGTCGTACCCGTCGTGCCAGGTGTACCGATTCGACTACCCGAAGGAAGCGATACTGGCACCGGCGCGCAGTCTGACCAGATGAACGCGGTGCTGTGACTGCCCTTGTCAAAGGCTAAGCCGACTATTCCGCTGTCCTTGATTGCCACCGGCGTTCCGCCTCTGGCCGCATGACTCAGCGCAGCGAACGCTACAGACGCCGCTTGCATCGTTCCGCGGGCGCTGAGCAGGCCGTACAGCCGGTCATCGCCGCTTGCCGGATCCACATTGAGGGGCAACCAGATCACCTTGGACACACCAACACTCAGCGCTATGGCTATCGCCTTGACCAGGTCCGCGTTACGTTGTGCTTCGCTAAGTTGCGAAGTACCTAGAAAGGACCCGAGCTCCCACATCTCGAGCGGCGTGCCGGCGGGAGTCACGGCGTCCAGATAATCCAGGAGAGCGGGTAATGCTGACCAGTCCTCATAGAAGTGCACCTGTCGAACATCGACGACGTGGGCCGCGACCAGGTGATTCGTGGCCTTCAGAAACTCAAGATTCCGTTTCCCCTGTTCAGAGTCTAGTGCGTGACGCAGCTGCACCTCATTGTCGACAGAAACAATCTGCTCTCCGCGAGTGCCGATCCTCCTGGAGAAGTACTGGTTATACGAGTCAATCGCCGTCTGGGTTCTGCCGAGTTGTAGAAGTCGCTCTGCCACACCATATCCGGAGGCTGTGCTGCTGATCCCGCCGTCCACCACCTTGACTTGCGGATCGACGTTATGGATAGCCCTCGCGGCCACAGTGACCAGCCGGCTATATTCTTCGGGGGTACCGTCCCAAAAACTGGCCGAATTAACCTCGTTCTCTACGGCGTACTCTTTGACCCCCTGTCCCGAGTAGCGTTGCACTACCTGTTTGACGAAGGTCGTGTAGGCATGCAGGTCTTTGGGCATGGAGGATTCAGTCTTCTGCTGTTTACCTCGCAAGTACTTAGGAGGTTTCCCGGTGATCCAGTTGCACTGTCCCACTCTGATTTTGATCATGGTTGTGAATCCGACACTCTGTGCCTGGTTGATGACCGTGTCGGGATTGCTCCAGTCCAGGAGACCAGGCTGCTTCTCGACGTCGCACCAGGCCACCTCGTAAAAGGTGACACCGCCACCGAGTGACTGGAGGTACTGCTTCATGACGCCCAGCCGACTCCAATCCGTCTTGGTGCCCAAGGCCGGGCTTGATGCCGCGGCCGCCACCGCGGGAGCGCTGATGACAGGGCTCGTGCAGAACTGTGGGGTGCTGGAACAGCTGGTCAACACCGCTGTCATGAGTGCGGCAGCAGCCATCGTCCGTGACCGGCGATGCCTGTATCGCGAGATTCCTCTCGCTCGCCTCCCGGCGCAGGGATCGTAGGTCACCATTCTCCTCTCAGGACGCCGTCGTACGGCACGTCACTCGCCCGAACGAGAGATCAGCGGGCACTATACCTCGCCCGGTTATGGGCGCCCACGATCTCGTTGAACTCCGTCAATCGCTCCGGCGTCTCCCCCGCCACCATGTCTCGTAGGTCCGAGACCGACGAATACTCCCGCGGCGAGAAACCACGGGAGAGAAATCGGGCGTAGTCGTCGTCTGGGATGTCCATATGTCGCAGTAGCAGTGCCGTATTGTCGAGGACGGGGCCACGGCGCAGGCCCGAACGGTACATCTCGGGCTCCACCCGTAGACCGTTGATCAGCAGGAGCGCTAGCCGATGGCAACCGTCCCTGATGTGCAAGGTATTGCTGACCGCCGTTCCGGAATCGGTCACTGCTCCACCCGGAGTCTCAGACATGGTCACGGGGTGACGGGGATCGAAGCCAACGCTTTCAAATGAGCGAAGCGTTGCAACGGCACGTGAAACCCTCGCGCGATAACGTTCCAGCAGATGATCCGGATCGTCCAGTAGTTTTGGGAAGAACCGGGCGGACTCGACGTGCTTGAACCACGTAAAGTACGGGTGGTCTAAGGCGAAGTCCGGCAGCTCAGTTGGTGGCTCGGAGACCTTGCGGTTGCGCAACTCCGCAAGGAATTGTGCTCTGATCATGACGTCGTAACGCAGCGGACTGATGAGCCGGAGAATGTCGATGGCATCCTCGCCGGGCCGCGTCCGACGCATTGCGGTCAGTCGTCGTAATGTGCGCTGCCTCATCGGTCGGTGTGTCATGGCTCCCATACTGTCAGGCTGTCACCATACCAATACTGTGTGTGCATACGGTCCGGACCCGACGGCGCCACCGAGCAAACACGTCGGCGCGGGTAGTGTGGGAGAGGCCCGTACGTCCCTGATTCAGATCTATGCCGGGTTCGTATATACTCAGTACGATCTATGCGCAGATGCTGTGTAATATTTGGTCGTAGCATACATTGTAAGGCCTTCGCCCACCTAACCGCTTGAGGTCTGATGCAGTTCCTCCTTCGCCTGGCCGCCGCACGACCCACCTCAACCTGTTGGCTGTGCGGTGGTGTTCGTGTGTGGAGCCGCGCCGCCCGCCACCACCGCAGCCGGGGGTACGATCGCCGGCGCCCTTCGGGCGACCTGGGGTGTGAACGGCCGCGTCTCGGCGGTCGTGACGGACCCCGCCAGCGGGCGCGTTCACATGACCGGCAGCTTCACCGCAGTGACCGATCTTTCGGTGCCCCGCAGCCGGCGAGCAACTTCTGGACAACGACGCCGCCCGCCGCCACGTCGGAGGGGATTTCCCGAGAGTCAACCATGAAACAACAAACTCATTTTGTCGCCTCCAGCTGAGCAACCGCCCGCTGACGTAGCCTTGGCCGTGTCGGCTTGCACCATTACCTTGGTATCGAAAGTACACACAGAGGGACATGATTTTGCCTGAGGTCGCAAACTCAACATTGGACGCGGAAGTTGTCGGCGTGGGGACACGCCTGCTCCAGATCGGGCTAGCCGGTCTGGTGATCGGCGCGGCGGTCGTGAGCGGGCTGTCCGTAGCCGATGGCAACAAGATGATGGTGGTCCTTCCCGTGGCAGCGGTGCTGGGGCTCGCTCTGGCCATTCTTGCCTGCACCCGGTTCGGCGGGTTCGTCCTGCTTCTCCTGGGCGTCCGCGCCAGTATCGATGCACTCGCGTTCACCTCATCGTCGGCTGGCGCTTCGACCGGCAGCGCCACTTTGGATAGTGGGATCAACCCGTCGAGCCTATTCGGCGTGCTCTTTCTGCTCGCCTCGATCCTCTGGCTTGCCATGAGATACTACTCGGGGAGCTACGTGAAGGCATCCCGGGCAGCGGGGTGGCTGGTGGCTTTTTGGCTCGCTGCTTTGCTCAGCCTAGCGGGCTCTCAGCACATCAAGGAGGGTGCGACTGAGTCCCTGCGTATTATGGCCGTCATCATGATGTTCGTGGTCCTCGAACAACTGATTGTCGACCGGCGGATGATGATGCGGGTGCTGTTCGCGGCGTACGCATCGATGCTCATCCCGCTGGGTTATACCCTCTATGGCCTCGCCATCGGCCACCCCGCAACAGAAGAGAAATCCGGTTTCACTCGCCTCCTAGGAACGTTCAGCCAGTCGAACTCCTACGCCCGGTATTTGACGTTTATGATTGTTTTCGGCGTAGCCGTCTACCCGCACGTCAAGGGCGGTCCGAAAATTGCATTGCGGGTTCTGCTCGGCATTGCTGGCATTTTCCTCGTACAAACCCTCACGCTGACCGCAATCATTGCTGCCATCATCGGACTTATCGTGATCGGTGCGCTCGCGCGGCGAGGGACCCTACTCGTCGGCTTCGCGGTCGTGGCGATGCTCGCAGTCTTGGCTTCCCCTGGGCTGGTGTCACGGTTCGGCACCGTACAGACCCAAGGGGTTGACGGCTCACCGTCAGGGAACACCCTGGCGTGGCGCTTCGGCTACTGGGCTGACGTGTTGCCACTCGCGAACTCCAACCCGGTTACCGGAATCGGCGTAGGCGCGACCTCATACGAGACGGACGCCGCCAAGCAGCCGCACAATGACTTCCTTCGCGCATACGTCGAGACGGGGCTCGTCGGCCTTGTGCTGTACATCGGCGTTCTCGCCTCCCTCGTTGGACTCTGCCGGAGTGCCCTTCGCCGATGCGTGCGTGGCACGTTCGATCATGCCGTCGCAACCGGCGCGCTGGCGTGTGTGGTTGCTTGCATCGTGGAAAGCGCGGCATCCAACGTGATCACGAATAGTGTGGCTCTGTGGTACCTGATGGCCTTCGTGGCCGCCGCGGGCTATATCGCGCGCTCACCAGCGAAGGACCCAGAATATGCCACCGTTGACACGTCACCGCCCGTCCGCTCGTGAGGTGATCGGCGGCCCCGGATAGCTCATTCGTCGTGAGCAGCCACGGCGAACATTCGTCTCGGTCGTCACTCGGTGGCCCACTGCTCGACCTGCACGCGGGCGTTCGCGTCGAGCCGTTCGGTGAGAAGATCGCAGAGACTCCGGACTACTGGATCGATATCTAGCAGGGGCTTGCGACTGTTGGACCTCTGTTCGATATGTCTCGTCAAGCCGGAGTAATATGGGAAACCCAAAAACGCACAGAGCCCCTTCATCATCTGCTCGGGTTGAGCGATAAGCAAGTCGTAAGAAGACAAGAATGTATCGGGTCGCTTATCGAGTTCCATCTCGAAGTAGAGACAATTGCGGATGTACCAGAACAACGCCGCTGCGGTCTCGGGGCTCATCGTCGCATAGTCAAACTCTCTCATGAGTGCCAGGTTCTCACGGGAGATTCGCTGCGCCTGCCAGCGTGCCAGGCCCTCGCCCCGTGCTATCTGGCTGAGCACTCGAAGGTTGACGTCGCCGAACTTGCTGATCGCCGACCGTACCCGCCCGTCCACGTCCCGATAGGCCCAGATGGCTCTCCCGGCCTGCGCGACCGGCATGGTGTCGAGAAGTTCGCCGACCCGGTGGGAGTCGCACAACGGCTTGAATAGGACATACCGCTGGCGACTCCGCATGATGATGTCGGCGACGGTGGCTTCGGACCGCAGTCGATAACGCTTGAAGGCAGTCCTATCGTTCTCGTTGTGCACCTCGAACTCTGGGGCCGCCTCGAGGCCCCGAACCAACATATTGGTTCCCGAGCGCTGGACACCGACAAGGAACACGGGTACTGCTTCACCAGGCAGAACTCCATGGTGTCGTCGCCACCGTTGCTTTTCTCGGGCCTTGCGCACGCGATCAACTGGGTTGAGCTGGTCCTCCTCGATCCACCGGCCGAAACCGTCGCGACGCGCCCATTGCCACTGCCGCACCAACTTATGCCGCCACCGCTGTGCCGGCGGCTCATCCCCTGGTAGCTGGTCCGGCGGCTGCCTATAGTTCATCTGACCGCCCCAAGACGGGTCTTTTTCCACGGGAAGTACCCTAGCCGACCACGGCGCCGGTATTTTGTAGTGCTCGTAAGGCTGGAGCACCATCCGCACAAGCTCGCTGCCCGTCTGCGGACAGGAACGGCATGCGTCCGCAACTGATGCTGGAAGCGTTTGTCGTGCCTTGCCGGTAGGTCTGAGGGCGAGTCTCGTCACGTTGCCGGCTGGACTCAGGTCCTTCCAACCACGCCGGTCACCTCTGCCAGCCGCCGTTGAGCTATCGCGATTCCTCCATCGTGCGTGCTTGCCCTGGTTGTGCTCGGACGTCAGCAATCGCCGATAACGCCTTCTTCATGCGCAGTGCCATGGCGCCTTGACGTCCCCGGCGTTGCCTTGGACTCCACCCCGGCCCGCCTCCCACCCCTCGATCTCAGGGTCATGCCTTCCGTTTGCCCGTACCAGCATCAAGCGGCGGTTTCTGAAGCGCCCCGCGTTCTGTGCGCTCATCCGGCGTTGCGGCTCGGTGGTGAGGGCAGCGTAATGGGCTTGCTCATACTCGACCGGCACCTCCCGAGCGGAGTCCAGCCGGCGCCGTTGAGACCGTTGAACGCCGCCACCACGGCGTGAGGAGGCGACGACCAACCAACGCGGCCTAGCCTCCTGCTCGCAAGGTGCTTGGTGAACCGGTGTCTGCGACTGACGCGTCGCCGTGGATCGCCGCCTGCAAGGCGGCGTCCTGCTGGGCCGGTCTGGCAGACGCCCGTGGGGGCGGAGCCGTCGAGCGCCGACCGCAACGCGCACTTCGGCCCCAGGGGGCGTGCGTGACGATGGCAAAACCGACCAATTTCTATGTTCCGCCCTAATCGGGCGTTTCGGTCGTTACGTTGAGTAGTGACCTGATTACCCAGCGTTGCTTGACAGGCAACAGAACGAACCGAACCCCTTCAGGAGAACTTATGAATGTACGGCGGCATACCAGCAGGGCGGCGCTCGCTGTCCTCGCACTTGCAGTAGTGACCACGGGCATCGCTTCTGCTCCTTCAGCGTCCGCGATGTCCAAGATCAAGTGCAAGCAGACCACCGGTACGGCGGCGGTCGACCCCATCGTGCACCACAATGAGCCGAAGGCGATGGTTCACGTCCACACGTTCTTTGGCAATAACTCCTGGCTCGCCAAAGGCAGCTCCGCGAATTATTCGGATCTTCTGGGCAAGGGCACGAACTGCGAAAATCCCGCCGACACTGCCGGGTACTGGACGCCGCAGCTCACCACGCTCTCCGGTACGCCCGTCCAAGTACAGGCTTTCACTGCCTACTACCGCCCATTCACGGGCGTCGGTGGCGCAGACTTCGGACCCGGTGAAGTCATCCCTGCCGACACACGACTGGTCGCGAGCGACTACGACTGGAGCTGTGGCCAGTTCTCCAATACTGGTCCGCAGCCCTCGATCCCCTCATGCCTGGGCGAGTCGGGGAAGCCCGGTCATACCCTGACGGCGCATGTCACGTTCCCGAACTGCTGGGATGGGAAGCTGCCCAACCACACAACGTCTGAGGTCGGAAACACCGCGGACAACGCGCACTGGGCCTACAAGATCCGCGCCAACGGCACGAAGAACTACACCTGCCCATCCGGATTCAGTCACCAGATGATTCAGCTCCGCGAGACGATCCAATACGCCTACACCGGGAATGGCACGGACCTGAAACTCGGGTCCGACTCGATGGCCGGCACGTCGGACGGGCGCTCGCTCCACGCCGACTTCTGGAACACCTGGGACATGGCGGGATTCAAGTCCATGGTGAAGAACTGTGTCAACGCTGGCGGGACGTTCACTGCCGCTGAGTGCGGCTGACCGGAACGCCGAGCCAAGGGCACCACGTGCAGCAGGACCGTCCTTCGCAGCGCATCGAGGACTCGCGGCGCCGCCGCGAGTCCTCGATGTCTGTCAGCTCGGTTGGGGAGGCGTAGCAGAAACAACTTGTCCACTCTGCTGTTCGTCTCGCTCTCTCAAAGGTCGCCCGGAACGAACTACCCTGCCCAGCCAGGACCCCGCCAGTAAAGACGTCACAATGGCGAGCATCACGAGGGTGGCATAAAACTCTTGGCTGATGATCCCGGCTTCGTAGGAGACCGACGCCAAGACGATGCCAGGGCCACCACGTGCGTTGGTGGCCACGGCCAGGTTAGTTGCGCCATTACGCCCCTCTCCAGCGAGTCGTGCACCCAAGAAGACGCTGAGTGACTTGGCGATGCATGCAAAGAGCAGGAACGCGATGAAGAAGAGGGGGTCGAAATGATTCAAGAGGTCCAGCTGCAGCCCCACGATCGCAAAATACACCGGCACGAACAGCGCGAATGAAAAGTCCTTGACGACAGCCCTCGCCTTCACCGCCTCGGGCCCCCGCACCGAACTGGCAGCGACACCAGCAAGGAAGGCACCGAAGAGCGGCGTGATTCCTAACGCGACACACGCAACCGTGGCCGCGAAGAGAAAGAGCAGAAGGTATGCGATCGTGTTGCCGCTGGCGAGGACGTTCCAGCGCTGGCGCCGTGACCAGCGGAATGCGTACGTCACCACACTCAACATCAGAGCAAAGAAGACGAACGTGGCCGCGACATGGAACTCCATCGAGGCGGCGCTGCCTGGTTCCAGCCCAATCAGTGCGGGCACACCGAAGTCATCACCGCTCGCCACCGTGACCATCCCGAGTGCCAAGGCGAGGACCACATAGACGACGACATCCTCGATGACGGCTACGCCGAGAACGACGCGGGCAAACGGTGTGTCGATGATGTCCAGGTCGAACATGATACGAGAAATGACCGGGATGCTGGTGACCGCGATGGCGAGCGAAAAGACGAGCAGCAGGGCCGTCTTGTTCCCCGCGGTTCCGATGAGCGCCGAACTGTCGATCACGGGAAAGACCAGAATTCCTGCAACGAAGGGAAAGACAACGCCGCTCGCCGTGACGAACGCAACGACCTTCTCGTCACCGCGACGAAACACGGACCGCATCTCCGCCCCTGAGGCAAACATCAAGAGCATGAGTCCCAACTGGTAAACCGCACCCAGTACGGACCCTGTTGCGTCGTCGGGGGAGAAGATGCTTGCCTGGGTGCCCGGGGCAAGGCCTCCAAACAATGTAGGTCCCAGCGCGAGGCCACCGCAGATCTCACCGATCACTCGTGGCTGACGGAGCAGGACGAAAACGTGACCAAGCCCATGTGCTGCCATCAGCAGCAGGCCGAGCGCGATCAACACATGGGCGAGCTCTGAACCCGTGAGAGTCATCCCGCGCCCAAGGCCACCGGCGTCGGGGCCGCAAAGTTGTCCCGACTCAACATTCCCCCAATGCCCCCGGTGGCAGCGGCGAGAGCGAGCCCGTCCCCCGACTTCGGGACGAGGTCGGCATGGCCGACGCACTCCACGTAGTCCTCGCGCATGCCGATTAGGATACGCCGCAGCCTGGTTGCCCGACAGGTGGGCCAGGTTCGCGGGCCCGCCAATTCGCCGTCGGCCATGTATTACCGTCTACGCTGCAACGGATAACCAAAGCGCATGAGTCCGGGAAACGTAACACCTGTCACCAGGACCATGTCCCTGGCTGCTAAAGCATCCCTCCACTCCGTATCCGGCAGTATCTCGGTCGGCCCTGTTACGTGCCGGTTCGGATTGCCCGCGACGAAGTGAGAGGGAGCTAGGCGTACCGAGTTTGCGGACGTGAACGGCAGCTTTGCTGGATCTGCACCGACAAGGCGTGCAACTTCTGCCATCGTGGCTCGCGCGTCCTCGGCGAAGTCTTCGTAACGAACGCGAAGGTACCGCCGATCGCGACGATCCCAGACGATCACGGTGACGAAGTTCCACCAAAGCCACAGCAGTGAGCTCTTCCAGGACTGGAACTGCGGCATGAAGGCAGCATCATCGCCCTCCAACGCCTTCCTCGGGCGTCGCCACGAAAAGGCTGTGGCGCGCGAGTCGCGGACTACATGCAGGACGGACAGACAGATCTTGGGTTGTTGCGAGAGCAGCAATCCGTACGATGGCAGCTTCGAAGAGTCAACGATGACCTTCGCCCCTGTGACGTGGGCGATCGCTTCGTATAGCCGACCGATCAAGAGGTCATCCGCATGGTGAGGCACGGGGGGTCGACCACACGCCAGGCGGAGCAACATCGCCGGGACGCGCAAAATGCGGAGCCTCTGTAGGAGGCGCCCTCCAACGGCATCACCTGCCGATGCCGCCAACACGCCAGAGCTCCGGTGGATCTCGGCCATGACAGCGCCCCAGAACGGACATGCGCTGAAGCGACGACCGCAGCCGCAGAGATCGTCCCTGGCCAGCCCCCGTTCCCAGACGTAGCGTAGCTCGCCGCCGGCAAACACATCATCGAGCTGATCCAAGATGTGGCTGATGAGAGTCGTGCCGCTACGACCACTGCCTGCCAGGTAAAGGACCCTGTGGCCTGGTTCACTCACCGCTTGCCTACCAACGGTCGTCGGCTGCTACGTTCCGGGAACATCTCCGCTCCGCGGTGTCGTGTCATCAATGCAGTGAGGCGGTGTGTGGGACCAACGGAAACTACTTGGTCCAGCCGAAATCTGTGCCGAGGAGCTCGTAGAGCTTCGCGTTGTGCGGGCGATAGTAGTGAGCAAGCCGTTGGCGATGATCTGCCGGAATGTCCGCGGGGCTCACATTGGCGTTACGCGCTTCAAGCTCCTCGAGCTTCACGTCGTGGAGCCCGAGGAAGTCCCATACCCCACCCAACTGACCGGGTGGGTCTTGAAACATGGCCTCACTGCCGAGAACGAGGACCTGTTCCCGGGGGAATCGAGAATAGATCCGCTCCAGCTGCTCCGCGTAGTGTCCACGCTCCAGGTAACCGTTATGGCGATAAGCCATGCCTAGGTACTTCGAATCCGCGAGGAGGCGCTCCCTTTCTCCCTCGAGGCGTTGCGGTTCAAGGTCCAGCGCCCGGTCGAGAGTCTCCGTTTCGTGGCCGCGGGAAACCTCGTAGCGGTACTGGGACCACGCTCGCTCGACCGGATCCCGCAGCACCGCTATCAGCCTGACGTCGGGCAGCGCCTCGGCGATACGATCTGGCCCCGCCGGGTGGTACATGTAATAGGGGCTGGCTTCGCCAGTGATCGTCCAGCCGTCGCGCGGCTTCTCGAACCGCGAAAAGTACCACTTCGGTCCGCGCCAATAGTTGATGTCGAAGTAGTGGGTGCCCTTCTTGTTGCGGCAGGGAGCGACACCTGGATGCTCGTAGACCCATGCCGCCAATGAGGTGGTTCCTCCGCGCTTGGTCCCGACGATGAGGTACCCGGGGCGCATTCGAGTCCGGGACAGGGATGCCGGCAGCATCGATGCGCTCAGGGTTGCAGCATTCCTGCGTAGATTCACTAGTGTCCTGACCTACTTCGTGGTATCCATTCTCAGCGACGTGCGCCATGTGGGCTTAAGTCTGTCAGCGGTTTTGCGACCCCGCAGCAGTTCATCGGACAAGACAGCACCGCGGACCCGGACCACCCCGGGGGACGCGGACCGAGCCGGGAACTAGTCGACGTCGGCGCCCGCAGGCAACTCCTGCACTTCCACATTGTCGCCTCGGACGATCATCGTGGTGATCGACCCACGGCCAACCGGAATCCGCCAGGTCTCGTCCTCGATCCGCATGGTCGCAGCCGCGACGAGCCGGATCATGACGGCATGCGATACAACAGCCACGCGCTCCCCGGCGTGACGGCTGCCGATGAGGCGCAGCGCCTCCAGCATCCGCTGTTGGGCGTCGGTCAAGCGCTCACCGTTGGGACACACGGCTTGTGACGGCGCGGTTTTGTACAGCTTGAAAGCCAGGGGGTCGTACATGTCCGCCTCCTGAGAGGTCATCCCCTCCCAGGCGCCGTAGTCGACGTTGATGAGGCCGTGCAAAATCCGGATGTCAGGCACTCGAGCCTCGTCCGCGATGATCTGCGCGGTAGCGATGGTCCTGCGAAGCCCCCCGGTGTACACCGCGCTGAGACCCTTACCCGACAGTGTTCGCGCCGCATCAACAGCATCCTGGTAACCCTGCGCATCCAGCGGGATGTCACGGCGCCCGCGGTATCTGTTCTCGACATTCATCGTGGTGGTGCCGTGTCGTACGACATAAACCGTGGCTGGGTCGGCGGCGGAACTGTCCCGCGGCTCAACAGTCAAAGCAGTGTTTTCAGGCACAGGCCCTCCAGGCGACGTGAAACAGGACAAAGCGTGCACTTATCGTAGTGCTCGGCGATTGCAAGCTCAAACTACTTGCCGATCGTCCGTGAGCGGATACCCGTGGCGCACGAGGGCCTCGGCAAGGACACGCTCAAGCGCGAGGATGTGGCCAGGGCTGAGATCACGTTGCCAAGCCTGGCCGCGACTCGCTTGAAACGTGTGTCGTCGGAATCCGCGCTCATACGGGCCATCCCACGTCAGACCGAGAAACGCCAGGATCCGGCGCGTCTCCACTACAGGGCGCTCGATGAGGTCCTCCAACCGAACGTCCAGCCAGAGGTCCGTCGGCACAGCGGCGCGCGACGCCTCCAATGCCTCGATCAAGATCTTCCAACCGAGCCCCGCTAGCACCACGAACGAGCGCCCCGACTCTTCCCATGCCTCACGGTCACTGGCAGACAAGGGGCCGAGATACCAGTTCTCGGGCCCCTGGTAGCCGTCCCACCAACCCATCTGCAGCCATGAATTCGCCACGGATCGACCGTCGCGAACCACATGCACATAACGAGCTTCGGGATACGCCACGGATAGTAAGCCCACCCGCGGCCACCCGGTAAGGTGATGCATGAACAGGGGTTTCCCTTGCGCCGCCATGCGACTGTCGAAGAAGGCTGTGACGCGACGCTGCAGCCACGGCGTCGCATCCGCCGCGGTGAGGTCGCGACAAGGCCTGGAAAAGATGCCGGACACTTGTTTGTCGAGCACTTCCCAACCCTCGGACGGAGCGACTCTGAGCCGTCCTCGCTCAATGGGGCGCCGCCGGTCACGGAACGGCCGAAGTGAGGGATCGCGTTCTTTCGAACGATTGAACAGCTCATTGTTCCAACGCCCTTTGAGATCGAAGCGCGCGAACTTGTCATCAAAGTTGGATACGAACCCAACATCGGAATGACGCGCGATCAACTCGGCGACAAGCGTTGACCCGCATCGCCCGGAGCCGAGCACGAAAGTCAGCATGCGTGGGCTCCTCGAAGACGCTGGTGCCGCCAGTTGACGCGGCGGTTAGTCCCTGGAGCATAGCGGGGGCGGCCGTCCCGTGGCACTGAGTCGCAAACTACAGGTAGCCACTCTTTTCCAAAAAGCGGATGACGTGCTGCGAGGCCCCATCAGGTGTCTCGCTCTCTCCGTCCACCACCACATCTGCGTCCGCTGGCTCTTCATATGCTTCCGAGACGCCGCTGAAATGCTCCACAATTCCGGACCGGGCCTTGGCGTAGAGCCCCTTGCGGTCTCGCGCCTCGCATACCTCGAGCGGTGTATTGACGTGCACGAGGATGAAGCCGCCGAAATCTTCGACCAGATGGCGAATCTGGCTGCGAGTACTCCTGCGAGGAGCGACCCGGGCGCACACCGCGACTCCCCCGCTCTTGGTGATCTCAGCAGCAACGTAACCCATCCGTTGCACATGGCGTTCGCGGTCCTCTGGAGAGTACGAGAGCTCGCTCGACAGGCGTCGACGAACCTGGTCCCCGTCCAAGATGGAGACGCTTCGGGCGCCGTGGCTGCGCAGGTTCACGGCCAGGCTCTTGGCGATGGTCGACTTCCCGGAACCTGACAGGCCGGTGAAGAAGACAGTAAAACCCTGTTCGGTGCGAGGGCGAAAACGCCGTTGCATCACGGCGGCAACGGCTGGAACCGTGAACCACTCAGGTAACGGCACACCTCGTGCCAGTCGTTCTCGCATTTGGGTGCCACTTATCTGCAGCACCGGGTCGCCCGGGGGCGCCTCGTGCTCTTCGACGTAGGTGTTGCTGCGCTCGAGGTATACGAGCCTCCGGAAGCGTACGACCTCAATTCCCAGCTCCGCTTCATGCCGTGCCAGCAGTTCTTGGCCTCCATAGGGTTGGTACCACGGCATACCTGTGTGGTCGGGCCGTGGACCTGCGTGGTCTCGGCCGACGATGAAGTGCGTGGCTCCATGGTTCTTGCGGATGAGCGCATGCCACATCGCCTCACGGGGGCCAGCCATGCGCATGGCGAGCGGCAAGAGAGACAGCATCGCCGTATCGACTGGATAGTTGGGGAGCAATGCCTGGTAACAGCGCACGCGTGTGTC
This sequence comes from Propionibacteriales bacterium, assembly GCA_038238115.1. GTDB lineage: Bacteria > Actinomycetota > Actinomycetes > Propionibacteriales > Nocardioidaceae > JBBRYB01. The sequence goes on along the minus strand of JBBRYB010000011.1, from coordinate 2,279 downwards.
GTAGTCGACATCGCCCGGTTGAGTCAGCCCAACAACGGGGTGGATCAGGAGTTTGGCGTTTGCTTCGCGGGCCCCGCGCAGCGTCAGTTCGAGATGTGCGCGATGCATCGGGTTTCGGGTGTTGAATGCGATGACCCGTTCCCAGTGGCGGCTCCGGAACTCCTCCCGCAGCTGGGCAGGAGTGCGCCGGAGGGCGGCAAAGTCTGGATGGAGAATCGGCTCCAGAACTTCCAGTTTCCCAGCGACATGCCATGGGTTGGTGCGATGGAAGAGGTGTGCGACTGCCGGGTGAGCGTCGTTCGTGGTTCCGAGGACGAGGGCTGCTTCGGCTTGGAGGTCAGGTTGCCAGGCCGCTGTCACGTTGAGACCGGCAACCAGCGCTCCTTCCGCGTCGCGTAGCGCCAGCATGCCACAGCGTTCCCCCGCCCGGGCGACGCTCTCGGGCACATCCAAGGTGATGGGGATCGGCCACAGGGTGCCGTCGGCCAACCGCATGGACTCACACACGGCCGTATAGTCGTCCGGCCCCAGAAATCCCCGCAACGGTGAGAACGCTCCGGTGGAGAGTAGCTCAAGGTCACACATCTGTCGTGACGTGAGCCGCCAACCAGGCCAACCCAGCGCTTCCCTCAGCAATTCCGTTCGCCTCGCCGGTTCCACCACCAGGTCAACCAAGGCGCCTCCGTGCGGCGCCACAAGCTCCCCTGGCACGCGTCCTCCTGCATCACCTCGACCAAACGTCACCGCAGGCTAGCAGGGAAGGGGTTCCTGCCCGCATCGTTCGCGGTTTCCGACGTCGTTGGCGGGCAATCCGGCTGAGGGGCCCGTTGTCCCGTCGCAAGTTGCGAAGTTCTGCCACGCGGTCGGCATGCCGCCCTATGTCTGCGTCACACACGCAACAGCCGGCCGCACGCCTGTTCGGCGGGCGGCCGGCTTCGTGCGTCTTAGCCGCCGTGCGCGGCGGACCGGCCCAGCTTCACCTGGACCACCCGGTAACGGCCCGGCTGGTCGGAGATGACGAACGACACCTGGTCGGTGGCGTATTTGGCGTCTTTGTTGGCTGCCACGAAGGCGGCGTAGTTCGGGTAGGAAGAACCGTTGTTGGTCGTGATCAGACACGTCGGGTCATTGATCACGTCGACGAGGTTCGCCTTGGTACCGTCCGCGCCACCGCTGCAGCCGTTGGGGTCGGCGAAGGCGAAGAATTCGTACGATCCGTTGCCATCTTCGTCGATGGCCAAAGACAAGCGCGGTGCTCCGCCGGCGACGGTGCGGGTGTACTTGAAGGACAGCTGCGTGACAGCACCGAGCGACTTACCCTGCAGCCCGTCTTTTCTGACGTAGACGCCGGAATAGTCGCCCGCGGCGGGGTTATCGAGGGCGGCACCGTTGTCGATCAGCCGGCAGGTTCCGTTGCCCGCGCCCTCGCTTTCGCCGTCAAAGCAGACCAGCTGGTTGCCGCCGTTGGCAGCCTGCGCCGGTATGGTGGCGCCGGCGAGGGACAGCGGAAGCGCGGCGAGGATGCCGAGCAGTGCGGTGTGGATTTTCATGCATTCTCCTTGTTCGGGCCTTGCGGTATGGGTGGCGATTGTGCGGAACTGACCTCCAAATCGGGTGGGATGGCGTCCGTCTCGGTACAGGGCTCGCGGCTCGCGCGCCGGGGGGAGGGGTTACTGGGTGGGCAGGTGCTCGCTCGCGGCCGGAGTGTCGCCGTTCGCCGCAGCTGTGCAGTCGAGGGGGTCGGCCGCCGTCGGAACTACTTCGCAGTCCCCTGGCTTCGTAGCGTAGGGCCACCTAGTGCTCACGTCTGGTAATCGCGTTGATCACTCGGACTACCGGCTCTTCGCCGTTCGGGGTGTCGTCGGGGTCTGAAGCCGCCGGTCTCTCGAGCAGTGATCTGGTGATGTCGTTGGTGACGATGCCGAAGCGGAGGGCTGAGCCGCGGCGTTCGCGGTTCCGGGGTGGTCGAAGTAGGCGAGGACGTCGTCAGCGCGGCGCTTGAGGGTCCGTCCGAGCGCATTCCCTGCCGCGCAGCGGGTCGCGACCGATGAAGCCGAGCAGGCGGGTCTGCACGTCGGCGTCGCCCGGCACCGGCATCCGGGGCCCGTACTGACCCGAGGACCGCATCAGCTCCTCGATCGGCGCCATCTCGGCGAGTAGGTCGGCGCAGGTCTGCGGGTCGAGCCGCTCGTCCTGGCCGGTGGCGCGGGCCAGGTCCCAGGTGTGCATGAACACGTCCGAGGTGTAGAACCGGTCGACCGCGTCCGGCAGCGGCATCT
>JBBRYB010000010.1:0-120690 GCA_038238115.1 Propionibacteriales bacterium | reverse complement strand
CGACCCGAACAACTGGCCACTCGACCCGAACAACTGGCCACTCGACCCGAACAACTGGCCACTCGACCCGAACAACTGGCCACTCGACCCGAACAACTGACCGCTCGACCCGAACAACTGACCACTCGACCCGAACAACTGGCGCCTCGGTCGGAGGGAGGGTCAGGCGGCGCGGTTAACGGCGGAGATGACGGCTTGCAGTGAGGCGGTAACGATGTTGGGGTCGAAGCCGACGCCCCACAGCACCTGCTCGCCGACGGCGCACTCGACATAGGCAGCCGCTGTCGCGTCGCCACCAGACGACAGAGCGTGCTCGGCGTAGTCGAGGACACGCACGTCGAAGCCGATCGCGTTGATGGCGGACACGAACGCCGCGATCGGTCCGTTGCCCTCGCCGTGCAGGGCGTGGATCTCCCCATCGACATACACGTTCACATCGAGCGCATCCCGCTCGCCCGCTGCCGACGAGGTGTGCACCGAGTTGAGGGCGAGCGGCGCGCGCCGGTCGAGGTACTCGGCCACGAACGTCGACCAGATCGCCTCGCCGGAGATTTCGCCGCCGTCGGAGTCGGTGAGCTTCTGGACCACCCGGCTGAACTCGATCTGCAGACGCCGCGGCAGCTCGAGCTTGTGCTCGGCCTTGAGGATGTAGGCCACACCCCCCTTGCCGGACTGCGAGTTGACCCGGATGACCGCCTCATAGGAGCGGCCGACGTCCATCGGGTCGATCGGCAGGTACGGCGCCTGCCACGTCATCGCGCTGACGGGCACACCCGTGCGCCGAGACTCCGCCTCGAGCGCCTCGAGGCCCTTCTTGATCGCGTCTTGGTGTGACCCGGAGAAGGCGGTGTAGACCAGGTCGCCGGCGTACGGGTGGCGGGGGTGCACCGGAAGCTGCGTACAGTACTCGACAGTGCGGCGGATCTCGTCGATGTCGGAGAAGTCGATCATCGGGTCGATCCCCTGGCTGAAGAGGTTCATGCCGAGCGTGACGAGGCAGACGTTGCCGGTCCGCTCGCCATGGCCGAACAGGCACCCTTCGACGCGGTCAGCGCCGGCCATCAGGGCAAGTTCGGTGGCCGCGACGGCGGTACCGCGGTCGTTGTGCGGGTGCAGCGAGATCACCGCGTGGTCACGGCGTGACAGATGTCGGCTGAACCACTCGATCTGGTCGGCGTAGACGTTGGGCGTCGACATCTCGACCGTGGCGGGCAGGTTGAGGATGATCTCGCGACCGGGACCCGGTTGCCAGACGTCCATCACCGCCTCGCAGACCTCGACGGAGTACTCCAGCTCGGTGCCGGTGAAGATCTCGGGGCTGTACTGGTAGCCGAAGTCGACGTCGCCGAGGTATTCGTCGGCATACTTCATCACGATCTCGGTGCCGCGAGTCGCGATCGACAGGCACTCGTCGCGGTTGACGCCGAAGACGACACGGCGAAACAGCGGCGCGATGGCGTTGTAGAGGTGCATGTTGGCGCGGTCGGAGCCGACCAGGCTCTGCACTGTGCGCTCGATCAGGTCCTCGCGGGCCTGGGTGAGTACGGAGATCGTCACGTCGTCGGGGATCCGGTCACCCTCGATGAGCTGGCGGACGAAGTCGAAGTCGGTCAGGCTCGCCGAGGGGAAGCCGACCTCGACCTCCTTGTAGCCCATCTGCACGAGAAGGTCGAACATCCGCTGCTTGCGGGCGGGCGTCATCGGGTCGATCAGAGCCTGGTTGCCGTCACGCAGGTCCGTGGACAGCCAACGCGGCGTGCGCGTCAACGGCCGCCCGGGCCAGGTGCGGTCCGGCAGGTCGATGGGGGCGAAGGGGCGGTAGCGCGCAACCGGCATACCGCTGGGTAGTTGCGGGTGAATGGCCATGATGGTCAGCTGCTTTCGGGCTGTGGGTGCCACACCGCGGATGGGTCGCACGGTGGCTCGTCAATCGCACGGGTGTGATGTGTCGCCGGGGACGGCAAGAACTCCGCGACGAGGGGTCCGGCTGATCGGTCAGCGAGCCTCGGCGCGGCGGCTAAGGAGGAGCGCCCGCGGGTCCAGCGACTTCATGGTCCAGACAGGCTAACACTGTCGGGCCAACCCGACGAGCCGCTGTACTGCGTCGCTGTCATGTTGCGCGCTCGCCCTCACCTACAGTGTCAACGATGTCTCGTCTCCGCATCCGGGTTGCCGTCACGTCGGTGCTCGGGGTGCTGGGCCTGTTGGCGAGCGGTTGCAGCGGCTCGAGCAGTACGTCGGCGGCTCCTGATCCGTCGTCGATCGGCAGCCAGAGCAGCAGCCCTGCCACGCCGACCTCGAGCACTCCCCAGCCCCCAGCGGCGCCGGAGATCGGGCAGTGCCGAGACCTGAAGTACCCGGCCATCTCGTTGTACTCCAACCCCGCCAAGGCGACGCCGTGCGCGCGCCCCCACACGGCGTACACGTTCGCCGTCGAGGAACTGCCCAATGACATCGCCTTCGACGGAGTCGAGATTCAGAACGACGCCGTCCAGAAGGCGGCAGCGGATCTGTGCCAGACGTCGTTCGTGGACTTCATCGGCGGCGACACCGCGACCCGGGCGCTGTCTCGCCTGACAGTGACCTACTTCCTGCCGGAGCAGAAGGGTTTCGGCCTCGGAGCGCACTGGGTCAGATGTGACGTCGTCGCGCTGAAGTCGGCGAACTCCTTGGCGACGCTGCCCACCGACGTCAAGGGCTTCCTCGACACTGCCAACCCCCTTACCGACTACGGGGTCTGCGCTTCCGCGGAGCCAGGCGCCGTCGGCACCAAGCTCGTCATCTGCAGCGAGAACCACGCCTACCGGGCCATGGAGGCGCTCCGCCTCGGGACCACCAAGGCGCCGTACCCCGGCCAGGACACGACGCTTGCGGCGGGCAAGCAGAGGTGCCAAAACCTCATCAGCAAGAAACTCGGCGTCAGCAGCGGCTTCACCTACGGTTGGACGTATCCGTCGCCCGCCGACTGGACCGCCGGGCAGCGGTTCGGCTACTGCTGGAACAAGACGGCGAAGTAGCGATCACTGGCGTGAGGTCGCGCCTGGGGCGATAGCGCCAAGGCATAATCTGTGCCGTGAAGAAGACGCTCTGGCCGATGGTCTCGACGGCAATCCTGCTCGTGGCCGTATCAGCGTGTGCCAGCGCCCGCGACGTGGTCACGTCCGCGAAACCTCGCCCCGCCAACGCAGCGGCGCAGCCCCTCACCTCCGCTACGCCGCCCCCGACGTCCAGCCGGCCGACGTCCAGGCCCACTCGGCCGGCATCCACTCTCACCGCACCGACATCCACCTCCAGTCAGCCTGCGCCGAGCGGGACGACCGAGCCACCGACCACCCGGTCGACGACCACGGCGCCGCAGCTGGCCGGGCGTCCGAAGGTAGGCAACTGCTACGACACCGGCACTGGCGCCTTCCGTCACAAGCGCGACGGCAGCTTCCCCGTGAGCTGTGCGAGGAGCCATACCGCCGAGACGTTCGCTGTGTACGACGTCGGGGCGGTTCCCACCGCCGCCCAGATCGACAAAGTCAGACGCAACTGCCAGTCGGGCTTCAGGAGCTATGTGGGTGACTCCGCGACCGTGTCGAAGCTGGGGATGACGGTGATGTTGCCGGGCGCCGAGCAGGCGGCCGTCGGGGTGAGGTGGATCCGCTGTGACGCGATCGAGCTGGCGAACTACAACGGCGAGGGTGGCGTGTCCCGCACCGGCAGCGTCAAGGGGGCTCTCGCCGCTGGAGTGCCCGACATCTTCCGCGGCTGCGTCGACCACTTGCCCAAGGTGACCCAGCCCGTCCACTTCACCTCCTGCAGCCAGCGCCATCAGGGTGAGCTGATCCCCGAGTCGCTGAACCTCGGCGGACCCCAGGCGCCCTTTCCTGGCAGCAAGGCTGTGGCGAACCGCAGCCGGAGCTTCTGCCGTGGTGTGTTCCAGGACTACGTGCCCCAGACCAGCGACTACTATTACTACTACCCGACCAGGCCTTCGTGGAGGTCAGGCTCCCACGACACCACCTGCTGGGCGCTCGACACCCGAGGCGGCGGTCTCCCCCCGATCTGACCCCCCTCGCCGAGACGCCAGCAAGGGCCCATGTCTGGCGGCGTGTCGGCGAGCCCCGGGTCCTGGCGGCGGCGGTGCTCAGAACCCGAGGCGCCGCAGCTGCTTGGGGTCGCGCTGCCAGTCTTTGGCCACCTTGACGTGCAGGTCGAGGTAGACCGGCGTACCCAGGATCGTCTCGATCTGTTTGCGTGCCGCGGATCCCACCGCCTTCAGCCGAGACCCCTGATGGCCGATGATGATTCCCTTCTGGCTCGAGCGCTCGATGAAGAGGTTGGCCTGGACGTCGAGCAGTGGGCTGTCGGCGGGCCGTCCCTCCCGCAGGCCCATCTCCTCGATGACGACGGCGATCGAGTGCGGCAGCTCGTCGCGTACCCCCTCGAGCGCCGCCTCTCGGATCAGCTCGGCCACCAGGGTTGCCTCCGGTTCGTCGCTCAGCGCTCCCTCGGGGTAGAGCGGCGGCCCGGTCGGCAGCTGCGCGACGAGCAGGTCTGCGAGCAGTGTCACCTGGTCGCCGTTGACGGCGGACACGGGGACGATCTCTGCCCAGGTTGTCCTGGTCGCTTTCCCCAGCTCGATGATGGCGAGCAGATGGGCTGCCATCCGCTCGGGGGGGACCAGGTCGCTCTTGGTGGCCACGGCGATCTTCGGCCTGCGCCGAGTCTTGGCCAGCTCGCTGACGAGATACCGGTCACCCGGGCCGATCGGGTCGCTGGCGGGCAGGCACACCGCAACGACGTCGACCTCGGACCAGGTCGCCTTCACCACGTCATTGAGCCGCTCGCCCAGCAGCGTTCGCGGCTTGTGCAGACCGGGGGTGTCGACGAGCACGAGCTGCGCGTCCGGGCGGTGCACGATGCCGCGGACGGCGTGTCGGGTGGTCTGCGGGCGCGACGACGTGATCGCGACCTTCGCCCCGACCAGCGCGTTGGTGAGTGTGGACTTACCGGTGTTGGGCCGACCGACCAGGCTCGCGAAGCCGCTGCGGAAGGAGGAAGGGTCAGGTGTCGCGGGGTCAGACAACACAGAGCGATTCTTACATCACGGCGGACACGGACTCGGCCGGCAGCGGTGCCGACGGTCGCGAGAGCCGGATCATCACCACGAGGGCGACGAGCACGATGAACGCTCCCAGCCAGCTCAGCGCGCTGAGCCGTTCACCGAGGACCACGACCCCGAGCACGGCAGCGACAAGCGGTTCGGTGAGCCCGAGGGTGGCCGCGGTGCCGGATTCGACCGTGCGCAGACCGTGGTTGAAGAAGCTGTATGCGACGACGGTGCCGGCAAGGGCCAGATAGACGGTCATGCCGGCGCCGGACGGGGTCAATACCCAGTGTGTGCTCGCGAGCCACCCGGCCGGCAGGAGGATCACAGCCGCTACGACGAAGATGGCGGCGAGCTTTGGAGTCGTGCCGATCGCCGAACCGGTCAGCGCCGTACTCGCGAGGATGAACACCGCGTACGACGTCGACGCACCCAGCGCCAACAGCACACCGACCAGGGTGACGCCATGTCCGAGGCCGTCGCTGAGCAGGGCGACGAGGCCGACCAGGGCGATCGACGTGGCGACGAGCCAGCCGCGGGTGATCCGCCGCGCGAGCAGACCGGTGATGATCGGCGTACACCCGATCGCCACCAAGGTGCCGACCGCGACACCGGCTCGCGTGACCGCCGCGAGGAAGGCGAGGTTGAAGCAGGCTTGAGCGACACCGGCCACCCACACCGCGGGGAGCCGCCAGGCCGCCGAAAGCGCTTGTGACCCGTGCGGCGCGGCAAGCAGCACGAGCACGGTGGCGGCGAGGACGAGTCGGACGGCTCCGACGGATGCCGCGGGTGCCTCCGGACCGAGAACGCGGGCCGTCCCGATCGTGCCGAACAATGCCGATCCGGTCAGCACCGATAACGCGCCGGCACGCGTGGCGCCGGGCGCAGGGCTCACGTCGTCACCGAGTCGAGCACATCGCCCGCAGGGTCGGCACGGTAGATCGGTACGTCGGCGCCGGCGAAGTCACGCACGGCCAACGTGTCGGGTTCGGCGATGGCGAGCGTCTCGGTGACCACCACGGCCGCCTCCAGGCCGCGCACGCCGCTGCTGTTCGCCATCGCGACAGCCACCTGGAGCGCGGACAGCTGCAGCGACGGGAGGTCGACGCTGGCCGCGCTGTAGGTGCGACCGTCGGTGTCACGCACGGCTGCTCCCTCGTTCGTCTGAACCCTGGCCCGGGTTGCGCGAGCCAGCGTCAGCAGCTTGGCGTCTTCGGGATCGGTGAGGTTCACAGCCATCCGGCCACCATAGTGAACCCGCTGTCACGGAAGACCGAGACGCCTCCGCCGATGCCACCAGGGTGCTGCCACACCTCAGGGCCGCACCCATGTGCACATGGCAAACGCAGGGCGCGCATGGCGGATCCGCCATGTGCACACTGCACACGCAGTGTGGACATGGGAAGCGCAGCGCGCGGGGCGGGTGCTGTGCACGTCGGCCGATGCCGCCAGGTGCTGCCGGGCGTCAGCCGCCAGGTGCTGCCAGGGGTCAGGCGTCAGGTGCTGCCAGGCGTCAGGCGTTGCCGGGCATCAGGCGTCAGGCGTGCCCGCTGACGTCGGCGCCGCTCGGCTCGCGGTCGTCCGACGCGGTCTCGGCACCTTCATCTTCCGGTGCCGAGACCGGTGACACGACAACCGTCACGACCTTGTTTCGGCGGCCGGCAAGCGACTCTGCCATGAAGTGCAGACCCTCGCAGACGACTTCGGCCCCCGGGATGGGCACCCGGCCGAGGTGCTTGGCCATCAGGCCGCCTACGGTCTCGACGTCCTCGTCGTCGATGTCCACGCCGAACAGCTCACCGAGCTCGTCGATCTCGAGCCGTGAGCTGACCCGGATCGCACCGCCGGTCATGCGCTCGACCGCGGTCGGCTCGACGTCATACTCGTCGGTGATCTCGCCGACGATCTCCTCGAGGAGGTCCTCGATCGTGACGAGCCCCGCCGTGCCGCCGTACTCGTCGACGACGATCGCGACATGGGTGCGCTGAGCCTGCATGTCGCGCATGAGCTGGTCGGCCGGCTTGGAGTCCGGCACGAAGAGCGTCGGGCGCATCACCGTCTCGATCCGCTCCGTCGTCTCCGCCTCATGCCTGTCGAACACCCGCTTCGTGACGTCCTTCAGGTAGGCGACGCCGATCACGTCGTCGAGGTCGTCACCGAGCACGGGGATCCGGGAGAAGCCGCTGCGCAGCGCGAGCGACATCATCTGGCGCAGCGTCTTGTGTCGCTCGATGAAGACCATGTCGGTGCGCGGCACCATCACCTCCCGCGCCAGGGTGTCACCAAGCTCGAAGACGGAGTGGATCATCCGGCTCTCGTCGGACTGGATGACGCGGCTCGCCTCGGCAAGGTTGACGAGCTCGCGTAGCTCGGCCTCGGTCGCGAACGGCCCCTCACGAAAGCCGCGCCCGGGCGTGATCGCGTTTCCGATGATGATGAGCAGCTGCGGGATGGGACCGAGTACGGCGGTCAGCCACGCCACCGGGCGGGCCAGCACGAGCGCCACCTGCTCGGCGTGCTGGCGCCCGATGGTGCGGGGCCCCACTCCGACAGCGATGTAGGAGACCACCGCCATCCCGCCAGCGGCGAGCAGCACCTGGAGCCACGTCGGGTGCAGCACGTCGGCGATGGTGAGCGTCACGAGCACCACCGCAGTCGTCTCGCACAGGATGCGCAGGAGCAGCACGGTGTTCACAAATCGGGGAGCGTCGCTGATGATCCCCAGCAGAGTGGTCGCGCCGCGGCGCCCTTCGGCCACGAGCTCCTCCACGCGGACCCGGGAGATCGACGAGAGGGCCGAGTCAGCGCTCAGCAGCAGACCCGCAAGCGCCACCAGGAGAACAGCGATGACGACCAGCAGGACATCACCGGATGTCATTCGACCGCTTCACCGCTCTGCACTCCCTGCCACTCGGCGAGCAGCCTGGCCTGGAGCCCGAACATCTCCTGCTCGTCGTCAGGCTCGCCATGGTCGTAGCCGAGCAGATGCAAGATGCCGTGAATCGTCAGCAGGTGCATCTCGTCGTTGGCGCTGCGTGAGGATGTCGAGGCCTGCGCGGCGGCGTACTGCGGGCACAGCAGCATGTCGCCGAGGATGCCCTCTGCTTCCTGCTCGCCTTCACGGCCCGGCGTGAGCTCGTCCATCGGGAACGACAACACATCGGTCGGGCCGGGGTTACCGAGGTAGTGCTGGTTGAACTCCGCGATGGTCGCCTCGTCGACGAGCCGAAGACACAGTTCAGCCTCGGGATGCACGCGCATCCGGCTCATCGTGAAGCGGGCCAGCCTGACGAAACCCGTGACGTCGACGTCGACACCGGACTCGTTGAGGACTTCGACACTCATCGACCCTCGATGTAGGTGCTCGGCCCGGCCGACTGACGCGCCGCCTCGTAGCTGTCGTAGGCCGACACGATCTTGCCGACGAGTCGGTGGCGTACGACGTCTTGGGCGGTGAGCCAGCAGAAGCTGACGTCCTTGATGCCGTCGAGGATGCCCTGGACGACACGGAGGCCACTCTTGGTGCCTGACGGCAGGTCGACCTGCGTCACGTCGCCGGTGACGACGATCTTGGAGCCGAAGCCGAGTCGGGTCAAGAACATCTTCATCTGCTCCTGCGACGTGTTCTGCGCCTCGTCGAGGATGATGAACGCGTCGTTGAGCGTGCGCCCGCGCATGTAGGCCAGTGGCGCGACCTCGATGGTGCCCGCCGTCAGCAGCTTCGGAATGGTCTCGGGGTCGAGCATGTCGTGCAGGGCGTCGTACAACGGTCGCAGATACGGGTCGATCTTCTCGCTGAGCGTGCCCGGAAGGTAGCCGAGTCGCTCGCCCGCCTCGACGGCCGGGCGGGTCAAGATGATGCGGTTGACGCGCTTGGCCTGCAGTGCCTGGACCGCCTTGGCCATCGCGAGGTAGGTCTTGCCGGTGCCGGCGGGGCCGATGCCGAAGACCACCGTGTGCTTGTCGATGGCGTCAACGTAGCGCTTCTGGTTGAGCGTCTTCGGACGGATCGTGCGGCCACGGTTGCTGAGGATGTTGAGGGTCAGCACGTCGGCCGGCCGCTCCCTCGTCTCCGCACGCAGCATGCCGATCACGCGCTCCACGGTCTCGGCTGTCAGGCCCTGCCCAGTGCGGACCATGGTGACCAGCTCGTCGACGAGCCGCTCGATGAGAGCCACCTCACCGCGGTCACCCGCGACGTTGACCTCGTTGCCTCTGACGTGGATGTCGGCGTCGAACTCCCGTTCCATGATGCCCACGAACTCGTCATGGGCTCCGAGTACGGCGACGACGGGCACGCTGTTGGGGATCACGATCGTGTGTCGTGGGACGGGCTGCTCTGTCATCTTGGCGTCCATGGTACGGGTTGTGGCCCTGCCCGCCCACCCAGATTGCCCGAGCGGTGACTCGGTGTGTCCACGGGCTGCGAGTGCGCCGGAAAGAGCCCGCCCGCGTCTTGCGACGACAGATCGCTCAGCCGCCTCAGCCGGGTGGCCAGCTGAAAGCCCGCCCGCCCAGCACGTGGACATGGGCATGGAACACCGACTGCTGGGCGGCGGCGCCGTTGTTGGCCACGAGTCGGTAGCCGTCACCGATCCCCTCGTCGGTGGCTACCTGGCGCGCGAGGGTCAAGACATCGGCCGCCTCTGACGGGTGCGTCTCGGCCAGCTCACCGAGCGTCGGCCGGTGCACCTTGGGGACCACGAGCACATGCGTCGGGGCCTGCGGGTCGAGGTCGCGGAAGGCCAGCGCGCGTTCCGTCTCAGCAACCCGCTCGGCCGGGATATCCCCCGACACGATGCGGCAGAACAGGCAGGACTCGTCCGTCATCGGCTCCTCCTTGTTTCTCGTCGACCGGGTGTCAGCCCCAGCAGGGTCCGATCGATAGGCGATCATGTAAACCCAACGAGCAAGGTGCGCGTGTCTGAGGCATGACCACGCTATCGGGGGCGGCCACCGCGAGAGGGACGCGCATGGTGCCCGTCCAGGGCTGGGACGCCGACGAGGCGGTCACACAGCTGTATGCCGCGCACTACCCGGCTCTGGTGCGCCTGGCCTCGCTGCTGGTGCGCAACAGCGGTGAGGCTGAGGAGATCGTGCAGGACGCGTTCGTCGCCATGCATGGTCGGTGGCGCCGGATTCGGGAGCCCGAGAAGGCACTGGGATATCTGCGTCGCTCGGTGGTCAACGGGGCGCGGTCGGCGGGGCGCCACCACGCCGTTGCCGACAAGCATCTGCACCGCGAGGTCAACGACGTACGCCGCCACTCAGCCAGCGCCGAGCAGCACGCCTTGTCGACGGAGTCCCGAGAGGCGGTGCTGACCGCCCTCGCGAAGCTCCCCCAGCGTCAACGCGAGGTGCTCGTGCTGCGCTACTACGCCGACCTGAGCGAGCACGACATCGCCGAGGCGCTCCGCATCAGTCGAGGCACGGTCAAGAGCCACGCCTCACGCGGCATCCAGTCGCTCCGCACCAACCTCGAGGACCAGACATGACCACGCACGACGACGACCGCACGGCCGAGCTACTCGCGCAGACACTTCACGAGGAGGCCGCCATGGTGGACCCCGATCCGACTGGTCTGCGAGCGATCCAGCACCGCACAGTCAGCCGGTCCCCGGCGAAGCGGCGCTGGGTGGTCGGCTCGCTGGGTACCGCACTCGCCACCGCCGCCGTCATCACCGCTGTCGTGCTCGTGGGACAAGCCGGCTCCGGTGGCCACACACCGATGACCGGCCAGCCAACCGCCGGTGGCGTCGCACAGACCGGAACGCACCCTGGTGTCTACGACCCCTCGGCGGACGCGGCCGACCAGTTCACGATGTACTACGTCGGCCCCCAAGGCAGCGTGCCGTCGCCGGCCCCCCGGCTGTTCGCCGAGCCCCACACGGTGACCTCGGTGGACGGTCCGGCAGACGTGGCCGCGGTCCACGAGTTCCTTACCTCGACACCCATCGACCCCGACTACACGAGCGGCTGGCCTCAGGGCGTTGACGTCTCGGGCATCACGAGCGCCAACGGAGTCACCACAATCGCCCTCGACGGTGCTGCCCAACTGGCTCCCGCGTCGAGTCTGGGTGATCACGGCGGGGCAGTGGCGGTTCAAGCTCTTCTGCGTACGGCCGGTCTGGCGCCTGGCGACTCGGCCAGGTTCACCTACAACGCACACATCGTTCAGACGCTGCTGTCAGCCGACGTTTCGCCGGAGGTGTCCGCCGTGGGCGATGACGAGACCCGAGCCTGGATCAGCGTCGACAACCTCGTCGAGGGACAGACCGTCTCCAGCCCGGTCACGGTGCAGGTGTCGGGCAACGTCTTCGAGGGCACCGTCAACTGGCAGCTGCTCGACGCCACTGGCTCCAAGGTCGACGACGGATTCGTCACCACGTCGATGGGCACGTGGACGCAGGCCCCGATCGAGCTGGGCCGGCTCAACCCGGGGATCTATACGATCCGGTGCCTCGAGTACAGCGCCGAGGACGGCAAGGCGAGCAACGTGGACGACAAGACGTTCACGGTCGAGTAGCCCCCTCGTCGACCCGCCGCCGTCGAACCCTGCAGCGCTCAGGCCCAACGAGAGGTGCGGCTGAGCACCGCGGCGGCACCGACGACTCCCGCGGTCGAGCTGCGCAGCACCGACGGGCTCAGCCTGACGGCCACGGCGCCGCGCGAAGTGAACGCCGTCAGCTCCTCATCGCTCACACCACCCTCCGGTCCGACCACGAGCACGATCTCGCCTTCCGCGGGTATGGCGACCGCGCCCATCGGCTGCCGCGCAGCCTCATGGAGCACGAGCGCCAGGTCTGCACCCTCGATGAGGTCAGCGACCTCCCGCGTCGTCCGCACTCCCGCGACCACCGGGAATCGCAGCCGCCGCGACTGTTTGGCGGCTACGCGTGCCGCCGCCTGCCAGCGGCTGCGCGCCTTGGCGGCTCGCTCACCCTTCCAGGTCACGATGGCGCGACTCGCGGCCCAGGGCACGACCTCGTCGACACCCACCTCGGTAAGGAGAGTGACGGCACGCTCGGCGTGGTCGCCCTTCGGGATCGCCTGCACGACGACCAGCCGCGGTACCCCGACGGGCTCAGATCGCCGTACCACCACATCGGCCACCAGACCGTGCCTGGACACCGACTTGACGACACACTCGGCGCCGTTGCCGTGGGTGTCGGTGAGCATGACACGTTGACCCGGCTTGATGCGGGTGACGACCGCGTGGTGACCCTCGTCCCCGTCGAGCTCGATGACCTCCGCACCGAGCGCGTCCGCGTCCACGACGAACACCGGCAGCGTCATGGGCTCAGGTTCGCTCCGTCAGCGTCCGCCGAAGGCGCCCTTGAAGCGGCCGAACACGCCCTTGTGCGCGCGTTCGGCGGAGGCCATCGGCTTCTCCTCGCCGCGCAGGGCCGCCAGCTGCTGGAGCAGCTCGGTTTGTTCGGTGTCGACCCTGGTCGGCGTCTCGACCACGATGGTCGCCACCACGTCGCCGCGACCAGTGCCGCGCAGATGAGGTACGCCGCGTCCCCGCGCCACCAGTTGCTCTCCGGACTGCGTGCCTGGCCGGATGTCGACCCGCATCGTGCGCTCGACCTCACTGTCCTTTGCGGTCGCCACGTCCGCCTCCAACGTCGGCACGTCGACCGCCGTCCCGAGGGCGGCGGCCGTCATCGGGAGCGTGACCGTGCAGAGCAGGTCGTCTCCCTGGCGGGCGAAGACGGGGTGTTCGGTCACGTCGATCTCGACGTACAGGTCCCCCGCAGGTCCGCCACCCGGGCCCACCTCGCCCTCGCCGGACAGCTGGATCCGGGTGCCCGCGTCGACGCCGGCCGGCACGTTGACACTGATGGCCCGGCGAGCGCGGATGCGGCCGTCGCCTGAGCACTCGCTGCAGGGATCGGGAATGACGGAGCCGAAGCCCCGACACGTCGGGCATGGACGCATTGTGCGCACCTCGCCCAGGAAGGACCGCTGCACGTGGCTGATCTCGCCGCGCCCACTGCACGTCTGGCACGGCGCGGGTGAGGTCCCCGGGGCGGTGCCCTGTCCGTGGCAGAGCGTGCACGTCACGGCGGTGTCGACCTTGAGCTCCTTGGCCACCCCGAAGGCCGCCTCACCGAGCTCGAGCTGGATCCGGATAAGCGCGTCTTGTCCCCGCCGCACCCGCGAGCGTGGCCCGCGGCTCCCGGCCTGTTGCCCGAAGAAGGCGTCCATGATGTCGGTGAAGGAGAACCCCTGACCGAAACCAGCGCCACCTGCCCCGGCGGACAGCGGGTCGCCTCCCAGGTCGTACATCTCGCGCTTCTTCGGGTCGCTGAGGACGTCGTACGCCTGAGTGACCTCCTTGAAGCGTTCCTGGGTGGCCGCGTCCGGGTTGACGTCGGGGTGCAGCTGGCGGGCCAGCCTTCGGTAGGCCTTCTTGATCTCCTCGGGGTTCGCGCCGTGCGAGACGCCGAGGACGTCGTAGAGATCGTGCGTCATTCTCCGTCAATCCGGTCAGGGGGGTGCTGCGGGAAGGTGCGGTTCATGCCTCAGCCAACAGCTGGCTGACGTAACGGGCGACCGCGTTGACCGCGGCCATGGATCCGGGATAGTCCATCCGGGTGGGGCCGACGACACCCAGGGTGGCAAGGACCTGTTCACCAGGGCCGTAGCCGGTTGCCACGACGGACGTCGTGGCAAGCTGCTCGTGCGGAACCTCATGGCCGATGCGTACGGTGACGAGGCTCGGGCTCGACACCTCTCCCAGGAGCTTGAGCAGCACGACATGCTCCTCAAGGGCCTCGAGGAGGGGCTTGATCGAGCGGTCGAAGTCCTCACCGAACCGCACCAGGTTGGCCGTGCCGCCGATCACGACCTTCTCGTCGGACCGGTCGTCGGTGACGGCCTCGGCGAGGGCAGCGATGATCTGGGCTACGACGCCCTTGTCGTCCTGGTGGAACATCTCCGGCAGGCCGACCGCGCGGCTGGCCGCGTCGGACAGGTGCTGCCCGACGACGGCCGTGTTGAGTCGCGCGCGCAGCTCGCCGACGACCTCGTCGTCGACCGGCTTGGCCAGCTCGATCACGCGTTGCTCAACCCTGCCGGTGCTGGTGATGAGCACGAGCAGCAGCCGGGTGTTGGACATCATCACGACTTCGACGTGGCGCACGGTCGAGCGCGCGAGCGAGGGATACTGCACGATCGCCACCTGCTGGGTGAGCTGGGCAAGCAGCCTGACGCTGCGGTGCACCACGTCGTCGAGGTCGACAGCGCCCTGGAGAAATGTGGCGATCGCACGCTTCTCAGCGCCCGACAGTGGCTTGATGCTCGTCAGCTTGTCGACGAAGAGCCGGTAGCCCTTGTCGGTAGGGATGCGCCCGGCACTCGTGTGAGGCTGGGTGATGAAGCCCTCCTCCTCGAGCGTGGCCATATCGTTGCGCACCGTCGCGGGCGAGACCCCCAGCTGGTGGCGCTCGACCAGAGCTTTCGAGCCGACCGGCTCCTGGGTGCTCACGTAGTCCTCGACGATCGCGCGGAGTACGTCGAGCTTGCGTTCGTCCAACATGCCGCGTCCTCCTTCGCCTCTGGCACTCGATATCGCTGAGTGCCAACTCTACTAGGCCGGGCCCACGAACAGCCGAGATGAGTAGTCTGCGCGGATGGGTCCTGCACACGGTCAAGGCTTCGTCGAGGTAGCCGATCGCTGCTTCGTCGCGCGGTACGCCGCCTGGGACGTCACGGTCGGAGCCGTGGTCGGCTCGGCTGGCGTGCTCGTCGTCGACACCCGGGCGACGGCGGCCCAGGGAGCGGAGCTCCGCGACGACCTTCGCCGGCTCACCCCTGACTCGCAACCGCGCTGGGTCGTGAACACCCACCAGCATTTCGACCACGTGCTCGGCAACATCGCATTCGACGAGACCACCATCCATGCCCACGAGAACGCCGCCGCCGGTATGGTCGCCTCGGTCGAGCGGATCCGCGGCCTGATCGCCGCCGACCCCTTCCCGGAGCCGGGCGAACCCGCGATCAGCGCCGAGATCCTCGACGACGTGATGACGAGCCCGCTGCGAGTGCCCGACGTCACGTTCAACTCCGTCGCGACGATCGACCTCGGCGACACCTACGTCGAGCTGGCCCACCCGGGCAGGGGGCACACCGACGGCGACATCGTGGTCCGGGTCCCCGACGCCGACGCGCTGTTCGCGGGCGACCTGATCGAGCAGTCGGCGCCGCCCTCCTTCGGCGCGGACAGCTTCCCGCTGGACTGGGCTGCGTCCTTGGACCTCGTCGTGGGCATGCTGACCGAGTCGTCCGTCGTACTGCCCGGGCACGGGACACCGGTAAGCCGACGGTTCGTGGAGGACCAACGAGCCGCTGTGTCAGACGTGGGTGAGCTGATCCGCTCCCTCTACGCGCAGGTGGTGCCGGTCGCCGAGGCCGTCGACGCCGGGGGGAGCGCTTGGCCGTTCCCCGCCGAGCGCCTCACCGACGCCGTGGACCGCGGGTACGCCCAGCTCGACAGCTCCGGCGCCAGCCCCGGCTCCGCCCCCGCCCTGCCGCCGACCTCCGGCACAACACTCCCCCTCGCCTGACGGTTCTGCTCGCGACAGCGCCCCCTGCACAGATGAGCGTCCAGATCGTAGCGGGCCGCCACGACACGGAGCTGGTCGAGAAGGGGTGGGCGACAACCTGCGGGTCGAGGGCGCGGTCGTCGGCGTCGATATCTAGCAGGCGGTCAGACCCGGCCGTCTCGGCGTCGCCGCCCGGCCGACCGTCGCGCCTGGCCGGTCCGGGAAGCACGGCATCCGTCAGCAGCCCGGATGGCCACAAAGCGACCGGGCCGACATCGCGAGCCCTCGTCCTCAGATCCCTCGCCGCTTGCGCCGGGTGCTCGCCGCGGGCTCCAGTGGAGGGTCATGGGAGGAGGTCGCGCACCACGGCGTCGGCGAGCAGACGGCCTCGCCGGGTGAGCACCAGGCGAGTCGGGTCGGCATCGCTGACGGTAACGAGGCCATCCGTGACGAGAGCGTCCACCGCCCTGCGACCAGCCTGGTCAAGTACGTCGTCCGGCAGCCCGGTGGCGAGCCGACTCTCCAGCAGCACCCGCTCGACGCGCCTGGTCTCGCCGTCGAGGACCTCCCGGGCGGCGGCCGGACTCAGGTCGGTGGCGATCCGCTGGGCGTAGGCGACGGGGTGCTTCACGTTCCACCAGCGCACGCCGCCGACGTGCGAGTGGGCGCCCGGCCCCACCCCCCACCAGTCAGCGCTCAACCAGTACCCGAGGTTGTGACGGCACCGAGACGACTCATCGCGGGACCAGTTCGACACCTCGTACCAGTCGAAACCGGCGGCGCCCAGCAGCTCGTCGGCGAGCTCGTACTTGGTGGCCAGGTCGTCGTCTTCGGTCATCGCCACCTCGCGGCGCTTGACGCGGCGGGCGAGCGCCGTTCCCTCTTCCACGATCAGCGCGTAGGCGCTCACGTGGTCCGGCTCGAGCGCGAGGGCCGCGTCCAGGCTGCGCTGCCACGAGTCGACCGACTCTCCGGGAGTGCCGTAGATCAGGTCGAGGCTGACCTGCTCGAACCCGCTCTCCCGAGCCCACCGGATTACGTGCGGCACCCTGGCCGGGTCGTGGGTGCGGTCGAGCACGCTGAGCACAGAGGGGTCCGAGGACTGCATGCCGAACGAGATGCGGTTGATCCCGCCTGTGCGCAGCGCGTCGAGGTGCACCGCTGAGACGCTGTCCGGGTTCGACTCGGTCGTGATCTCTGCGCCGTCAGCCAGTCCGAACTCGTCACGGATGGCCGCCACGATCGCGACAAGGCCACCAGGTGCCAACAGCGTGGGTGTACCGCCCCCAAAGAAGACCGTGTCCACCGGCATTTCCAGCTCACCTAGGACGCGGCGGGCCATCCGTATCTCGTCGATGGCGACCCCGGCGTAGGTCGCGCGCGACGCTCCGGGCTCGGCTCCGAGGTCGCGCGCCGTATAGGTGTTGAAGTCGCAGTAGCCACACCGCACCGTGCAGAAGGGCACGTGCACGTAGAAGCCAAGAGCCGACTTCCCGAGTGTCGACAGCGCTCCCGGTGGCAGGGATCCGTCCTGCGGCGCGAGGTCGCCCTCGGGCAGCCGGGACGGCATCAGGCTCCCGAGACGCGGGACGAGACGGTGGTCGCGCAGGTGAGCAACGAGGTGGGCGACGAGGAGGGCGAGGCGATCTGCTGCACTCCCCCAGTATCTCCGATCGGCACCGGGGTTCCGATCGGGCGCAATGCCTGCGATCGGTGCAGTGTCGCCGATCCGGAGGTCCGGCCGCACCGGATCGATCAGGTGTACAGCTCGTCGAGCCGGTCCTTGTAGCGCTCCTCGACCACCTTGCGCTTGACCTTCATGTTGGGAGTGATCTCGCCGTGCTCGACGCTGAGATCGCGGTCGAGGACGATGAACCGCTTGATCGTCTCCCAGCGGTTCAGCCTGGTGTTGAGCTGGTCGACGCAACGCTGAACCATGGCGTGCGCCGCGTCGGAGCTCACGATCGCGGCGTAGGACCAGCCAGCCTGACCGTGTTGCGCGGCCCAGTCCCCGATGGTGTCGGCGTCGAGTGTCACGATCGCCGAGACGAAGTTCCGCTCATTTCCGTGCACGACGAACTGGCTCGCATAGGGGCAGACAGCCTTGAACTGGCCTTCGATGATCTGGGGTGAGACGTACTTGCCGCCTGAGGTCTTGAAGAGGTCCTTCTTGCGGTCGGTGATCGTGACGAAGCCGTCGCCGTCGACCTCGCCGAGGTCGCCCGTGTGGAACCAGCCGTCATCGAGCGCCTCCCCGGTGGCACTGTCGAGGTTGTGGTAGCCGTCCATCACTCCGGGTCCCTTGATGAGCAGCTCCCCGTCATCGGCGATACGGATCTCGGTGCCGTCGAACGGCCGGCCCACCGTCCCGAGCTTGAAGTGGGCCGGACGGTTCACGCAGGTGCCCGCCGACGTCTCCGTGAGGCCGTAACCCTCGATGATAAGCAGCCCTGCGGCATGGAACCACGCGGCGATGTCGCGGTTGAGCGCGGCCGCGCCCGACACGAAGAAGCGGACCCGTCCTCCGAACCGGGCGCGGATCTTGGCGAAGACGAGCCGGTCGAACAGCGCGTGTTGCGCCGCGAGCAGCGGCGGCACGCTCATCCCGGCGAGCCTGCGGCGCGAGACATCGAAGCCGACGGCGAACGCGCGGTCGAAGACCCGTTTCTGCAGCCCGCCCTCATCGGCGGTCATCGTCACGATGCGGGCGTGCGCCTTCTCGAAGATGCGTGGTGCGGCACCCATGAACGTCGGGCGTACGACGGCCAGGTTGTCGATGATCTTGTCGACCCGGCCGTCGACGACGGTAGGGAACCCGATCGCGAGCTGAGTGGTGAGCAGGACCTTCCCGAAGGAGTGCGCCAGCGGCAGCCACAGGTATTGCAGGTCGTCGATGGACAAGATCCCCAACGCCTGCACGGCCACCCCCTCATAGGTCCAGGCCGAGTGAGGCAGCCGCACCCCCTTGGGCCGCCCCGTCGTGCCTGACGTGTAGATGAGCGTCGCGAGGTTGTCGGCGCGGATTGCATCGACCCTGGCACTCACGGCTCCGGATTGCCGTGCGAGGAGCTCGGTGCCCAGCTTCTCGAGGTCGTTGAGGGTGATTACCCAGTCGCCGTCCGCCGTACCGTCGAACGTGACGATCTTGGTGACTGCCAGCAGATCCGACCGGCGCTCGCACAGCTTGTCGACCTGCGCGTCGTCCTCGGCGAACACGACGTGCGAGTCGGAGTCGCCGACGATGTAGGCGACGTCGTCGGACAGGCTGGACGGATAGACCGTGGTGGTCGCTCCGCCAGCCGACATGATCGCCAGATCTGCGAGGATCCACTCGTAGCGGGTGCTCGACGCGATCGCCACACGCTGCTCGGGCTCGACACCCAGAGCCATCAGGCCGGCCGCGATCCTGGTGACGCGGTCGGCGGTCTCGGTCCACGTCACCGACGTCCAGGTGTCGCCTTGCGGGTAGCGGTAGGCCTCGTGCTCCGGGGTCGCGGCAACCCGGTCGAGGAACATCCGGGCGACGGACGCAGGACGGCTGGCGATGGCCGAACGGCCCTGGCCCCAGTCCTCCATGCACAGCACCGTAGGGCAGATTGCACGCTCGTGCGGGTTCGGGGGTCCTGGCCCGGGGTACGGCGGTCAGCCCACGCTCAGGTCCGCGCGGCGTAATCCTCCGCGGCGGCGCGTGCCTGCGGTGCCAAGGAGTCGCCGACGTCGAGCAGGCGCGAAAGCAGCGACCGGTCAGTGGTGAACGCCTTGAACATCATCGACACCGTCACGTCGTGGTCCGGGCGGTGGACGACGGCCAGTTCGTCACCAGCACTGAACTCACCCGGCCGCACGACCCTGAGGTAGGGGCCGGGGCGGGCCTCGGCCGTGAAGCGCTTGATCCACTTGTCGTTGTCGAAGCCGCACAGTCCCAGGTAGTTCTGGAACACCCGGCATGGGATCCGGACCTCGGCCACCTCCAAGACGGTCGTACCGATCCGCCAGCGCTCGCCGACGAGCGCCTCGTTGACATCAATGCCGCTTGTCGTGAGGTTCTCGCCGAACATGCCGTTCTCGATGGGCTGCTGCAGCCGCTCGGCCCACGTGTCGAGGTCTTCGCGGGCGAAGGCGTAGACGGCTTGGTGGATGCCGCCGTGGTTCACCGTGTCTGCCACCTGGTCGCCCTCGATGCCGAGCTCCTCGACCCGTACCGGGCCTGGCACTGAGTGCTTCATGATCGCCGTACGCCGCAGACTTCCTGCCCACTCGGCGTCGACTGGGGTTGCGATGTTGATGGCGAGCAGCTGGGCGGGCATGTTCACATCCTCGCAAACGGTCACGCCGGAGCGCAGCCGGATAACGGCCTGGTCATCTCGACTGGCGGGTCAGCGACGGCCGCGCCGCTGCCCGCTGGCTCCTCTGGAGAAGGCGGCGGCTGTCGAGGGGCGCCCGGACGACGTACGCCGGCTTGCGCCAGCGCCGCCACCCTTCGAGCTCGGGCTTCCCGATGTCGCGCCGCTGGAACGACTGCCACCTGGCCGGCGCGGGGCAGCGGACGAGGCGCCACGACGAGACCGACTGGATCGACCGCCTTCGTGAGCCGCCGAAGTCCGGGCCTCGACGACGTCGGCGGACGGCGGCACAAGGAGGCGCTCACCGGGGGCGATCTCGGTGAGCATCGGGTGTCCGACCGAAAGCCTGGTGACTGTCGGCTTGATGCCGGCCTTGCGGGTGAGGTTGCGTACGTCCGATACCTGCGCGTCGGTCATCAGCGTGACGACGGTGCCGGACGCACCCGCCCGGGCTGTGCGGCCGGAACGGTGCAGATAGGCCTTGTGCTCGATCGGCGGGTCGGCGTGGACAACCAGGCCCACGTCGTCGACGTGGATGCCGCGAGCGGCGATGTCGGTGGCAACAAGCGTCTTGGCGGTGCCGGTGGAGAACGCCTCCAGGTTTCGGGTTCGCGCGTTCTGGGACAGGTTGCCGTGCAGGTCGACTGCGGGCACACCGGCAGCCGTGAGCCGGCGGGCGAGCTGCTTGGCGCCGTGCTTCGTGCGGGTGAAGACCAGGGTGCGGCCGGGAGCCGAGGTGAGGTCGACGAGTACGGGGATGCGTGAGTCATGTGCGACGTGGAGGACGTGGTGCAACATCTCGGTCACCAATGAGCGTGCCGAGTCGACGCTGTGCGTGACCGGGTCGCTGAGATAGCGCTTCACCAGCACGTCGACGCCGGAGTCCAAGGTGGCCGAGAACAGCATGCGCTGACCGCGCGCCGGCGTCTTGTCGAGCAGGCGGCGTACGACGGGGAGGAAGCCCAGATCAGCCATGTGATCGGCCTCGTCCAGCACGGTGATCTCGACCGAGTCAAGGTTTGCGTGGCCGGTCTGCACATGGTCGGCGAGGCGACCTGGGCACGCGACCACGATGTCGACACCTTGGCGTAGCGCGCTGATCTGGGGGTTGGCCCCCACGCCACCGAAGACGGTGACCGTGCGCAGCCCGACTGCCTTGGCCAGCGGCGCCATCGCCACGTCGATCTGGGTGGCGAGCTCTCGCGTGGGCGCCAGGATCAGTGCACGTGGACGGTTCGGCCGACGTTTGGTCGGGCTCGCGGCCAGCCGGGCCAAGAGCGGCAGTACGAACGCGTAGGTCTTGCCCGAGCCGGTGCGACCGCGCCCGAGGATGTCACGGCCGGCGAGTGAGTCAGGCAACGTCGCCGTCTGGATGGGGAAGGGGCTGGTGATTCCGGCGGCCGCCAGGGCGTCGACGAGAACAGCGGGCACGCCGAGGTCGATGAACATTGTGGTCTTGGCCGCGGGCGCGGCCGAGTCGACGGGATTCGCGGTGGAAGTGGGCATGGTCATGGCACGAGGGCGGCTTGCCGCCATGGGGGAACTCCGAACGTCTAAGGGTCGTCCTGCCCGGCGCGGGCCGTAGCCGTCGCGGCGCGTGGTGGATGACGAAATCAAAGGGCGGCCCGAGGCAGAACTGTGCGGGCCGATATGTCGAGTATGACAGATCTCTGCGGTCCATTCGCCCGCAGACCAGATTCAGCCGTGTGATGTGGCCGACCCTGCTGTCGTCGTCGGAAGCGGCCCCGCCTGCGTTGAGGCGGGCGCCGGCCCTGTTTTGAGGCTCGAGACAAGTCCATCTTTCGCGGCCCTGCACGCGCTCAAAGTGCACGCCCCCGCCGCGCACCACGCGAAGCGGTCCTCGCCATGGTCCTGCTTTGGAGCAGACCACACCCCGATCGTGGCCGCCGCTCCCGTGCCGCCGCGGCCGTTACCTGTGTCTCCGGCTGTCACCCACTGTCATCACTCCTGAACCGCCTTCACAATGCTGACGGCCATCGTGATCCAGCCGCGGTCGTCCTCGCTCATCTCGCCGGCAGCTCCGCTTTCGCGCTGCAGGTCCTCGAACGTCCAGAGCACGTTCACCATCATTCGCACGGTCACCCAGGCGCTCGCCCGCCGCTCGTCGAGCAGCGCCGTGTCCACCACTGTGTGGAGGCGCGCTCGCACTGCTCGTCGCACGTCACCGGACTCGACAACCTCGTCCCAGCGGTTCCACAGCAGCGGCGCGACCTCGAAGTGCGGATCGCCCGACAGCGGCTTGGGGTCGATCACCAGCCAAGGCTCGCGTTCGGAGGCAAGCACGTTGAAGTAATGGAGGTCGGTGTGCAGGAGCCGCCCGTCGGTCATGGGGTCGGTGGCGAAGCCACGTGCCAATGAGGCGGCCTGGTCGACGTATCGCCGCGGGACCAACCGGTGTGCGGGCAGCGCCGCCAGGCCTTCGCTCCATATCGCGCATTGCTCTGACAACAGCCGCAGCTGGGGCAACGCCGTGATGTGCAAGCGTGAGTAGCGCTCGGCCACCACGGTGCACGCCTCCAGGACGGGCACCGTCGTGAGGTCTCGGCGATGCGCCCGCTCGAGCAGAAGCGCATACCGGTTCGGGTCGGCGCGCAGCAGCCGCACCGCGCCGTCACCGCTCCACGCTCGCAGCGCGAGATGCTCGTGGTCCGCCTCCCACTGGGGGTAGCCGAGCTTGAGCTCCGCCGGCTCGTCGTCAGTTGTCCGCACCGGTATGACGATCGCGCACTCACCGGTCGCGACCTCCCCATCGACACGCAGCCGCCACTGCGCCAGCACGTCGCGGGCCAGTCTCGGCAGATCGTCCATCCAGGCGCGCCAGTCGTCACCTCGCGCCGCGAAGGTCAAGAAGTCGGGCGGGATCCGCATCCGAGGATCCACCATCGCACCCTTCCGCTTGTCCGCAAGTCCCGCGCCGCACTCCGACGGTGAGCCGGCCATAACCGGCTGAGCGCTGAGCCTTCGGCAGGCAAGCTACCGCCTTGACTTCTCAGTGGACTCGGATGTGTTGAGCGCGGCGATGAACGCCTCTTGAGGAACCTCGACCCGCCCGACCATCTTCATCCGCTTCTTGCCTTCCTTCTGCTTCTCCAAGAGCTTGCGCTTGCGGGTGATGTCGCCGCCGTAGCACTTGGCAAGCACGTCCTTGCGGATGGCGCGGATCGTCTCCCGGGCGATCACGCGGGCACCGATCGCTGCCTGGATGGGCACCTCGAACTGCTGCCGGGGGATGAGATCCTTCAGCTTCTGCGCCAGCAGGACGCCGTACCCGTAGGCAGCATCGCGGTGAACGATCGCGGAGAACGCGTCGACCGGGTCACCGTGCAGCAGGACGTCGACCTTCACGAGGTCGCTGGCCTGCTCGCCGACCGGCTCGTAGTCCAGGGAGGCGTAGCCCTTGGTCCGCGACTTGAGCGCGTCGAAGAAGTCGAAGACGATCTCCGCAAGAGGCAGCGTGTAACGCAGCTCGACCCTGTCCTCGGACAGGTATTCCATCCCCTGCAAGGCACCTCGGCGGGACTGGCACAGCTCCATGATCGGCCCGATATAGGTGGACGGGCTCAAGATCGTGGCGCGGACCACGGGCTCGAACACCTCGGCGATCTTGCCGCCCGGGTATTCGCTGGGATTGGTGACAGTCATCTCAACCCCGTCCTCCATGACCACGCGGTAGACCACGTTGGGTGCAGTGGAGATGAGCTCGAGGTTGAACTCGCGCTCGAGGCGCTCTCGCACGATCTCCATGTGCAGCAGGCCGAGGAAGCCGCAGCGGAAGCCGAAACCAAGTGCCCCCGATGTCTCCGGCTCGTACGCGAGCGCGGCGTCGTTGAGCTGCAGCCTGTCGAGGGCGTCACGCAGGGTCGGGTAGTCATCACCGTCGATCGGGTAGAGCCCGGCGAACACCATCGGGTTCGGGTGCCGGTAGCCGGCGAGTGGTTCGGTGGCACCCTTGACCGACGAGGTCACCGTGTCACCGACCCGGGACTGGCGCACCTCTTTGACTCCGGTGATGAGGTAGCCCACCTCGCCGACCCCGATCTGTCCGGCCTTCGTCGGCTCCGGCGAGATGACCCCTACCTCCAGCATCTCGTGCACCGCGCCGGTCGACATCATCTTGATCCGGTCGCGGTGCCGCAACAGGCCGTCGACGACTCGCACGTAGGTGACGACACCACGGTAGGTGTCGTAGACCGAGTCGAAGATCAGCGCACGAGCGGCCGCATCGGCATCGCCCGTCGGGGGCGGCACCGTGGCGACGATCTTGTTGAGCAGCGCCTCGACCCCCTCGCCCGTCTTCGCTGACACCCTCAGCACGTCGGCGGGGTCGCAGCCGATGATGTGGGCGAGCTCGCCGGCGTACTTCTCCGGCTGGGCGCTCGGCAGGTCGATCTTGTTGAGCACGGGGATGACGTCGAGGTCGGCGTCGAGGGCAAGGTAGAGGTTTGCGAGCGTCTGCGCCTCGATGCCTTGCGCTGCGTCGACGAGCAGTACAGCGCCCTCGCACGCCTCAAGGGAACGGCTTACCTCGTACGTGAAGTCGACGTGGCCAGGCGTGTCGATCATGTTGAGCACGAAGGTCGTGCCGACCTGTGGTCCCTCGGTCGCGGTCCAGGGCATCCGCACGGCCTGGCTCTTGATCGTGATGCCGCGTTCGCGCTCGATGTCCATCCGGTCGAGGTACTGCGCCCGCATGCTCCGCCCCTCGACGACACCCGTCAGCTGCAGCATCCGGTCGGCCAGGGTCGACTTGCCGTGGTCGATGTGGGCGATGATGCAGAAGTTGCGCAGGATCGACGGGTCGGTGCTGCCGGGCTGTGGCGCCGCGGCGGGGGACTTGGGCACGGACGCCTTTCGGTGAGGACTCATCTGGGGGCAACGGCTGAGGACTGCCGAGGCGTCGCTACGACGTTTGACGCCTGTCCCTCATTCTCCCACGACTGTGCAGACGCCTCCGAATCACGCTGAGCCGCCCCGTCGATCACGCTTCGTGCCGGAACCGCCTCGGCATCGCGCCGTCCGGAACACTGAGGGAGCGCGGTGTTAGCGTCGACGGCGTGGACTCCGAGACGAGGCTGAGCCACGGCGTTGCGTTCGACCGCGCGGCCGGCGTCTACGCCGCCGCCCGGCCGGGCTACCCTCGCGAGGCTGCCGCCTGGCTCACCGGCGGCCCGCCCCAACGGGTGCTCGATGTCGGCGCTGGCACCGGCGCCTTCACCGCAAGTCTCGTGGCGCTCGGTCATGACGTCGTGGTCGCCGAGCCCAGCGCGGCAATGCTGGACCAGCTCTGCGTCGCCGTCCCGGATGCGCAGCAAGTACGAGCCGTTGCGGAGGCGCTGCCCTTCGCCGTCGGGGCGTTCGACGTCGTCACTGTGGCAGGCGCCTTCCACTGGATGGAAGCCGAGCGGTCCGTGCCTGAGCTGGCCCGGGTGCTGCGGCCCGGTGGCAGGCTCGGCCTTGTCTACAACACCCGCGAGGAGACCACTGCGTGGGCGGCCGCGCTGACCACGCTGCTCAGGTCGGTGCAGCCACCGGCGCTCGCCGGTGACTGGGGCGCTGGCAGTGTGAGCGAGCTGGACGGCTCGCCGTTGTTCGGTGCCCGCGCCTACCGGGAGTTCAGGTGGGCCCAGCAGCTCGACCGGGAGCGGTTGGTCGGGCTCGTGGCGTCGCGCTCCTACGTCATCAACCTCGACGACGTACGCCGAGCTGAGGTCTTGGCCACGACCGCCGACCTCTTCGACCACTACGCCGCTGGCAGCCCCGTCCTCGACCTGCCCTATCGGACCCAGGCCTGGACCACCCCCAAGCTCTGAAGCCCCGCCGAGAGGCCATATGTTCCGGCCGACACGCCAGGTGTTCCGGCCGACGCGCCAATTGTCCCGGCCCACAGGCCAATTGTCCCGGCCCACAGGCCAATTGTCCCGGCCCACAGGCCAATTGTTCCCGCCCATTCCGGTCGCCAGGGCAAGTGTTCGGGCACCAGGCTGCCCGCACGGGCGACCGCGCGTCGCCCAGGCTGGGACTCGCTTGCGGTCGCGGTGCGTGCCGCCGTCGAGGCCGCTGCCGGCGCTGCGGTGACGTCGACTTGGTCGGCAGGAACCGGTTTCACGCCGGGCTTGGCCTTTGCGACTCGATCTCGACAACGGGAGCGGATCTTCGTCAGGGCGGCTTCGTCCGGCATGACCGCCTGCACGGCTGGGAGATGAGCGAGACGTACCGCGAGGAGCAGCGCAATCTCTCGCTGCTTCCCATCGGAATCGGGGTCCTCGCCTGCTGCGGCACCTCGATCTCGACGTCGAGGTGATCGATGGATCGCGCTCGGTTTCGAGTACGTCGACGCGCAACCACCGCGGCGCCCTGGCGCGTGGTTCACATGGACCCGCGCGACGGTGCTGACGAACTTTCACCGGCGCCTCGTCGGGCCGGACTTCGCGCGACGTACGCCGACGGCGACTGGGTCGCCCCTCCTCCTGGAAACATCGAGGGAACCCATCCCGATTGGGCAACTCGGCCGACGTGCAGGACGGCGACACCGAATCCGGGCCTCGGCCTTCCCCAAAGCAGGTGGCTGGCGACCGCTGGTCCGGCCGGGATCGGCCGGTCCAGGCGGCGCAGAAGCGGCGTCGCCATCACTGCCAGGTGGCGGTGAAACGCTCACGGAGGTCAGCCACCACCGCTTCGAGGCTTCCCGTGGCCTCGGCGACGGCACGCTGTCTAGCGGAGCCCGTCCCCCGCGCCACCAGTCGCTCGAACCGATCGACGACGAAATCGGTGTCGCCGGTCGCGCCCAACGCCGCCTGCGAGTGCGCGATCGTCCGCTCGACCACATCCCGGGCCGGTCGAAGCTCCCCCGTCACCGGGTCGACCAGCAGGCCGGAAAGCCCGTAACGCGACGCGCGCCAGTGAGCGGCTCGCAGCAGATCACTCCGCCACGGGGGCGCGGTATGAGCGTTGTCATGTCCCGCGGAGCCCGCCGTCGTCGAGACCAGCGCACGGGCAAGTACGGCCAGGAGCGCGATGTCGTCCGGCTCGGTCATCGTGTCGAAGACGCGGATCTCCACCGTCGAGTAGGACCCGGAGAGCCGCGCGTCGAGGTAGAGCATGCCGCGGTCGAGCGAGGCACCCGTGGCGACAAGCGCATCCGTCGCGGCGCCGTAGGCCGCGATGCTTCCGTACGGGTCCGACGGGCCAGCGCTGGGCCAGCGCCCCCAGACCTGGGACCGCCAGCTCGCATACCCCGAGTCCTCCCCCTGCCAGTAGGGCGAGTTGACGCTCAACGCCCGCAGCACGGGCAACCAGGGCCGGAGCCCGTCGATCACGGCCACCCCTTCGTCGTCACCGGAGACGTCGACGTGCACATGCATGCCGCAGACGCCTCCCTGACGCCCGATGGCGCCGAACTCCTCGACGATGTGCTGGTAGCGCGGCTTGGGGGTGACCGGCTGGCCGCTGTCTGCCAGCACCGCCGTGCCCACGGCGACCAGGGCAGCGCCAACCGTCCCGGCGGACTCGGCGGCGACCCTCCGACAGCGCCTCAGGTCGACGAGGAGGTCATCGACGCTGACGCAGGGCGAGGTACCGGTCTCGATCTGCTGCAGGAAGAGCTCCTGTTCCAGGCCCGCATTTGCACCGAACTCGTCGTCACCGTCGGCGGCCTCGCCGACCTGCTCGCGGTGCGCGGCCAGCGCCCGATGCGACACCGCCCGAAGCTGCCCCGAGTCGGGATCGACGAGCATGAGCTCTTCCTCGACTCCGATCTTGCGTACGTCCACTTGGGTAGTCTGCCCGACCGCCGCCCGGGACAGCACAAGCCGTCCGCGGGGCGATCCCCGGCCCAGTGGCTAGCCTCGCCTCGTGGCTGCGATCCGAGTTGGCATCTCCGGGTGGGTCTACCCGGGTTGGCGTGGCTCGTTCTACCCCCGTGACCTCGCCCGCAGGAAGGAGCTGGAGTACGCCGCTCGCCGGCTGTCGTCGATCGAGATCAACGGATCCTTCTACTCGCTGCAGCGGCCCACGAGCTACGCCGCGTGGCGAACGACCACGCCGGACGACTTCGTGTTCTCCGTCAAGGGTGGGCGTTTCATCACGCACATGAAAAAGCTGGCCGATGTGGAGACGCCGCTCGCCAACTTCTTCGCGTCCGGCGTGCTCGCCCTTGGCCCGAAGCTGGGCCCGTTCCTGTGGCAGCTTCCTCCGATGCTGGGGTTCGACGCGGAACGGCTCGCCACGTTCTTCGACCTGCTGCCGCGCACGACGAGAGAAGCCGCCGCGCTGGCGGCCCGACACGACGAGAAGGTGCCGGTCGACCGAGCGTGGACCCAGACCGATGACAATCGTCCCCTGCGCCATGCCATCGAGGTCCGTCACGACAGCTTCGACAGCCCCGTGGCGATCGGGCTCCTGCGCAGCCACGAGCTCAGCTTCGTCGTCGCCGACACGGCCGGCCGCTGGCCGCACGTCGAGACCAGCACGGCCGACTTCATGTATGTGCGGCTGCACGGTGACAAGGAGCTCTACGCGAGCGGATACTCACCACAGGCGCTCGACGCCTGGGCAGCCAAGGTCCGAGCCTGGACAGCGCAGGGTCTCGACGTTTACGTCTACTTCGACAACGACATGAAGGTGCATGCGCCGTACGACGCGATGGCTCTCGCCGAGCGGCTCGACATGGACTGGGAGCGCCCCGCCGGGCGATGAGCCGGGTCCTTGCACGCCCGTCGGGCGAAGCCGGCCGCCGGTGATCAGACGAAGGCAGGAAACGTCGGCGCGGCGAGCGGCCCGTCGGTGCGCTCGCGCGCCATCTCGTAGCCATGCGCGATCTCGATCAGGCCGGCCTCACTATGCGCCGTACCCCAAAGCGACAGCCCGACGGGCAGCCCGAACGGAAGACCACACGGCACGGTCAGCAACGGGTAGCCCGCCATGGCCGCCGGCTGCGTGCAGCTTCCCCAATGGTGCTCGGGGTTGATCAGGTCGATCGGGATCGCGGGCGCGTAGGCGGGGGTGACGAGTGCATCGAGGTCGTGCTCTCGGAGCACCTTGTCGATCCCGTCGTCTCGGCCATGGAGCAGACATGCCGCACGAGCCTGCTCATATTCCGGCGAGCCCACCTCCGGAGCCTCGAGCGCCTGCTCGAAGAATGACTGGCCGAAGTAGGCCATCTCTTCGTCCGCGTGGGCGCGGTTGAAGGTGATCAGGTCCGCCAGTGACAAGGGGCCGTCGCCCGGCCGGGTCTGCAGGTACGACGCCATCCCGGCGCGGAGCTCGGCGAGCATCACCAGGAGCTCGTCGTCGAAGCCGTAGTCGACCATCGAGTCCACGTCTGTGTGGTCGACGATGACCGCGCCCTCCGCCGACAGCAACGACAGCGCATGCTCGGCGGCCGAGTCGGCGAGCGTGCTGTAACCCCAATACAGCTGCCGCGGTACGCCGATGCGCTTGCCAGCCAGCCGACCCTCGGTCGCATGCGCGGCGTAGTCGGTGCCGTTGTCGGCCAGGACGGACAACAAGGCTGCGGCGTCGCGCACGGTCAGCGCCATCGGGCCGGGCGTGTCCTGCGATCCGGAGATGGGAACGATCCCGGCAGCCGGCACCAGACCCACCGTCGGCTTGAGACCAACGCATCCGTTGAAGGCCGCCGGGCAGGTGATCGATCCGTCGGTCTCCGTACCGATCGCGAAGGGTGCCAGCCTGGCCGCGACCGCTGCCCCGCTGCCCGAGCTTGAACCCCCGGAGGACCGGTTGAGGGCATAGGGATTTCGGGTGAGACCGCCGAACGCGCTCCACCCGGACGTGGAGTGGATGTCACGCAAGTTGGCCCATTCGCTGAGGTTGCCCTTGCCCAGCACCACCATCCCCGCCGCACGCAGGCGTGTCACGAGCGGTGCATCCGCTGACGGCGGGCGCTCGGCCAGGGCAAGGGACCCGGCGGTGGTCAGCAGATCGACCGTGTCGATGTTGTCCTTGACCACCACGACCTCGCCGTGTAGCGGGCCGCGCGTCCAGCCCGCGGCCCGCTCCTTGTCCAGCTGGTCGGCCTGGGCGCCGGCTGCCGCGTTGACTGTACAGATGGCGTTCGTGAGCGGATCCACATCGGCGACCAGATCCAGCGCCGACTCGACACCTTCTCTGATCGATGTCGCGGTGTTGAGGGAGGTCACAGCACATCTTTGCAGGTGACCAGCGATTTGGTGGCCCCCTGCTGCCGCTGGTAGCCTTGTCCGTGGCGTCCGGGACTCCCGCCTGGATGCCGCAAGCATCCACCATCCCCCTGCGAAAAGGCTCTGCTCCGTGGCAAACATCAAGTCCCAGATCAAGCGCAACAAGCAGAACGAACTCGCCCACGAGCGAAACAAGTCGGTCAAGTCCGCGCTCCGGACGTCGATCCGGCGCTTCCGTGAGGCTGCTGACGCCGGCGACACCGAGCAGGCCGTGGAGCTGGCCCAGGCAGCCAACCGCAGGCTCGACAAGGCGGCCTCCGCAGGAGTGATCCACAAGAACCAGGCTGCCAACAAAAAGTCGGCGATCTCGACGCGGGCGGCATCCCTCTGACCGTTCGGGCAGTGTGTCCGGCAACCACGCGAGGTATCGCCCCTCCGGCTACTGGCACCGCGCCCCTACCCTTGCCAACGGGCTGATCCGGACGGGTCAGCCCGTTTGTCTCGTGAGGCGGCCACACCGCCCTCGGCGGTAAGAGTTTCTCGCGCCCTTCAGAGCCGAGGAGTTCATGCGCTCGCCGGCTTGGCCGGGCCAGTAACGAGCGAGCTCACCGCACAGCGCGGGCGCGGACCACCGAGATCACGAGCCGCTCACACGCCCAGAGTCGGTCACCAGCCGCACCCTTCACGTCGGCGTCGGCCTGGGCGGCAGCCTGGATCGCGAGTGCCAGGCCCCGACTCGACCAGGCGCGCGACTGCGCGCCGAGCGAGCGCAGCTTCCACGGTGGCACCCCCACCTCGCGCGCCAAGTCGACCTCACGCAGTCCGCGTGGCGCTGCGCGGAAGCGGGCCAACCCACGCAGGCCACCCGCGACCGCGCTCGTGATCAGCACCGGATCGACGCGCGAGGCGAATGCCCAGCGCAGCTGCTCGAGTGCCTCCGGGGCCTTGCCGTCAAGTGCCGCATCGGCCACGACGAACCCCTTGACCTCGGCGCGTCCGCCGAAGTAGGTGCGGACGAGGTCCTCCTCGATCGGCTGTCCCCCGGCGTCGGAATCGAGCTGGGCGACGGCTCCGGCGAGCGCTCGCATGTCGTCACCGATGGCGTCCACGAGCGCCGACGCGGCCCCCTCGCTGATCCGCGTCTTGAGCTGCCTGCCCTCGGCCACCACCCACTTCGGCAGCTCCCATCGCTTGAGCGACTGCGCCTTGATCTCGCGGGCACCCGCCTTGACCAGCTTGTCGATGACCCCCTTGCCTTTCATGCCGCCGGTGTGGTGAAGCACCAGGGCTACGTCGTCAGCGGGTGAAGCGACGTAGGCGAGCATCGCGATGACAGCATCGTCGGGTAGGTCCTCGAGCCGGCGTACGATCACACAGCGCAGCGACGCGAAGAGCGAGGGGCTGGTGATCTCCGCGAGAGCACCAGGGCCGAGTTCGGCGGCCGGTAGCTCGGGAACGTCGGCATCGGAGTCAGCCGCACACACGGCGCGTCGGATGTCGTCGACCGCTCGCTCGGCGACGAACTCGTTGGCGCCCGTGACCAGGGTCGTGGTGCCTAGCACGTCGGCAGCGGTTGGTCTCGCCATGGTCGTGCCAGCATTTCATGGCGTGGCGACAGTCGACACAGTCCTGCCGCCAGCGGGGCGGCATCAGCCCTTCGAGGTCAGCACGGCGAGCTGCCCGGCCCGCTCCACGATGGCGATGTCGCCGTCGCGGTCGGTCCGGTAGACGTGGGCACCGAGTTGTCGGAGCACGGCCAGGGTCTCAGGCGAGGGGTGCCCGTAGTCGTTGCCCGCGCCGACCGAGATGACTGCGATCGGAGCGTGGGTGTCCTCGACGAAGTGTGGGTCCTGGTTGGCGGAGCCATGATGCGGCACTTTGAGCACGTCGGTCGTGAGGTCGGCTCCGCTGGCGATGACATCGTCTTGTTCCTCGGGCTCCGCGTCGCCGGTCAGCAGGAGCTCGTGTCCACCGGTGCGCAGCTCCATCACGATGCTGGCGTTGTTGGGACCCGACCCTTCCTCACTCGACGCAGCGGAGGTCTCGGAGGGGCTCATTGTCGACGGGCCGAGCACCGTCCAGCTCAGTGCGCCGATCCTGCGTCGCTCCCCCGGCACCGCCGTCGACACGGGGATGTGGGCGGCGGCCGCCCATGCCGTGACGGCATGGCGGCGGTCGCTGGGCATGGGGAGCGGCGACACTTCGATCTCCTTCACGTCGCGGCCACGCAAGACACCGGGCAGCCCGTCGACGTGGTCGGCGTGGAAGTGGGTCAGGACGACCAGCGCGATCGTCGTGGTCCCCAGCTCGTCGAGGCAGCCGTCCATCAGCACCGGGTCCGGTCCGGTGTCGACGACGACAGCCACCCCGTGCCCCGCGTTGAGCACCATGCCGTCACCCTGTCCCACGTCACACATCACGAGGACCCAGCCATGCGGTGGCCAGCCGATCCGTCCGAAGGGGTGCACGACCATCGCCAGCAGGAGCACCGCGACAGCGAGGAACAACCTGCGGTGGGCGAGCAGCCTCGGCAGTGTCACGATGACGGCCGCACAGACGATCGTCAGGGCGGCGATGGCGAGGATCCCTACCGGCCAGGCGAGGCTCGCGCCGGCCAACCGAGCCGTACGCTGGGCAACCGTAACGATCCACCAAGCCGGAAGCCCGGCCAGATGGCCGCCGACGTGGCCGAGCCGCTCGTCGACGACGGCGGCGAGCCCGGCGACGAGCCCGATGACCGTGGTCGGTCCGACCGCCGGGGCTGCGAGCAGGTTGCTGACGATCGCGACGAGGCTCACCTGCCCGGAGATCGCGGCGATCGCGGGCGTGCAGACGATCTGGGCAGACATCGGTACCGCGATCGCCTCCGCCAGCATCCGCGGCATCCAGCTGGCCAGCGCCTCACGCCATCGGGGGGCGAGGAGGAGGATTCCCCCGGTCGCCAGCGTCGACAGCAGGAATCCCACCGACCTGGAAAGCCAGGGATCGAGCAGCACCAGCACCGTGACGGCGACACAGAGCGTCCGCAGGCCGCGCCGCCGTCCTCCGGCCGACAAGCCGGCCAGCGCAACCACGCCCATGGCAGCTGCGCGCAGCACGCTCGGTTCCGGGCGCGCCAGCAGGACGAAGAACACCACGGAAACCAGTCCGACGACGGCGATGCCGCGGGCCCGGACACCGCACCAGCGCGCGACGAAGAGCATGAAACCGAGCACCAGCGTGAGGTTCGACCCGCTGACGGCCAGCAGGTGAGTCAGTCCCGTGGTCTGAAAGTCACCACGGACATCGTCGGGCATCTCCGCGTCGTCGCCATCGACGAGCGCCGGGACGAGCGACCGCTCAGCGATGGGGAGTGGCGCCGCGGCCTCGCGGACTCCGTCCCTGACAGCACCGATGCCTTCATGGACCCTTCCCGCGTGCTGGGTCACCTCGGGTCCGGGATCGCCGAAGAGCACGCCAGCAAGATCCCGCCCTTGGGCGGGTCCGAGGCGCCCGGACGCCGCGATGTGGTCACCGAGCCGGACACCGAGCCATGACAGGTCGGCGATCACGAGCAGCGGCGAACGCACATCAGTGAGCGCGCCGCGCCCCATTACCTCGGTGGCGTCGACGCGGAGTAGGACGTACGGCGCGAACTGGCCGTCCCGCCGCACCGGATCTCCCACCACGATGCCGGCGACCTGAACCTGGGCCCGCTGCAACGCCAGGCCGGGGACAGGTCCCGCCTGGACGGTGCCGGCCCTCAGCCCCGAGACTCCCAGGGCACCGGCCCCGACAACCAGCGCAAGCGCCGCAACCATGCCGCTTCCCGATTGACGTCGTGCCCCACCGTCACGGGCTCGGTCCCGCGAGGCCACCCTCGTCAGCACCACACCAGCCGTCAGCAAGACGAACGCGCCCAGCACGGCCTGACCGGTGCTCCAGCCGAGCCCGAGTGCGGTCAGTCCCCAGGCGGCGAGGGCGGCCGGCACGAGCCGGAGGTCGAGCGCCTCCGCCGTCATACATACACATAGGCTTCGATGTCGGCGAGGGTCGCGTCACCGATGCCGGAGACCTCGAGCAGCTCGTCCACGGAGGTGAAGGCACCGTTGTCGGTGCGCCAGGACAAGATCGCCTCAGCGGTCACCGGCCCGATGCCCGGCAGGGTGTCCAGTTGCTCGATCGTCGCGGTGTTGAGGTCGACCGGTGCGATCGCACCGGTCGTGCTGCCTGTCGGAGACGTCGAGCTGATTGCGGTAGCGACATTCAGGCCGACCACGATCTGCTCGCCGTCGACCAAGACCCTGGCCAGGTTGAGCGACGCGGTGCCCACTCCAGGCCTGGCGCCGCCGGCTCGGTGCAGTGCATCGACCACCCGGGAGCCAGCCGGTAGCTCGACGATGCCTGGTCGCCGCACCTTGCCTGTCACGTCGACGACCACCGTGCTGAGGTCGCTTGTGGTGGCTCCCGGAATGGCAGCGGACGCGTCGCCGGCCGGGGTCGGTTCCGACGACGCGTCCGCGTTCGGGGTGCCGGTCGAGTCGAGGGTGGGCACCACCCGGTCGCTCGCGACCGTGACGGGCCGCGAATCTTTGGGCATCGCACGAAGTACCCACCATCCGGTGACCGCCATGGCGGCGACCATGACGAGGGCCGCGACGGTGACGTGCTGTCCGGTGACACGCCACCGGCCGTGCTCGGTGGCCACATCGTGGCGGGAGTGCCGACCGGCTGCCGGCGGGCTTGAGTCAGTGGGCGGCTGCTCCTGGTCAACCAGCTCGTCACGCACCGCATCAGGCAGCTCCCTGATGGCATCCCCTCGAGCGGTGGTGTCGTCGCTGGCGTCGCTTCCTCGGCGTCGAGCCTGTGCCTGCTCGAACTGGGCAGCCAACGCTGACAGGCGCCGCTGCGCCGCGGCGATGGCATCTGGGTCTGGGGTTCGACGGCCGAACATGATTCGACGTTAGGGTGCGCCCCAGAGTGCAGAACAGGGCGAGTGTTCCGCCTGTGGACAGCCGAGACGCCCGGGCCGTGCCCGTGCACAACTGGGTCGGACCGGTAGCTGTCAGTGCCCGACGCCATCGCGGGGTGCCACCACGACGGCAAGCAGACCCGGTCCGACATGGGCGCCGATGACCGCACCGACCTGAGTCACGACCAGATCGCAGACACCCGGGATACGCTCGCGTAGCTTGGCCGCCAGCGTCTCGGCTGCCTCGGGGTTGGCTAGGTGGGACACGGCGACGTCGACCTTGTCGCTGCCTGCCGCCGAAGCCGCGAGCTCCTCGAGTCGCAGCATGGCCCTGGACGACGTGCGTACCTTCTCCAGAGGCACGATGCGCCCGTGGTCGATCTGCAGCAGAGGCTTCACGGCGAGCGCCGAGCCCACCATGGCCGCAGCGGCTCCGATCCGTCCGCCACGGCGCAGATACTCGAGCGTGTCGACGTAGAAGAGGGTTCTGGTGGACGCCGCACGATCGCGGGCCCGCTCCGCGGCTTCAGTCGCCGAGGCGCCGTGGTCGAGAGCTTCCGTGGCCGCGGCGATGGCGAAGCTCGTGCCCATGCCCAGTTGCCGGCTGTCGACGACCTGCACTGGGATGGACGCGTCGCGTGCCGCCAGTTGGGCCGACTCGAAGGTGCCCGAGACATCACCGGACAGGTGCACCGACACGATCGACGTTGCCCCGTCCTTGGCCGCCCGCTCATAGGCACGCAAGAACGCCTCCGGAGACGGACGGCTGGTGCTGACCGGAGTTCGCTCCTTCAGGGCGGCGGCGACCCTCTCGGGCGTCGCCTCGGTGCCTTCGTCGTACGGCGTCGCGCCGATGATCACCTGCAGCGGAACCACGACGAGGCCAAGCCGGGCGGCGAGACGGGCATCGACCGACGTGGAGTCGGTGACCACCGCCACGGTACGCACCATGGGCGTGACACTACCTGCAGCAGTGACATGGTCCGACGCCGTCCGGGCCGCCGTCTGGCTGAATCCCCCAGGTCAGCCGACGACGATGTTGACCACCTTCGGAGCCCGGACGATGACCTTGCGGATCGTCTGCCCCTCCACGGCCCGGACCACGTTGGGCTCGGCCAGCGCCAGTTCCTGCAAGGTCGGCTCGTCGATCGTCGGCGACACCTCCAGCTTGGCGCGCACCTTGCCCTGCACCTGCACGACACAGGTCACGGAGTCTTCAACCAGGAACTCAGCGATCGCCGTCGGCCAGCCGGCCTTCGCGACGGTCGGCGCGTGACCCAGTCGGAACCACATCTCCTCGGCCGTGTAGGGCGCCACCAGGCTCAAGATGATCGCCACGGTCTCGGTGGCCTCTCGCACCGCGGGGTCGGCCGGTCCGCAGCCGGAATCGACCGCCTTGCGGGTCGCGTTGACCAGCTCCATAACTCTGGCCACGACCACGTTGAAGCGGAAGGACTCCAGCAGCTGGGTGCATTCGTGGATCACCTTGTGCGTCGTCTTGCGCAGGCCGATGTCGCCGTCCGTCGGCACAGTGGAAGGCGCACTCTCCACGTCACCGCTCAGCCGCCATGCGCGCTGCAGGAAGCGCAGCGACCCGCCCGGCGACAGGTCGGACCAGTCGATGTCGTCCTCGGGAGGCCCGGCGAACACCATGGTCAGCCGTACGGCGTCCACGCCGACGCGGGCAATCTGCTCACCCAGATCGACCCCGTTGCCCAGCGACTTCGCCATGCCCTTGCCCTGGTTGCGGACCTCGCCCTGGTTCAGCAGCGCGGTGAACGGCTCGACGAAGTCCAGGTAGCCCAGGTCGTGCAGCGCCTTGGTGACGAAGCGGGCGTACAACAGGTGCAGGATCGCGTGCTCGACGCCGCCCACGTACTGGTCGACCGGACCCCAGCGCCGCACCGCCTCGATGTCGAACGGCTGCGTGTCGTCGTTGGGCGTCGGGTAGCGCAGGTAGTACCACGACGAGTCGACGAACGTGTCCATCGTGTCGGTGTCACGCTTCGCAGCACCGCCGCAGGCAGGACACGCCACGTTGACCCAGTCGGTCGCCGCCGCCAGCGGCGAGACGCCCCGAGGTGCCAGGTCCGCGCCGATCAGATCGGGCAGGCGGACGGGCAGCTGGTCCAGTGGTACCGGCACCTCGCCGCAGGACGGGCAGTGGATGATCGGGATCGGCGCGCCCCAGAAGCGCTGTCGCGACACCAGCCAGTCCCGCAGCCGGAAGTTGACGGAGCCACGGCCGGTGCCCGTGCGCTCCAGGTAGTCAACGATCCGCGCCTTCGCCGCGTCGACGTCCAGGCCGTCCAGACTGACGTCGGCGTTCGCGGAGTTGATGGCCGGTCCGTCGCCGGTGTAGGCCTCCCCGTCGAAACCCTCCCTGGGCTGGACAGTCCGTACGATCGGCAGGCCGAACTTCATGGCGAAGTCGTAGTCGCGCTGGTCCTGGCCCGGAACGGCCATGATCGCGCCGGTGCCATAGTCGGCCAGTACGTAGTCGGCTGCGTAGACCGGGATGCGTTCGCCGTTGGCGGGGTTGACGGCATGCACGCCCAGGAAGACGCCGCTCTTGTCGCTTCCCTCCTTCATCCGCTCGATCTCGGTGGTGCGCTGGACTTCGCGCAGGTAGTCCTCGAACGCCTGCCGCTGGCCCGGCGCACAGATCGCGGCGGCCAGCGGCGCGTCGGCCGCGATGACGAAGAAGGTGGTGCCGAACAGCGTGTCCGGCCGGGTGGTGAACACCGTGACCGGATCGTCGCGTCCCTCGATCGCGAAGTCGACGTGGGCACCCTCGGACCGCCCGATCCAGTTACGCTGCATCGTCAGCACGCGGTCGGGCCAGCGGCCCTTCAGCGCATCCATGTCGTCCAACAGCCGCTGGGCGAAGTCGGTGACCTTGAAGTACCACTGGGTCAGCTCGCGCTTGGTCACCTCGGCGCCGCACCGCTCGCAGTGCCCGGCGATCACCTGCTCGTTGGCCAGCACCGTCTGGTCGTGGGGGCACCAGTTGACCGCCGACTGCTTGCGGTAGGCCAGCTCATTCTTGTACAGCGTCAGGAACAGCCACTGCGTCCAGCGGTAGTACGACGGATCCGACGTCTCCAGCCGCGTCGACCAGTCGAAGGACAAGGCGTAACGGCGAAATGACTCCGCCTGCGTCTCAATGTTGATCTCGGTCCAGGTGGCGGGGTGCTCGTTGCGCTTGATCGCGGCGTTCTCAGCGGGCAGCCCGAAGGAGTCCCATCCGATGGGGTGCAAGACGTCGTACCCCTGCTGAAACCAGTAGCGCGCGACGACGTCGGCCAGCGCGAAGACCTCGCCGTGTCCCATGTGCAGGTCGCCGGACGGGTAAGTGAACATGTCGACCAGGTAGCGGCGCTCCGCGCTGTCGTCGTCCTTGGCCTTGAACGGCTCGAGGTCGCTCCACACCTTCTGCCACTTGTCCTGGACGGACTCCACGTCGTACGTCGCTGGAGGCTCGTCGTGATGCTCGCTCATGGTTCCTGCTCTCCTGGGCGGGGGTCGCCTGCTCATGTGGTTCACGTCCGCGTACTCCGGTCGGAAGCTCGGGACGAGTGACGGAAACGTGGTCTGAACACAAAAAAGCCCCTCACATCATGAGGGGCAGCCGCGCTGTCAGAGACCGATGATCAGCGCGGCTATCTAAGGAGGAGCAACCTCGTCATGTCTCGAGAATAGCGCAGGCGAGCCGCGCGGCGCGACGTCATCACGGCTGGTGGCAGCAGCCCGTGTGGCCGGACGTTTGGTCTCCGTTGACCCCGACCGGCCAGCACGCCGGTCGGAGGTCAGGGGGTCGCCGTGGACGCCCCGGCCGCGGCACCGCCTGTGTTGGTGCCGGCGGGCGGCGCTGTTTCGCCACCGGACTGGCTTCCGGAGTGCGCGCTGGGCGCCGGCTCGCTCGATGTCGGCGCCTCGGTGCTGGGTGCCGACGTGGTCGGCGCACCAGTCGAGGGAGCCTGTGTCGAGGGCGTCGACGTCGGCCCGACCGGTGAAGCCGACTCGCCTCCCCCGACGCTGCCGGGGTCGGTCGACCCCGGACCATTGTTCGTGTCCGGGTTCGCCGCCGGGGCGTGGTCGATGATGCGCGTGAAAGTCGTCCCGCCGTTGGAGCCGGAGCCGCCAGTGAGTGACGAAATAGACGTGCCGAGCAGCGCCTCGGCTCCGGTCAGGATCCCGAAACCGGCGACCAGCGTCACGACGGAGCTGGCGGCGACCGCACCCCAGTGGACTCGACGACGGGGCCGCTCTCGCTTGGCCGCAGTGGTGTCGTTTCGGCGTACCCGGGCGGGTTCGGGCGGATCGATCGAGGCGAGCGCCATGGTCTCCGCCACCTCCGGCTCCTCCGCGCCGCGGTAGCGCTCGGGTAGCACAGGCAGCTCGCGCAGCCGTTGCGAGCTGCGCTCGAGCGGGTGGGCGTAGAGCGCCGTACCGACGGACACCATCACGCTGGCGATCACGGCGCCCGTCACCGTGCCCGCGATGCCGAGCCACGACGCCGCGACCGCCGCCGACGCGGCGGCGAGGGCTCCGGCGAGCACGCGCGGAATGCTGAGTTCAATCTTCTGTTCGCGTTGCGGCGCGGGTGAGACATCGCGCGGCTCGGTGGTGAGCCGACCGCTCGGATGGTCAGTGCTGCGGTGGTCGTGCGACATGCGTCCTCTCTGGGGTGGCCGACGCCGACGTGGCGGTGGCTGTGAGGGGGTGAGGTGGCCGAATCAGCCTCTTCCAGGCTAAGGGCGGCGGGACGTGATGCCCAACCGACGAGACGGTTATCGTGAGTGAGTCCGCCCACACACCTGCCCCCTAGGTCATGCCGACACCCAGGGGCTCGAGGACAAGGACTGCGTTGAGATGGACTACGTGAAGCTCGGAT
Organism: Propionibacteriales bacterium; assembly: GCA_038238115.1. GTDB lineage: Bacteria > Actinomycetota > Actinomycetes > Propionibacteriales > Nocardioidaceae > JBBRYB01. The sequence continues at coordinate 80,676 of JBBRYB010000010.1, read as the reverse complement.
CGACCGGCCTGGACGTCTCCGCGCCTCGCGCTCGGGTGCATGAGCTACGGCGTACGTGAGCGCGGTGCCCACCCGTGGACGCTTCCGGAGGAGGAGAGCCGACCGTTCATCAAGCGAGCCATCGAGCTCGGAATCAACTTCTTCGACACCGCCAACACGTACTCGGACGGCACAAGCGAGGAGATCGTCGGCCGCGCGCTCAAGGACTACGCGGTCCGCGACGAGGTCGTCATCGCCACCAAGGTGTTCATGAGGATGCGACCCGGTCCCAACGGGGCGGGGCTGTCCCGCAAGGCGATCATGGCCGAGATCGACCACAGCCTGCTTCGGCTCGGCACCGACTACGTCGATCTCTACCAGATCCATCGCTGGGACCCCACTGTGCCGATCGAGGAGACGCTCGAGGCACTGCACGACGTCGTCAAGGCGGGCAAGGCGCGCCACATCGGCGCCTCGTCGATGTATGCCTGGCAGTTCTCCCAGGCGCTCTACACGTCGCAGATCAACGGGTGGACCCAGTTCACCACCATGCAGAACCACTACAACCTGCTCTACCGGGAGGAGGAGCGCGAGATGCTGCCCCTGTGCGCGGCACGCGGCGTCGGTGTCATCCCCTGGAGCCCGCTCGCCAGGGGCAGGCTGACCCGGGACTGGGACGAGAGCACGCAACGGCAGGAGACCGACAAGGTACTCGATTCGCTCTACACACAAGCCGTGGACGCCGACCGTACCGTGGTGGGCCGCGTGGCAAAGGTCGCCGACGAGCGAGGCGTTCCGCGTGCCCAGGTGGCGCTCGCTTGGGTGGCGAGCAGGCCGACCGTCACGGCGCCGATCGTTGGGGCGACGAAGCCGCACCACCTCGAGGACGCGGTCGCGGCCTTGGAGCTGCACTTGAGCGACGACGAGGTCACCACGCTGGAGGACTCATACGTGCCCCACCCCGTCCAAGGGATCTGAGCCCCCCCGACACGTCAGCAGTCCCGGCCCTTGGCGGCAAATAGGCGGGGCGGATAGGCGGGTGAGATCAGGCGAGCTTGAAGACCGGGTGGTCGGCGGGGTCTGGCAACTGCTTCCAGTAAGTCTCGACGGTCTTGCCAGCCTTGGACCGGTAGGCCTCGATGATGGGAGGGCGCTCGGACACCGGCAGCTCCGTGGCGTGGTAGTCGGTGCTGCCGCTCTTGTTCGTGACCGTCAGCGTGGGGCTCGCCCGCACGTTCTTGACCCACTGCGACTCGCCTCGCGTGGACACCAGATATCGCCCGCCGTTGAGCTCCAGCGGGATGACAGGGATCTCCTGCGGCCGACCGCTCGTGCGGCCCTTGACCGTGAGCCGCTCGCACCCACCGATCCCGGTAGCCATCGCAACCCGGTTGAACACCTTACTGACAAAGATCGGCGGCTTCTGGTATGCCATGGTGCTGATTCTGGACCCGCCACGAGTGGCTGACAAGGGTGGCGACAGGAACGGCCGGGGACCGGGCAGCATGGTCAGCGGTCGCATAGCCTGGTCGGGGAATCAACAGAGAGATGGAGTGGCGATGACGGCTGAGACCACCGACGAGCAGAGCACCTCGGGCGCCTATGTCGAGTCGGGCAAGGACTTCACGCGCGACACCAACTACATCGCGACACGGATCACGGAGGACGGGCGAGACGGCTACCCGGTGCAGCCTGGGCGCTATCGCCTCGTGGTGGCGCGCGCCTGCCCCTGGGCCAACCGCGCCATCATCGTGCGGCGGCTCCTCGGCCTCGAGGGTGCGATCTCCATGGGCCTTTGCGGTCCTACTCACGACAAGCGCAGCTGGACCTTCGACCTGGACCCGGGCGGAGTCGATCCGGTGCTGGGCATTGAGCGACTCCGGGACGCCTATCTCGCCCGGTTCCCGGACTACGACCGCGGCATCACCGTGCCAGCGGTCGTCGACGTTCCCACTGGCGAGGTCGTGACCAACGACTATCCCCAGATCACCCTCGACCTCTCGACACAGTGGCGGCACTTCCACCGTGACGGGGCTCCTGACCTCTATCCGGAGTCGCGGCGCGACGAGATCGACGAGGTTGCCGAGCTGGTCTTCCGAGACGTCAACAATGGCGTGTACCGGTGCGGCTTCGCAGGCTCGCAGACGTCGTACGAGCGAGCGTACGACAAGCTGTTCGCGCGCCTGGACTGGCTGACCGACCGCTTGGTGGCTCAGCGCTACCTGGTCGGGGAGACGATCACCGAGGCAGACGTGCGGCTGTTCACCACGCTGGCGCGCTTCGACGCCGTCTACCACGGGCACTTCAAGTGCAACCGGCACAAGCTCAGCGAGATGCCGGTGCTATGGGCATACGCTCGCGACCTGTTCCAGACCCCCGGCTTCGGCGACACGACCGACTTCGTACAGATCAAGCAGCACTACTACATCGTGCACACCGACATCAACCCGACCCGCATCGTCCCCAGGGGCCCGGCGCTTTCGGGCTGGCTCACACCTCACTTCCGCGAGGAGCTGGGCGGGCGGCCGTTCGGCGACGGCACTCCGCCGGGACGACCGGTCGCCGGCGAGGTCGTCCCCGACGACCACACTCCGATCGCGTACATCGCCTGACCGCCGCGTGGGCATGCCCAGGCCTCAGACCACCTGTACGGCGGCCGACTCCTCGGCGAGATACCGCCGCGCCATCATGGAGACGAACTGGTAGACCCCATCTTCCTCGGGCGCGAGCGGGCCGGGCGCGAAGCTCGGCGCCTTGATGCCCCGCTGCACCGACTCGCACGCGTTCCAGTCCTGGCGGTTGGTGATGTCCCAGAAGTCGACGGCGTACGAGGGGGCGAATCCCTCGCGCCGCAGTACGTGCGGTGGGAAGGCCCACGAGCACTCGATGTGGGTCAGGTCGGGGCTCATCGGCGTGAGGAGGTGGGTCATCACGTAGTCGGGGTGCAAGCTGATCAACAGGTTGGGCAGCACCGCGACATACATCACCGTGTGCTGCTCCTGCTCGTCGAGGCGCGCCATCACCGTGCCATGGCTGCGCCCGTCGAGCGACATGGTCTCCGCGCCGGCACGCAGCTCCATCCAGCCGCCGACCCAGTTGCCTTCGCGGTCGATGTTCTCACCGCTGGTCGGCGGGCTGACCCGGCAGAGCTCGGGATGGATCATCGAGCAGTGGTAGCACTCCTGGTAGTTCTCGATGACGACCTTCCAGTTGGCCGCGACGTCGTACTCGTGCGTCTCGGCCGTAAGGAGGGAGTCAGCGTCGTACGGCGCGATGATCGCCTCCAGATCACCGATGTGCGCCATGAAGTCACCTGCTGCGCCGGACGGGTCCACGAAGATCCAGCCGTGCCAGTCGTGCACGGGAATCGACATCAGTCCGAAGGAGGCCTTGTCGAAGCCCGCCTGCTGTTTGAAGCCAGGAGCGCCGATGAGCGATCCGTCATGCCTGTAGGTCCAGGCGTGATAGGGGCAGACGATCGCGCGCTGCTGGGCCGAGCCGCCGCACGGCAGCAACTCGTGGCCGCGGTGCCTGCAGGCGTTCTCGAAAGCGTGCAAGGCTCCGTCGTCGCCGCGTGAGACCAGGACGCTCGACTCGCCGACCGAGTAAGCCTTCGTGCTTCGAGGCGCCGCCACGTCGGATACCCGCCCGAGACAGATCCAATCGGAGAAGACGTGCTGGCGCTCCCAGGCGAGTACGTCCGCGTCGACGTAGGCCGCCTTGGGGAGCATCCGGCTCTCACCAAACGGTCCCATGGCCATGGCCAGGCCGACGGGGTCGAGGGGGGCGGCACTTTTCTGATTGAACATACAGTCAGGATATGCCTCTGGCACCGTGGCGGCAACAGAACAACTGGCGCCTCGCCCGAACAACTCGCCGCTCGACCCAAACAACTGGCCGCTCGACCCGAACAACTGACGCCTCGGCCGGAAGAACAGGCGCCTCGACCGGAACAACTGGCGCCTCGCCCCGAACAACTGACGCCTCGGCCGGAAGAACAGGCGCCTCGACCGGAACAACTGGCGCCTCGCCCCGAACAACTGGCGCCTCGGCCGGAAGAACTGGCGCCTCGGCCGGAGCGGCTGGGTTCAGACTTCGCCGGCGAAGGTGCCCACGGTGGACGAGCCATGGTCGGCGACGTTGAGGCGCCGGTAGGCGAGGTAGCCGATCGTGATCGCGAGGAAGGACGTCAACAGGATGAGCGACGCGAGCGCGTTGAGCGCCGGCGTCGGCGCGGCGCGGGCGGTGTTGTAGATCTTCACCGACACCGGTTCGGTCGACGCGTCACCGGATAGATACCGCACCAGCACGAAGTCGTCGACGACGTCGGCGAAGACGAGCACGGTGCTGGCGAAGATCGCTGGGAGCAGCATCGGCAGCAGGACTCGTCGGATCGCCCCGATCGGCGTGGCGCCGAGGTCGACCGCTGCCTCCTCGTACTGCTTTCCGATCGTGAGCAGCCGGCTTCGCACGATGATCGTCGGGTAGGAGAGCTGGAAAGTGATCAGCCCGACTACCTGTCCGGAGAGTCCGAGCCTCATGGGCAGCCAGGTCAGCTGGGTGACCATGAAGAGAAAGGCCACAGCCAGCAAGGTCTCCGGGATGACGAACGACAGCAGCATGACGAAGTTCGCTCCCGAGGGGAGGCGTCCCCGCCATCGGTCCAGGCCGAGCGCAAGCAGCACCCCGAGCGGGACCGTGATGACCGTGACGACGACGCCCAGCCGCAGCGTGTGGACCAGGGCCGTGTGCAGGCTGTCGTCGTGCCATACCGACCGCAGCGGGTCGCCGTAGTACCACTTGGTGGAGAAGCCCTGCCATGTCGTGCGTGAGCGGCCCGCGTTGAAGGAGAAGAGCACCGCGATGAGCACGGGCAACAGCGACCAGACGATGTAGAGCATCGTGACGGAGGCGAGGACCCACGGCTTGCGCCGCGGGCTGGACCACCAGTGCGACAGCCGGTTCGAGGACCGCTCGGCCGTGGCCTGCTCAGCTCGACGGACGGCGAGGGTGGTGCTCATATGCGCATGTCCTCGCCCTCGCGGCTCGCCCGGACGTAGACCAGCATCGGCACGATGGAGACGATGAGCACGATCATGACGAAGGCGGCCGCCTGGCCGGTCTGGCCGGGAGTGAGCACTGAGTTGTTGATCAGGTTGCCCACCATCGAGGTGCTCGGCGAGCCGGAGAGCAGGTCCGTGGTGAAGTAGTCACCGAGCATGGGCAGACACGTCAGCAGCATGCTGGTGACGACCGCTTGCCTGCTCATCGGCCAGGTCACCCGGAGGAACGTCTGGAAGCGGCTCGCGCCCAGGTCTCGTGCCGCCTCCAACGTGGAGCCGGGGATCCGGTCCAGTCCAGCGAATAGCGGCAGGATCATGTAGGGCACGTAGCCGTAGACGAGACCAAGGACGACGGTCGAGGAGTGCCCGGCGAGCCAGTCGACGTGTACGTCGAAGAGCCCGCCGAGGCTTGCGGCCTTGTTGACCAGGCCGTCGTTTTGCAGCAGGTTGACCCAGGCCAGCATTCGCATCATGTAACTGATCCAGAACGGCGCGATCAGCAACGCCAGCAGCAGGCCCTTCCAGCGCCCCGCGCAGCGGCCGGTGAAGTAGGCGACGGGGTAGGCGATCAGCAGGCAGGAAACGCTGGCGACCGCAACGTAGACGGCGGTGCGGATCAGGGCCGGTCCGAAATAGCCCCGCTCCCCGACGATGTGGGTGAGCACGTACTTGAACTGGATGACGTTCCAGTCCACCGGGTTCCAGACCGGCACGGCCTGCCGCAGGATCGGGTCGATCTGCCCGAACAAGATGGCCAGGACGACGTACAGCGGCGCGATGAAGAAGAGGGCGAGCCAGGCGATGCCCGGCAAGGCGACGACTGGCCAGATCAACCGGACCCGCCGAACGTTCGGTGCCCGGTCAGCCATTGGCCTTGAACTCTTGCCAGATCTCGTGCCACTGGCCATCCTCCGTCGGTGGCATCTCCAGGAGGCGGTAGCCGTTGCGGAAGTACTCCGGCAGCACGGCTGCCGTCTCGAGGTTCGGTGGCACGAAACCGTCAGCAACAAGCCGGCGGGGGCTGATGCTGACCTGCGGTGGCTGGTAGCCGATGAAGCCGAAGTTCTTGGCCGCCACCGCGGGGTCGAGCATGTAGTTGATGAAGACGTGCGCGGCCACCGGGTTGGTGCCCGTGCCGAGCACGACCATGAGGTCGTTGTCGACCAGACCCCGACCGTCGGTCGGGAACCAGTAGCGCAGCAGGCTGGCGGGAGTGTCCTTCGGTAGGTAGTAGACGGCGTTCACGACGTCACCGGACCACATCTGCGCGAGACCGTACTGACCAACCGGCAGGTCGTTGTACATCGTGATGGTGACCTTGGGGTTGGTGGTCTGGCCCATCTGCATGAGCTGGTCGCGCAACGTGGCCAAGTCGGAGGCGTTACCGGTGTTGACGTCGTCGATGCCCGCCCGGAGCGCGACCATCGCCATGGCGGTGTGCCAGTCGTCGATGATGGCGAGATTGCCCTTGTACTGAGGGTCCCAAAAAGCGTCGTAAGGGTTGTCGCGCTGCGAGATGTCCTCGGAGACCATGTCAGTGCGCCAGCCGATTCCCGTGGTGTAGACGGTGTAAGGCACGGAGTACTGCCATCCCTGGTCGTACCACGGGTTCTGAAACTGGCTCCACAGGTTGTCGATGTTGGGGATGTAGTCGTGGTTGAGCGGGCGCAGCAGGTCGGCCGTGACGAGCTTGGCGATCTGGTCGTAGCTGGGGAAGTAGATGTCGTACGACACCGCGCCCGACGCGATCTTCGTCAGCGCCTCGTCGGTGTCGTTGAAGGTCGACACGCTGATGTCGACGTCGTACTGCTTCTCGAAGTCCTTGAGCACCCCGGGACTCAGATAGTCGGCGTAGTTGTACAGCCGCAAGGTCCCGCCGGGCTTGGGGGTCTGGCCGGACTCGATGACGGGATGCTGGTGGCTCAGCGGCCACCGCACCGGCTTATCCGGCGAGGCGATGACGAGCTCGCCGGAGGTGTAGAGCTGGCTGCCGCAGGCGGCCAGCGCTTCCGCGAGCACTGGCGTCGCCACCCCGGCGGCTAGCGCCCGCGCGAGGAACGAACGTCGAGTCAAGCGACGTCCGGTAGGTGTCATCAAGCCTCCGCCTCGGCAGGGGACTGTTCAGGTCTTCAACGCTCACATAGACTGAACGATCAGTCAATAACTTCGCCGGCACGGAACCACCCGACAGCATCATCCGACTGCACTGGAGCGCAGGCCATGACGTCGCCCACCACAACCGACACCGGCGCGGGGACGCTCAACGAGCTGATCGTTCGGGAGACGAAGGTCTTCCTCGAGCGCCAGCCCAAGAGCCGCGATCACATCGAGCGCGCCCGGCAGTGGCTGGCCGGCGGCGCCACCTCGAACTGGCAGATCGCCGAACCGCAGGCGGTGTGGATCAGCCATGGCCAGGGGTCGAAGATCTATGACGTCGACGGCACCGAGTACAGCGACTTCCACGGTGGGTACGGCGTCTGCCTGGTGGGGCACGCCCATCCCGCGATCGTCGAGGCGGTAAGCGACCGCGTCCTTGGTGGCACGCACTTCGCGCAGCCCACCGAGGACGCCATCGTCGTCGCCGAAAACCTTGCGGAGCGATTCGGTCTTCCCCAGTGGCGGTTCGCCAACTCGGGCACGGAGGCGACCATGGACGCCGTCCACCTCATGCGTGCCGCCACCGGCCGAGACCTGATCATCAAGGTCGAGGGCTGCTACCACGGTCATCACGACTCCGTGCAGGTGTCGGTGCTTCCCGATGCCGATGAAATCGGACCGGCCGACTCCCCCCGGCCGGTGGCCGGGAACTCAGGAATCCCCCAGCAGATCCGCGACCTCGTGCTCGTCGTCGGCTTCAACGACCTCGACGCTGTTGAGCGAGTCCTCGAGGCCCATCCGGGGCAGGTGGCCGGCATGATTCTCGAGCCGATCATGATGAACGCCGGCATAATCCACCCCGACCCGGGCTACCTCGCGGGCCTCAGGGACCTCTTGCATGCGCAGGACGCACTGTTGACGTTCGACGAGGTCAAGACCGGCCTGACGGCCGGCCCCCGAGGAGCAGCGGCGGAGTATGGGGTCACGCCGGACCTCATCTGCCTCGCCAAGGCCCTCGGAGGCGGCGTCTCGATCGCGGCCATCGGGGGCCGAGCCGACATCATGGAGATGATCGCCGACGGCCGTTACGAGCAGGTGGGCACGTTCAACGGCAACCCCCTCGCGCTGGCCTCGGCGCGGGCGACCATCACCGAGATCCTGCTCGACGACGCCTATGAGCGCCTGGGGATGCTACGAGAGCGGATGCGGTCGGGGATCGAGGCGGTCATCGACCGGCATCGGCTGCCCTGGCATGTCACGACCGCCGGGGCCAAAGGGTGCGTCACCTTCCTGCCAACGCCGACGCGGAACTATCGTGACTTCTTGGCCGTCGATGGCCGGTTCGGCGAAGCACACTGGCTGATCCAGCACAACGGCGGGGTCTTCTTGCCACCCTGGGGCAAGATCGAGCAGTGGCTGATCTCGGTACAGCACACCACCGACGATGTCGACCGGTTCGTCGGCAACGTCGCACGGCTGGCGGACGAGGTCAGCGCCACCGACGAGGTCTAGCGGTCGAGACGAGTCGACCGGTCGAAGGAGTGCCATGGCACAGTTGGGACAGGTTTCCCTGCGGGGGCTGGTCAAACGCTTCGACGGCAATGTTGCCGTCGACGGGCTCGACCTCGACATCGCTGCCGGCGAGTTCTTCTCGCTGCTCGGTGCCTCAGGATGTGGCAAGACGACGACCCTGAGGATGGTCGCCGGCTTCGAGGAGCCCGACGAAGGGGTGATCGAGCTCGATGGGACCAACCTTGTCGACGTAGCGGCGCACCGGCGGCCGGTCAACACGGTGTTCCAGTCCTATGCGCTCTTCCCTTTCCTCTCGGTGTGGGACAACGTCGGCTTCGGGCTCAGGTACCACGGCACCGACAAGACGCAGAGCCGACAGCAGATCAGCAAGGCGCTCGACCTGGTGGAGATGGGCTCCTTTGCCAAGCGCAAGCCCCATCAGCTGTCCGGGGGCCAGCAGCAGCGCGTCGCGCTCGCCCGGGCGCTCGTCCTCGAGCCGACGGTGCTCCTGCTCGACGAGCCGCTGGGGGCCCTGGATGCCAAGCTCCGCAAGCAGCTGCAACTCGAGCTGCGGCAGCTGCAGCGGCGCGTGCAGACGACCTTCATCTACGTCACGCACGACCAGGAGGAGGCGATGACGATGTCGGATCGGCTGGCCGTCCTCGTCAACGGTCGGGTCGAACAGGTCGGTACGCCGAGCGAGGTCTACTCCCAACCCGCGACGACGTATGTCGCCGGCTTCCTCGGCACAGCCAACCTCTACGAGGCCAAGGTGATCGAGGTGAACGACGACGTGGCCGTCTGTGAGCTGGGTCAGGTCAGGCTGCTGGCCTGCGCGGCGCCGTGCGCCCAGCCGGGCTCGATGGTCAGCCTGGCGGTTCGTCCGGAGCGCGTCGAGGTCAGCCCGCCCGACGACACGCAGGAGCGCGGTGGCAACGTACTGGCCGGAACCGTCGACCAGCTCGTGTTCCTCGGCGCGCAGACCCAGGTGAGCGTCCAGCTCGGCGGCTGCCTGATGGTGGCCGAGATTCCCAACGTGCATGGCGCGCTACCCGACTGGCTGCACGAGAAGCGGTCCCTGTGCGTGCGCATCTCCCCCGGCGCCGTGAGGCTGCTTCCGCTGGGCCGGCCGGCGAGCGAGGCAACCGCCTGAAGCCGCCTGGCGTCAACGAGCGGGCCGGCGAGCGTAGCTACGTGGAGACGCCAGCGGGCCGCTGCCTTCGCCGGCGCTTGGGGGGCAGACCGAGGGAGCTCTCCGCGAAGCCCATCGCGATCGCGATTGCACGCTCGGGATCGACCATCTCGTCCTTGAGAGCTACCTGGATCGACAGGCCGTCGAGCAGGACCGCCCAGGTGACAGCGAACTCGTCAGCGTCGATCTTGCCGATCTCCCCTTTGCGTACCCCCTCGATGACGACGTCCGTGATGGTCCTGCGCCATCGCCGCTCGAGCTCGATCCGGTCCTTCGCCACACCCGGATGACGAAAGGCCTGTGCCCACAGGTCGAACCAGAGTCCCCACGCCCCGGCGATCTCATCGTCGCCATCCGGTGCGCAGGTCAGGCGGGCCAGCATCTCGAGCCGGTCTCTCAGCGCGGCGGTCTGGGCTAGCATGGTCGCGCACGCGGTGTAGAACTTCTCCTCCGAGTAGCGCAGGGCCTCGGTGAGCAGGCTGTCCTTGGTGCCGAAGTAGTAGATGACCAGTGCGGGAGAGGCCCCGGCCCGGCGGGCGACGTCGGAGATCCGCGTCTCGGAGAAGCCTCGCTCGGCGATCAGCTGCCCGGCCGCGACCAACATCTGGTCTCGGCGCTGGTCCACCGCGTCGGTACCACCGACGTCGTCCGCTGCCTTGACAGTCATCCCGCCTCGCCCATGATCGAGGATCTTGTGAGGGACGCTACCACCTACCTAGACTGAACAGTCAGTCAAGAGGAGAGCCATGCAGGCAAAAACCGCCCGGGCGGCAACGACGCGACGAATGCTGGAGGCCGGCTCGATCGTTGTCGTCGGGGCCAGCAGCCGTCCGGGCTCGTTCGGTGCACGGATGGCATCGGAGGTGCTGCGCAGCCCGGGCTCGCCGCGCGTGCATCTGGTGCACCCGAAGTACCGGGAGGTGCTCGGGCGCCCTTGTGTCCCGTCTCTTTCGGACCTGCCCGAGCCAGTCGACTTGGTGCTCCTCGGCGTACCGGACAGCGCCCTTGTCGACCAGTTGAGTCTGGCGGCCGAGCGCGGAGACGGTGGGGCCGTCGTCTTCGGCGCCGCACGGGGTCTCGGGGCGGACCTCGCAGCCGTTGCTCATGCTGGCGGGATGGCGTTATGCGGGGCCGGATGTATGGGCTTCGTCAACGTCGCGAGGGGAGTCCGCGCGATCGGCTATGTCGAGCCGTTCCCGCTTCAGAGCGGACCGATCGCGTTCATCACACACTCAGGCTCAGTGTTCTCGGCCCTGCTGCGCACGCGCCGACCGTTCACCTACTCGGTCGCCGTCTCGGCCGGCCAGGAGCTCGTTACTTCCACCGCCGACTACCTCGCCTACGCGCTGGACCTTGGGGAGACCCGGGTCGTCGCCCTCTTCCTCGAGACGCTGCGTGACGCCGACAGCCTCCGCGCGGAGCTCGATCGAGCCCGCGACCGTGACATCCCGGTCGTCGCCCTGACCGTTGGCGGCTCGCCGACCGGTCGCGCCATGGTGACGGCCCACTCCGGCGCGCTGGCGGGAGACGACGGTGCGTGGGAAGCGCTCTTCTCGGCGTACGGCGTCCATCGCGTCCACGACCTGGACGAGCTGGCCGACACCGTGGAGCTGTTCTCCATCGGCCGACGCATCAGCCGCAGCATCGGCCGATCGAAGGCGGAGCGGGGCATCGCCACCCTGCACGACTCGGGCGGCGAGCGGGTCATGGTGGCCGACGCCGCCGCCAGCATCGGCGTGCCGTTCGCGGCGCTGGGCGATCGGACCCGGGCACGACTCGGCCTGGTGCTCGACCAGGGCCTCGAACCGACCAACCCACTGGACGTCTGGGGCACGGGTGCCGACACCGAAGCGCTCGTCACGGAATGCATGGGCGTGCTTGCCGATGACGATGCCGTCGCCGCGGTGGCCCTCGCTGTTGACCTTGTGGAGGAGTACGACGCCGACGAGTCCTACCCGAAAGCCCTGGTGACCATGCTTGGCAGGACGGCGAAACCACTGCTCGCGCTGAGCAACGCCGCCGCGTCGCTCGACCAGGTGCAAGCCCAGCGCCTCCGCGCCGCGGGAATCCCGGTGCTCCAGGGCACCCACACCGGGCTGCGGGCGCTGCGGCACTTGCTCGACGACAGCCTCGAGCTGCCGCCGATGCCCCAGGTGACGGTCGACGTCGGTCGTCGCCTTCTGTGGCGGGCCCGGCTGTCGCGCGGACCCCTGGACACGGCGGCCACGGCAGCGCTCCTGCGCGACTATGGCATCGGCGTCGCGCAAACGCTACCCGCCGGCTCGCGAGCGGCCGCGGTCAACGCGGCTGACGAGCTGGGCTATCCCGTCGTGCTCAAGACTGATGCGGCCGGCATCGACCACAAGGCTGACGTCGGTGGCGTCGTTGTCGGACTGGCGGACGCACCCTCGGTGGCAGTCGCGTACGACGACCTGAGCGACCGGCTGGGCGGCCGGGTCGTGATCCAGCCGCACATCCGCGGAACCGTCGAGCTCGCGCTCGGCATCGTCGATGATCCGTTGCTGGGTCCCCTCGTGCTGCTCGGGGTCGGCGGCACCCTCGTCGAGGTGATCGCCCAGCGGCGGGTGGCGCTGCCGCCGCTGTCGCTGGCGCGGGCCGATGCCATGCTCGAGGGGCTGCCCGTTGTCTCGACGCTGCTGGCCGGTGTTCGTGGGCGTCCGGCTGCTGACAGGCATACCATCGTCGCGGCACTCCTCGCGCTCAGCCAGCTCGCGACCGAGCTGGGTGACCTGATCGAGGCGCTCGACGTGAACCCGTTGGTGTGCGGCCCTACCGGAGCCGTCGCGGTGGACGCCATGGTCGTCCTGAGCGACGCTCCGACCTCGAGCCCGCTTTGACCGGCTGAGCGTCCCGGCCTTGTGCGGTCAGTCGGCCAGCTCGGGGAAGGGCAGCGCGATCGGGTCGGGCGTGAGGCGACTGCGGCCGTGCTCGTCGAACCGGTCGAGCCCGAGATCCGTCGTGTCGACCAGATCGGTCCGCCCGTCCAGCGCGAGGTCGGCAGCTGCTCGCGACACGCCAGGTCCCCACATCATGCCGTGACCGCCCGCGGACGCGATCACCGTGCCGCCGACGGGCCCCTCGTCGCTGAGCACCGGGCCGAGGATCGGCGCGTGGTCCGGCGTGTAGTCGATGGTCGCCGCCCACACCCGGCGCAGTCCCAGCTGCGCCGTGATCGGCAACAGGGTCGCCATCCGAGCGCGCATCTCCTGGTAGTACGACCAGTCGAACTCATGGGCGACCCCCGGAGGCTCGTCCGGGTTGCTCATCCCCCACATGACGCCGCCCTCTTCTGGTCGCCAGTAGATGCCCGACGCGACGTCAAAGGCCATGGGCAGCCGGTCTGCCGCCACGTCGGGATGGTCCTGCGTGACAGCTACCTGATGGCGGACCCCGCCCGCGGGAATGCGTACGCCGGCGGAGCGGCCAACGGCGGCCAGGGTCGGGCCCCCGGTCAGCACGACCCGATCCGTCGCGATCTCGCCAGCAGTGGTCCGCACACCGGCGACCTGGCCACGCTCGGACGTGAGACCGGTGAAGGCGGTGTGCTCCCGCACCTCGACGCCAGCCTTGACCAGCGCGACGGTGTATGCCAGCACGTTGGTGGGCGGGTCGATGTAGCCGTCCTGGGCGGCGTACGAGGCGCCCAACGTCATACCGGGTGCCATCGCCGGGTTCATCGCATCGACGTCGCCAGGCTCGACCCAGCTGACGTCAAGCCCGACCCGTCGCTGCATGGCGATGCGGTCGTGCGCCTGCGCCACCTCGGCGTCGGTGAAGCAGGGCATGAAGTAGCCCTGTTGCACGAACCCGGAGTCGATGCCGAGCACGTCACGTTGCTCGGAGTAGAAGTCGCGGCTGAACATGCCCAGGCGCACCGCGGTCTCGGTGCCGCCCTGAGCTCGCACCATACCGGCGGCGCGGGCGCTCGCACCCTTGCCCAGGGTGCCGGACTCCACCAGCACGACCCGCTCCAGCCCCCGAAGGCTCAGGAACCACGCGCACCACGCCCCCACCGTGCCGCCCCCGACGACAACTGCGTCGGCCGTGCGCGGCAGTGGGTTCGGACTGGTCATGGCCATCCACGCTGACATAGACTGAACGGTCAGTCAAGACGGTGGGCAATCCAGAGATTTGAGGCGCCATGTATGGCCTGACCGCAGACGACGTCGTTCTGCAGACGACCGCCCAAGCATTCGCCGACGAGCTGATTCCGAGCGAGCTCGAGGCGGAGATGTCAGGCGGTGAGCTGGCGGAGGGCATCGTCGACAAGCAGCGCGCCCGCGCCATCTCGCTAGGGCTCTACGCCACGAACATCCCCAGGAGCGTCGGCGGTCAAGGGTGCTCCACGCTCCAGCAGGTTCTGGTCCAGGAGCAGGCCGGCCGCGTCACCAACGCGCTGGGATGGGTCATGCACACTCCGCCCGCCTGGTGGGTGGACGTCGCGACCGCGTACCAGAAGGAGCGGTGGCTGCTGCCGACGGTGCGCGGCGAGATGTCCGAGTGCTACGCGATCACCGAGGAGCACGCCGGATCTGACGTCGCAGCACTTCAAGCCACCGCCAGACGCGACGGCGACAGCTATGTGCTCGACGGGGAGAAGTGGCACGTCACGTCCTACAACCACGCCGCGTACGCGTTCTTCCAAGCTGTCCTGGCCGACGGTGCGAATGCGGGCAGCCACGCGTTGTTCGTCGTCGACGTACCGAGTCCCGGTCTGCGCGTCGTGCGGACGCCGGAGTACGCGCACACGATCGCCCACCACCACCCGATCGTGACGTTCGACCAGGTCCGGGTGCCCGACTCACACCTCGTCGGTGGGGAGGGCGACGGGATGACGTTTTCCCATGAGTGGTTCCGGTTCGAACGGCTGATGGTCGCGGCGCGGTGCCTCGGCGCCGCCGAGCGACTGACCCACGAGGCCACCGCGTTTGCGATGTCGCGCGTCGTCGACGGTGCACCGCTGATGCAGCGGCAGCTGGTGCAGGCGATGCTCGCCGACAGCCTTACCGAGCTGTTCGCGGCTCGCGCGATGGTCTACGAGACGGCCCGATCCGTCGACGACGGGGCAGACCGGAAAGTGCTGCACGCGCGCTGCTCGATGGTCAAGCTCTACGCGTCGGAGATGGCCGGCCGAGTCGCCGATCGGGCCGTGCAGATCTTCGGCGGCCGAGGCTACATGCGCGAAAACGTCGCGGAGCGCTTCTTTCGCGAGCTGCGCGTCGAGCGGATCTGGGAGGGTGCGAGCGAGATACAGCGACTCATCATCGCCGACCAGCTCGCGAAGCGCGGCCTGTCCTCCCTGGTCTGAGCTTGCAGCCGGCGTTTGGGACCCTCGCGAGGGGGCACAAGCCGTGAGCGCACTACCGGCCCGGGTCCGCTGGCGGTGGTGCCACCATCGCCAGGTCACATGGAGAGTTGGGAGGAGCGACGATGAGCAGCAAGGTCGCGAAGATCGCCTATCGCCCGGTCGGCATGGTCTCGAGCATCGCGGGTGGACTGCTCGCCGGGATCGTCTTCAAACAGGTCTGGAAGCACGTCAAGGACGAAGACGATGCGCCAGGTGCTCTGCAGTCCGAATACGGCTGGCGAGACATCCTCGTGGCGGCCGCGATCGAGGGCGCCATCTATGCAGTCGTCAAGGCCGCGATGGATCGCGGCGGTGCCCGGCTGTTCGAACGCTGGACCGGAGAATGGCCCGGCGACTGACCACCTCGTCACACCTAGTCCGAGTCAGACGTCATGCGATGTTGCCTCTCGGCGCGCTCGGCAAGGCCACGCACGTAGGCCACCTGGCCGAGATGCTGCATGCAGTCGCCGAGCACACTGACGAGCCGCGCGCTGACGGTGACCGGCGGGTCCCAGGAGTCGTCCAGCACCCGCGCCAGCTCGTCGTGGCTCAGCGACTCGACGTACTCGATCGTTCGGCCATGGACATCGCGGTGGTAGCCGTCCAGCAGATCGGGAGCCACGTTGACGGCGGCGACTTCGTCGCTGTCTTGCCCATACCCTGTCGCGGCGGCGTCGAACGGCAGCGCAAAGCGCTCGTACCAGCCCGTGCTCGTCCACACCTGGTCTGCGCCAGCGGCGTCGGCGATGTGGTCGTCCTGCACCCTCGACAGGTGCCAGACCAGCCAGCCGATGGTGTTGGCGTCCGCGTCGACGCGGTAGGTAGGCGCCCTCGGGGACAGCCCTTCGGTCGTGCCGGTCACCAGCTGCCGGACGCGCTCGAACGAGTCGCAGAGAAGTTCGCGGGCTGGCTGCGCTGTGCTGTCCTGGGTGGTCACCTGGGGGTCCCTTCGAGTCGGCTGCGTCCACGTTAAGGAGGTCGACGCGCCGCCGGGCCCTCGAGGTGCTGCGCGCAACCTCCTGCGGATGCTCACCGGTCGCGAGATAGTGGGTCTATGGCAGATGAGTACCTCGAGCGGGAGCACAAGTACGACGTCGACGAGTCGTTCGTGCTGCCCGACTTCGAGGATGCCGCGCCACAGGTCGACCGCGTCGAGTCAGCCACCACCCAGCAGCTGGAGGCGACCTACTTCGACACCGCTGACGGTGCGCTGCGGGAGCGGCGAATCACGCTGCGCAGGCGAGCGGGAGGTGATGACGCCGGCTGGCACGCCAAGCTTCCGGCGAGCGACGGGCGGTTGGAGGTCCGCCTCCCGCCTCGACGAGGCACCGTGCCGCGCGAGCTGTCCCAGCTGCTCCTCGGTGTGCGGCGGGGCCGACGCCTCACCGTGGTGGCGACGATATCGACCAACCGGGTGAGCCACCGCCTGCTGAACACGGACGGTGAGCTGCTGGCCGAGATCGCGGACGACCACGTGCAAGCGGCGTCCACGGCCGACCGTGACCACAGCCTCGACTGGCGCGAGGTCGAGATCGAGCTCGGTCCGGCCGGTGACGACGCGCTGCTCGATCGGCTCGGTGAGCGGCTCGTCGATGTGGGCGCCGAGCTGTCGCCATGTCAGTCCAAGCTCGCCCGCACCCTCGGACCGTTGCCGGAGCGGCCAGGCAGGAAACGACTTGGCGGGCTCGTCGACGACTACCTGCGCGTGCAGATCGATGCGATCGTCGACGGTGACCTGGCCCTACGCCGGGAAGTGAACGCCGTCCATCCCACCCGGGTGGCCGTGCGCCGGCTGCGCAGCACACTTCGGGTCTTCTGCACGTTGTTCGAGGCGGAGGAGCGCGACCGCCTCGACGCCGAGCTGGTCTGGCTCGCTGAACTGTTGGGGGCGGTCAGGGACATCGACGTGATGCGCAGGCGTCTGCTCGAGCAGGTGGATGAGCTGACGAGCGAGCTCGTCCTCGGCCCCGTGAGGTCCACCATCGAGTCGACCTTGGCCGCTGACCGTCGTGACGCCGCCGGGCGCCTCGTGCGGGCGATGCGCGGCAAGCGCTACCTCGCCCTGCTGGACACGTTGGCGACCTGGCGCCTCGACCCGCCCTTCACCGACGAGGCGGCCCGGCCCAAGTCGGGCGTCGCGGAGTACGTCGACCGGGCTGGAAAGCAGCAGCGCAAGCGGCTTCGCAGGGCGAGCAAACCCAGCGCCGAAGCCGCCGTCGTGCATCAGGCTCGTAAAGCGACCAAGCGCTTCCGGTATGCCAACGAGCTGGCCGTCCCTGTCCTGGCCGGCCCGGCAAAGAAGCGCGTCAAGAGGGCCAAGCAGCTGCAGAAGCTTCTCGGCGAACACCAGGACAGTGTCGTGAGCGCCGGCGTGCTCAGGCGGTTGGGTGCTGCGGCGGGAGACAGACGCGGCGAGAACGGCTTCACGTACGGCGTGCTGCTGGGCCAGGAGTGGAGGCGCGCGGACGTGATCCATGCCGCCGTCGGCCGCGTCAAGGCGTGAGCCACCGCGCGGCTATGGGACGAGGACGACCTTGCCGCCCGGATGGCCACCGGCGAGGAAGCGGTGCGCCTCGGCGGCCTCGTCGAGCGGGAACGTCTTGACCACGACCACCTCGAGCTTGCCGTCCTCGACAAGGTGGCTAAGCACGAGCCGCGCGGCGTCACGCAGCTCGGTCCCGGGGTCGGCACCTGGGCCGTCGCCGAGGAGCTTGATGCCGGCCCCACGGCCGCGCTGGAACGCCGCGATGCTGGCGATCCGGTCCCGATCGTCGACGAGCTCGAGAGAGACGTCCACCGCCTCATCCGTGCCGACGGTGTCGATGGCCGCATCGACACCGTCGGGCGCAACCTCCCGCACGCGGTCGGCGAGGCCGTCGCCGTACGCGACGGGCTGGACGCCGTACCGGTGAAGCAAGTCTTGCCGGGCTTCGCCGGCGGTTCCGACGACGTGGGCGCCCCGGTCGACGGCGATCTGGACGGCGCTGAGCCCGACCCCGCCGGAAGCCCCGTGGATGAGCACCGTGTCACCCTGGCCCACGCCGGTCGCCTCAAGTGCGTGGTAGGCCGTCACCCCCGTCAACATCAGGCCCGCCGCCTGCTCCCAGCTCATGCCGGACGGCTTCGGCACGACCGCCGAGGCCGGCACGGTGAGGTCGGCCGCGTAGGCGGCGGACACACGAAACGCGATAACCTCGTCGCCGACGTTGACCGACCCCGCGGGCTCCTCCGCATCAGCGCCGACGGCGCTGACCACTCCAGCGGCCTCATAGCCGAGGCGCATCGGCAACGAGGACTCGTCGGAGCCCATGTTGCCGCTGTACATCTTGTAGTCGACCGGGTTGACACCGGCCGCTCGAATCGAGATCGACACTTCGCCTGCGGCCGGCTCGGGGAGCGGGACGTCGACGACGGACAGGACCTCGGGACCACCGAACGCGGTGGCGACAATCGCTGTTGTCATGGTCTGGTCACCCTTGGCCCTCTGTCTTGTGTTGTGCGTGGAGTCGGCTGCCGAACGCCGTCGCGGCTTGGTATCCAGCGCGCGGGTTCTCAGGAGCCCCTTACCCGCCGGGGCCGGAAAGCACGCATGGCCGTCGCGAGCCGGAAGCCCTGTGCCAGACTCGCTGCGTGCCCTTCGGTCTTGACGAGTTGGCGTATGCCACCGATGTGGTACGTCGCTCGGTGCCTGTGACGCCGCAGTATCGGTGGCCCCTGCTGGGCGAGGTCGCCGGCGCACAAGTCTGGGTCAAGCATGAGAACCACACCCCGACAGGTGCCTTCAAGGTGCGGGGCGGCCTGGTCTACGCCGACCGGCTGCGAAGGCAGCGGCCAGAGGTCACCGGCATCGTGTCCGCGACACGCGGCAACCATGGACAGAGCCTGGCGATGGCCGGCAGGGCAGCCGGGCTCGACGTGACGATCGTGGTACCGCGCAACAACAGCCTGGACAAGAACGCCGCGATGCGTGGCTTCGGCGCCGAGGTGGTCGAGCACGGTCACGACTTCCAGGCGGCGCGTGAGTTCTCGGTGGAGCTTGCTCAGAAGCGCGAGCTCGAGGTCGTGCCGTCGTACCACGTCGACCTCGTCCTCGGTGTCGCGACGTACGCGCGGGAGCTGTTCGATGCCGTCGGTGACCTGGACGCGGTCTACGTGCCCGTCGGGATGGGGTCGGGCATCAGCGGACTGGTCCGGGTGCGGGACCTGCTGGGTCTGCATACCGACATCGTGGGTGTGGTCTCCGAGCGGGCGCCGGCGTACTCCCGGTCGTTCTCGGCGGGGTACGTCGTCTCGACGGATACCGCTGACACGTTCGTCGACGGCGTCGCCTGCCGCGTGCCGGAGCCCGCCGCGGTCTCCGTGATCAACGCCGGCGCCGCCCGCATCGTCGAGGTCAGCGAGGAGGCGGTGGCCGAAGCGATGCGCATTCAGTTCGCGACTACCCACAACACAGCGGAACCGGCCGGCGCCATCGCCCTTGCAGGTCTGCTTGCCGAACGAGAGTTGGTGCGTGGCCGGCGGGTCGCCGTCATCCAAACCGGAGGAAACGTCGACACCGCCATGCTCGCGGACGTCCTGGCGGGCCAGACGCCGGCGGTGTAAGCAGTCACCGGCCAGGGCCGGCCGGTGACTGCGCCGTGAGGAGGCGTCGACGTACGAAGCATGAAGGAGGAGGCAACGATGAGCGAGCAAGCTGGCCGCACCACCGACACTGATCTCGCCGGAGGGTCGACGCGACGACTTCTGCGCCTGGAACCTACGCCGAAGCGAGTCCGCGCCCTTGTGGATGGGGTGACTGCCGCTGACAGCCGCTCGACGATGCTGGTGTGGGAGAAGCCCCAATACCCGACGTACTACCTGCCCCGCCCGGACGTGCGGGCCGAGCTTCTCGCGACCGGCCGAGTCGACCGCTCCGCCGACCTTGGTGACGGCCAGGTGTTCGACCTGAGCGTGGCCGGCCGGACGCTACCTGGCGCGGCCACGGCCTACCTCGACTCCGCTGTTGCCGAGCTGCGCGACCTGGTACGCATCGACTGGAACGCGATGGACGAATGGCTCGAGGAGGACGAACCGGTCTACGTGCACCCCCGCGATCCCTACAAGCGCGTCGACGTGCTGGCCAGCTCCCGTCATGTCCGGCTCGTCGTGGACGGCGTCACCGTCGCGGAGACCAATCAGCCGCGGATCCTCTTCGAGACTGGCCTGGTGCCTCGCTACTACCTCCCGATGAGCCATGTCCGCACCGACCTGCTCCGCCCGAGCCCGACGGTCAGCCACTGCGCCTACAAGGGGACCGCCACCTGGTGGTCGCTCGACATCGGCGCAGGCGTGCACCACGACCTCGCGTGGGTCTATCGAACTCCTGCACCGGAGAGCCAGAAGGTGACCGGCCTTATCTGCTTCTACAACGAACGCGTCGATCTGCATCTCGACGGCCAGCTGCAAGACCGGCCAACCACGCCCTTCGTCTGAAGGGACAATGTGGCGGGTGGTTCGCGCCCGTCGGCAGGCCCCAAACGCGCGGTGCGGAAGGACGTCGTCCAGGCGCCACCTAGTTGCCGGTCTCGCAGATACGCTGCTGCGCCTTGATCGGAGTCCGGCAACTTGTGGCGCCTCGACACCCAGGCTGAACGCCAATGCCAGCACACACCGTGTGTAAGGGAGTTGTAAGGGTCATTCCCAGAACGCTGGGCTTGACTGAGCAAACTCCCATTTGACGGCTGAAAGCCACATGCGGCACAGCACAATGCGCCGCGCAGGAGTCACGGAGTCGTGCCGTCACCGCACCGGTGACACCATCGAGAAAAGGATGACCGCCAAGTGATCAGAAAGTTCAACGAGCAACGAGGAGCACAAGGACTGGGAAGTCGCGCCAGGTCGCTCGCCGTTGGCGCATTGTCTTTGACAACACTTCTCGGCATGACCACGGCCACGGTCGTCGAGGGCGCCGAGGCCGGTAGCCGCAGTGTGGCGTCTCGGGCCGGATCGCCCGCAGGCGGCGCCGCCTTCGCGATGAGCAACCGAAGCACGGGCAACCAGATCGTCACCTACCGGCGTGCCGACGACGGCGCCTTGACACGAGTCGGACGCGTGCCCACCCGCGGCACCGGAATCGGAACAGACCTGGACACCCAGGGCGCCTTGCGGCTGAGTCGTGACCATCGTTTCCTGTATGCCGCCAACGCCGGCAGCGACAACATCACCGTCTTCGCCGTCAAGGGAACTCAGCTCACGTTTCTGCAGAAGGTGTATGCGGGCGACGAGCCGAACAGCCTGACCATCCACGGCCACCTGCTCTATGTGCTCGACGGGTCCGTAGCGGGCAACGGCATTCGTGGTTTCAGGATCACGGATCGCGGAACCCTGAATCCGCTGGCGCACTCGTTCAGATTGCTGAGCTCGCCTATCGCAGTCCCCGGCCAGGTGGAGTTCAGCCCCGACGGCAGACTCCTGCTCGTGACCCAGAAGACGACCAACCTGGTCCTGTCCCCGGAGCGCGCGATCGACGCCTTCCGGGTGCGCGACGACGGACGGCCCAGCGCCGCACCGAGAAGGGACGCCTCTCACGGCATTCGACCGTTCAGCTTGGCCTTTCGAGGTAACCATCAGCTCCTCGTCGCCGAGTCCTTCGACGCTACTCCCGGCAGGGCCGCAGTCTCGTCATACCGGGTCTCTTCGAGGGGCGGCCTGAACGTTGTCAGCGGGTCTGTCCGCAACCACCAGACGGACACCTGCTGGGTGATCATCACTGACGACGGGCGCTACGCCTACACGGCGAACTTCGGCAGTGGCACCATCTCCAGCTACTCATTCGACTCCGCGGGCCATGTCCGCGTGATCAAGGGCAAGGCGGCATTCCTCGGATTGACGAGCCAGCCGGTGGACTTGGCTCTCAGCGCCGATAGCCACTACCTCTACCTGCTGCTGAGGGGCCCTGGGGGCGTCGCCTCCTTCGAGATCCAAGACGACGGTGGCCTGTCCCCACTCGGCGGTGTCGTCACCGGGGGCCTGCCGGTCGCGGACGGGGCCTCGGGTCTGGCCGTCTACTGAGGTGAGCGGTGGCGGCTGCGGCGGGGTTCAGGCGATCCTCGGCGTAGCCGCCATCGTCCATCTGTGCCGGGTGTGGTCCGCAGCCTCAGTAGTAGTCGAGAGCCGTCGCAGGACGGACGCCTCGATCGGCTGCGGCGCTTGCGCCGGTGTGCATCCCGCTCGCGGTCAGGGCGCATGCGGCAGCGAGGCGTTCCACCGCCTCGCTCAACACTCCCGCCGGCGCCCGCGCATAGCTGAGGAGCAGACCGTCCGGCGCGGGCAGCGTGCCATACATCGCCCGAGTGCCCTGTACGGCGAGGCCTCTCGCCGCGGCCGCCCCGCATACCTGCTCCTCGTCGAGTCCGCGCGGTAGCCGAAGCATGATGTGCAGGCCGCCCGCCCGACCTGACACATCCCAGTCCGAGAGCTTCCGGCTCAGTGCTGCGACGAGTGCGTCGCGACGATCCATGTAACGCCGTCTGGCGCGCCGGATATGACGGTCGTAGCCGCCGTCGGCCAGCAGCCGGGCCAAGACATGTTGGCCGAGCACGGGACTCCCGAAGTCATCGTCGCGCTTGGCCGCCATCAAGGCCTCGTGCAACGGCCGCGGCGCCACCACCCATCCCAGCCGCAGGCCGGGGGCGAGTGACTTGCTGACCGAGCCAACCAGTGTGACATGGCGAGGGTCGAGCCCCTGGAGGCAGCCGACCGGACGACGGTCGTAGCGAAACTCGGGGTCGTAGTCATCCTCGATGACGACGCCATCGACGTCCTCGGCCCACCTCATCAGCGCGCTGCGGCGGGCGGCGGACAGCACGACCCCACTTGGATACTGATGCGCCGGGGTGACCAGCACCGCGCGTGTTGCCGTGCGCCGGAGCGCCGCCACGTCGAGGCCTTCGTCGTCCACCGGTACGTCGATGATCCGCGAGACGTGGCGACCGAGAACTCGACGCTGGACTGCATTGCTCGGCGACTCGACGGCAAGCATGTCGTGCCCCGCCTCGGCGAGGGTGCGAACCAGCAGCGTGAGCGCCTGAGTGGCGCCGGTCGCGACGACGAGCTGGTCGGACTCCACCATCGCCGCACGGACGCGGGTCAGATAGTCCGCGAGCTCCTGCCGGAGACCCAACGCGCCCCAGGGAGCCACATATCCGAGCTCGTCGTCGGGCAGATCGCGCAGCACGTCACGGGTCGCGGCCAGCCATGCTGTCCGAGGGAACGCGGCCAGGTCAGGCAGACCGGGGCGCAGGTCGATGGTGTAGCTCGGTCCGCCGACGCCGACGGGCGGGACCAACGCCGGAGTCGGTCGGGCGAGAGGGCGTGCTACGTCGCTGACGACCGTCCCCGAGCCCGCGCGGCTGGTAAGGAAGCCTTCCGCGACCAGCTGCTCGTACGCATCCACCACAACTCCTCGAGAAACTCCCAAGTCGTCGGCGAGTGCACGGGTGGACGGAACCTGCGCACCGGCCGGGAGCCGCCCGACCCGGATCGCCTCCTTCATCGCCTCGCGAAGCTGCTGGCGCAGCGTCCGCCCCTGCTGGTCACTCAAGGCGACGGGCAGCCAGGACGCGCGGCGCTGCTGGGCTCGCTCAGCCAACTGGTCCTACTTTCTTGCCGCGAAGAGGACCTGATGATAGGACCTTGGAGCATTACGGTAGCCACATGGGCCAGGACAGCCACTCCCAAGGTGAGATCCGGCGCGTGCTGTCACACCTGGAGCCCTATTCACGCCTGACCCTCAGATCGGCCCTGTGAGCGGGGCCAGAGCAAGGAGCTCTCGGATGACATGCTTGCACGGATCCCGACGATGGGCCCTCGGGATGGCGGCCCTCGCCGCATCGTTGACGGCGCTCGGACTGGCCGCAGCCGACCCGTCAACAGGAGCGTCGTCTGCTGTGATCCCGGGTCGGACCACCGGGTTGCTGCCGCCGAACAAGATCATTCTGCACAGCACGGTCGAGGTCAATTTGACCCACCACAGCGCCACCTTGCCCTTGCACCAGGGTCGCTTTCACGGCGAGAAGGTCTGGTACGTCATCACTGAGGCCTCCGACGAGGGGGCGGCGCGCGACCTGAACGTCAACTTCGCGCCCAAGCTGGCCAACGTGGGAATCGGCTGCGATGAATGCGTGCAAAGCGTCAGGCTCATGGCGCCGCGCGGCAACAAGTTCGGCGAGGCAGTGACCCGATTCCGCGGTGCTCCGGACTTCAGCCCCCAGCGGGTTCTCAAGGCCGGTCCCACCATCTTTCCACCCGCGGTCGCAAAGCCCGGTGGCGTCGGTAGCAGGCACTACAGCCCCTTCATTCAGTTCCACGGTTCGAAGACCGTCTACAACGCCCCAATCGTGGCTACTGGCAACGGACCATTCGACGTCCTGCACCACGCCAACACCGCCGATCGCGTGCTCAAGGTCAACCCGGCAAAGAAGGCCGGCCCCGGCCAGTACTATGCGCCCTCGGTGGAGCTGCTCATCATCAACGGCTTCGACTCTGGCAAGCCCATCATCTACCTCAGCACGGAAGCATCGGATGCTGCCACCGCGACCCTTGAGCGCGCGACGTACGTGCCGTTGCTCGCCAAGTCCCCGTTCAAGGGTGGTGACGACTTCGTCGGCTCCGTGCGTGAACGCATCTTCCCGTTCGTCAACGGGCAGACCGGGATGCATAACCCACAGGCGCAGGGTCTGACGCATCTCATCGTCGACGGACACGCGAGCGAAGACGCCTCGCTCGGCGACCGGGCCCTGATCCGCGCCCTCCGACGTGGCGGTGACTCCCTCAACGTCCAAGGGGACTTCCCCACCTTGAGCGACCCACACCGCAAGTTTGCCTACAGCCCTCTGTGGGAGGCTCAGTTTTCCCAGTGGACCGACAAGGCGGTGCGGCTGGGTCTCAACACCCGCCAGACCGACGAGTTCAAGATTCTCAATCTGGCAGCTCGCCGCCCGGATCTGCTGACCGGTCCCGAGGGGGCGCCCTTCGGCTCCACGAACGTGCTGATCAACTGTCCGGTGATCGCGTTCACCGCGGCGATGCCGACTGAGGACCTGGTCGAGCCCATCCCCGGGGCGCAGGTTGAAACCAGCGGATCCTTCGCGCGCTGACCTGTGAGTGATCCAGAGCCTGAGCGCCCGCTCCCGACCTACGGTTTTCCCGCTTCGCTGTGGCGGACGCTCGAGCGACATCGACCTCCAGGTCTGGGTCGTCAGGAGGTGTGGCGCAGCCCGCTGCGGGGCCCCTGGCTGACATCAGTATTCGGTGCGGTGCTGCTCGCGTGCCTGCCCATCGTCATCGTCACCGGGTTGCTGTCCTACATCGCTTACGGCCCGCAGCTGAGCCAGGCCATCCCCGGCGACGTCGGCTGGCTGCACCTGCCCGTGTTCGACTGGCCCACCCAACCGGCGTGGCTGTTCCGCCTCAACCAGGGGCTGCACGTGGGACTGGGGCTGGTCATCATCCCCGTGGTCCTGGCAAAGCTGTGGTCCGTCATCCCAAGGTTGTTCGACTGGCCCCCGGCGCGCTCGCTGGCACAGGCTCTTGAGCGGCTCTCACTGCTGTTCTTGGTCGGCGGGATTTTGTTCGAGCTGGCCACCGGCGTGCTGAACATCCAGTACGACTACATCTTCGGCTTCAGCTTCTACACCGCGCACTACTTCGGGGCATGGGTATTCATCGCAGCCTTCCTGGTCCACGTGGCCATCAAGCTGCCGCGTCTGATCGCCGCCTTGCGGTCGAGACCATTCAGTGCCGAACTGCGAACCTCCCTCGACAACACCCGGCCGGAACCGCCCGATCCTGACGGCCTCGTGCCGGCCGAGCCGGGTCCGGCGACGTTCAGCCGACGCGGAGTGCTCGCACTGACCGGAGGCGGTTCCCTCCTCGTTGCTGTGATGGCCCTGGGGCAGACCCTCGGCGGCGCGGCGCGGCCGTTGTCGTTCCTGCTGCCACGCGGCCGAGACATGGGATCTGGGCCCAACGACTTCGAGATCAACCGCACGGCCGCCGCCGCCGCGATCGCCCCCGCCGATATCGGCGACAGCTGGCGACTGTCTCTACAGGGTGGGCGGTTGATGCTGGACCGGGCGCAGCTGTTGGCCATGCCGCAGCACAGCGCGACGCTGCCCATCGCGTGTGTAGAGGGATGGTCGACGACGCAGACCTGGACCGGGGTGCGGCTGCGGGACCTGGCCGGGCTCGCCGGGGTGACGGCCCCGCTGTCGGCGCAGGTGCAGTCCCTGGAGAAGTCAGGCGCCTTCAACCAGGCCGCACTGCAAGCCAATCAGGTGCTCAACCCGGACGCGCTGCTGGCGCTACGTGTGAATGGCGTCGACCTGTCAGTGGACCACGGGTACCCGGCCCGCGTCATCGTCCCGGCCATGCCGGGAGTGCACAACACCAAATGGGTACGCTCTCTCGACTTCAGGAGCGGCTGACATGCGTACTCCGTCCCACCAGGACTCCCCGCTCACTCGGTTTCGTGCCTTCTACGGAGCGCACCCGCTGCACCTGCTGGCCCTGCTCGCGTCCTTCGCCCTGGTCGGCTATGTCGTCGTGGTGGTCGGGCCTCCGGTGCTGTTCGACTCGTCGGTGTGGTGGCAGGCGATCATCGTTTGGTTCCTCGGCGCAGTGCTGCTGCACGACCTGGTGCTGTTTCCGCTGTATGCATTGGCCGACCGCGCCGTGACGGGACTCTTGCGGCGACGAAGACGTGGGACACCTGACGTGCCGGTGCTCAACTACCTGCGGGTGCCGGTGCTCGCCAGCGGGCTGTTGCTGCTGCTGTTCTTCCCCGGCATCATCGGCCAAGGCGGTGACACCTATCTGGCCGCGACCGGCCAGACGCAGGAGCCCTTCCTCAGCCGGTGGCTGCTCTTTACCGCTGCCAGCTTCGCCATCAGCGCAATCGCTTACGCCGTGCGAGTCGGACGAAGACGACAGCACCAACACCGGCGCCATCACGCTGGACCACGCACATGACGACGGACACCAGCGTCGCGATGCCTCCACGCTCCGCGGCTGCCGCGCTCGCGGATCGGCTGTGCAAGGGAAGCGACCGCGAGGGTGGCTGTGTCGTCGCTGTGGTCACGCCGAACGCGGCGTCGGACTCACGCGAGCTGCGTGCCCTGCAGGCGACAGGCCTTGCCGCGGTACCGGTCCGCCATGCGGGCTCCCTCCCGACGATTGTCGCGCAGTTGCGCCCGGACCTCGTCCTGCTCGACATCGCGATCTGCCCCACCACGGTTCTGGATGTGGTCGCTCAGCTTGTGTCCGTCGGTGCTCCCGCGGTCATTGTCTGCGGATCGGTGCCCAAACCGGCCAATCGTGCCGCGCTCCTGTGCGCCGGCGCCGACGATTGCGTGCTGGCGCCGTACCTGCTGGACGAACTCGTCGCCCGAGTGCTCGCCGTCTTGCGGCGCACGCAGCCCGGCGCGCGGCCATATCCTGCGCTCAGCTCGTTGGTCGCCGGCTCGATGCGCATCGACACCGAGCACCACAGCGTCTCCATCGACGGGCAGCGGATCGCCCTGACGCTGCTCGAGTTCCGGCTCCTGAGCTATCTGCTGCGGCACCGCGGCGTCGCGCTGCCCCGCGAACGGCTCCTCGCCGACGTCTGGGGGTACACGATCGGCACGCTCGAGACGGTGACCGTGCACATCCGCCGGTTACGGTCCAAGATCGAGGCCGATCCAAGCCAGCCGGTGTGGATCGAGACAGTCTGGGGCGTCGGTTACCGCTTTCGCGGCGATGAGCTGGACCTGGCCTGACCTGTGCGGCTCGACTTGCTCATCACGGCGCCAACCTCCAAGGTGGGCGGATGGAAAGACGCCGGCTCGGCCGCCTCGAACATGACAGCTCAGTGCTCATCTACGGGGCCGCTGCCCTCAGCGAGGTGAGCCAGGACGTCGCAGATCGCTCGATACAGGACGCCCTCGACGGTGGCATCAACCACGTCGATGTCGCTGCCGGGTACGGCGACGCCGAGCTGCGGCTCGGAGCCTTGATGGGCGACATCCGCGGCCAGATCTTCCTGGCCACCAAGACCGAGGAACGTGCACGCGAGGCCGCCTGGGCGCAGATCAACGCCTCCCTCGAGCGGCTGCAGACCGACCGGGTGGACCTGCTGCAGCTGCACTCCGTGGGAGACGTCGAGGAGCTCGACCGGGCCACCGCGAAGGACGGGGCGCTGGAAGCCGCCGTGCGCGCGCAGGACGAGGGCCTCGTGGGTGCGGTAGGGATCACCGGACACACCCACCAGGCGCCGGCCACTCATCTGGAGGCGCTGCGGCGATTTCCCTTCGCGACCGTCCTCACCCCGCTCAACCCGGTGCTGTGGCGTGACGACCAGTTCCGTACCGACTTCGAGGCCCTCGCCGCGGAGGTAAGGCGCCAAGACGCCGGGCTGATGACCATCAAGACGGTGGCCCGACGCAACTGGCCGAGCGACGACAGCCAGCAGCGCTATGCCACCTGGTACGAGCCGTACGACGACCAGCGTCGGATCACCGCGGCTGTCTCCTGGGTGCTGGACCATACCGAGGTGACGGGCATCCCCACCGCCGGGGACGTGCACCTGCTCGCAATGATCCTCACGGCGGAGCGCGAGCGGGTGTCGGTCGAGGAGGCTACGCGGCAGCTGGCCGAGGACGACTACTACAGCTCACCGTTCATCTCGATGCCATTCTGACCCGCCCGGCGCAGCAACTGGACCGCAGGCGACCGAGGGCCGCTAGCCGCCCGCCATCGCACCGACGATGAGAAACGGCTCCCTGCCTAACGCCACCGCGTCGGGGAGCGGGGAGTCCGGAGACTCGTGGGACACGTCCTCCTCGCAGGCGAAGAAACGTACGAACGCGCGGCGCTCCTGCGTCTCACGATCGCGAACCGTTCCACACAGCATCGGGTAGGCCACCTCGAGTGCGTCGAGCACTGAGCGTTGCGTGGCCTTGCCTTCGACGTGGATCTCCACCACCTTGTCGACCCGGGCGAGCGTTCGCAGGTGGGCCGGCAGCACGACCGTGATCATGGCAGTGTCTGGACCTCGACGGACAGCACCGGCGGGAGGTCCCGGACGATGGGCGCCCAGCTGTCCCCGGCGTCGGCGGACGCGTACACCTGGCCGCCGGTCGTGCCGAAGTAGATGCCGCACGAGTCGAGGGAGTCCACGGCCATCGCGTCCCGGAGCACGTTGACGTAGCAGTTACTTTGGGGCAGACCCTTCTGCAAGGCCTCCCACTCGTCCCCACCCGTCCGGCTCCGGTAGACCCGGAGGCTTCCGTCCGGCGGGAAGTGCTCCGAGTCGCTCTTGATCGGAACGACGTAGACGGTCTCGGGGTCATGGGCATGGACATCGATCGCGAAGCCGAAATCGGTCGGCAGATTGCCGCTGACCTCACGCCAGGACTCGCCCGCGTTGTCAGTACGCAGCACGTCCCAGTGCTTCTGCATGAAGAGCACGTCCGGGCGGCTCGGATGCATGGCGATTCGGTGGACGCAGTGTCCAACCTCCGCGTCCTCGTCGGGGATCCCCTCGGAGCGAAGGCCACGGTTGATGGCCTGCCAGGTCTGGCCCGCGTCATCGGTCCGGAACGCCCCTGCCGCCGAGATGGCGACGAAGATCCGCTCCGGATTACTGGGGTCGAGGACGATCGTGTGCAGGCACATGCCACCGGCGCCCGGCTGCCACGAGGACCCCGAACCATGACCTCGCAGCCCGGATAGCTCGTGCCATTGCTGTCCCCCGTCGTCCGAGCGGAACAGCGCAGCGTCTTCCACCCCGGCATAGATGGTGTCCGGATCGGTCAAGGACGGCTCCAGGTGCCAGACCCGCGCGAACTCCCACGGGTGAGGTGTGCCGTCGTACCACTGGTGCGTGCCGGGGACGCCGTCGTAGGAGAAGTCGTTGCCCACCGGCTCCCAGGTCGTGCCACCGTCGTCGGAGCGCTGGATCAGCTGTCCGAACCAGCCGGTGGACTGTGACGCATACAGGCGAGACGGATCCGCGGAAGAACCCGCGACGTGGTAGACCTCCCACCCAGCGAAGTGCGGACCATCGACGTCCCAGCGCTCCCGCTTGCCGTCCGACGTCAACACGAACGCGCCCTTGCGTGTCCCCACCAACACCCGTACACCGCTCATCTGTGCTCCTCCCAAGCTCTATGCCCGACGCAACTGTCCACGCTATGACCAGCCGGACGCCCAAAAGTCATCGCTGCCGTGTGGACCTGTTTTGGCTCGCGGCCCGACCCCTGAGCTCGCGATGCCAGGTCAGCGTCCATCCTCATCCAGGCGGGTGGACAAGACAATACGGTGGAGCTGAGGGGACTCGAACCCCTGACCCCCTCCATGCCATGGAGGTGCGCTACCAGCTGCGCCACAGCCCCGCACTTGCGGTCCCGCCGAGGGGTGAGCCCCAGTGGGCCAGACGAGTTTAGCCAACCGTAACCCGCATCGCGAATCCGCGGGCCCCGGCTCGGCAACGCTCAGCAGCCGCTACAGGTCGTCGGCGAGCTCAGGGGACTCTGGCAACGTCTGGGCGTTGTAGTCGATGATCTGCCAGCCGCGGTGGCGATGGAGCTCGAGAACCGCCCAGGCGCAGTTCGCCATCCCGGCGAGTATCTCGTGCCGGTCCTCGGCGACCCGCAAGAACGACAGCAGGCCGGTCCGCAGTGAGGCGCCGTGTCCGACCAGGATGGCTGTCTCCTGGTCACCGAGAGCCTCGGCGGCGTCCTGGAGCACCGCGACCATCCGGGATGAGACTTCCTCGGTGGTCTCGGCACCTGGTACGTCGACCCGCTCACCGGTGCGAAGGCGCGCCGACAGCTCCGGAAACCGTGCCACGAACTCGTCGAAGGTCAGCCCTTGGCGCACGCCCACATCGAACTCACGCAGCCTCTTGTCGAAGACGAGCTCGTGTTCGGTGACTGCGACGAGCCGCTCAGCGGTCTCCCTGGCCCTGGCCAGGTCACTGGACCAGATCAGCGCCGGCGCATACGCCGACAGCTGCCGGGCGGCACTCTTCGCCTGAGCGACGCCGAGCTTGTCGAGGGAGATATCGGCATGGCCCTGGGCACGGCCGATCCGGTTCCAGGCGGTACGGCCGTGCCTCAGCAGGACCAGCCGTTTGGGGCCTGCAGACGGTGGGATGAGCTTCATCACCGCGATCCGGAACTGGCATCCCCGCCGCCTGGCGAACGGCCAAGCAGTCCTCGACCGCTGCCAACGGACTCGGGCAGCGCGATCACCGGGCAGTCGCGCCAGATCCGCTCGAGCGCGTAGTAGACGCGCTCATCCTCGTGCTGCACATGGACGACGATCTCGCCGTAGTCGATGAGTACCCAGCGGCCGTCCCGCTCGCCCTCGCGGTGGGTCATGGTGGCCCCCGCATCACGGAGCTTGTCCTCGATCTCGTCGACGATCGACTTGACCTGCCGGTCGTTCGACGCCGAGCAGAGCACGAACGCATCGGTGATGACGAGTTGGTCGGAGACGTCGAAGGCGATGATGTTCTCCGCGAGTTTGTCCGACGCCGCCTGGGCGGCGATGGTGACGAGCTGGATGGCTCGCTCAGTGGCAGTCACGCAGTCTCGCTCTCTGGATGGCTCGTCGCGGCGTCGAGGGTGGTCGTGTCGACGGTGGTCGGGTCGAGGGTGGTCGGCTGGTACAAGCCGCGCTTGGCGATGTATTGGACGACACCGTCGGGCACGAGGTACCAGACCGGCTCCCCCTTCTGTGCGCGCAGGCGGCACTCTGTGGACGAGATCGCCAGGGCGGGCACCTCGATGATCGTGACCCGGTCCGGTGGCAGCCCTTCGAGGGTCGACTCGTCGATCGCCGTACCGGGTCGCGTCACACCGACGAAGTGCGCGAGGTCGAAGACGCCGGCGGCGTCGCGCCAGGTGAGGATCTGGGCGAGTGCGTCCGCACCGGTGATGAAGAACAGGTCGGCGCCGGGCCGTCCAGTGCGCAACTCGCGCAGGGTGTCGATCGTGTACGTCGGACCACCGCGGTCGACGTCGACCCGTGAGACGGAGAACCGGGGGTTGGAGGCAGTGGCGATGACGGTCATCAGGTAGCGGTCCTCGGCGGGCGCGACGAGTCGCCCGGTCTTCTGCCACGGCGCGCCGGTCGGGACAAAGACCACCTCGTCGAGGTCGAACCACGCCTGCACCTCCGATGCGGCGACGAGGTGGCCGTGGTGGATGGGGTCGAACGTCCCTCCCATGACGCCGATCCGCGACGGTCGGTGCGCCATCAGGAGTGCGGCCGGCCCTTCCCGAACATGAGCAGAGCCACCATGAGCACGACCAGGAACGCGAACGCGACGAGCCCGAAGACGAAGGGCGGTGCGGGCAGATCGTGCTTTTGATCCGCGGCCAGCGTGATGAGATCTGCGAACATGAGCCAAGGCTATCCGGTCGACGCCACCCGCGGCTCATGCCGGTCGGATGACCGACCGGGTGCTCGTGCCGACCGCCCTGACCGGGTGCCTACGCCTCGCGCGGGTGTTCTCAGCAGGTGGCCTCAGCAGCAGGGCTCGGCATCGCCTCGAACGCGTCGGTTGAGACGGCATCACTGAGACGACGTCCATGAGAGATTGGTGGAGGCTGCCGGCAGCGGCGTTGACCGCCGTACGTCCAACCCCGCCGCCTCGGGGCTTTCGGGGCGTACGGCGCACCCGGCCAGCCTGGCTCGCACCATGACGAATTGCCGGCCACCGGCCGCTGGCTATCCGCGGACCTGACCGTCGCCGGTGAGGATGTATTTCGTCGACGTCATCTCTCGCAGCCCCATCGGGCCCCGAGCGTGCAGCTTCTGGGTCGAGATACCCATCTCGGCGCCGAAGCCAAACTCTGCGCCGTCGGTGAAGCGGGTCGACGCGTTGACGACGACGGCCGCCGCGTCGACGGCCGCCGTGAAGCGGCGGGCGGCCTCGAGAGAGCGGGTCACGATCGCTTCGGTGTGGCCGGAGCCGTACTCCCTGATGTGTGCGACGGCCTCGTCGAGCGAGGCCACCGTCTTCACGGAGATGTCGAGCGAGAGGTATTCGGTGGCGAAGTCGTCGTGGGTGGCGACGACCACGGCGGGGTCGAGTCGCCGCGCCGCCTCGTCGCCGTGCACCGTGACCCCCTCGGCGATCAGCGCCTTGACGACACGCGGCAAGAAGTCGTGGGCGACGGCGTCGTGCACGAGCAGCGACTCGGCCGCGTTGCAGACGCTCGGGCGCTGCACCTTGGAGTTGACCACGATGCGCTCGGCGGCGTCGAGGTCCGCATCGGCGTCGACGAAGACATGGCAGTTACCGATGCCAGTCTCGATGACCGGCACCGTCGACTCGGTGACCACACGCTCAATCAGGTCGGCGCCTCCGCGCGGGATGAGTACGTCGACAAGGCCCCGCGCCCGCATGAAGTGACCGACAGAGTCGCGGCCGCCTGGCACGAGCTGCACCGCGTCGGCAGGCAGCCCCGCCTCGTCGAGGGCGCCGCGCAGCGCGGAGACGATTGCGGTGTTGGACTCGAGCGCCGACGACGAGCCCCGCAGCAGCACCGCGTTGCCACTCTTCAGACAGAGGGCCGACGCGTCAGCTGTCACGTTGGGGCGGGCTTCGTAAATCACGCCCACGACCCCGAACGGGACCCGAACCTGGCGCAGCTGGATCCCACTCGGCACGGTGCCACCGCGGACGACCTCGCCGACGGGGTCGGGCAGTGCCGCGACCTCACGCAGGCCGTCCGCCATCGCGGTGACGCGCTCGACGCTAAGACGCAGCCGGTCGATGATCGCCGCTGAGGTGCCGGAGTCCTCCTGCCTGGCCACGTCTTCGGAGTTCGCCTCCAGGATGTCGTCGGTGTGTGCTTCGAGCGCGTCCGCCATGGCGAGCAGGGCTGCGTCCTTGCGGGCGCGCCGAGCCATCCCCAGCTCGTAGGACGCCGTCCGGGCCCGCTCGGCGGTCTCGCGTACCTCTTCCTCGCTCATCTCCCCAGCCTAGGACGCAACAGGGCCCTTGCGCCCAAACGTTCGCCCCTGACCGGGCGGCTGGATACCGGGCCGCCCCCCCCGGCCGTTCGCGGGGAGACAACGACCCGGGCCATTGCGGACCGAGCATCGGCGGACGACCTCATCAGAACGTCGCGGTGTTGCCCGCGGAGAATGCGCGGCCGAGGACCAGCCTCTCGGCAGCATCTGCTCCTCATCCAGGTCCCGACATGAAGCCGGTATGTCAGAAGGGGCGTGGGTCGCCGTCGCCGTGTCCGAGTGCCATGGTGAGATGGCGAGCCTGATAGGTCTCGCGGTCGATGACCTCGAGGCCGACGACCTTCCACGGTGGCAGGTCCGAGGAGCAGCGATGCTCGCTCCACAGCCGCAGAGCCAGCGACGCGGCATCGACCATCTCCTCGCCCTCTTCCCAGTACGCCACCTCGGCGCGAGCCTCGTCGTAGCGCAGCGAGTGGATGAAGGGCTGCTCGTGCTGGAGCCGCCGCAACGCCTCATGCACTTGGGACAGCGGCTCCGCTTTCCCGGCGACTGTCAGCGTGACATGCCACAACCGTGGGGGGTCGAGCACTAAGGCTCCTGACTCGTAAGAGCTTGGGGAAGCGGGGGCGGTTCCAGTGTGCTGCATCGCGACGATGAAGGGCAACGAAACACCCAACTCGACGTGACCAATACGGTGGGTTATGGACGGGTTACGGGGTGCGCTCAGAACGTGTCCGAAATGAGACCTCTGCGGCAAGTGTCCAGACATCGGTTACGCCAGCAACACGAGGTCGTCACGATGCACCAACTCGCGCTCATAGCCGTCCCCCAGGTCGGCTGCGAGGTCGTGCGTGGAGCGGCCGAGCAGCGCAGGGACCTCGTCCGAGTCATAGTTCACGAGCCCGCGGGCAACTGCCGTTCCGGCTTCATCGACGAGGTCTACCGGGTCGCCCGCGTGGAACGACCCGTGTACGTCGACCACCCCCGCCGGCAGTAGCGAGGTGCCCCGCGTGGTGATTGCCCGGACGGCTCCCGCGTCGAGCACCAGCTGGCCCCTTGGTTCGGTGGCGTGGCGCAACCAGAGCTGGCGGGTCGAGCGCCGCTTGCCGGTCGGAGCGAACCAGGTTCCGACCTCCTCTCCCGCCAGCACCGCCTCGAGCTGGTCGGCGCGCGCCACCACGGCCGGAATGCCGGCACCGGTGGCGATCCGCGCTGCCTCGAGCTTGGTCGTCATACCTCCCGTGCCGAGCGAGCCGCCGCGCTTCCGCGCGACCTGCGTCGTGTCGTCCGTGCCGCGCACCAGCGTGAGCCGACGTGCCGAGGTGTCGCGGGGGTCGCGGTCGTAGACGCCGTCGATGTCGGAGAGAAGCACCAAGGCGTCGGCGTGGACGAGGTGGGCGACGAGCGCGGCGAGCCGGTCGTTATCACCGAAGCGGATCTCGGTAGTGGCGACCGTGTCGTTCTCGTTGACGATGGGCAGCACCCCAAGCTCGAGCAGCTTGGCGAACGTGCGGTAGGCGTTGCGGTAATGGCCGCGCCGGGTCACGTCGTCGACAGTCAGCAGCACCTGTCCCACGCGCTGGCCGTGGGCGGCGAAGGCGGCGGTGTAGCGGTGCATCAGCAGTCCCTGACCGACGCTGGCCGCCGCCTGCTGACGGGCGAGGTCGCGAGGGCGGACCTTGAGACCGAGTGGGGGGAGACCGGCCGCGATGGCGCCTGACGAGACGAGCACGAGCTCCAGCGACTTGCGCCTCGCAGCGGCGAGGGCGCTGACGAGCGCGATAATCCGCTCCTCGTCGATACCGACCTGCGCCGTCGTCAGCGAGGAGGAGCCGACCTTGACGACAACACGTCGGGCGCCCGCGAGAGCCTGGGCGCCGTAGGGCGTCATCGTCCCTCGAGCCTCAGGTCCCGACCCCGACGACCGAGCATCGTCTGCGCACCCGCCTGAACCTGGGGGTCGAACTCGAAGACCACAGCGTTGTCATCTTCTCCGATGACCACGTCGTCGCCCACCTGAGCACCCTGCGCGGTCAGCTCCTCCTCGACACCGAGCCGGTTGAGGCGGTCGGCCAGGTAGCCGACCGCCTCGTCGTTGCTGAAGTCGGTCTGCTTGATCCAGCGCCGCGGCTTGTCGCCGCGCACGTGCCAGGCCCCATCGATGTTCTTGATCGTGAACTCGGCGTCGGCCGGCCCGGTGGGTCGCAGCACGATTCGGGTCGCCTCGACATCGTCGGGTGGGCGCCGCGACCTGGCGACGAGCTCGCCGATGGCGAACGTCAGCTCACGCAGGCCCTCCCTGGAGGCGGCCGAGATCTCGAAGACTTGGAGCCCACGTGCCTGTAGCTCGGGCACCACCAGATCGGCCAGCTCGCGAGCTTCGGGAACGTCGATCTTGTTGAGCGCCACGAGGCGGGGCCGGTCGGCGAGGCCTCCGTAGGCCAGAAGCTCGCGCTCCATCACGTCGAGGTCACTCAGCGGGTCGCGTCCTGGGTCGATCGTGGCGCAGTCGACGACATGGAGCAGGGCGGCACACCTCTCGATGTGTCGCAGGAAGTCGTGGCCGAGGCCGCGTCCCTCGCTCGCACCCTCGATCAAGCCGGGCACATCCGCCACCGTGAAGGTCGTGTCCCCTGCAGTGACGACGCCGAGGCTCGGGATGAGGGTGGTGAAGGGGTAGTCGGCAATCTTCGGCCGTGCGCGCGAGACCGCGGCGACGAGACTGGACTTGCCTGCACTCGGAAATCCCACCAGGCCGACGTCGGCGACGATCTTGAGCTCGAGTACGACGGTTCGCTCGTCGCCGGCCTCCCCGAGCAGAGCGAAGCCGGGCGCCTTGCGCGCCCTGGACGCAAGCGCCGCGTTGCCGAGGCCCCCGCGCCCGCCGGCGGCGACGACGAGCTCGGTCCCGGCACCGACGAGGTCGGCGAGCACATCGCCCTGCGGGCTCGACACGATCGTGCCGTCGGGGACGGGCAGCACCAAGGACGTGCCGTGGGCACCGGCGCGGTGGTCACCTTGACCCTGCTTGCCGTTGGTCGCCGAGCGGCGCGACTCGTGGTGGTAGTCGATCAGGGTCGTCACGTCGGGATCGACCCGGAGAATCACATCGCCGCCGTGCCCGCCGTTGCCGCCGTCGGGGCCGCCGAGCGGCTTGAACTTCTCCCGATGTACCGAGGCGACCCCGTTTCCGCCTCGCCCCCCGCAAACGTGGAGCACTACGCGGTCAACAAACGTCGGGACCGCCATCGGCGTACTCCTTGTCTGTGCTGCTGATGTCGGCTCTGGCACCGCTGCCGCTGCCGCCGCGCCACGATCCGAGGGTGAGCCGGCGAGGGCCGGCTGGCGGTGGACTATTGACTCAACGAGAAGCGATGAGGGGCGCCCCGCCGCGCGGTTCGCCCCTCACCCAAAACAGATCTGCTGGCCTCGTCGAAGACGCGCTCGTCGCACCGGCAGACTACGGCGCAGTCGGCACGATGTTGATGACACGGCGACCGCGCCGCGTGCCGAACTGCACGTTTCCCGCCGCCAGCGCGAAGAGTGTGTCGTCGCCACCTCGGCCGACGTTGGTGCCCGGGTGGAAGTGAGTGCCTCGCTGACGGACGATGATCTCGCCGGCGTTGACGAGCTGCCCACCGTAGCGCTTCACACCGAGGCGCTGAGAGTTGCTGTCGCGGCCGTTCCTGGTGGAGGCCGCACCCTTCTTGTGTGCCATGTCTAAACTCTCTTGCCCTTGATCACGTGGTGGGAGTCGATCACTTGGTAGACGCCGTGTTGATAGCGGTCACCTTGACCTGTGTGTAGTGCTGGCGGTGGCCTTGCCGTTTCCGGTAACCGGTCTTGTTCTTGTACTTGAGGATGTGAATCTTCGGGCCCTTCGTGGCTCCGACCACCTCGGCTTGCACGTCCACGTGGGCGAGTGTCGCCGCGTCGGAGGTGACGGTGTCACCGTCGACGACGAGCACGGCGGGAAGCGACAAGCTCTCGCCCGGCGCGGTCGAGACCTTGTCGATCTCTATGACGTCGCCGATGGCGACCTTCTGCTGCTGGCCGCCACTGCGCACGATCGCGTACACCGCGGACTCACTCTCTTCGGTAGGAATCAAGCCCGTGCTGGCGCAAAGCCTGGTGCTGAGCCTGGTGCTGCACCCATGGGCACCCGAAGACGCGCTCCGGGGCGCAAGAACAGGCACGCGCACACGCGCGCCGAGCGCCAAGTCTACGGACCACCCCGGCCACGGTCAAAACCACCGCCTCCGCCGCGGCCGCTTGACTCCCACCCCCCACCGGCCCCCCTTCCTACTGTCTGCCATGTGCACAAGGCATGAGCAGTGTGCACATGGCAGATCCGCCGCAAAGACAGTGCAGCTGCCATGTGCACATGGCAAGGCCGACGCATCAGCACCGGCGAGGCGGCTGGCAGTCACTCAGGACACGGGCGCTCGGCACCTGGCGGGACGCCAGCGTTCCCATCGGCGAAGCGCCAATCGGCGACCACGGTTTGTTCCGTCTCCGGCAGAGCTGGCGCCACCCCGCCTGGGACCACGGCAGGCTGGGCGCCTATCCTCGGATAGTCCCGGAAGCGGTCAGGGTGTACAACCAGGCAACAAGCGCCGTGCAACGCGCCCTTGTGACATGCTGACTGATCAGTCAGCATGCCTTGAGGCCCTCAGCCGGCACACCGACAGCAGGAGTACCACGTCCATGAGATCAGATCTCGAGATCGCCCGCGCCGCCAGCCTGAAGCCTATCGACCTCGTCGCCGAGGAGATGGGGCTGACTCCTGATCTGCTCGAGCCCTACGGCCGCCATGTGCTGAAGGTCGACCTCGCTGCGATCGAGGCGTTGGCGGATCGACCCCGCGCCAAGTATGTCGTCGTCAGCGCGATCACTCCGACTCCCCTGGGCGAGGGCAAGACGACGACGACCGTCGGGCTCGGTCAGGCGTTCCGGCACATCGGCAAGCTGGCGACGGTGACGGTCCGCCAGCCGTCGATGGGCCCGACGTTCGGGATCAAGGGCGGTGCGGCGGGCGGTGGATACAGCCAGGTCGTGCCCATGGAGCTGCTCAACCTCCACCTGACCGGTGACTTCCACGCGGTCACGGCGGCCCACAACCTATTGGCTGCGATGGTCGACAACCACGTCTTCCAGGGCAACGAGCTCGACCTCGACCTGCAGGAGATCACCTGGCGCAGGGTCCTCGACGTCAACGACCGCTCGCTACGGCAGGTCGTCACCGGGCTGGGCGCCAAGGCCGACGGACTCCCCCGGCAGACCGGCTTCGACATCACGCCCGCCTCGGAAGTGATGGCCACCCTGGGTCTGGCACGCTCCCTCCAGGACCTGCGCGAGCGGCTCGGCCGCATCGTCGTCGGCTACAACCGTGCCGGTGTCCCGGTGACCGCGGAGCAGCTTCACACCGCCGGCTCCATGGCAGTGATCATGCGTGACGCGATCAAGCCAAACCTGATGCAGACGCTGGAGAACACTCCCGTGCTCGTGCACGCCGGTCCCTTCGGCAACATCGCGACAGGGAACTCGTCGGTCGTGGCTGACCTCATCGCGTTGCGGAGCAGCGATTTCGTCGTCACCGAAGCCGGTTTCGGCGCCGACATGGGGGCGGAGCGCTTCTTCAACATCAAGTGCCGGGTGTCGGGTGAGAAGCCGGACGCCGCGGTGGTCGTGGCCACGGTCCGGGCCCTCAAGGCGCACTCGGGGAAGTTCAGGATCGTCGCCGGCAAGCCGCTGCCCGCAGACCTGTTGGCGGAGTGTCCCGACGACGTGGCGGCCGGTGCCGCCAACCTCGTCAAGCAGATCGACAACATCCGCATCCATGGCGTGTCTCCGGTCGTGGCCGTGAACGCCTTCCCCACCGACCACCCCTCCGAGCACGCCATGATCCGTCAGATCGCCGAGGCGGCGGGAGCGCGCGTCGCTGTGTGCACGCACTTCAACGACGGCGGGCGCGGCGCCATTGAGCTGGCCGAAGCGGTCACCGACGCCGCCAACGAGCCCAGCAACTTCGCTCCGCTCTACCCCACCGACATACCGCTCAGGGACAAGATCGAGACGATCGCCACCCGCGTGTACGGTGCCGACGGGGTCGACTACGCCCCGGCGGCCAGCCGGCAGCTCGACCGGTTCGAGCGGGCCGGCTTCGGCAACCTCCCGATCTGCGTGGCGAAGACCCACCTGTCGATCTCGTCAGACCCAAGCCTGCTGGGTGCGCCGACCGGCTGGCGGCTGCCGATCCGCGAGGTGCGGGCATCGGTCGGCGCCGGGTTCATCTACCCGCTCGCCGGAGACATGCGGACCATGCCCGGTCTGGGCGGATCGCCGGCCGCGAGCCGGATCGACCTCGACGAGTCCGGCGAGATCGTCGGACTGTCCTGACTCGGTTCCCTGCGCCGCTGTGAGCCCTGGCGAGCTGTTCTCGGTCCCGTTCGACCTGGCCCTTCGTCGTACGTCGGACCGAACGCCTCAGGCTGGAGCGGCAACCTGTTGCGCGATGACGTGTGCACTTGCGGCCTCTCTGGTCGTGATGGCGGCGCGCTTCGCCGGGGAGATGGGCGAGCCCGTCGTCCGTGACCTCGAGTCGCTTCCCGACCAGTTGGGGGAGCTCGCCGCCACCGACGACGAGGCGTTCGGACGGCTGTTGGCCGCCTGGAAGCTGCCCGCCGACGAGGCCGGACGGCGCTCCGCGATCACGGCTGCCGCGCTCGGCGCGTGCGCCGTACCGCTCGGCATCTGCGAGGCGGGAGCCCGGGTGGCCGAGCAGGCGGAGCTCGTTGCGGTGCACGGCAAGGCTCACCTCGTCGGGGAGGCGGTGACGGCGGCCTACCTCGCCGATGCCAGCGTCCGTAGTGCGGCGCGGCTGGTTCGTCTCAACGCCGTACACGCCCGGAGCACGAACCCCGTTGAGGAGGCGGCGGCCTGGGTAGTGCGGACCGGCCGCGTCGTCACGGTCCTCGAGACTCTGGACCGCTGACCCGCCGGACACGCCGCGGCGAACGACGGGAGGCCGGAACTCAGGGCACCGAGATGGAGACCGGACCAGCGCTGAGCTCTGCGGCAGCAGCAGCCGAGGACCCGTCCCCCGCGCCGCCGTCACCGTCACCGGCGTTGGCAGCGCCGGAGCCGCCGCTGCTGTCAGCGTCATCGCCGCTCGAGGCCGACCGAGAGCCACGCCGCCGGTTCGTCGAACGGTTCGACCCGCCCCGCGCCCCGCTGTCGGACTTGGCGCCGGGGTGATGCCGGTGGCCGTTGTCGGCGTTCTTCGCTTCCACGACCGGCTCCCGCTCGATCATCACGCCCCGGCCCTGACACTGGTCGCAGGTGTGGCTGAACGCCTCGAGCAAGCCAGTGCTGATGCGCTTGCGGGTCATCTGCACGAGGCCGAGCGACGTGACCTCCGCGACCTGGTGCCGGGTGCGGTCGCGACCCAGGCACTCGACGAGGCGGGTCAGCACGAGGTCACGGTTGTTCTCCAGCACCATGTCGATGAAGTCGATGACGATAATGCCGCCGATGTCGCGCAGCCGCAGCTGGCGCACCATCTCCTCGGCCGCCTCCAGGTTGTTCTTGGTGACCGTCTCCTCGAGGTTTCCACCGGAACCGGTGAACTTGCCCGTGTTGACGTCGACGACGGTCATCGCCTCGGTCCGGTCGATCACGAGTGAGCCACCGGATGGCAGCCACACCTTGCGGTCGAGCGCCTTGGCGATCTGCTCGTCGATGCGGTAGCTGGCGAAGACGTCACTGTCGCCCTCGAAACGTTCCAGCCGCACGGCCAGGTCTGGCGCCACGTGCTGGACGTAGCCGTTCACCATGTCCCAGGCGTCGTCACCCGAGATGACGAGCTTGGCGAAGTCCTCGGTGAAGAGGTCGCGCACCACCTTGAGTGTCGTGTCGGGCTCGGCATACAGAAGCTGCGGCGCCTGGCCGTTCTTGGCCTTCTTCTCGACGTCCTCCCAGCGGGCCGTGAGGCGGGTGACGTCGCGCACGAGCTCCTCCTCGCTGGCGCCCTCGGCGGCCGTGCGGATGATGACTCCCGCGTCGTCGGGAAGGATGTCCTTGAGCAGGCTCTTGAGGCGGCTGCGCTCGGTGTCGGCAAGCTTGCGGCTGATGCCGCTGGTGCCACCGCCCGGGACGTAGACGAGGTAGCGACCAGGCAGGCTGACCTGGCTGGTGAGCCGTGCCCCCTTGTGCCCGACCGGGTCCTTGCTGACCTGGACCAAGATGGTCTGGCCCGGCTTCAGCGCGTTCTCGATCCGGCGCGGCTGGTTTCCGCCGCTCATCAGGCTCCAGTTGACCTCACCGGCATACAGGACCGCGTTGCGGCCCTTGCCGATGTCGATGAACGCGGCCTCCATGCTCGGCAGCACGTTCTGCACGCGGCCGAGATAGACGTTTCCGATGATCGAGCTCTGCGACTCCAGAGCCACGTAGTGCTCCACGAGCACGTCGTCCTCGAGTACGGCGATCTGGGTGGTCTCACCGCGCTGGCGGATGGCCATCACCCGCTCGACGGACTCGCGGCGGGCCAGGAACTCGGACTCGCTCAGGATCGGTGGACGCCGACGGCCGGCCTCGCGGCCCTCCCGACGGCGCTGCTTCTTCGCCTCGATGCGGGTCGAGCCTTCGACGGAGGAGATCGCCTCCTTCTGGCTGCGCGGCTGGCGCACCCTGACCACCGTGTCCCCCGACTCCGTCGCGCTGTCGGCGCCACCGCTGCCACCACCGCGTCGACGCTGACGCCTGCGATGCGACGAACTGCCTTCCTCGCCGTCGCCGGCATTGGCGTCGTCGGATGCCTGGTCGCCCGCCTTGGTCTCGGCCCGGGCCAACTCGGGCTCGCCCGAGTCGGCCCGGCTCGATGCTGTGCTGGTCGAGTCCGGGCTGGTCGAGTCGGGCCCGGTCGAGTCGGGACCGGTCGAGTCGGGACTGCTCGCACGTGCTGACCCGTCGCCGCTCTCTGCACCGGACTTGCGCCGGTTCCGGCCGCCTCGCGAACGCCGGCGACGGTTGCTGCCACCCTCGTCGGGGTCCTGTCCTGCAGGCGACGTGCCGGCCTCCGCCGCGACTTCCTCGGACATGGTGACCGGGCCGGCCCGTCTCGACGTGTCCGGCTGCTCAGCCGCCTCGTCAGCGCGCTCGGTCTGGTCGTCGACCCAGGCCCTTGCCGCAGCTGCCTGGCTTCTCGTGGGCGTGTCCGTGGGATCAGGTGCCTGGAAGAGCAGAGCCACCGGCGAAGCGATGGCGTCAGAGCGGGTGGCGCTCGGCGACTCGGGAGTCACGAGTTCGCCCGGCTGATTGTCGGACGCAGCCTGTGGTGGCGACTGGGGTGCGGCTGTCTTCTTGGCTGCCCGCCTCCGCTTCGGCTTCTCCGCGACGGCTTCAGCGCCGGAGACCGGCTCGTCGACAGCCGGGGCCTCGGCGACAGGCTGGCTGTCTGCGTCCGTTCCCTGTGAGTTCGCGGCGGCCTTCTTGCTGGACCTCTTGGTCGACGCCTTGCGGGTTGCCTTCTTGGCCGGTGCCACCTCGTCGGCCGGCACCGGCGTCGGGGCTGCGGAGCCGTCGCTGTGCTCCACCGTGATCGCAGCCACTTCGGCAGGCGGGGCGGGCGGCGCGGGCGATGGGGTGGACGCAGGTGTGGTCACCGGCGGCGTCCCTGTGGCCGGGGCGGTCCGCCCGGGCGACGTACTCGATGCTGCTTGCGGTGGGCCGGCCGGACGGCTGGCGGCCCGGCGTCGTGGCCGGCGTCCGGGTGGGTCGGAGGTCGGGGGGGTCGTTGGGGTCGGTTGGGTCTGTTGGGGCGACTTGTTGTCGTCGTCGAGCATGTGCGCTCCTCGCGTGCCTCCGGGCGCGATGCGCCGCGCAGAGGCGGTCAGGTCGCGGCGACCGGCCATCGAGAAGGCCGCTCACCGCCTAAAGCTTGCAGGGGGTGCTCTCGCCTCACGCCCGACCATGTCGGCCGACGCTCCACAAGAGCGGCGACGACATCATCCGATGGTACGAAACGCGATGATG
This sequence comes from Propionibacteriales bacterium, assembly GCA_038238115.1. GTDB lineage: Bacteria > Actinomycetota > Actinomycetes > Propionibacteriales > Nocardioidaceae > JBBRYB01. Next base: position 36,422 of record JBBRYB010000010.1, on the reverse strand, counting down.
CCCGGCCTGGTCAGCGGTCGCACGGCTATGCCGTCGCGTCGCGATCGATGTCGAGCGGATCACCTACGCTGCCGGTCTCGGCGTCGAGCGGGCCCTGCGCAATCCGGGTCTGCCGAGGCGAACCCGCTGCGACCAGGCCTGAAGTCTCACAGAGACCGGCGAGGATGTCGTCGGGTCGTACGGACGGGTTACCGTGGCGCACGACCACGTCAAGTATCGCACACGTCGGACCTGGTTCCTCCCCGATGCCTGTGGCGCTGCCCTCCGGGCGCACCGTCAGGCTCACCACGGCGCCTCGACAGTCGAACGTCCGGATGCCTCGCTTCGTCATCCGCTGCACCTCCACCGTGTGACGAGCGAGAAAGTCCTCGGTGGCCGCGGCGGCGGCGGCGGGTTCGACGCCGGCCAGCTCGATCGACCAGCGGCCGGCCTCGAGCCGGTCGGCCAGCGCCCCCTTCGACGCGACCACCACCTCGAGGATGTCGAGGCCGGGCGGGAGCGCCGCGTCGAGGGATCGGAGTACGCCGTCGGGCTGGCACTGCTGCGTGACCCCGATCTCCACGTACTCGGCCTCACTCGACGCGCCGGTGGGTGCCGCGTTGGCATAGGAGATGCGGGGATGCGGGTTGAAGCCTGAGGAGTACGCCACCGGGAGGCCCGCCCGTCGTACCGCCCGCTCCAACGCCCGTCCGAAGTCACGGTGGCTCGTGAAGCGCAGCCGACCTCTCTTCGCGTAGCGGATGCGCAGCTTCTGCACCGGTGGGGGCTGCTGGACTGGCTGGTCGGGCACGTCTCGAGCGTAGCCGGGCACTCCGGGGGGCACTCTGGTGAGGCCGATGACCCGCTTGCGATGGCCGGGACCGGCGCGTTGAGGCGTTGATGTCCCGTGCAAGTCTTCGACTTCCCCTAGGCTAGCGGCCGATCCATGGCGACTCGCCGAACAACGCGTGCTGAGACAACGCTGCGCTCGTCTCGCATCTGTCGACGACTTGAGGGGAATGACCATGAGCACCAACGAACCGCTTCCGTCCTATCCAGAAGATGCCCGCAACGACAACCTCGGGGCGCCGTCGACGGTTGAACAGCCACCCTCGATGCGCACCGCTGTGCTGCTCATGCGAGTCGGTGCCGCGGTCAGCCTGCTGAGCCTGATCCTTTCGATCGCCACGCTCGGCACATTGAAGGACGACATCAAGACGCAGCTCGCAGACAGCAACACCAACTACAGCGCCTCCGATCTCGACGCTGCATACGGAGTTGCGGTTGCCTTCATCGTGATCTTGGGGCTTGTGGGCGTCGCCCTCTGGCTGTGGATGGCCTGGGCGAACGGCAGGGGACGCAGGTGGGCCAGGATCGTGGCCACGGTTCTTGGAGTGCTCAACATTCTGCTCACGATCTTCAGCATCAGCACGGGCCAGACGACCACGCTGCCCCTGGTGCTGAGTGTCGTCAACCTGATCGTTGCGATTGCCGCGCTGTGGTACCTGTACCGTCCTGAGTCCACCCAGTTCTACGCGGAGCGCTCCAGGGCCGCCTACTGAGTCATGCGCGCGTGACCGCGAGGGCCACTGGGTGCAGACCATGAGCGGTAGCGCAGAATGACCGAACGTGTCTGCCCACCGCCGCCAGCAGGTCTTCATCCTGGGCGGGTTGGTGGCACTGGCGTTCAACCTGCGCCCCACAGCGGTCTCGGTCGGACCGGTGCTCGGCGACATCAGGTCCGGCCTCGCGATGAGCGCAACAACGGCCGGTGTCGTGACGACGCTGCCCGTGCTGTGCTTCGCCGGGTTCGGGGCCGTCGCCCCCTGGTTTGGTCGGACCTTCGGTATGCACCGAGTGATGCTCGTCTCACTGGTGCTCACCGCGGTGGCGCTGTCCCTGCGATCACGCGTCGACTCCTCGCCGTCCTTCATCGTGGCGACTGTCCCGGCACTGGCCGGCATGGCGACGGCGAACGTCTTGCTTCCCTCGCTCGTCAAGCGGCACTTCCCCGCCCGGATCGGCCTGATCACCGCTCTCTACACCACCGCGCTTTCGATCGGCTTGACCTTCGCCTCGGTCCTCACGGTCCCAGTCGCTGACTCGCTGGGTTCCTGGCGGTGGGGGCTGGCGCTCTGGGCCGTCACGGCGCTGGTGGCTGCGCTGCCCTGGCTCGGCCTGCTTCGACACGACGTCCGTCCTGAGTCGGACCGTGCCTCGAGCATCTCGGCGCGCGAGGCGGCCCGGTCGCCGTTGGCCTGGACGATGGCCATATTTTTCGGCGCCCAGTCGATGCAGGCATACGCGGTGTTCGGCTGGCTGCCGCAGATTTACCGAGACGCCGGCTTCTCGGCGCAGACGGCCGGTTTGTTGCTCGGCACGGCGACGGCGATCAGCATCCCAATCTCGTTCGTGCTCCCGTCGGTGGCCGTGCGCCGTACCAACCAGTCACCATTCATCCTGGCCCTGTGCGCCAGCTACGCAGCCGGCTACGTCGGACTGATGTTCTGGCCCGTCGGCGGAGCGCTCGCGTGGGCGCTCCTGATCGGTGCCGGGACGGGCATGTTCCCGCTCGTCCTGACCCTGATCGGGCTGCGCGCGCGAACCAGCGACGGGACCGCAGCCTTGTCGGGTTTCACGCAGAGCGTCGGCTACCTGCTTTCTGCGATCGGGCCCTTCCTGGTGGGAGCGCTGTATGGCGCCACCGGCCGCTGGACCGTCCCCCTCGTCGTCTTGGTGGCCCTGCTCGCGCCCCAGGCCATCGCGGGCGTCAAGGTGGCGCGACCGCGCTATCTGGAGGACGAGATCGGCGCGCGCACCCCTCCTCCGCTGGCACGCTGAGCCGCCGCTCGTCGATCATCGCCCCGGACGCATGAGCAGGGACGTGGCGGAGGCCGAAGCATGCCCGCGCGTAGAACCTTACGGACCGCTCGCTCGGGCTGAGCACCAGTCGCGCGAACGCTGGGCGTCGGCCCGCTCGATCGCCGCGTCGAGCGGCCTGCGCCCGGCGCCGTTGTCGCGGCAGGACTCTTCGACAACACGCTGGCGATGTAGCCCCACTGGCGCGGATGGGGCCGGTCCGCCCTGGGCGCGGCTTCGGCATCCGGGTGAACACCACCATGATGAGCATGCCGACGGCGCCCACCTCCGTCTCGGCCAGCCAGATGAGCATTGTCCCGCGTCGCGCGCGCCATGCGGTGAGCTCGTCGTCATACTCCTCGTCGGTGGGCACGGCTGCCTGCTCCTCGGTCCTGGCACGGCGGAGCCGAGAGACTGCCAGTACCTCTTCCGGAGTGGCGGTGCGGATCTGACCGTCACCAGCGCTCAACGAGGTGCTCGCGGCCGGTCGGCGGCTCGTAACGCTCGGGCCAGAAGTCGGTGACGCTGCCGATCAGCCCGTCGCGGAACGTGAAGAACGCCATGGCATCGTCCTCGTCGCCGTCATCGACCGTCCAGCCGAACCACACGACGCCGCGCTCGTCGTCGGCGATCACCACCTTGACGCGCAGGTGCCAGGCACCCGGGTACTCCTGGTTGAACCGGAGGTAGCTGTCGCGACCGCGTATGCGCTCGCGCGACTGGGGGATCTCGTAGACGACATCGTGATGCATCGTGGCGCTCCAGGACTCCCAGTCGCGCGACTCGAGCGCCGTGATGAACTGCATCACAAGCTGGCGTGTTGTCATCGGACCACCGTAATCACCAGCTCCGACAACAGGCCCTCAGACGACGGACAGCGGCAGCAGCCGTTTGCCGGTGGGTCCTACCTGGATGTCCGTGCCCATCTCCGGGCATACGCCACAGTCGAAGCAGGGCGTCCAGCGGCAGTCCTCGACCTCGACCCCGTTGACCGCGTCCTGCCAGTCCTCCCACAGCCAGTCACGGTCGAGTCCGGAGTCGAGGTGGTCCCACGGCAGCACCTCCGCATACTCGCGCTCACGCACGGTGTACCAGTCGAGGTCGACCGGCGTACCGGCCAACGCACTCTGGCAGGCAGCGGCCCAGCGGTCGTAGGAGAAGTGCTCGCTCCATCCGTCGAAGCGCCCACCGTCGCGCCAAACCTGCTCGATGACCGCACCGACGCGGCGGTCCCCGCGCGACAGCAGTCCCTCGATGATGCCGGGCTTGCCGTCGTGGTAGCGAAAACCGATCGCGCGGCCATGCTGCTTGTCGCGCCGGATCTCGTCCCGCAGCTTCTGCAGCCGCCGGTCCGTCGACTCGTGGTCGAGCTGCGAGGCCCACTGGAACGGGGTGTGTGGCTTCGGCACGAAGCCGCCGATGGAGACCGTGCACCGGATGTCGCGACGACCCGACACCGCACGCCCCGTCGCTATCACCTTCCGCGCCAGGTCGCCGATCGCGAGCACGTCCTCGTCTGTCTCGGTTGGGAGACCGCACATGAAGTAGAGCTTCACCTGGCGCCAGCCGTGCGAGTACGCCGCCGCTACCGTGCGGATCAGGTCGTCCTCGGACACCATTTTGTTGATCACCTTGCGCAGTCGCTCCGAGCCGCCCTCGGGGGCGAATGTAAGGCCCGATCGGCGCCCGTTGCGGGAGAGCTCTTCTGCCAACGTGATGTTGAAGGCATCCACCCGGGTCGAGGGCAGCGACAGCGAGACATTCGTGCCCTCGTAGCGGTCGGCGAGTCCGGTGGCCACGGCACCGATCTCGCTGTGGTCGGCGGACGAGAGCGACAGCAGGCCGACCTCCTCGAAGCCGGACGTCTGTATCCCGTTCTGCACCATGTCGCCGATGGTCGAGATCGAGCGCTCGCGGACGGGACGGGTGATCATGCCGGCCTGGCAGAAGCGGCAGCCGCGGGTGCAGCCACGGAAGATCTCCACGGAGTATCGCTCGTGCACCGTCTCGGCCAGCGGAACCAGCGGCCTGCTCGGGTAGGGCCACTTGTCGAGGTCCATCAGCGTGTGCTTGTGCACGCGCCAGGGCACGCCGGGCCGGTTGGGGGCCACCTGCATGATGGCGCCGTCAGGCAGGTAGTCGACGTCGTAGAACTTCGGCACGTAGACGCCGCCCGACGCTGCCAACCGCATCAGCAGCTCGTCGTGTCCGCCGGGGCACCCTTGGTCCTTCCACTCGCGGATCACGTCGCTGATGGCCAGCACGATCTCCTCGCCGTCACCGAGCACCGCGGCGTCGATGAAGTCCGCGATCGGCTCGGGGTTGAACGCCGAGTGGCCGCCAGCAAGGACGATGGGGTGGTCATCACCCCGATCGGCGGCGTGCAGCGGAATGCCCGCCAGGTCGAGAGCCGTGAGCATGTTCGTGTAGCCCAGCTCGGTGGCAAACGACAGTCCGAGTACGTCGAAGGCGCCCACCGGGCGGTGTGAGTCGACGGTGAACTGCGGGATGTCGTGGTCGCGCATGACCTGCTCCATGTCCGAGAACACGGCATACGTGCGCTCGGCCAGGATCCAATCGCGCTCGTTGAGGATCTCGTAGAGGATCTGCACGCCTTGGTTGGGGAGCCCGACCTCGTAGGCGTCGGGATACATGAGCGCCCACCGCACCTGCACCGAGTCCCAGTCCTTCGAGGTCGAGTTGAGCTCACCGCCGACATACTGGATCGGCTTCTGCACGGTCGGCAGCAGCGGCTCGAGCTGGGCGAAGACGGACTCGGGGGGCATCGTAGACAGGGCTCCAGGATGTATGGGGACGAACCACTGAGGGTACGCCGCTTGCCCAGCCAACCTGAGCACGGCGTCGGTGCCGCTGGCCAGGTCCAGCTCGCGGTCTGCGTTTCCCAGGTGAACAAGGTAGCGGCAGTGTGCACATGGGAGATCCGCCAGGCGAACACGGAAACCGCCTTGCGAACATGGCAGACGCGCGGCAAGAACCGCGGCTAGAAGCGGCTAGAAGCGGGCTAGAAGCGGCGCGAGCGTGCGACTCGGCCGCGCAGCACCACGCCGAGCCCCAGCGAACGCTCGGTGCGGAGGTGGATGTTGAGCAGCAGGCCGACCGCCATCAGGGACGCGAACATCGACGTGCCGCCGTAGGAGACGAGCGGCAGCGGGACACCCGTGACGGGCATGATGCCCAGACACATCCCGATGTTCTGGAACGCCTGGAACCCGAACCAGCAGACGACTCCCGAAGCAGCGAGCCGCCCGAACATGTCGTCGGACCTGGCGGCGATCCGCCCGGCCCGCCACAGCAGCGCCAGGAACAGCACGATGACAGCCGCTGCCCCGACGAGCCCGAGCTCCTCACCGGCGACCGTGAAGACGAAGTCGGTGTGCTGCTCCGGCACGAAACCGGACTGGGTCTGTGACCCGTGGAAGAGCCCCTCACCGAAGAGCCCCCCGTTGCCGATGGCGATTCGGGCCTGCGTCGTGTTGTAGCCGGCGCCCCGCGGGTCGTGCGAGGCGTCGAGGAAGGCATAGAAGCGCTCGAGCTGGTAGCCCTTGAGCACGCCGAGCCGGACGGCAGCCAACGCTCCCGAGGCGGCGACGCAGACGAGCCCGACGAGCCACCGTTTGCCGGCCCCGGCGACCGCGACGACACCGAAGACGGTGGCGCTGAGGACCAGCATTGTGCCGAGGTCGGGCTGTGCCATGATCAGCGCGGCCGGTACGGCGGCGACAGCGAGGGCGGACACCACGTCTGCGTCGCGCAGGAGCCCGGAGCCGCGTCGTGCCTCAGTCTTCTCGGCCAGCAGCAGTGCCATTCCCGCGACAACGCCGAGCTTGGCGAACTCGGCCGGCTGGATGGACAGGCCGCCGACCAGGATCCAGGACCGGGACCCGTTGATCACCGAGCCGACCGGCGACAGCACCAGCACCAGTCCGACCACCGCACCCAGGTAGACGACCGGCGCCCACAGGCGCACCCAGCGGTGGTCGGTAGCCGCTATCACCGCGGCCAGCGAGACGCCCATCGCGACGTTCGTGACGTGCTTGGTCACGAACAGGGTGCTGTCGCCTCCAGTCAGGGCGTCGTTGCTGGACGTCGCGGACCACACCAGCGCGCTGCCGATCGCGAGCAGCGCGACGACGGACACGACGAGCAGCCAGTCCAGCCGCTGCCACACGTTGCGGCTGTCTGTCACGTTGACCCGCCGGGTAGTGCGGTTCGTCGCCAGGGTCGACGTCGAAACCATCAGCGGCGCCGGTTCGACTCAGGCGGCGTGATCGCGCCGTCGGGTTCGAAGACGGGCAGGCCGGTCGGTGGCTTCGCGCCCGGCTGAGCAGCGTCGGCGATGTCGACCTTCGAGCCGTGCACGCCGTACAACGCCTCCCAGATCTTGCGGACCGAGTCCCCGGACGTGCCGGAGCCGGTGCCACCTTGCGATATTTGCATGACGACGACGTAGTGCTTGTCGTAGCTCGCGACCCACGAGGTCGTCTGCTTTCCGTAAACCTCCGCGGTTCCGGTCTTGGAGCGGATCTTGACCCGGTCGAGCGGGAAGCCGACCATCTTCCAGGCCATCGTGCCGATCTTGGCCGTGCCCAGCAGGGCCTGGTCGATGTAGTGCAGCGTGTGCTTGGGAACCGGCACGTGACCGGCGGCCTCCGGCTTGATCCGGCGCACGACCCTGCCGGCCGGGTTGACGATCGCCTTGCCGACACGGGGCTCGTAGAGCGTGCCGCCGTTGGAGATCGCCGCGTAGGCGACGGCGAGCTGCAGCGGGGTCAGCACGGTGTCACCCTGGCCGATGGCGAAGTTGACTGCGTCCCCGGCGCGATAGCGCCAGCCGTCGGTGCAGAACTCCCGCGCGAAGACGTGGATGTAGTCGGAGCCGGATTCCTTGCCCAGTTTGCAGTAGTAGGCCCTGTTCTGCTTCCAGTACGACAGCTTCCACCTGCGGTCCGCGATCCGGCCCGCCACCTCGCCGGGGAGGTCGACGCCGGTCTTCGAGCCGAAGCCGAAGGCCTTGGCGTTGTCGACCAGGGCATCCTTGGCGTGGATGTTGCCGGAGTCGCCACCCTCTTGCAGCCACTTGCCATAGCCGACGCGGTAGAAGAACGTGTCGCAGGACAGCTGTAGCGCCTGCGCAAACGACAGCATGCCGTAGGCAGCCGACTCATAGTTCTTGAAGACACGGTCGCCGACCGTGAGTGACGACGAGCAGTCCAACCGATCACTCGGCGTATAGCCGTGGGTCAGCGCACCGGCCGTGGTCACCGGCTTGAATGTCGAGCCTGGAGCGAAAAGCCCCTGCGTCGCCCGACTGAGCAGGGGCGTGTCGGCCTTGTCGCTGTAGAGGCGGTCGAGGTCCGCCTGGCTGATGCCACCTACCCACATGGTGGGGTCGTACGTCGGATAGCTCGCCATCGCGACCAGACGACCCGTCTGCGGATCCATCACGACGACCGATCCGGAGTCAGCGATGTAGTTCCTGTGCGTCACCGGGTCGAAGGTCTCGCGGGCGCGGAGGATCGAGCGCCTCAGCTCCCGCTCCGCGACCGCCTGGACCTTAGCGTCGATGCTGGTCACCAGCGTGTCGCCCGGCCGCGGTTCCGTCTGCGCTCCGGCACTGATCACCCGGCCCATGGAGTCGACAGAGACCTCGTGGTCGCCGGGGAACCCGCTGAGCCAGCGGTTGTAGGTGTACTCGATTCCGGAGCGGCCGACGACCGACTGCGCAGTCAGAGCGGTGTCGCCCCTTCTCGTGGCTGCCTTGATCTCGTCCTCGGTGATGGGCGAGTTGTAGCCGAGCACGTGGGACGCGTTGACACCGAACGGCGACGGGTACGCCCGCACCTTGCGCGGCTCGGCCGCAACCCCCGGGTAGTCCTCGGGCTGCTCGAGGATCGAGCCCGCCAGCGCCTGCCCGATGTCGTCGGCCACCGGGACGGGCTCATAGGGCGAGCCGTTCCAGCACAGAGGCGCGGCTGGTGCACCCGACTCCCCGCACGTCTTCATCCGCCGGGCCAGCTCCTGCCTGGACAGACCAAGCGTGCCGGCCAGCCGAGCCAGTACCGCACGCCGGCTGAAGTCGCCCAACCTGGCGAGCACGTCGCGGTCGACCGTGACAACCCAGGAGGTCCGGTTCGCCACGAGCGGACGCCCCTCGGCGTCGACGATGAGGCCACGCGGGGCGGGCACCGCGATGTCCCGGACGGTGTTCTGCTGGGCAGCCGCCTGATAGGTGTCGGCGCCCACGACCTGGATGTACCACAGCCGAGCGAGCAGGGTCGCGAACAGCGACAACACCAGCACCTGGACGACGACCAGCCGGCGCCGAGACCGCAGCTTCACCATGCTGTGGTTTCCATCGCCTGGATCACCCCGGGCCGGTCCCCGGAGGCGGTCACCACGGGCTGGTCACCATCGTTCGGCCGGCTGGAGGCGTCGAAACAGCAGCAGGACGAGGGGAAGCCACACCGGAGTCACCACAACGTCGTAGACCACGGCCCGCGGGACCACTTGGAGTGCCGATCCGACCGTGACGCCGGGGTCGCCGAGGACGAGACCGGTCAGCGCGAAGACGGACGTGCCGATGAATGCTCCCGCTGCCACCATGGTGACCTTGCCCGGCACCGACGTCTCACCGTCAGGCTTCGTCAGACCCGTGAGGTAGCCGACGAGCACCAGCGACAGCGCCCATCGACCGGCGGTGTGGTCGGCAGGGGGGGCGAGGTCGAGCACAAGACCCGCCGCGAAGCCGACGGCGGCTGCGTAGTCGGGGCCGCGGACGAGGGCGGCGGCGATCACGACAATGAGGGCGAGGTCGGGCACGACGCCGCTTAGCGAGAAGTGGCTGAAGATGCTCACCTGCACAGTGACGGTTACGACGATGAGGGCGGCCACCACGACGAGGCGGGCAATCCTGGTCACGGCGCGTTTCCGGCGGCTAGGTCGGGTCCGGAGCGGCCGGGCGACGTACCCGTGACGACAGCGACCAGGTCGAGGGACGAGAAGTCGACGTAGGGGTCGACCTGCGCCGTCTGGGTCAGCTCGGCCGGTGACGAGTGCACGCTGGTCACCTTTCCCACGGGCACGTCGGCGACATAGGGAGTGGAGCCGCGCGAACCCCAGGTGACGACCGAGTCACCGACTCGGGGAGTGACTGTGTGGTCAACCAGGCTGAGACCGAGTGAGCTGGTGTTGCCCACGTCACCGTCACCGTCGAGGAAGCCGAGCTCCATCGAGTCACCGAGGCGGCCGCCGACCGTCGACTTGGCATCGACGATCAGCAGCACCGTCGCCGTGGACCTCGTCGCCTCGAGCACACGGCCGACGAGGCCGTCGGCGTCGACGACCGTCAGGTCGGTCCGGACGCCGTCGGCCGTGCCCGCGTCGATCGTCACCGTACGCGAGAACGATTGCGCGGAACCCATGGCGATCACCTGGGCAGCCACCACCTGCAGACGCGACGTGTCGGCGAACCGGGCGAGGCCGTTGACCTCGCTGGCACGGTGGGCGATGACGTCGGCGACGTTGAGCCGACGGTGCAGATCGCGGTTGGTGGCCTGGAGGCGCTGGTTGTCCAGGCGCAGGTCGTGTACGTCGCCGAAACGGTCGGGGAGGCTGGTCACCGGCTGGAGGGCGGCGGCCGCTGACTTCTCGACCGGCCCCAGCACCGACCCGACGGCCGTACGCAGCGCGTCGACCGGCGAGCTGCTCGAGTCGTGACGGGCGTCCAGGGTCAGCACCGTGATGGAGGCGAGGACGAGCAGCCCGACCACTGTGCGGGACCGGCGTGGGTCATCGGTCATCGGCATGAGGTTCAGCGCCTCGGTTCGGAGACGAGCACCTGTTGCAGCGCCTCGAACTCCTCCACGCACTTGCCGGCGCCGAGGGCGACGGAGTCGAGCGGTCCGTCCGCGACGTGCACAGGCATGCCGGTCTCGTGCCGGATGCGCTCGTCGAGTCCGCGCAGCAGCGCACCTCCACCGGTGAGTACGACGCCGCGGTCCATGATGTCGCCAGCGAGCTCGGGCGGGGTCTTGTCGAGGGTCGTGCGCACCGAGTCGACGATCGCGTGCAACGGCTCCTCCAGCGCCTGGCGGACCTCGGCGGACGAGACGAGGACGTTGCGCGGCAGACCGCTGACCATGTCGCGGCCACGAATCTCGGCCTCCGGCTCGTCAGGCAGCGGGAAGGCGGAACCGAGGGCAACCTTGATCTCCTCGGCCGTGCGCTCCCCCAGCATCAGGGAGTACTCCTTCTTCATCCAGCTGATGACTGCCTGGTCGAGGTCGTCTCCAGCGGTCCGGATCGACTGGCTGGTCACGATTCCACCGAGGCTGATCACGGCGACCTCGGTGGTGCCGCCGCCGATGTCGACCACCATGTTGCCGGTGGCTTCGTGCACCGGCAGCCCGGCACCGATCGCAGCCGCCATCGGCTCCTCGATGATGTAGACCCGGCGGGCACCGGCCTGGTAGCCGGCCTCCTTGACCGCACGCTGTTCGACCGCCGTGATGCCGGATGGCACGCAGATGACCAGACGCGGTTTGGCGAAGTACCGGCGTCGGTGCACACGCTGGATGAAGAAGCGCAGCATCTGCTCGGTCGCCTCGAAGTCGGCGATCACACCGTCGCGGAGCGGCCGGATGGCGGTGATGGTGTCGGGGGTCCGGCCGATCATCCGCTTGGCCTCGGTGCCGACGGCCAAGATCTCACGGGTTTGGGCGTTCATCGCGACCACGGACGGCTCGTTGAGCATGACGCCGCGGCCACGGACGTAGACCAAGGTGTTGGCCGTCCCGAGATCGACCGCCATATCACGGCCGATGATGCTGTTGGCCATCCGCCCGACCCGGCCCCTTTCGCCGTGAGGTGTCGCCCTGAGCTGTCGTGGCGCAGCCGGCCGCGAGACGCCGGATTCCCCGAGGCGCATGCGTCATACCCACGTGAAGACTGCGAAATCAGCGTAAGTGGGTGGGCGCGCCTGAGACCGGCGACACTCGGCGCCGGCACTCGGATCTTTCGCCGACGCCGGCGCTGTCAGCTGTCACAGGTGCTCCGAGCTGCTAGGGCTCCGCAGTTGTTAGGGCTCAGAGTTGGGGGAACCAGAGGGCGATCTCCCGAGCGGCGGACTCGGGAGAGTCCGAGCCGTGCACGAGGTTCTCCCGGTTCGAGAGGCTGAGGTCGCCGCGGATCGTCCCCGGTGCCGCCTTGCGGCCGTCGGTCGCCCCGTTGATGGCGCGAACGACGTCGACCGCCTCGTCACCCTCGACCACCATGGCGACCAGCGGTCCGCTCGTGACGAACGTGCGCAGCGGCGGGTAGAAGTCGCGATCCACATGCTCGGCGTAGTGCTTGTCCGCCATCTCTTCGGTGATGTGTCGCTGGTCCAGAGCCACGATGGTGAGACCCTTGGCCTCGAAGCGGCTCACGATGTTGCCGACGAGCCCGCGGCGTACGGCGTCCGGCTTGCACAAGACAAGGGTTCGCTGAGTCATTGCGGCAGCCTAGTGGGGCAACAGCCGCGCGCCGCGACCGCTCGGTGCTGTGGTGTGCGCGAGCTGACAGGGGCGACCGCTCAGCCTCGGTGATCCTGGCTGCCGCCGACCCAGGCGGCCCGATCCGCCTCGATCCGCTTGCCGAGCAGGTAGGCAGTGGTCCACAGGAGCGTGAAGATCACACCCAGGATGAACATCGTCGAGACGAGGAAGCCGAGAGCAAGGGCGGCCACCTGCACGACGAAACCGGCGTAGTACCCCCACTCGGCTCGCAGCGAGCCGGCCAGGAGCAGGGCGACCAAGGACAGTCCCAGCCCGGCCACCAGGGCCGTCGGCTTCGACACGCCCTCGACCGTGATGAGCACCGGGGTCGAAAGGCCCAGCACGATGCACTGGAGCGCCAGCACCGTGGCGCACATCGCCCGGCGCGGGTTGCGCATCAGCGACCACCGCCGAGCAGCATCCGCGCCTCGCCAGCCGTGATCACCGATCCCGTGACCAGGACGCCCCCGCTTCCCAGCCCGATGCTGTCGGCGTCGCCGGCCTCGGCCAGGGCGGCCGCCAGATCGATGGCGTCGTCGAGCCGGGCCGCGATCCGCACCCGATCCGGACCGAAGATGCCGCGCGCCACCTCGGCTAGCGCCTCGGCGGGCAGGGCGCGTGCAGTCGAGTTCTGCGTGCACACGACTGTCTGCATCACTGGCTCGAAGGCGTCGAGCAGGCCCTCGACGTCCTTGTCGGCCATCACGCCGACGACGCCGACCAGGGGCGAGAACGTGAACGCCTCCTGGATTGCGTCCGCGGTGGCGGACGCACCGTGCGGGTTGTGCGCGGCATCGACAAGCACGGCCGGGGAACGCCGGAGCACCTCGAGGCGACCGGGGGAAGTCGCCTGCGCGAAGGCGGCGCGCACGACATCGACGTCGAGGCTGCCCTCGAGCCCGTTGCCGCCGGCGAATGCCTCCACTGCCGCGAGCGCACACGCACAGTTGTGCGCCTGGTGGGCGCCGTGGAGCGGCAGGAAGACATCGGCGTACGTCGCCCCGAGGCCCTGCAGCGTCATCAGCTGACCGCCGACGCCGGGGGTCCGCTCCATCACACCGAACTCCAGGCCCTCACGCGCGACGGTCGCGCCGACCTCGGCGGCCCTGCGCAGCAGGACCTCGGCCGCCTCGTCCGGCTGCTGGGCGAGGACGGCGAACGTGTCGGGCTTGATGATGCCGGACTTCTCCACGGCGATGTCACCCGGCGTGTCCCCCAGGTAGCCGGCGTGGTCGACGGCGATCGGCGTCACCACCGCGACGCTCGCATCCGCGACATTGGTCGCGTCCCAGGCGCCGCCCATGCCCACCTCGACGACAGCCGCGTCGACCGGTGCGTCGGCGAAGGCGGCGAAGGCCATCGCGGTGATCAGCTCGAAGAACGAGACCGGGTACTCGCCAGACCGGTCGATGATCTCCGCGTAGGGCGCCACCTCCGCATACACCTCGACGAAGCGCTCCGGGCTCAGTGGCTGGCCGTCAAGGGCGATGCGCTCGGTCATCGACTCGACGTGGGGGCTTGTCGCGCGGCCGGTGCGCAGTCCGAGCTCGCGCAGCAACGTGTCGATCATGCGGGCGGTGGAGGTCTTGCCGTTCGTGCCGGTGAGGTGGACGACGGGGTAGGCATGCTGCGGCTCCCCGAGCAGGTCACACAGGGCGGCGATGCGCTCCAGTGTCGGGTCGAGCCTGGTCTCCGGCCAGCGCGCGAGCAGGCGCTGCTCGACGTCGCGAAACGTGTCGGTCTCCGCGGTGTCAGGCATCGCCTCGAAGTCTAGTGGCGCAGCGGACCCGACGATCAGGGCCGGGAGGCGACCGACCCAGAGACCCCGACCGGCGGCTCAATGGACTGCTCATCCCGGATCATGTGCAAAGGCGGATGGCTCGGCGCTGAAGGATTCGCTTGGCTTCCGTGGGCCACCGTAAGATTTGCGCCCATGACGTCCACGCTCCCGAACCAGGCCTCTGACACGTCGACCGCGGCATCACGCGCGGCCGTCGTACCTGAGCGCCCGGCACTGGAGGGCCTGGAGGACAAGTGGAGCGCGGTCTGGGAGCGGGAGCAGGTCTACGCCTTCGACCGCAGCAAGACTCGTGAGCAGATCTTTGCGATAGACACGCCCCCACCGACCGTGTCGGGATCGCTGCACGTGGGCAGCGTGAGCTCCTACACCCACACCGACCTCATCGCGCGCTACCAGCGGATGCGCGGCAAAGAGGTGTTCTACCCGATGGGGTGGGACGACAACGGGTTGCCGACCGAGAGACGGGTGCAGAACTTCTTCGGCGTGCGCTGCGACCCGTCGGTTCCATACGACGCCGACTTCGCCCCGCCGGACAAGCCGGACGCCAAGCGTCAGGTGTCGATCAGCCGAGGCAACTTCATCGAGCTGTGCGAGCGGCTGACCGCCGAGGACGAGGTGGCTTTTGAGAACCTGTGGCGCCAGCTCGGCTTGTCGGTCGACTGGTCCCACCTCTACACGACCATCGGCGGCGATAGCCGGACCGCGTCGCAGCGCGCCTTCTTGCGCAACCTCGAGCGCGGCGAGGCCTACCAGTCCGAGGCGCCGACCCTGTGGGACGTCACGTTCCAGACGGCGGTAGCTCAGGCGGAGCTGGAGGCACGCGAGTATCCCGGGCACTTCTACCGGGTCGCCTTCCACGGGCCCGATGGCCAGGTCCCTATCGAGACGACCAGGCCGGAGCTGATCGCGGCCTGCGTCGCCCTGGTCGCCCACCCTGACGACGGGCGCTACCAGCCCTTGTTCGGTCGCACCGTGCGCACGCCGATCTTCGCCGTCGAGGTCCCGGTGCTCGCCCATCCCGCTGCCGAGCCGGACAAGGGTGCGGGCATCGCGATGTGCTGCACGTTCGGCGACCTGACCGACGTCCAGTGGTGGCGCGAGCTGCAGCTCCCGGTGCGGGCGATCATCGGCCGGGACGGCCGCATCCTGCGGGACACTCCTGACTGGCTCGCGGCGGATGAAGCCAAGGCGGCGTACGGGCAGCTCGCCGCAAAGACCACCTTCAGCGCCCGGGAGACGATGGCAGCCCTCCTCGGTGAGTCCGCAGACCTGATGGGTGAGCCGAAGCCAACGCAGCGGATGGCGAACTTCTATGAGAACGGGGACAAGCCGCTGGAGATCGTCGCCACCCGCCAGTGGTACATCCGCAACGGCGGCCGCGAGGAGGCGCTGCGCGAGGCCATGCTGGCCCGGGGCGACCAGATCACCTGGGTGCCGCCGTTCATGAAACATCGCTACGCGAACTGGGTCCGCGGCCTCAACGGCGACTGGCTCGTCTCCCGGCAGCGCTACTTCGGAGTCCCCTTTCCGTTGTGGTACGCGCTCAACGCCGACGGCGAACCCGACTACTCCGCCCCGCTGCGCGCCCGAGAGGACCGGCTGCCGGTCGACCCGTCCTCACATGTCCCGGACGGGTATGACGAGGCGCAGCGGGGCCAGCCGAACGGGTTCATCGGTGACCCCGACGTCATGGACACCTGGGCAACCTCGTCACTGACACCCCAGATCGCAGGTGGCTGGGAGCGCGACCCCGACCTGTTCGGACGGGTCTTCCCGATGGACCTGTGCACCCAGGCGCACGAGATCATCCGTACCTGGCTGTTCAGCCGAGTCGTCCGCTCTCACTTCGAGCATGGACAGACCCCGTGGACGCACGCGATGATCTCGGGCTTCGTGCTCGACCCGGACCGCAAGAAGATGTCGAAGTCCAAGGGAAACGTCACGACGCCCGCCGACCTGCTGGAGAAGTACGGTTCCGACGCTGTGCGGTGGCGCGCCGCCATGTCACGTCCCGGTTTGGACTCCCCATTCGACGAGAGCCAGATGAAGGTCGGTCGACGCCTCGCTATCAAGGTGCTCAACGCATCGAAGTTCGTGCTCGGCATGGGCGCCGCCCGTGGGGACACGACGGCGATCAGCCACCCGCTCGACCTGGCGATGGTCAATCGGTTGCGTCAGGTGGTCGTCGAGGCGACGCAGGCGTTCGACCGGCTCGACTACACCACCGCCCTCGAAACCACAGAGAAGTTCTTCTGGACGTTCTGCGACGACTATGTCGAGCTCGTCAAGGAGCGTGCCTACGGTGGTCGCGGCGACTCGGCCGCTGACTCAGCCCGGCTGGCGCTCAACACTGGGCTCTCCGTTCAGCTTCGGCTGCTGGCCCCGTTCCTGCCCTTTGTGAGTGAGGAGGTCTGGTCGTGGTCGCATGACGGCTCGATCCACCGTGCCTCCTGGCCGGACGTGGACGTCGACCTGCCCGATGTCGGCAACGACCCCGATCTGCTGGTCGCGGTGGCGGAGGCGCTGGCCGGCTTGCGCGGCGTGAAGTCCGTCGCCAAGGTGTCGATGCGTGCCGAGGTGTCGCACGCCACGATCGGCGGCCGCGCCGACCGGCTCGCACTCGTCGCGCAGGCGGTCGACGATCTCAAGGCGGCCGGGCGGATCGTCGGCGAGGTCGAGTTCGTCGACACGGGCTCGGACTCGATCACCGTCGACGCCGTACTCGCTGACAGCACGTAGTCCACGCGGGTCCGCGCGACCTTCGCCGATAGCGTCGGCAGCCGCGCCCAGACGAGACGGCAGACCCTGGCCCGGGCCTTGTCATGGCGCTGCAACGCCGCCGGGCTCACAACATCCAGGCCCGGCCACACCGTCGGAGCCGACGCGACCGGCCCAACGCGCTCAGCCGGTGCCGACGCACATCGATGTCGCAGATCGCCTCACCCCAACGGCGAGCATCCGCGCGGCGGCACTGCCGGTGTGCACCACGGCTATTGCGCCAGCCATTATGGCTCGTTGACGGACAGGAAGGGGTCGCTTGGGGAATCGTTCCGCATGGCCCGAAGGTATGCCGTGCAGGTCAGCGCCCAGCCGGTCAGGAAGCTCGCCGCCGACAGCAGCAGCAACAACATCTGGCCGATGCTGAGCTGCGACAGCGGCAGCGAGCCGAACGCCTGCTCGGCGAGGACTGCCATCGCCACGGCGACACCGGCGACGATCGCGAGCACGTACCTGGTCCTCGTCGCCTCGGCCAGCCGGATGCGTGACAGCATCACCGCCGGCAGCGCAACGAACGGGAGGCAGTGAATCCCGATCGCGTGGAGGAGCACCAGGTCTCCGCCGTCGGTGTAGGGCCGGAGCAGCAGATACTCGTGGCCGACCGTTGCGGGCGCCGGGCCCAGGTATCCCACCTGCTTCTCGGCGAACCCCGAGAAGAAGCTGCCCTGGAACACCCCGCTCATGTTGGAGATCATCACGAAGCCGATGACGCACCCGAACAAGAGCACCACGATGCCACAACGCACTCCGAGGACCAGGCTGCGAGGCGCGGCCCGATCCCGAAACGTCGAGGTGAGCAGCGTGACCATGCCGACGAGGAACGCCAACGCCAGCCCACCGGCACCGGCCCGCATCATGGTCGCGTCGAACGGCGTGGTGAAGTTGTAGTGGCTCGGGACGCCGCGCCACGCCTGGATCGCCATGATGGCGGTCTCTCCGATCCCGAACGCCAGGACTGTCGTGCCGACAACGTGCCGCTGCAGGGGCCGCATGTCGATTCGGGTCATGATGAGCGCCGTACACCAGGCGGTGAGCCAGCCTGTCTCGGCGAAGGTGGCCGGCTTGCGCAGCGATACCGGCCCGGTGACGGCTCCTCCAGTCACTGCGAGTGCCACCAAGTGCACCAGCATGGTCACGAGCAGGACACCTCCGGCGGCGAAGAGCACTCGCGGCCAGCTGAGGTCGCCGGCCCTCCCCTCGGCAACCGCAGACCCGGCATGAGCGGCCCCGATCGACTGGGTCGCGGGCGGGTTCTCGCTGTGGTGGGGGCGAGCGTGCCCCTGGCTGTGCTGGCTCATGGCTTGGCTCCGTTGTGTCGGCTCAGCTGTGATGTCGGCGTGTCGAGACGCGGCGGCCTGATCAGCGCCATTGCCACCGCCGCGACAGCGACGAGCAGCACGCCAGCCCAGGTGGTTGCGGCGGCGTAGCCGTGCACGAGCGCCTCGTCCCTCGCTCCCTGGGAGACGGGGTTGCTGCCCAGGTAGGCGCTGGTGGCGGTGATCGCGACGGTGTTCAACACGGCGGTCCCGATCGAACCACCGACCTGCATGGCGGTGTTCGCGACGGCCGCGGCGACACCGGCGTCGCGACGCTCGATGCCACTGGTGGCGACGCTGATCGCTGGGGTGAAGACACACCCGATGCCCGCCCCCAGCAACAGCTGTGCCGGCAGGACCAGGCTGAGGTAGCCGCTGGCGGCGTCCAGCCGGCTGAGCAGGCCCAGCCCGGCGGCCGCCACCAGCATGCCCGCGACGATGAGCGTGCTCGCAGCGACCCGCGGCAACAGGCGACTGGCCACGCCGTACCCGCTGGCCGACGCGGCCGCGGTGAGCGGCAGGAAGGCGAGACCGGCCTGGAGCGGCGTGTAGTCCTGGATCACCTGGAAGTAGTAGGTGAGCATCAAGAACATCCCGAAGGAGCCGACCACGGCCGCGGCGACAGCCAGATAGGAGCCTGCTCGGGCCTGGTGGGCGAGGATGTGCAGCGGCAGCAACGGGGTTCTGGTACGCCGCTCGCGCAGCACGAACGAGGCGAGCGCCAGCAGCCCCGCAGCCCACGGGCCGGTCACCTGCAACGACGCCCAGCCATGAGGCACGGCCTGACTGCATCCGAAGACCACCGCCACAAGTCCACCGGTGACCAGCAGGCCCGCGGTGACATCGAGGCCGGTTCGAGCCTGCGCGGCGACGCGGGGCAGCACCGCGCGGCCGGCGAGCAATGCACAGACGGCGACCGCGATGTTGACGTAGAGGCACCAGCGCCACTGCAGGTACTCGGTCAAGGCACCGCCGAGGATGAGTCCGCTGGCGGCTCCGCTGCTGGCCAGCGCACCGTAGACGCCGAAGGCCCTGGCGCGCTCCCTGGGCTCGGTGAAGGTGACGGCGACCAACGACAACGCGGTGGGAGCGAGCAGCGCCGCGAAGGCTTCCTGGAGCGCCCGGCCGGCGACCAGCACCGCGAAGCTGGGAGCAGCTCCGGCCAGCGCAGAGGCGGCCGCGAACCCGGCCAGGCCGGCGAGGAACGCCCGGCGACGACCGAGGTGGTCGCAGAGCCTGCCACCCAGGAGCAGCAAGCCCGCGAACGGCAGCGTGTAGGCGGTGATGACCCACTGTCGTCGACCGTCGTCGAAGCCGAGTGCCTGCTGGGCGGACGGGAGCGCGATGTTCACGATCGTGGCGTCGAGCGCCACCATCAGCTGGGCGACCGCGACCACGACCAGGACGATCCAGCGACGGCGGTTCGCGCTCTCGGCTGCCGTCGTGCTTCTCGAACGTCAGATGTCGTCATGGTGTATTCCTTGGATATCCGGAGGAACTTCTTCCGTTTAGGTTCCCACGGGCCTGCCACACGACACAAGAGCATACGGAGGGAATTTCTCCGGATCGCAGTAGGATGATGTCCGAGGAACCGACGACAGCCCTGTCAGGAGCCGTGGCCCGATGACGCAGTCACCGCACGCTGAGGGAGTTCGCCCGTTGCGCGCGGACGCCCGGCGTAACCAGAGCCAGCTTCTGGCGGCGGCCCGGGACGTCTTCCTCGAGCGCGGTGTGGGCGCACCACTGGAGGAGGTGGCGCGGCGGGCGGGTGTCGGCATCGCCACGCTCTACCGGCGCTTCGGGGACCGCCAGTCGCTGCTGCGCGCCGTGGTGCTCGACGCCCTGGTCCACACCAAGGCGACGGCAGAGCGCGCCCTGGCCGAGGAGCCCGACGGTTTCGACGCGCTGACGAGGTACATGCACGCGGTGCTCGACCTCCGCGTGTCGGCCGTCATACCGCTGGTTCTCGACGAGATCGACCTGGACGACGAGGAGCTGCTTCCGGTCCGGACGGCCTCCGCACGGGCGATCCAGCTGATCATCGACGCCGCGCACGCAGACGGCACGCTGCCGGATGACGTGACGTTTGCCGACATCGGGCTGATGCTCGTGCGGTTGTCCCGGCCGCTGCCCGGCCCCATTCCGCCCGAGCTCAACGCCCGGCTCGCCCACCGACACCTCGACCTCCTGGTCGAAGGGCTCCGCCCGGGCCGCCACAGCCGCGAGCCGATCGGCGGCCCCTCGATGAGCCTGCAAGACCTACGCGAGTCCAGCTCGCGCCCTCCGCCGACCGACGCCTCGTCATCGGAGGACCCGGCTGGCACGGGCACACGTCACCGACGCTGACCCGCGCGGCCACGTAGGCTCAGGGCGTGACCCGAATCGCAGCCGTGCATCCGGTGCTCCCTCGTCACCGCTATACCCAGGCAGAGATTACCGAGAAGTTCGCGGGCCTGTGCCTCCCCGACGTCGACAGGCGCGCGCTGCTCGACCGGCTGCACAACAGCGCCTCCGTCAGCACCAGGCACCTCGCTCTGCCGATCGAGCGCTACGGCGAGCTTGCGCACTTCGGCCAGTCCAACGACGCCTTCATCGACGTGGCCGTGGACCTGGGCGCGGAGGCGATCCTCGGAGCGCTGCACGGCGCGGCTCTCGGACCAGCCGACGTCGACCTGGTCATCTCCACGACTGTGACCGGTCTCGCGGTCCCCTCGATCGAGTCGCGCATCGCGGCGATGATCGGCCTGCGCAGCGACGTCAAGCGGCTGCCGCTCTTCGGCCTGGGCTGCGTCGCCGGCGCCGCCGGGATCGCCCGCCTGCACGACTACCTGCGCGGCGATCCGGCCGGGGTGGCGGTGCTGTTGTCGGTCGAGCTGTGCTCGCTGACCCTGCAACGCGACGACCCCTCTACGGCAAACCTGGTGGCGAGCGGACTGTTCGGCGACGGCGGCGCGGCGGTCGTTATGGTTGGCGACGAGCGCTCGGCTGGCGGGCCGACCGTGGTGGCCAGCACCTCCCACCTCTACCCGGACACCGAGCGGGCGATGGGCTGGGACATCAGCGCCGGTGGGCTGAAGATCGTGCTGGGCGCCGAGGTGCCGAGCCTCGTCAGCCGCTATCTGCGCGACGACGTCACCCAGTTCCTGAAGCAGCATGACCTCGAGGCACGCGACATCACCGCCTGGGTGGCACACCCCGGCGGCCCCAAGGTCCTGGTGGCCGTCGAGGAAGCGCTCGACCTGCCGCCGCGGGCCCTCGCGCTGACTCGACGCTCACTGGCCCAGATCGGCAACCTGTCGTCGGCGTCGGTCTTGCACGTTCTCCGTGACACCATCGACGAGCAGCCGCCGGCCGCCGGGTCGCCGGTGCTCCTCTTCGCGATGGGACCGGGCTTCTGCTCCGAGCTGGTCCTGCTGCGATGGTGAGCTGGTACGTCGCTCTGCTGGTCGCGGTGGCCCTGGAACGGGTTGCCGAGCTTGTCGTGTCCCAGCGCAACGCCGCCTGGAGCCGGTCTCGCGGCGGCCGGGAGTTCGGTCGTCGCCACTATCCGCCGATGGTGGCCCTGCACACCGGGCTGCTCGTCGGATGCCTCGTCGAGGTGACGGCCGCCGGCAGACCGTTCGTGCCGGCGCTCGGCTGGCCGATGCTGGCGCTGGTGCTGGCGTCGCAGGGCCTGCGGTGGTGGTGCATCGCCTCCCTCGGCCACCAGTGGAACACCCGGGTCATCGTCGTACCCGGTCACGCGCTGGTCGCCCGCGGGCCCTATCGGTGGCTGCGCCATCCCAACTACGTTGCGGTGGTGGTCGAAGGTGCCGCCCTGCCACTGGTTCACTCGGCCTGGCTGACGGCCCTGGCATTCACCGTGGTGAATGCGGCGCTGCTGCGGGTCCGGATCAGGTCGGAGGAAGCCGCGCTGGCCCAGCTCGCCTCCGCGTCCGACCCGGGCCCGAACACCGGACGGGACGCTGCACGGGCACACGGCCGCCGCGTCTCATGATCGACCTGCTCGTCGTCGGCGGGGGCCCGGTGGGGCTCGCGACCGCGCTCTTCGGGCATCGGGCCGGACTTTCCGTCGAGGTCGCCGAGCCACGCGCCGCACCGATCGACAAGGCCTGCGGCGAGGGGCTCATGCCCGGCGCCGTGGGCGCGCTTCGTGAGCTGGGTCTGACGCTTCCCGGTCGGCGCTTCCGCGGCATCCGCTACACGAACGGTCGCCAGAGCGCGGAGGCGACGTTCGACACAGGTGTGGGGCTGGGCGTGCGGCGGACGGCGTTGCAGGCGGCGCTTCTCGATGCCGTGCATGCGCGGGGCATCCGCGTTCACCAACGATCCGTGGGTGCTATCGAGCAGGACGACCGGGGGGTGTACGGCGACGGACTCGCCGCGCGCTACCTGGCCGCCGCCGACGGGTTGCACTCCGGCATCCGCCGGCAGGTGGGCCTCGACCTGCCGACCAGGGGGGCGGCGCGCTACGGCCTGCGCAGCCACTTCACTGTCGCTGCGTGGACCGATCTGGTCGAGGTGCATTGGGCGCACGGCAGGGAGGCGTATGTGACCCCAGTCGGCGACGACCTGGTGTCGGTGGCGGTGCTCACGACCCAGCGCGCGCCGTTCGAGGAGCAACTGCGAAGCTTTCCGAGCCTGCTCCCCCGGCTGCCGCTGGGGCAGGCGACCGACACCCGCGGAGCCGGTCCCCTGCGGCAGCGGTGCCGGGCTCGGCATACCGGCCGCGTGTTCCTGGTGGGTGACGCGGCCGGCTATGTCGATGCGCTCACCGGTGAGGGCATCGCGGTCGGGCTGGCGTGCGCCCAGGGCCTCGTCGAGTGCATCATCGCGGGCCGCCCGCAGCACTACGAGCGGCTGTGGCTGCGCTCGAGCCGCCGCTATCGATGCCTGACCGAGTCGCTGCTGTGGGCGCGGAACCGGCCACTGCTCGCCCCCGCCATCGTGCCGACCGCCGCCCGGCTCCCCGCCCTCTTCACCGCCGCCGTCCACCAGCTCGCCCACTGACCCCCCCCCCCCACGCGATTCGTCCTGCTGGAGCTGGCTCGCCATCCCCGACGACAGCAGGACGAATGCTGGGCGGCGGCGGGGTTGTCCACCGTCACACGGGACGCGCCTCGTCTATCCACAGATCTGCTCCCTGGATCAAGCCTCGCCGCCGCCTACGGCAAGGTCGGGACATGTCAGCCGATCCCATGGCCAACCGCAGGGAGCTGGACACCCAAGCGCCGCCAAGCACCGGGGACTACCTCAACGCCGCAGCAATTCTGAAGTCAGCGTTCGGTCCGCCGCTGGTCGGCGGCAGCTACAGCAAGCCAACCGGGCGCCACCACAACCAGTCCGACCTGCGCGAGGGCGAGCTGGCCGATCCGCCCGAGGCGCGTCGCCGTGACCCGGCCAATCCGCCCGAGGCGCGTCGCCATGACCCGGCCAATCCGCCCGAAGCGCGTCGCCGTGACCCGGCCGATCCGCCCGAAGCGCGTCGCCGTGACCTGGCCAATCCGCCCGGGGCGCGTCGCCGTGACCCGGCCGACCTGCTCGTGCGGCAACGTGGCCTGGTACGACGCGGCCAGCTCGATGACGCTGGATGGACCTGCCACCAGATCGACCATGAGATCGACGTCGGCCGCTGGCGGCAGCTGGCGCCGGAGGTCTTCGTCGTGCAGACCGGCCCGCTGACGGACGAGCAACGCCAGTGGCTCGGTGTCCTGCACGCGGGGACCGAGGCGGCTCTCTCGCACGGCACAGCCTGCTCGCGGTCTGGCCTGAAGGGCTGGCAGTCCGATGTGGTCGATGTCATCACGCGAAAGGGCCAAGCCATCGATCCCATCCCGGGCTTCTTCTTCCACCAGACCCGCCGGCCGTACGTTCAGTGGCTGCAACCCGGATCATCACCGCCCAGGCTCCGCCTTGAGATCGCGGCTCTGCTCAGGGCCGAGCGTGAGGGGTCGCTTCGCGCCGGGATCGGCCTGCTTGCCGCCGTCGTGCAGCAACGACTTAGCACGACCGAGCGCCTGCTGCTGTCCAGCTTCGAGATCAGCAAGCTCCGCCATGGCAAGCAGCTTCGGCTGGCTCTCGGTGACATCGCCGGCGGAGCCCAGTCGTTCGCGGAGATCGACTTGGGCCGGATCTGTCGCGAGTACGATCTCCAGCCGCCACGCCGGCAGGTGCTACGCCGCGATCGGCACGGGCGTCGGCGTTACCTCGACTGCGAGTGGGAGCTTCCCGACGGCACGGTGGTTGTACTAGAGATCGATGGTGGCTTCCACCTCGAGACCGAGAACTGGTGGCGCGACATGCGCCGCGAGCGAGGTGTGGTCATCTCGGGCCGGCTGGTGCTGCGCTGCAGCAACATCGAGATCCGGCTCGCTCCGGCGGAGATCATGCAGGACCTCATGGACATCGGCGTGCCCCGTCGCACCCAGATCTGATCGCTTTCCTCGATTCGTCCTGTTAGCCGTGACTCGCCGTCCCCGGCGTCGACAGGACGAATCGCAAAAAGGGAGGTGGGTCAGGCGGACTTCTTCTTCTTGGCGGGGGCTTCGCGCGGGACGAGGGTCGGGTTCACGTTGTCCGAGACGACCTCGCCGGTCACGACCACCTTGGCGATGTCGGCGCGGGAGGGGACGTCGTACATCACGTTGAGCAGAACTTCCTCGAGGATCGCACGGAGGCCGCGCGCGCCAGTGCCGCGCAGCATCGCCTGGTCTGCGATCGCCTCGACGGCGTCGTCGGTGAACTCCAGATCGACGTTGTCGATCTCGAAGAGCTTCTGGTACTGCTTCGTGAGCGCGTTACGCGGCTCGACCAGGATGCGCATCAGATCCGCCTCGCCGAGCTTGTCAACGGTCGCGATGACGGGAAGCCTGCCCACGAACTCCGGGATCAGCCCGAACTTGAGCAGGTCCTCGGGACGGACGTCGGCGAAGAGCTGGTCGATGTCAGCCTCGGAGTTCGACACCAGCTCGGCCGTGAAGCCGAGGGTCTTCTTGCCTGCGCGCTGCTCGATGATGCGCTCGAGACCCGCGAAGGCGCCGCCCACGATGAAGAGGATGTTGGTGGTGTCGATCTGGATGAACTCCTGGTGCGGGTGCTTGCGTCCGCCCTGCGGCGGCACCGAGGCGGTCGTGCCCTCAAGGATCTTGAGCAGAGCCTGCTGCACACCTTCGCCGGACACGTCGCGGGTGATGGACGGGTTCTCGGACTTCCGCGCGACCTTGTCGACCTCGTCGATGTAGATGATGCCCGTCTCGGCCTTCTTGACGTCGTAGTCGGCGGCCTGGATGAGCTTGAGCAGGATGTTTTCGACGTCCTCACCGACATACCCCGCCTCGGTGAGCGCGGTGGCGTCTGCGATGGCGAACGGGACGTTGAGCATCCGGGCGAGGGTCTGCGCCAGGTACGTCTTGCCGCAGCCCGTCGGCCCGATCATCAAGATGTTGGACTTGGCCAGCTCGACCGGCTCTTCCTTGCCGTGCCGGGCGACAGCACCGACGGCCGCCTGGATGCGCTTGTAGTGGTTGTACACCGCCACGGCGAGTGACTTCTTCGCGGAGTCCTGGCCGATGACGTAGCCGTTGAGGAAGTCGTAGATCTCCCGAGGCTTGGGCAGCTCCTCGAGGCCGAGCTCGCTGCCCTCGGACAGCTCCTCCTCGATGATCTCGTTGCACAAGTCGATGCACTCGTCGCAGATGTAGACACCCGGCCCGGCGATGAGCTTTTTGACCTGCTTTTGGCTCTTCCCGCAAAACGAGCACTTCAGCAGATCTGCGCCGTCACCAATGCGTGCCACCCGCGACGTCTCCTTGTCCTCGGGTCACGGTGCCTCGCGCGCCGCGGCCGGTGGTTTCCATGTTGACCGTACCTGTCGGGACGGTCAACCGCCGGGATCTGCGAACTAGGCGTTGACCAGTGTCGCCTTCTGCGACTCGAGGACCTGATCGATCAGCCCGTACTCGATGGCCTGCTCGGCCGTGAGGATCTTGTCGCGCTCGATGTCGCGGCTGACCTCCTCCATGGACTTGCCAGTGTTCTCGGAGATCATCTGCTCGAGCAGTGAACGCATCCGCAAGATCTCGTTGGCCTGGATCTCGATGTCGCTCGCCTGGCCGTAGGTGCCCTCGGTGTAGGGCTGGTGGATGAGGATGCGGCTGTTGGGCAGCGCGAGCCGCTTGCCCTTGGTGCCGGCCGCGAGGAGCACGGCAGCGGCCGAGGCGGCCTGGCCGAGGCAGATGGTCTGCACGTCGGGCTTGAGGTAGCGCAGCGTGTCGTAGATAGCGGTCAGCGCGGTGAACGAGCCGCCGGGTGAGTTGATGTAGATGCTGATGTCACGGTCGGGGTCCATCGACGCGAGGCAGAGCAGCTGCGCCATGACCGCGTTGGCGATGTCGTCGGAGATCGGCGTGCCGAGGAAGATGATGCGGTCCTCGAACAGCTTGGCGAAGGGGTCGATGCGGCGTACGCCGTACGACGTCCGCTCCTCCCACTGCGGAATGAAGTACTCAGCGCTCGGCGCGCTCAGCTGGTGCAGCGGAACGTTGTTCATGTCGGGGCCTCCGGAAGCGACGAGGAGCGGGTTGACGGTCATGCGGCACCGTCTGGCGAGTTGGGGGTGCCGCCTGAGACGACCTGGGTGGCCTGCGAGACCACGTGGTCGATAAAGCCGTAGTCCCTGGCCTGATCGGCGGTGAACCAGCGGTCACGGTCGGCGTCGAGCTCCACCTGGGACAGCTCCTGGCCGGTGTGCTGGCTGATCAGGTCGAAGAGAATCTTCTTGATGTAGAGCGACTGCTCGGCCTGGATCTTGATGTCGGAAGCCGAGCCGCCCATGCCTCCGGACGGTTGGTGCATCATGATGCGCGCGTGCGGCAGGGCGTAGCGCTTGCCTTTTGCGCCCGCGCAGAGCAGGAACTGGCCCATCGACGCCGCCAGACCCATCCCGAAGGTGGCCACGTCGTTGGAGATGAACTGCATGGTGTCGTAGATCGCCATCCCGGAGTCGACGGAGCCACCGGGAGAGTTGATGTAGAAGTAGATGTCGGTGTCGGCGTCCTCGGCGTTGAGCAGCAGCATCTGGGCGCAGATCGCGTTGGCGTTCTGGTCCTTGACCTCTGAGCCGAGGAAGACGATGCGCTCCTTGAGGAGCCGCTGGTAGATGTGGTCGTCGAGCCCTGAGGCCGACGAGCCGCCGTTCATCTCGTTGAGGGCTGAATCAAAGGGAGTCACCTGACCGACACTAGCGGCCAGGTCGGACAAAGCCACGGCCGCCGGGGCCGTGTTCGCCCAGAGCGCACCGTTGGTCGCCTCCGGCCCACGGCGCCGGGTCGCGGCCCGCACCCTAGACTCGCTCGGTGCCTCAACCGCCGCTCCGGATCCGTAGGGCAGCCCGGGCGGTGGTGATGGACCGCGACCGACGGGTGTTGCTGGTGCACTTCGACTTCGGCGGCCGCGAAGACCTGCCCACCGGACTGTGGGCCTGCCCGGGAGGCGGCCTCGACCCTGGCGAGAGCGCCGCCGAGGGACTGAAGCGGGAGCTCCGCGAGGAGCTCGGCCTGGTCGTCGACAACCCCGGCTCACCGATTTGGTGGAAGGAGCACGTCTTCCCCATGACGCAGTGGGACGGTCAACGCGACACGTTCTTCCTCGTGGAGGTCGACGCGTTCGAGCCTCGCCCTCACCTCAGCGTCGAAGAGCTACTGGCCGAACACCTCGACTCCATGCGCTGGTGGGACTACGCCGAGCTGATGGCGGCCCAGGCGACGTACGACGCCGCAAACCCCGGCGCCGACGGGTATGTCGTTTTGACGCCTCGGCGCCTCGGCCACCAGGTCGCGGATTTGATCGAGCACGGTCGCCCAACCGAACCCCTCCACCTCGATCCCCTCTAAGCCTTCACCGGCCGCTCACGCCATCGAAGGCTCAAGGTGTCGCGCCGAGCGGCGTCATTTGCCATGCATCCTGCACACGGTCGAGGCACGATGAGCCGATGGAGCCGGACGAGGAGCTACGCACCGCCCGGCAGCGCGAACCCGTAGCCTGCGGCCCTGAACCCGAGCCCAGCTCCGGGCGGGAGCGCGTCACCGAGCGGGAGCTGACCACCTGGCGGAGCCGGCCCGGCCGACGCCTCGCCCGGACCGTACTGCGCGCAACGTCCACGGTGGGCGACAAGGCCCACGAGGCCAGGGTGGCGTACGTCGTGCTGCTCGTCACGTCGCTGGTCGGCCTCGTAGGCGCCGCCCTCCTGACCGCGGCGAGCGCCCAGAGCTATGACAACGTCAACGACAAGGACGGGATGGCCGGGCTCGATCGCCCCTTGCTCAACCAGATGATCGCCTGGCGCACGCCCACCAGGAACTCGATCGTCACGGACTTCACCGACCTGGGGTCCGCAGTGGTGATGCCGTTCATCGCCGTGTTCGCGGCGCTGCTGCTGGCCTGGCTATGACGACGGTGGACTCCGGTGCTGCTGTTGCTCGTCGCCGCGACCGGCTCCCTGGTCATGACGGTGGTCGGCAAGCACACCATCGACCGCGCCCGGCCCTCGCCTGCCCTGGCGGTGCCGCCCTACGAGACGTCGCCGTCATTTCCCAGCGGACACACCCTCAACACGTGGGTGATCTTGTCGATGATCGCCTACCTGATCGTATGCCGGGTCGCGAGCCGCACGGTTCGCATCGCAGCAGTCGTGCTTGCTGTGGTGCTGTCGGTGTTGATGGGGTTGAGCCGCATCTACCTGGGCCACCATTTGGGCGACCGACGTTCTCGTCGCGTTCACGCTCGGCTCAACCTGGCTGCTCGTCGTCATCACCGGGCATCGACTGGCCCTGACCGTGCTTCGCCGCCGCTCCGCGGTATGCGACCGGCGAGCCCTCGAGTGAGTCCGCGTCGAGTGTCCGTCACGCGAGCACAGCAATGGCTCAGCGCCGCACCTGCCCCGCGGGTGATGCGGCGTGAGCCCGAGCACGTCCGGCCTCGACTGCGGACTCGACCAACGCATCAGCCGCCTAGCATGCGCGCCGTGCCAGTAGACGCGGCCGCACGCTTGGCACTTGACGAACAGTCGGTAGGACCTGGCGGTGCCCGGCTCGAGGAGTGCCACCACATCGGCCTTCGCGACCGGGAACAGCCATCCGTTGCAGGCCAGACACCGTGTGAATGGCGCAAGCTCCGGACGGTAGCGGTCGAGTACGTCGCTCAGCTGCTCGTCTCCTCCGCGGCCATGCACATACGCGGCCCGGTGCAGCACCGCTCGGCGAAAGAGCAGACCACGGTCCTTGGTCAGCAGGACTCGGTCGTCGTCTAGCGCAGTGCGCGCCAGCTCGTCATCGTCAGCCGCGACGTCGTAGCGAACGTCGACGCCGAGAAGCCGCAGCCGCCGCGCCAGATAGCCCAGGTGCACATCGAGCACGAATCGCGGCGCCCCGCCGGGCCAGGTCTGCGGGCGCGCGACCGGCTCGACACTGACGACGTCACCGTCGCGCGGCCGATACGAGGGACGCGACCGGATCGAGCCCCACGCGTAGCCGTCCAACCTCCGACAGCGGCACGCCGATCGACTGGACGAGGTGGCCGAGTGAGGCGGTGCCGTCGTACCGGATTTCCACCGATCCGCCACGTCGGCGCGCCGGCATGAACATCCGCAGTGACTCGTCGACCTCCAAGCCGATCATTGACCCACTATCCTCCCGCTCGTCCAGCCCCCGGCACCGCAACGCTGTCGCTGTCGCCTGCACATGAGCAGCGCAGGCACGGTGAGGTGCCAGGACGGGCGTGACGGGCGTAGCGGTTGTCGCGGGCGTAAGGTCGACACGCAACAGTCTGCCTGGAAGGACCACTATGAGCCTCGACGCTAACCGCGCCCTCAACACCGACGACCTCGAGAGGTTTGCCAAGCAGTTCCAGGCCAACCCCGCATACCGACTCGCCCAGAACGCGGTGACGAAGACGAGTCTGGAGGACATCGTCCTCGACCGCTCGGTCGTGACATCGATGGCTCCCTCGATGTCGCACCTGCTCGACGACTGGGCGGTGACCGACCAGAAGCAGAGCGGAAGGTGCTGGCTGTTCGCGGGACTCAACCTGTTGCGTGTGGGCGCGGCGCAGGCGATGGGCGTCAAGGATTTCGAGTTCTCGCAGAACTACCTGCTCTTCTGGGACAAGCTCGAGAAGGCCAACCACTGGCTCGAGGCGATCATCGCCACCGCCGACCGCGACGCCGACGACCGAACCGTGGCGCACCTGCTCGCCAACCCGGGCGAGGACGGCGGCCAGTGGAACATGTTCGTGGCACTGGTCAGCAAACACGGCCTCGTACCCAAGTCAGTGATGCCGGAGACGCACTCGTCGTCGAAGACGGGCAGCATGAACCACTCGATCGGCCGGCTGCTCCGCCGGACCGCTCGCGACCTACGCGCCGCGGCTGCGGCCGGGGCCGCCGGTGACCAGCTGACCGCCTCGAAGCTCGAGGCGCTGGAGGTCGCGCACCGCATCCTGACGATTCACCTTGGCACACCACCTGACACCGTCCAGTGGCAATGGGCGGACAAGGACAAGGGCTTCCATCGTGATGCGGAGATGACGCCGCAGGAGTTCGCGGCCAAGTACGTCGGGCTGCCACTCGAGGACTATGTGTGCATCGTGCACGATCCTCGCGCGTCGAGCCCCGTGGGCCGCACCTACACCGTCGAGTTCCTCGGCAACGTCGTTGACGCTCCGCCGGTCGTCTACCTGAATGTCGAGATGTCGCTGATCAGGGACCTCGCGATGAGGTCCGTGGTCGGCGGAGAGCCAGTCTGGTTCGGCTGCGACACCGGCAAGATGAGCAACCGCGAGCTCGGCTACTGGGATGCCGGCCTCTATGACTATGACGGGCTGTACGACGCCGACCTGGCGATGGACAAGGCCGACCGCCTCGTGCATCAGGACACGCTCATGACGCACGCCATGCTCTTCACAGGCGTCGACGTGGTCCCGTCGACCGGCGGTCACGACGCCCCGAGGCGGTGGCGGGTGGAGAACAGCTGGGGAGACGACAAGGCCGACAAGGGCTTCTGGACGATGAACGACAACTGGTTCGCCGAGCACGTCTTCGAGATCGCTGTACGTCGCGAAGCCCTCCCCGCCAACCTACACCAGGCCCTGGAGCTCGAACCGATCGTGCTGCCGGCTTGGGACCCGATGGGCGCGTTGGCACGCTGACGGCCGGCCGCTGACGCTTGGGAGGCTGGCGACTCGGGCGCTGTCCCGGCTGCGACCGGCCGGCCGCGGCCGGGACAGGGCCTTATCGGTGTGTGTCGTCTTCTGGCACGTCGAGGTAGTCCGTTGAGCCGACCACGGCAGCGGCCGGGTCAGGGCTCTGCGCCGGGAGACTCGGCGTGGCGCTGTCGTCCTGCCTCGGCGCACCCGCTGCCTCGTCGGCAACGGCCCCCTGGTCGACGGCGGCAGCCGTGCCATTTTCGGCGGCCTCGGCAGCGAGGGCGGCGGCCTCGAGCTCGGCCGGATCGGCATACGTGCCGTCGGGCTGGAGCGTCTTGAGCTCGACGATGTTCCCTGAGGCGTCCTTGACGGTGGCGCTCTCGACGACGTGGGCCAGTGCCTTGCCCCGCCGCACTTCGGCGACGAGCTCGGGCACGTGGTTGTGCTCCATCGCGTGCTGGATGTATTCCTCGGGCGTCTGGCCGGACTGCTGCGCGCGCCGGAGCAGGTGTTGGGTGAGCTCGGCCTCCTGAACGGCCACCGCCTCGGCGGTCGCGATCTCGTCGAGCAGGAACTGGGCGGTCATGGCGTCGCGTACCCGCTTGTCGAGGTCTGCGGCGAACTCATCCTCGGTCTGACCCTCGGATTCCAGGTAGTCGGACTTGGACATGCCGGCGTACGCCAGCTGCTGCTCGATGGACTCGCGTCGGGCCTGTAGCTCCTCGGCGACGGCGCCGTCCGGCAGCGGGATGTCGACCCGCGCGAGCAGGTTTTCCAAGACAGCGTCGCGCGCCGCGCTGGCCTGCTCGATGCGGCTTCCGCGGACGAGCCGGTCACGGACGTCCGCTCTCAGCTCCTCGATCGAGTCGAACTCTGATGCGTTCTGGGCGAACTCGTCGTCGAGCTCGGGGAGTTGCTGCTCCTGCACGGCGGTCACCTTGACCGTGACGTCGACCAGCTGACCCTGGTGGTCGCCGCCCACAAGCGTGGACTCGAAAGTCTTCTCGTCGGCGGCCGACATCCCGATCAGCGCCTCGTCGAGTCCCTCGAGCAGGACGCCGCGCCCGACCTGGTAGCTCATGCCGGTGGCCTGCGCTTCCTCGATCTGCGCACCGCCTTTGTTGGCTGCGGACAAGTCGATCGTCACGAAGTCACTGTCGGCAGCCGGTCGGTCGAGAGGTGTCAGCGTGCCGAAGCGTTCTCGCAGCGACTCCATCTGCTCGTCGACCTCGTCGTCGCCGACTTCGAAGTCCTCTACCTCGGTCTCTACATTGGAGTAGTCGGGGAGAGTGATCGCCGGCTTGACGTCGAGCTCGGCGGTGAAGCTGAGATCGGCTCCGTCCTCGAACTCGCGGAGATCTAGCTCCGGCTGGCTGAGCGGCACGATGTCGTTGTCCTGCAGAGCTTGGAAATACAGCTTGGGCAGCGCGTCGTTGATCGCCTCGTCGAGGATGACACCGCGACCTACGCGCTGGTCGATGACCATCGCGGGAACCTTTCCCTTGCGGAAACCGGGCACCGAGATCTGCTGGCCTATCTTCTTGTACGCCGCGTCGAGGCTCGGCTTGAGCTCCCCGAAGGGCACCTCGACGCTCAGCTTGACCCGAGTGGGGTTCAAGGTCTCGACGGCGCTCTTCACAGGTGGATCTCCTACGAGTCAGGGATGGGCTGCACGAACGGCTATGCAGCTCCGACGGCAAGGCTTCTAGCCTAACGGGGGGCCGCGCGTCGGTGAAATCGTCCGAAGGCGGCTCTCAGCTGCGTCGACGACCGAGACGTCCTCAGAAGATCCAGCCTCGTCGAAACAGGTGATCGCCTTGCTAGGTTCGTCGACGGGCGCACGGGTGCTGGTGGCCTTCACCAAGTGGGGCGGCGGCAAGCATTGGGAGTCCGAGCTCAGGCTGCTCGGCACTGATCAGTGCGGCACATGGGTCGGTGCCTTCAAGGGCCGTCGGCTGACGAGACCCGGCCACGATATGGTGATTCCCTACGCCACCGTCATGGTCGTGCCCCCAGCGGCTGGCTACATAGCCTCCTTCAACGAGTGGATCGACGGTCCCGAGTTGGCGAGCTGCTCGACGTACGTCGACATCACCACTGTCGCGCAGTGGAGCGACGCACGCGTGACGATGGTCGACCTGGACCTGGACGTCGTGCAGCGGTGGAGCGGCCGAGTCGAGGTGGACGACGAGGCTGAGTTCGCCGAGCACCAGGTCAGCCTGGGCTATCCATCGGAAATCGTCGCCTAGGTGAACCGGTCCTGTGGGGACGTGAGGCAGGCTCTGCGAGCCGGCCAACCACCGTTCGACGGCCGCGCCGACGAGTGGTTTCGTCGCCTCGCCGTACTGGGGGAATCGGAGGTCTGAGGTGGTCCGTGGGAAACGTGGTCGGGGCGACAGGACTCGAACCTGCGGTCTCCTGCTCCCAAAGCAGGCGCGCTAGCCACTACGCTACGCCCCGGTGTCAGCTGTCGATTGTCGGCTGTCGGTGTCAGCGCCCGAGTCTAGACGAGACCGTCGGCGGCGCGCGGCCGGCTCGGGTGGAGGTCACCTCCCGCAATGTAAGGCGCATCCGAACCTCGAGCAGCCGCTCTCCCGCCGCCTCCCACCGACTGGTTGCACCGTCGCGCCGCCAGCCCCGGGCGCCGTACCAGGCGATGCTGGGGGCGTTCGCTGCGAGGACCCAGAGCGCCGCCTCGCCGTATCCTGCGGCGGCCAACCAGCCGAGCACCGCATCGTGGATCGCGATGCCGACCCCGCGCCTCTGTCGAGGTGGGTCGACGTAGATCGCGAACAGTTCGCCGAGCCCGACTGGCCGTTCCTCGTCGGCGTCCTCCTGCGGTCGATAGGCGCCCGCGATCCCGTAGCCCGCCGCCACGCCGTCCAACTCCCCCACGAAGAATGCGACACCGGGCTCCGCGTTGGCGATGTTGTCGGTCCAGCGTTCGCGGTATGTCGCGGGCTGCATAGCGTCGATGCGTGCCTTCGGGACGATCCCGGTGTAGGCGTCGCGCCACGCCTCGATGTTGATGCGTGCCAGCGCCTCCGCGTCGTCGGCCGTCGGCGCCCGAACGGTGACGGTCATGGTGTCCAGGCTTGCAGGTTGTCCGACGCCTCGGCGAATGACCGTCTCACGACACAGGTGCGCGACTCAGCGCTGGATTGGCTGATCGGACAAGACTCGTGACACCATGTGAGCGACGTGCCGTCAGGGTGTGAGCCCTTGTGCGGGTCAAGCCTCGATCGACGTACGCGGGTGTAGCTCAATGGTAGAGCCCCAGCCTTCCAAGCTGGCCATGCCGGTTCGATCCCGGTCACCCGCTCCAGGCGTAATCGCAGGTCAGACGGCGTTTCACAGTCCCAGCCAGACTCCCCTTTGGAAGTCTCTAGTCCGAAAATGAAGGGTGAGTGGGCAGGCGATGGCTTCCGGCGGAGCCGGGACAGTTTGCTGGCGACGGTTCAGGCTGCGGGTTCGAGGGTGACGGTGTAGCCGAGGGCTTCGAGCTGGCGGATGTGGTTGCGCTTCTTGGCGTCGGTGTTGACGTGTCGGGTGAAGTGGTCGGCGCCGAGGTCGTTGAAGCGTGTCTCGGGGTCGGCGAGCAGGTGCCAGATGATGACCAGCATGGAGCGGCCGACCGCGACGATGGCCTTCTTCTTCCCACGGCGTCGGGAGATCCTGCGGTAACGCTCGCCGAGGAATGTGTCGCTGCGTCCAGCCATCACGGCGGCCTCGCCCAGGATCCGGGTGAGATACCGGTTGCCGTGCCCGGTTGACCCGTTGCCCTTGTTCTTGCCGGCCGAGGACTTCACACCGGGGGAGAACTTCGCCCACGAGCACAAGTGTCCGGGGGTGGGGAACCGGGGTCATGTCGAGCCGGATCTCGGCGATGATGACGGCGGCCGCGACCGGTCCGATACCGGGGATCTCATCGAGGCGCTCCACCGCTTGGGCGAAAGGGGGTCAGGAGCGTCTCGATCTGGGTGTCGAGCACCGCGATATCGGCGTCGATCCCGTCGATACGTGCCAGCATCTGGGCCAGCAGGAACCGGTGATGGTCATCGAAGTGGCCGGTGAAGGCCTCCACCAGCTGCGGGATCTTGACGCGCATCCGGGTCCGGGCCATCTCCGCAAGCACCTTCGGGTCGCGTTCCCCAGCGATCAACGCCGCCATCATCGCCCGTCCGGAGACACCGAAGATGTCCGAGGCGACAACCGACAGCTCGATGCAGGCGTCCTCGAGCAGTTTCTCGACCCGGCTCTTCTCCGCGGTCCGCACCCCGACCAGGTCGATCCGGTAGCGGGTGAAGTCTCGCAGCTGGCGGATCGGCCGGGGCGGAACGAAACTGGGGCGCAGCATCTGCCGCTCCGCGACCTTGCACAACCAGACCGCGTCCAGCACATCGGTTTCGGTCGTCCTGGCAGATGCCTGACGTCGCGGGCGTTGACCAGCCACGGCTCCAGACCATGGGCCTCCAGCAGGTAGAACACCGGTCTCCAGTAGTCCGAGGTCGCCTCCATCACGACTCGCTCGATCCGCAGATCGACCAGATGATTGGCCAAGTCAGCCAACGACCGGGTCATCGTCGAATGCGTCGAGACCTCCTGCAGCCACCTCTTCGCAGCACCTGCTCCTGAGACCCGCACGCAGCACACCAGCTCGGCCTTGCCGACGTCCACTGCAGCCACCCGGGCAATGACCTGCTCCTCGTCCACCGATTCACTGAGCATCGTTCTCAGCTCCCCTCAGCACCCGTTCCCGATCAGCAACTACGTGCCGTCCCGGGGGGATCATCAGGGCAAGGAACAAATCTAGTCCTCGTGCTCGACCACAGTGTCGGCAACAATGAAGGGCCAACAACATGATCCCCGCGCCCGGCTAGTAGACGCCCTCGACGGAGCATAGAGACCCGGCGTCACCGGACGGCACAAGAAGATTTT